>CAZDQG010000019.1:0-60525 GCA_964507535.1 uncultured Saprospiraceae bacterium
GAGTTCATTTATAAACTGGTACCAAGCTTATTTTTAACTGGAAGCCTGCACGATTACAAAGATGGATTCACATCTGATAAAGAAAAGGGCACTTTATGTGTATCCGGAATGGAAACCCCTTCAAATTTAGATACCTTTAGCTAGTATCAAAGCGCTGTATTCCAGAGGTTTATAGGTAAATTGTGTGGTCCCACTTGGGCTCGAACCAAGGACCCTCTGATTATGAGTCAGATGCTCTAACCGACTGAGCTATGGGACCAAAAAAGGGTGTGGGTGTGATGGGGTGTGCAAAAGTAAATATTTTTCATCATATGAAAATGAAATCCCATGAACACACATGTTCCCTTTATTTGTGCAAGGCTCGGTATAGCCCGATGCACAAATGGCGGAGTTTTGATATTGAATCAGGGCGATTACCTTATTTCCCGGAAAAATCAAGAACTCGTGAAAGCTGCATATCCAGGCGTATGCAGGCAATGCCAAGCGAAACCCGCCAAAATGGATTTCATCAAGAGAAGCTTCCTATTTTGAACAGCGAAAACGATCTTTGCCGGAAGTGGACCAGCAGATGACTAAAAATATCTTGTTTGACTTTGGGAATGTGTTGTTCGATCTGGATGAGATGGAAACAGAACGGCAGCTGGCAGCGGTTTTGGACCCCCAAAAATCTGCTGATCTCTTTGATCAGGTGTTGTATCCTTTTGAAAGAGGAGAAATTTCGGAAGAAGCATTTTTTAATCGTTTGCAGCGTCGCTCTACAGCCGTAATGGAGGGTTCCTACTACTACAAGGCCTGGAATGCGATGCTCCTTTCCATGCCGAAACATCGCTTTGAAATGCTCACCCGCTTGCGGTCGGCCTACCGGGTTTTCCTGCTGAGCAACATCAACATAACACATTTGAGATGTCTCCGCAAAAAACTCGAAGCGGAACATGGTATCGTCAATTTTGAGCACGCTTATTTTGACAAGGTTTATTATTCGTTCGAACTTGGCCTGCGCAAACCGGAAAGGGAAATTTTTCAATTTGTACTTTCAGATGCGGGCATTTCCCCGGAGGATACGCTGTTCATAGATGACAAGATTGCAAATATTGAAGCAGCCCGCGAATTGGGCTTTTCAGTAAAACTGCACGATCCCGGGAAGGAGATTGCGGATATCATTCATCTATTACTCTGAGATTGCATGTACCTATCCAAGGATGTTTTGTTGAAAAAAATGCAGCACTATTGCGCCTATCAGGACCGCTGTCAGTTTGAAGCAGAACAAAAGTTACAACAATTGGGAGCTACCGAAGACCAGACTGGTGAAATCATGGTAGACCTCATTCAGGAAGGGTTTTTAAATGAGGAGCGCTTTGCACGATCCTTTGCTCGCGGGAAATTCAACAATCAGCAATGGAGCATTCCCAAGATCCAGATGCAACTCCGCATGAAACAGATTTCAGAACCCCTGATAAAGCTGGCCCTCCAGGAAATAGACCCGGAAGGATACCAGGAAACCATACGGCGGGAACTCCAGAAAACACATGCGCTCAAAAAGGATATCTTCAAATCCATCCAGTCCCTTGCTCAAAAGGGATTTGAAATGGAATTGATCTACCGGGCCGCGGAAGATCTTGGTTTAAAGGAAAAATAAATAACAAACAAACGTTTGTTATTTTAATCAGATTTTATAATCCGGTACATGCTCTTGTATCCATTTTCTATTCGGACAAGAATGTAAAATCCATTTGGCAGTGTATTAAATTCATTATTCGAAAAGGACTGTCCGTTTAAATTGTACAGTACAAATTGGGCGCGACCATCTTGCATCATCTCCTGAAGCTGAACATACGGAATGGTTTTTTCTTTGTTTGAACAATTTGGATCAAGCTCCATACGCTGGTCCTTTTGATAGTGTTCGCAACTTTTCCAATACCGTCCCCGCCATACGCAATCACCCTTCCGGACTTCCACACTCAGGGTGTTGAAATATGGACCCATAAGCATCACATACGCTCCTGTGGCGCCGGTTGACCACCGGATCTGGTAATTGGAAGGGTTTATCAACTGACCGTTTTCCTCAAACAACGCGATGATATATTGACAGGCTCCCCCGCAAATGGTTTGGCAAATGCCATCCGGAAAATCCAGCTGCCGCTCTTTGTCGTAATCATCCTCACAGGATGACAGGATAAAATTCAAATCCTCGCAGGGTCCACTACATTCCATGTTCAGGCTGTCGCGTGTTCGGTGTGTGCAGATATCTGCAAATTCGATTGTTTTCGGCAAACCTGCGGGCCAGCTGTACGATTTGTAAGTCAGACTTACGACGTCCTTATTGAAAACCTGCAGGGGATTTTGATTTATGACAATGTACCTGGGGTGTTGGGAATTTTCCTGGACTTCCCAAAACAACTCGTGTTTTCTGATAGCGGGTAGTATACTGTTTCCGTTTGCATCTATGGCATTTATTTCTACCATTCCGTTGGGCAAACAGTTTTTGTTGAGAATAAATGCACAGGGATCAATAAAACAAGGTTTTACAAATACATCTACGGTATCGAATCGTTCACAAAGATCATTGTAACTGCGCAGTATGTACCGGGTGTTTTTTTGAGGACCTGCCTTTGGATTTGGACAGGTGCTGCAACTCAGTCCATAGGAGGGACTCCAGGTATATTTGTAATTCGGATCGTAGGTGCGGACTAGTTCTGTGGAATCATATAAACATATGGTATCCGCATGAAAATAAAATTCCGTTTTCGGAACATCGATCTGAAGATTGCGCACAAGGGTATCGCGACACATTTTTTCAGATTCAATGATGAGCCGGATTGTTGCTTTTCCTGTTTGATTGAATTGAAATACCGGGTTGCGGAGATTTGAATTTTGTATGGTTCCGTTCAGGTCCAGGCTCCAGTTCCACAATATAATTTTTGAAAAGGGGTCCTTTGAAGCGTCTTGAAGACTCAGTTGTCCGGGAAGTTTGCATTGTGCCAGCTGATAATCAAAGTCTGCGACGGGAGCCGAATTGCATAAGCGGACATTGATTTGAAAATCGCGCCGCAGCACAGAAAGCAGTTTTCCATTCCGGTATTCTTCTACACAATATGCAATCAGATATTGTGCCACGAGGGGAACCGCAAACCCTGTCATGGTTCCCGTAGCAGAATTTATGTTCAATGCAGGGATGCCTCCTATCATGTCATTCAATGAATATGGGCTCTTAAATTGAACAGGATCGTAGGGAGGATTGGAAGGCACTGCCGGCCTGGGATTCAACTGATCGGCTCCGGTATAAGGAGTACACAACTTGTAAACGAGGGAGTCGCCTTCCTCGTCTTTTGCTTTTAATTTGAATTCAAAAGCCTGTCCGCCACACAAATAAATGGGTGGATAATTGCCCAGCCTGGGACTGCTATTGCAGTTACGAAGTGCTTCCTCTTTTATTTCCAGAGTATAGGTTGCACCCGTTTCGAGGGGGTCAATTATGTTCAGAATCGTATAGTTCCTGCAACATCTTTGATATGCCAGAATATATCCTCCTGCCAAAAACGGCAATTCGACGGTATCGCGGTAGGTAGTCGTATGTACGCAAACATCCCCACCTTCAATTCCACAGGTTTTAACCAAAATCTCATTCAATGTATCATCCTGCCGGTATTTCATCAATAAACGCCCGGCATCGCCCAGTTGATTTTGCAGAATGCCGCTTGAATTAAAGATTCCTACCGCTGCGGGATTATCAAATTGAGCTCCGGGATTTCCATTGAGGCAGTCCCTGCGAAGAGTGAGTGAAATTTCATACGTGTTGGCTCCAAGGCAACGGTATTCAAAGTCGCCGCCTACGATGTGAGTTGCCTGTAAAGAGGCACACAATAAAAGGAAAAGAATGCCCTGGAGCATTTTCAAGGATGTGGGTTGTAGCGTATATCGCGTATTTAGTCTCATAATGGCTTGGAATTTATTTTGCGAACATGGAAAGCTTTCATTTTTGTAGAAGGTAATTCCCTTAAATTTGGCGCCTGAATTTTGTGAAAACCCCTTCCTTTGGGTTTTCTCAAATTTCTTACATTTATTCAAGACAAAGAAGCAAATTACATGTACAATCGATTATTACCAGGACTGCGGGCGCTTTCTTTCCAGAAAGCTGCCTGGGCAGCCCTGCTGTTAACGTTCATTTTAAGTTCCTGCGCCACCCGGAAGCCAATGGAGGGTATGCCGTCTGGAGCAACTGGCAAGATCTCCTGTACCATTTTGCAAATAAATGATTTTTATGAAATAGCCCCCCTGGATCAGGGACGCGTGGGCGGAGCTGCCAGAATTGCCACGTTGTATAAAAAGCTGAAATCGGAGAATCCCAACACCTTGTGCATGCTTGCAGGTGACTTTTTGAGTCCTTCATTGATTGGTACCCTCAAATGGGATGGGGAGAGGATCCGCGGAAAACAGATGGTTGAGGCATTGAATACAGTTGGTGTGGATTTGGTGGCCTTTGGAAATCACGAATTTGACCTGGATGAAGTCTCTCTTCTAAAAAGGATCAACGAATCGAAATTTGATTGGGTGGCGACCAATGTACTCCATAAAACAAAAGAGGGGAATGTCCCTTTTCAAAAAAATGTACATGGAGTTGTCCAGGATATCCCCAAAAGTAAAATCCTGGAAATTCATAATTCCTCCGGGAAAAAAATAAAATTGGGTGTTGTATCACCATGTCTGCCGGCAAACAAGGCAGGTTATGTGTTCTATGAAGAGGTGCGCAGCAGCGTTCAAAATGAATTGCAGAAGCTTGAGGGAAAAGCGGATTTCATCATAATGTTGAGTCATCTTACAAAGGAGGAAGACCTTGAGTTGGCCAAATCTTTCCCTGCGATTAACCTGATTCTAGGAGGACATGAACACGAACATATGAAATATGAGATTGGCGCTACGGTTATGACCAAAGCAGATGCCAATGCAAAGAGTGCATACGTGCACCGGATTGAGTATGACTTAGGAAAAAAGAAAGCCAAAATCCGTTCAAGTCTGGTCCCCCTGAATGAAAGCATTGCTCTCGATCCGGAAACAAAGCTGGTTGTGGAGAAATGGAAAAATATTGAATCCAAAATCATGCGTGAGATGGGTTTTGATCCTGGCGAACAGTTGTTAGTATTGCATGAACCGTACGACGCGCGGGAGCTTACGATCCGCAATGTGCAATGTCCATTCGGGAATATGATCGCTCGTGCAATGAGCAAAGCATATCCCTCCAGTGATTGCAGCCTGCATAATTCCGGGGGCGTTCGCGTGGATGACATGTTGCAGGAGAAGCTTTCCCAATACGATATATTGCGTTCACTGCCCTATGGTGGTGCCGTCTTTCAGGTAAAAATGAAAGGCAGTCTCCTCCAAAAAATCCTGGAAGCAGGTGTTGCTAACAAAGGATCAGGTGGTTACTTGCAATGGGATCGCATCGCACAAGGCAAGGATGGAAAATGGTTTATAAGTCAGCAGCCGTTGGATCCGGATCAAAATTACAAAGTGGCGATCAATGATTTTTTATTGACGGGCGCAGAGAAGGGTATGGACTATTTGAAACAGGACAATCCATTCATCAGTGAAGTAATGAAACCCTCAGAAGGAAACATGAACGACATGCGATGGGATATCCGGAAAGTAATTATTGATTATCTCAAAAAAGGAGGCAGATAAATCTCCAGCGAACGAATCAATTGTTCGTGCACGGATCACCTTTAATTATTATCAGGGATGGGCAAGAAAAGTAAAAATCAGCGAACTCAGGACTCCATGCAAATACAGGATGTCCAGATGACTCCAGCGTTTAGCAAGGAATCACAATCGCTATGGATTGCAGTGGCCTTGCTGATGAGTTTTGTAGCATTCATTCCGGCACTCGGCGCGGAATTTGTAAACTGGGATGACCAGGATTATGCGATCAATAATATCCTGATCCGTGATTTTTCAAATTTTACCAAGTTTTTTACAACTCCGGTTCAGGGAAACTTTCATCCCCTGACTATGATCAGTCTTGCACTGAACTATGCAATATCAGGCTCCAATCCGTTCAGTTATCATCTCTTCAATGTACTGCTCCACCTGGCAAATGTATATTTGGTGTACCGCTTCATCTTTTGCCTTTCCAATTCAAATACATTCATTGCCTTTTCCGTAGCCCTTTTGTTTGGTGTGCATCCCATGCACGTGGAGTCTGTGGCCTGGGTTTCTGAACGAAAGGATGTCTTGTACACTTTATTTTTCATTCCCGGACTGAGTTTTTATATCGAGTATCTGGACAAGGATTCCAAGAAAGCATATTGGTTAAGCTTTTTGATGTTTGCATTGTCCATTTTGTCAAAACCCGCCGCCATTATTTTTCCTGCGGTACTTCTTACATTGGACTTTTATAAAGCGCGCCCCCTTTCTATAAAGTGGATTCTCGATAAAATTCCATTCGGTCTGGTTGCCCTTGTATTTCTGTACCTGACCATGCATGCGCAGACTACTGCAGGAGCTACACCCACGTCAGAATTTTACGGTTGGGGAAAGCGCATCTTCTTCCCTTTCTATGGCTACATGATGTATTTGTATAAATTGGTCCTGCCGGTCAACCTTACTGCTTTTTATCCATTGCCACCGATCAATGAAAATTTAGCCGCGCCTTATTTGTTTTCACCTCTGGTATTTGCTGCGACGGCATGGTTGTGTCTTAAAACCTGGAGACGCTACCGGGAAATCAGTTTTGGTTTTTTATTTTATCTGACCAATCTGGCTTTGGTATTGCAGTTGTTTATGTTTGGTAGTGCGATTATTTCTGAGCGATATACCTATGTACCTTATATCGGTATTTTTTATGTCCTGGCCTGGTATCTCTACCAGCGGTCCGGACAAAATCTGAACAAGCGCTACTATCTTGTTACAGGAGTCGGACTGGTGCTGATGCTGTTAAGTTTTTTTCATGCTCAAAGTTGGAAAAACACAGCTGCCTTGTGGGATAATGCAATCAAGTCGTATCCGGGAGCTAAAGCCTATACCAACCGCGCATATTTGTACCAGCAGGCAGGTCAGCTGGATAAGGCCCTGGATCTCTACCTCAAATCTTTGAAGTACAATGTACTTGATGAAGAGGTATACTACAATATGGGTGTTATCTATTACAATCAGAACAAGGATAGCATGGCCTTGCTTTCCTACAATAAAGCATTGGAATATAAGGATCTCTATCCGGATGCTTTGAATGGAAGGGGTTCGGTGTATGCACGAATGAACCTAGCGGACAAGGCATTTGCGGATTTTAACCGGTGCATTGAATTGAAACCGGATTATGCACTGGCTTACAAAAACAGAGCTTCCTCCTATTTTTTGCAAAACAAATACGATTCCGCAATAGCAGATTTCAAACGTTATAACAGTCTTCAGGATAAAGATTCAGAGGGATATTCCAATTTGTGTGTGGCCTATCTCAACAAGGGATCCAACCAGGAAGCAATTCAGGCATGTGAGCAGGCGATCAAAATGGATCCGAAATTTGCAAAGCCTTATACTAATATCGGCGCAGCATATATCAACCTCAATGAATATGGGAAAGCGATCGAATACCTCCGGAAAAGTTTCCAGTTGGATTCATTAAGTGAGGAAAACCTTAAATTTCTCAGTTTGGCATATCTGAAAAGCGGGGATACCACACAGGCGTATTCTGTTTTCGAATATGCGCAGCGAATGAGGGATTTGATAAATAAGAAATAAGCATAAGAATCCCAATCTGATTTTAAACCCCAAACTAAGGGAATAACGAAGACGTACAGGGAGGAACAATGTAACGATTGTTTGAACCTGCACCTTTTATTTTAGCAATTAAAAAGCGTATTTCCGCGATACATGGCCAATAGACAAGGCAATAATTCCTGTTTTCCCAAAATTCAAACAAAGCGTGGAAGGGCAAACCGGCACAGCTATGGAACCAGTTTACACCAGATTACTAAGAAACTAACAGTTGTTTTTATCTGAAAGGCAATTCTTATTTTACAGGTGCTTCTGCGGCCTGCAGGATATACTTTTTATTTTCATCCAGGGATACGAAAGCGAATACATTGCAATTTTCCGGTTTCCAGACAATGGAATCCTGAGGCAATGTAAAGCTGTAGTCTTTTACAAACTCCATACCCTTTGCAGCAGACTCTGCAAACCGGTCTCCTGAAATGGAGGAAAGGATCTTGCGCAAGACGTGGTTGTGTTCAAATCCAATCAGTTTGCCTTTTACATTGTCCAGTTGGTCTGCAATGATTTTTGATTCTGTAATTCCGCAGTGGAAGTGAAGGGGTTCTGTAATATCCTGGAGTGCTTTTGCAAATAGGTGTACGTTTAATACGCGGCTGGCTTCGTCGAATTGACTTGTTATTTTCAGACTGACTTCAGGTGCTTTTTTCAATTCCTGATCGACGTAGGATTTCCAGCTATCCGGGCTGCCAATGCGGAAAAGCATGGATTGCTGCAATTCGAACCTGTTAATTGCTGCTTCGGGCTTCGCGAGCCAGTCTCCGAGGAATGCTTCAAGTGCCTGTGCGTCCGGTGTTCTCAAATCCACCTGCCCTTTAGTCGCTGGTTGTCCCAGGAAATTGGAATGAACCGCGATGAATACGATATTGTCCGGATATAAATCGGCGATGGCAGCGGATTGGGCGAGACCTGCAGGACAATTTGCGCAGGATGCCCCTGTAAATTCTTCGATGACAACAATGCGGTCTGATTGTACAAGGTCATTGTTTGGCAACTCCACGGTCTGTTCCCAATCTGAACAGGAACTGAGCCCACTAGTGAGTAGGAAGGCAAATAAAATGTAAGGTAGTATTTTCATGGTTCTTTGTGTTTACATTAAAAACTGCTCGTAATACTTGCTCTGAAACCGCTAAACGCAGGTTCGAGTCTGCAGATTCCTCCGGAACATACAATTCCTTCGATCTGCTTTACATAACGAATAGAAAAGCGATTTGCACCTTCCGTATAGGCGACACCCAATGCTGGATAATTCAAGGATGCTTTTCCTTTAGTGGGTTTCGTATTGTACATGTCGGAAACTTCCACGAGCCAATGAGGAGCAAAACCAAATTCGGCCAATCCATACACCCAACTGCCGATGTCGTGCTTATTTTCCATATACTGGGCTTCAATGCGAAGAGACGTCTTCCTGTTAAATTTATATAAGAATTCAGCAAAGGGAGTGAAGGTATTAATGTCAGGCTCACCTGTTTTTCCATAGTACAAAGCCTGGTCGTAAAACTGATGTTGTACACCACCCGTCAATTGCCAGGTTCCAGGTTTATAAATCACTTCCGCATAGATCTCGTTATAATATTTTCGCTCAAAGTCTTTATCCCGGATCTCAGAATAATTGAGTGAGATGTTCCAATGATCGCTAAACCCATATTTTACGTCGAACTGGTAGCCCATTTCATTGAGGAATTGTGTTGCCGGGTAGTAATAGGAATTTAGTCTGTAGGTATTGATTTTTGCCATGGGCGGAATGTATCCGATCAATCCTTTATTTAAAGAGAGCAAAGGTTCAGCGCGGAAGACCATGTTTTCGGTTCGTTTCACCTCTGCTGTAATGCCAAGATGATTATGCGCATACGTGAGACTGGTATAATAGACGCTTCCTTTTGCAGAGACCAGTTTACCTAAAGTGCTCTGTCCTTTTGGGAGGGCCCTGACCGCATTTGGATCATAGATCATGTCTTTCGGTTTGAAAGCAGCCTCCACATACCAGTTCAAATCTTTCCAGCTGAGTGTATTGTAGATGGTAAATGCGTTGGTATTGTAATACGGATTGAACTGGTCCTCCGTTTCGTAATCACCAATGATGGTTGCCATTTGTTTTACCAACTCATCCCCATAGGTTTGATTGACAAATCCAAAACCTGGAGCGATGCTCCAGGTGCTCGTGTCATTGGGTTTATAATAGCCGCTGGCGTAAACCCCTTTGATCAGGGAATTGTAACTGCTGAATAGAAATTTTTGCTTACCGGTGAACGCTTTTAAAAACCAATTGTCGTTGATTTTATATTTCCCGCTTACTCCAATCAGTGCATTGTCAATGAGCTGGGCGCGTTCTTCATACGCCCTGTAAATAATTCCACTGCCGATTTCATCATATAAATACCCTGCCTGGACCTCGAATCGGTCGATGTCCTTTTGAATAAACCAACGTCCGATTCCATATGCGGAATACGAATTCACCGGATTTAGCAAGTTGGAATTGTGAAAAGCGTCAAAACGTACGCCAAACCGGAAGCCGGAATACGCCGCATTCAGATCCAGCCAGGACTCTGCACCAAAGAGCTGATAGTCATATTGGGGAATATTGTATGCCCCGATCTGGCTGTCCCGTATGAATACATTGGCATTGCTTTGGAATCCACCTCCGAGTAGGAGTTCATCCTGACTATGCAAATTATTGATTATGAATACAATAATTATGATTGCTGCCTGCAGGGACCTGTGGTTAATCATTCGTTAAATTGTTTTGTTCGGCCTAAAGTAAGTCATTTTTTTTAGGAATTTTACAATTCGTAAAAAATCAAAATGATGAAACCATTTATCCTGTTGTCTTTATGCCTGAGCATGCTGAGTATGTCTTTTGTTCCGGGCGATAAAAAATTTCCTGCGGCCAATTTGAAATCACTCGATGGCAAAACGGTATCTGTCAACACGGCGTTCCCGCGAAACAAATTAACAGTCGTTAGTTTTTGGGCTACCTGGTGCTCGCCATGCAAAAAGGAGCTCGATGCCATGAAGGAATTTTATCCGGAATGGAAGAAACTGGGTATAGAAGTCATTGCAGTGACCATAGACGATGTTCAGGCTCTGAACAAGGTAAAACCGATGGTCGCTCAAAAAGGCTGGGATTATACAATTCTCTCCGACCAAAACAAGGATATGTTGCGCATTCTCAACTTTCAGTCTGTACCGCAGACTTTTGTTGTCGATGCTTCCGGCAGTATCCGTTACACGCATTCCGGATATACGCCGGGTGATGAAGCCGAATTGGATAAGAAGCTTCGCAGCATGCTGTAAGTTTTATTTTAAAATAAAAACCGGAGTTTGAGTTCCTTTCAGGCGACCGGTGTACAATTATAAAAGCCCCGCTGTATGGGGCTTTTTATTATTTAAAATATCTTCATTATTAGCATTTTATCCCAGATTTTCTCAGCTTGAATCCCTATCTTTGGGGACTTTTAGAAAAGCAATTATGACAGGACAATCAGGTGATTACAGTGCGTCGAGTATTCAGGCGTTGGAAGGATTGGAGGCCGTTCGCCGGCGTCCGGGGATGTATATTGGAAGTACCGATGTAAAAGGCTTGCATCACCTCGTATGGGAAGTCGTTGATAACGCAATTGACGAACATTTGGCGGGACATTGCAGCCATATCCTGGTATCCATACAGCCCGACAATTCCATACGTGTTGAAGACAATGGAAGGGGTATTCCCGTGGACATGCATCCTAAGCTCAAGAAATCAGCACTTGAGGTCGTTATGACCGTACTTCATGCGGGAGGTAAATTTGATAAAGATTCTTATAAGGTTTCCGGAGGTCTTCATGGTGTGGGTGTTTCATGTGTAAACGCCTTGTCGTCTTATGTCCGCGTTGAAGTTCGCAGGGAAGGCAAGGTCTATATGCAGGAATACCAGAGAGGTAAACCCATACAGGACGTTGCCATGATCGGCGAATCCAATAGCAGGGGTACCACGGTGATATTTAAACCGGATGATCAGATTTTTGAGACGCTGATTTACCAATACGACACCCTGGCGCAACGCTTACGCGAATTGTCTTTCCTCAATAGCGGACTTACCATATATCTGAAAGATGAACGCGAAGAACAGGAGCGCGAGGAGCGGTTCCACAGCGAAGGCGGACTTCGCGAATTCGTAAAATTTATTGATCAGGCACGGACCCCCTTGACGGAAAATGTCATTTACATTGAAGGAAAAGAGGAGAATATTGAGGTTGAAGTTGCATTGGTTTACAATACTGGTTTTCAGGAAAACCTCTTATCTTATGTCAACAATATCTACACCCGGGACGGTGGAACCCACGTAAGTGGCTTCCGCAGGGCACTCGCAAGGGTTTTCAAACAATACGGAGATCAGAATGGATTGTTCAGCAAGCTCAAGATGGAAATCAGCGGGGAAGACTTTCGCGAAGGGCTTTCTGCCATCGTGTCCGTCAAAGTTCCGGAACCACAATTCAAAGGACAGACAAAAGGTGAATTGGGGAATTCGGAGGTGGTAGGAATTGTTTCCCGAATTGTCGGCGATGCACTCATGGCTTTTCTTGAGGAGAATCCAAAGGAAGCCAGACGCATCACGGAAAAAATCATATTGGCTGCGACTGCGCGGCATGCTGCCCGCAAAGCCCGTGAAATGGTCCAGCGTAAAAATGTGCTGACCGGAAGTGGCCTGCCTGGAAAATTGGCAGACTGTTCCTCGCGCTCCGCAGACGAATCTGAACTTTTCCTTGTCGAGGGAGACTCCGCTGGTGGAACCGCAAAACAGGGACGAAACCGTAACTTTCAGGCCATCCTACCGTTGCGCGGAAAAATATTAAATGTCGAAAAAGCACTGGAATATAAAATTTACGAAAACGAGGAGATCAAAAACATTTTCACCGCAATGGGGGTCTATTTGTTTGAAGATGAAAATGGAGATCGTCGCCTCAACCTGGAGAAACTCCGCTATCACAAAATCGTTATCATGTGCGACGCCGACGTCGACGGCAGCCACATTACCACATTGATTCTAACCTTCTTCTACAGGTACATGCCCGAACTGATTGAACGGGGACACCTCTTTATTGCCAGACCACCTCTTTATCTGATCAAAAGAGGAAAAGAGGCCCGTTATGCCTGGAATGAAAAGGAGCGTGCGGAAATTACCGAAGAAATTGGCAAAGGCAAAGAAGACAGCGTGCATATACAGCGATACAAGGGTCTTGGAGAAATGAACGCAGAGCAACTCTGGGAAACTACCATGAATCCGGGAACGCGCACATTGAGTCGGGTTACGGTGGAAGATGCCTCCAGTGCAAGCTATTACTTCTCCATACTCATGGGAGATGATGTACCGCCTCGCCGGGAGTTTATAGAAACACATGCAACCTACGCGAAGATTGACGTGTAAGTTGGCAAGAATAATTCAATTCTCAATATTGAAGAGTAATGATGTCATCATACAGCAAGTCAAGGTGTATCGACTCTATTTAACGCAAACAGAAAGCTGAACTTTAAATCCCTGAAGTTGTGGAGGACCTTTTTAAGAAAATCACATCGCACTGCAAAGAATATGGTTTCATTTACCAGTCGTCCGAAATCTATGATGGACTGAGTGCTGTTTACGACTACGGACCAAATGGAGTGGAACTAAAAAATAACCTCAAAACCTATTGGTGGAAAAGCATGGTCCAAATGCATGCTAACATTGTGGGTCTGGACGCGGCTATCCTCATGCATCCTAAGACATGGAAAGCCTCCGGCCACGTGGATGCATTCAACGATCCGCTCGTCGATAATAAGGATTCAAAAAAGAGATACCGTGCAGACCAGCTGATCGAGGACTTTATCGATAAGCTCGATCAGAAACTGGAGAAGGAAGTCGAAAAAGCACGTGGGCGCTTTGGAGATAGTTTTGATGAAGTTTTGTACCGTCAAACCAATCCGCGTGTCGTCGAATTGGCCAACAGAAGAAATGAAACCCTTTCACGTCTTACCACTGCCATGTCGGGCAATGACATGCAGGAACTGAAACAAATCATCGAAGATTGTGAAATCGCAGATCCCGATTCGGGTTCCAGAAACTGGACGGAAGTGCGTCAATTCAATCTGATGTTCAACACCCAATTAGGCAATATTGCCGGCGAAGAAGGCAAGCTTTACCTGAGGCCGGAGACCGCCCAGGGAATCTTTGTCAATTTCCTGAATGTGCAAAAGACAACCCGCCAAAAACTTCCTTTTGGAATTGCACAAATCGGAAAAGCCTTCCGCAATGAAATCGTCGCCAGGCAATTTATCTTCCGCATGCGGGAGTTTGAGCAGATGGAAATGCAATATTTCGTCAAACCGGGGGAAGAAATGGAGTGGTACAACTACTGGAAGGAAAAACGTATGCAGTGGCATCTTGCTCTGGGTACGCCCTCCACGAGTCTGAAATTTCACGACCACGACAATCTGGCGCATTACGCAAATGCTGCTGTTGATATTCAGTTTAATTTTCCTTTTGGCTTTAAAGAATTGGAAGGCATACATTCCCGTACAGATTTTGATTTAAAAAACCACCAGGAGCTTTCCGGCAAAAAATTGCAATACTTCGATCCGGAAAGTAATGAGAATTACATACCTTATGTGGTGGAAACATCTATAGGCTGCGACCGTATGTTTCTAGCTATGCTGAGTTCTGCGTATAAGGAAGAACAGGTTCCGGATGCAGAAGGCGAAGCGTCCAGCAGGGTGGTATTGAAATTACATCCGGTACTGGCTCCGGTCAAGTGTGCGGTACTGCCGTTATTGAAAAACAAACCGGAACTGGTCGATATGGCCAAGAAGATTTTCAATGATCTGAATCTTTCATTTCTCTGCCAATTCGATGACAAAGATGCCATAGGCCGGCGGTATCGCAGGCAGGATGCGATTGGAACACCTTATTGCGTGACCATTGATTTTGACAGTCTTAATGACCAGACGGTAACCATTCGCGATCGCGATACCTTGCAGCAGGAACGTGTTCCGGTCTCCGCTATTGAAAAAATCATCCACGATAAGATTTCCTGGAAATCAGTACTACATTAACAAAACTAATGAACGTTCGTTATACACATACGGAACGGGCCGGAACGGAAGCGATAATTGAATTGTATAAAAGCTCAGGGCTCCGTCGTCCGGTAGACGATTCCGAACGGATCAGCAAAATGTATGCGCATTCGAATCTGGTCGTATGTGCCTATGAGGGAGAACTCTTGGTTGGCATAGCGCGATCGCTCACCGATTTTTGCTATGCCTGCTATCTTTCAGATCTGGCAGTTCGTAAAGAATACCAGCATCAGGGCATCGGCAAAGCATTAATCCAAAGGACCCAGGAGATCATAGGTGATCAAACCATGCTTTTGCTCAGAGCCGCTCCGGAAGCCATGAACTATTACCCCAAACTTGGATTTGCAGAGGTACACGATGGCTTTATTATCCCCCGTAAGTATTGAGGAATGTAAAAGGTACTAGCAGTAAGGGAAATTACCGAATCACAGCTGGTAAAGATTTCTCTACCTGTCCAACTTGTTCCGTTTTAGTCTGTTTTACTTCATTTTGACTATGTCCATGTCCTGCTTTCATCCCTAAGATCGGTGCAAGCACCAATCCTACAAGGCAAGACAATTTAATAAGGATATTCATTGAAGGGCCGGACGTGTCTTTAAATGGATCCCCTACGGTGTCCCCGATTACGGCAGCTTTATGAGGCTCTGAGCCTTTGTGGTAAACCTGACCGTTGATCGTAACACCTGCCTCGAAGGATTTCTTGGCATTGTCCCAGGCGCCACCTGCATTGTTTTGGAAAATGGCCCAAACCACCCCACTCACACATACACCTGCCATGTAGGCACCCAAAGCTTCCGCACCCATTGTAAATCCAATGATTACAGGGCTTATCAGCGTAATGGCTCCGGGAAGTATCATTTGATGCAGGGCCGCTTTTGTAGAAATTTCAACACATCGGCCATATTGTGGTTTTGCCGTTCCTTCCATGATTCCCGGGATCTCGCGGAACTGGCGACGTACTTCGTTTACCATATCCATAGCGGCAGTTCCCACAGACCGCATGGCAAGTGCAGAGAAGACAACGGGAATCATTCCTCCTACAAATAAAGCTGCCAGCACATCTGCTTTAAAAATATTGATACCATCAATTCCCGTAAAAGTAACATAGGCAGCAAAAAGACCGAGAGCAGTCAAGGCTGCAGAAGCAATGGCAAAGCCTTTTCCGATTGCTGCGGTGGTGTTTCCAACGGAATCGAGAATGTCCGTACGGACGCGTACCTCTTTCGGAAGTTCCGACATTTCTGCAATACCTCCTGCATTGTCTGCGATAGGGCCGAAAGCATCCACAGCAAGTTGTAAAGCCGTAGTTGCCATCATAGCTGAAGCAGCAATGGCAACGCCATAAAACCCTGCAAGAGAGTAACTCATCCAGATGGCTAAAGCAAAAATCAATACCGCACCTGCAGTACTCAACATACCGTTACTCAGACCACCGATAATATTGGTCGCAGCACCTGTACCGGATTTTTGTACAATATCGTTTACCGGTCCTTTTCCAAGGCCTGTATAGTATTCTGTTAAATACGAAATCGAAGCACCAACGAAAAGTCCGATCAGTACCACGTAAAATACCTGGCTTGAGGAAACCATCTGAAGTCCGGTGCCAAAGAAATTCATTTGCATTTGAGCAGGCAGCAGCCATTGAATGCAGAAATAGGCAGCAACTGCAGTCAATCCTATGGAAACCCAGTTACCCATGTTTAATGCATTCTGAACCTGCTGCTCGCGTGCTTCTTCTGATTTGATACTCACAAAAAAGCTTCCTATAATGGAAAAGATGATGCCTATACAAGCTATGAATAATGGTAAA
Organism: uncultured Saprospiraceae bacterium; assembly: GCA_964507535.1. Taxonomy (GTDB): domain Bacteria; phylum Bacteroidota; class Bacteroidia; order Chitinophagales; family Saprospiraceae; genus Vicinibacter. Next base: position 16,655 of record CAZDQG010000019.1, read on the forward strand.
AGAATGGGTCCCAATCCACGGAAATGGTCCGTGGCCGTGATGTCCCCACCCATATCGCGGATAACATAATTTCCTAAAACCATTGCTGCTAAAACTGTTGCAACATAGGAACCAAAAAGGTCTGCACCCATACCGGCTACATCACCCACGTTGTCGCCCACATTGTCTGCGATGGTGGCAGGGTTTCTTGGATCGTCCTCCGGAATTCCTTTTTCCACTTTACCAACGAGGTCTGCACCTACGTCGGCGGCTTTTGTGTAAATTCCACCACCCACACGTGCAAAAAGTGCGATAGACTCGGCACCCAATGAAAATCCGGCCAGAATTTCCAGAATAACGGTCATGGTTTCCGGTGCATTGAGGCTCATTCCTTTGACAGTTGCTCCGGACCAGTTACCACCCATGAAGTTGAAGAAAAGAAGCGCAAGCAGAATGCTAAGTCCGAGTACCGCAAGGCTGGCAACACCAAGACCCATAACCGTTCCTCCACGGAATGAAACGTTTAATGCTTTTACGAGAGAGGTACGTGCCGCCTGAGTTGTACGGACATTGGCCCGTGTAGCCACCTTCATACCTATAAATCCGGCAATTACGGAAAATAAAGCACCAATAATAAAGGCGATCACGATGGTCCAGTGCGTAGTTGGAACCTGGAAACTTAGAAAGGCCAGAAGTCCTGCGGCTACAACTACATATATGGCCAATACGCGGTATTCCGCTTTCAGAAACGCCATTGCACCTTCTGCAATATTGTCTGAAATAAATTTCATTTTATCGTCACCGGCATCCTGGGCAGAAACCCATCTAAAAAGATAAGCCATGTAAATCAAGCCTACAATTCCGAAAACCGGTAGATAATATATTAAATTTTCCATCTGAAGTTAGTTTTAAGCGGCACAAAAGTATACAAGAATATGGAATTCGTGTCAGCGGAAAGAAGATTTCAGCTTAAAATATTAGCGTTCAATAGTTTAGCTCCTTTTTTCGTAGTTCTTTAGACATTTGGAAAACAGAAAAAACGGCGTTTTGGAAATCAAAACGGGCGCTTTATTGTTGTAAGTGCTATGCCTGGTAAACAGTCCATTGTGTTGTACGATAACGATTGTGGATTTTGCATTGCCTGTGTCCGGTTCTTTAAGAAAAGGGATCGCTCCGGTCGCTATCAATTTCTCAAGGGCAATGAATCGCAGGATTTTAGAAAACAATTAGGACAAGCTACGTTTGCACTTCCCCTTGAATCTGTTATGCTGGTAGAAAATGGTCAGGTGTTCGAACGTTCCGATGCAGTGATCCGGATCCTCGTTGGAACAGGCGGATTGGGACGATTGGGTGCCCTGGCTTATCTGGTACCTCGCTTTATTCGCGATGCAGTATACCGCTTCATAGCACGAAACAGGTACCTGCTTGGAGGCAAAAAACAGTGTGGCCTGGACTAAATTCTGACATAAAACCCGGCGTTGTATTTTAAAAATGCACCATACTTTTTATAAAATTATTTAATTACGAACTATTTCGTATTAAATTTGCGCTCCGCGATTCATTTTAATTAGAAGTATCTGTGTGCATCTTTGTTAAACTTATTTTAAATCCTCAGATTCCGAATAATTGAAATTTGAAACCTTTGTTTGATAGTATACTTAAAATGAAAAAAGAAATGAACTCCAAAAAAAGTTGGTTCCTGTTTTTGCCTCTGATTATCTTGTTCAGTTACTTGTCCGGAAATTGTTATCATCCAAAGCAAGATCCAGGTTCAAAGGAAAGTCATTTGCTTCGCCTGGTATATGAGAGTTCACAGCGCTTTCACTATGCACCTCCCGCAATTAATGATTCCTTTTCAATAAAAGCGTTTGAAGATTTTTTGACCAATATGGATCCGGGAAAGAGATTTTATACACAAAAAGACATCAAACAACTTGAAAAGTATAAAAGAGATCTGGACGATCATTTCAGGGAAGGAAAACTTGAATTTTTTGATCTTGCCCTGGGATTGCTGGATCAGGGGATAAAAAAAGCGGAATCATATTATAAAGACGCACTTGCTGTAAATTATAAATTTGATAAGAACGAAGAACTGGAAACAGATGCAGAAAAAAGAACCTGGGCTGCGGATGATCAGGCTTTGAAAAATTATTGGAAACAGTCCATTACCTATGAAAAGCTCAACCGGTTTGTAGAAGACCTGGAAAAACAAGAAAAAGAAAAAACCAAACGACCCTTGGATTCCATTCAGATGGATATCGACAAAGAGGTAAAAGATATGATGGATGGCTTTTTTGATCGCTTGGAGCAGGTAAGACGTTCTGATCGGTTTGAATTATATGTAAATACATTTATTCATTTGTATGACCCGCACACGGATTACCTGAATCCAAAGGAAAAGGAAGATTTCAACATCAATATGTCTGGCAAACTTGAGGGGATTGGAGCACGCCTTCAAACGGAACGGGAATACACAAAAGTCAGTTCTATCGTTCCGGGTGGACCGGCAGCACGACAAGGAGAACTTGAAGCCAATGATCTGATCCTGGGTGTACAGCAGGAAGGAGGAGAGGAAGTGGACATAAAAGGAATGCGCATTGATGATGTGGTTGGGAAGATTCGTGGAAAGAAAGGAACGAAAGTAATCCTGAAGGTGAAGAAGCAGGATGGCAGTACCAAAACCATCACTATTGTTCGGGACGAAGTCATTATGGATGAAGGGTTTGCCCGGTCTGCGATCATGAAAATGGAAGGCATGGAGGAAAAGGTTGGATACATCCGCTTACCCCGATTTTATGCTGATTTCAATGATCCGAATAGCCCTTCTGCAGCAAAGGACATTGCGGAAGAAATAGAAAAATTAAAGGCAAGTGGTGCAGGAAGTCTGATTCTTGATTTGCGAAACAACGGAGGAGGATCACTCCAGGAAGTGGTTGAAATGTCCGGATTGTTCATTGAAGAAGGTCCTGTCGTTCAGGTTCGCGATAAACGTGGTTTCCGTCCTTATAATGATCCGGATCCTAAAGTCCATTTCGATGGGCCCATGGTGATTTTAGTAAACAGCAACAGTGCCTCTGCATCGGAGATCATAAGTGCCTGCCTCCAGGATTATAAACGTGCGGTCATTGTAGGCGGCGAACCAACGTTTGGAAAAGGCACTGTACAGCAATTCCGGAATCTGGATCAGCTTACACCCTATCCCGAAATGCGGCCTTTGGGCGATATGAAAGTGACCATACAAAAATACTATCGCATTAACGGTGGCTCCGTTCAATTAAAGGGCGTTGAGCCGGATATTTTATTGCCTGATACCTACAGTTATGTGGTAAATGGAGAAAAGGAATACGAACATCCCTTGCAGTACGATGTGATTGAAAAGCAAAACTATTCTCAGAATGTCTTTGTCGTGAAAAACATCGAGAAAGTCCGCGCATGGAGTCAGGAACGCACCATGGCAAATCCAACGTTTAAATTGATAGATGAAAATGCAAAGCGATTGGCGCAAGCACGTAAAGAGACAAAAATTCCGCTCCAAAAAGAGGCCTATACCAATTGGTACAAAAGGCGCAATGAGGAGATAAAGAAATACGAAAAAATCGGCAACGACGAAATACCCGGTTTGAACTGCGTGAATCCTGCACAGGACATGGCCTACATCAATGCAGACTCTTCGCGTATCGCACGTAACGACGACTTTCTTAAGGGTATAAAAAAAGATGTGTATGTTGCTGAATCTATAAATATCCTGCGAGACCTCCGTAAGTAAAAATTCCAAAATCAGTAAGTTCGGGCTCAATGTTGCAAAACATTGGGCCTTTTCTTTTGCGCATGATACTAACAAATGTATGTATTTTTAAAAATCATCTACTCTTTATCCGTTGGGTTTGAATGGCAATGTCCCATTTCCCGTTGCAATGAAAGACTTTTGTGCGGCCAAAAAGAAAGAACATGCACTACCGGATTCGTGATTGCTTAACATGAATTGTAATGTGATAAAAGAAATTTTTCCTGGTTATTTCATCCGGGACATTTGTACGCTTTGCAATTTCTACATGCAATTCATTTCCCATACAATACTTTGTAAAGTGCCCTGATGAACATACGCCGGAAGACAGACCATAGTAGTTTAGAAAGCATGATCAACAAAGGAGGTGTACTGCGAAGATATTCTATGCGTAGGATGCACTCCAGCTATGTAACATGGCTTTGTTGTGGAATCGAATAAATAGTGATTCTATACATTTCAATGACGAAAGGAGCTAAAATGCGAATCAGGATCCACCAGTCTCTCATAAATTGTCTACTAAAAGCTGCATTTTCACTCCAAAAAACGCATTCACCCATATTTCTTAATTTTGCATCTCAATTCCACTTTATGCGCATCTCATTGGACTGGTTGAAACAATACATAGAGCTCCCGGATCCACCGGATAAAATCTCAGATATTCTTACCTCATTGGGTTTGGAAGTGGAACATGTTGAGGAAACGGGAAGCATTCCGGGAGGATTGAAAGGTGTTGTGGTTGCAGAAGTATTGGAATGCTGGAAACATCCCAATGCAGACCGGCTCCATATAACAAAAGTCCGGAGCGGTCAGACTTCTGATTTGCAAGTGGTATGCGGAGCACCCAATGTTGCTGCAGGTCAGAAGGTCCTGTTGGCAACCCAAGGCACCACCTTATATCCACTACATGGGGAGGCTTTTACCATTAAAAAAGGTAAGATACGCGGAGAAAGCTCTGAAGGCATGCTTTGTGCAGAGGATGAACTGGGTCTTGGAGCGGATCATGCAGGCATTATGGTGTTGCCGCAAGATGCCGTGGTAGGCACTCCGGCAGCCGACTACCTTCAGTTAAAAGCGGATGTACTTTTTGAGATTGGCCTCACCCCAAACCGGGCGGATGCAACCAGTCACTTGGGGGTTGCCAGAGATCTCCTGGCGTGGTACCGGGTACACCGTGACAAAACCAAGCAGCTGATGCTACCCATAAAAGCGAATTTGCAGCAGGCGGGGGGAACTTTGGAAATGCAGGTAGAACTTAGAGATTCTCAGGCATGTCCCCGATACAGTGGCATCAGCATGGAGGGAATCGTAGTTGCCGAGTCACCCGAGTGGCTAAAAAGTCGCATAAAAGCTATGGGAATGAATCCGGTAAACAACATTGTGGATATCGGAAACTTCATCATGTTTGAGTTGGGACAACCCTTACATGTTTTTGATTATGATCGCATTGCGGGTCAGAAAATCATAGTGCAGACACTTCCCGAAGGCACCCGTTTCAAAACACTGGACGAGCTTGAACGAACCATGCGGGCATCTGATCTTATGATCTGCGATGGCAATGAAAAGCCGGTTTGCCTCGCGGGCATTTTTGGAGGAATGGATTCCGGAATTTCACAGCAAACTACCAGGATATTTATTGAATCAGCGCATTTTAAGGCTTCCGCAGTGCGTCAAAGCAGCATGTATCACCTACTGCGGACACAATCCGCAAGATGCTTTGAAAAGGGAAGCGATCCCAATATGACCGTTTATGCATTGGAACGGGCTGTGCATTTGATTCAAACCGTTTGCCCGGATGCAAAAGTGGCTTCCCCTTTAATAGATCAGTATCCGGTTCCGGTTGATGCATATGAAATTGAGCTGGACATCTCCCATGCGATTCAATTGTCAGGACTGGAGCTGAGCAAAGAGCAATTGAAGGAGGTATTTTTTGCCTTGGACATGGAAGTTCAGGATTTACAAAATGGAGTACTGAAACTCTATGTCCCTACCAATAAACCCGATGTGCGCAGGGCGGCGGATGTTGTTGAGGAACTCTGCAGGGTCTATGGATACGATAAAATTCCGGTACCAGAGAACGTGCGCATATCGTTTCCCAAGGCTTCGCAAACCGGGTATGTTTTGAAAAGCAAACTTTCGAACTGGCTTGCTGCGAACGGGCTGTGTGAAATGATGAATCTTTCCCTTGTGCGTTCGGAATCATGTCTTAAAACCGGATTGTGGACAGAAGATCAATTGGTTTACATTCATAACACCTCGAACATTCAGCTGGATGCGATGCGACCTGCACTTTTTCCAGGGGGTCTGGAAAGCCTGCAGTTTAATATCAACCGCCAACAGCATGATTTAAAGATGTTTGAGACGGGAAAAGTTTTTGTACGCGAAGGCAGCGAGGTCCTGGAGAAAAGTATGCTGGGCATTTGGCTCTATGGATCCATTCACGGCATGCATTGGAAGGAAAAAGACCAGGCCCAGGATTTCTTTCAGTTAAAGGCCCTGACGGACGCACTCATTCAACTAACAAACATTCGTACGTATGAAACTTCGGCTTTAACGGAAGACCGCTTGTTTGAATATGGAATACAATACCTGGTTGACGGAAGGCCAATTATCCGTGCAGGTCAGCTTCGCAAACAGATTACAAGTCCGTTTGACCTGAAAAAGGAAGTGTGGTATGGCGAGTTGGATGTGGATGCGGTCGTGGAATTGCTTTTGGAAAAACCGGTGACCTACAAGGAAATAAGCCGGTTCCCGCAAGTTAAAAGGGATTTGGCACTGGTGATTGACCAACACATGCAATTCGATCAACTGAAATCGATTGCACAGATCCATTCAGCACCTTACCTGAGGGATATTCAGCTGTTTGATATTTATGAAAACCCGGAACAGCTGGGACCCGGAAAGAAATCCTATGCCCTGAGCTTCACCTTTGAGCGATTGGACCGTCAGTTTACAGGGGAAGAACTTGAAGATTTGATGCAGGGTTTGATACGAACGTATGAAAAAGAGGCCGGAGCCTTTGTGCGAAAATAATAACAGCTTTCAACAGCACTACAGATGGAATCCAGCAGGAAATTAGCTGAAAAGATTGGGGTATTCAGCATTGTCGTGAATCTGGTCATGGCATGCCTGAAGTGGACTGTTGGCTATTTCGGACATTCTTTTGCGTTGATTGCAGATGCCATAGAGTCTACTGCAGATATCTTTTCTTCTTTGTTGATGCTTCTGGGCCTCAAATATGCCAATCGTCCTGCAGATGAAAACCATCCTTACGGCCATGGACGGATGGAGCCGTTGGTAACCTTTCTGGTGGTAAGTTTTTTGGTGAGTTCGGCACTCTACATCGCGCATACGAGCTGGAACAATATCTGGACTCCTCATAAAGGACCTGAAGCCTATACGTTTTGGGTATTGCTGGCTGTGATAGCTATAAAGGAAGTCGTATTTCGGATTATCAGCAGGAAAAGTAAAGATCTGAAAAGCACTGCGTTGCAGGCGGATGCCTGGCACCACCGCAGTGACGCCATTACGTCTTTTGCAGCCCTGATAGGAATTCTTATTGCCCTGATGCTGGGCAATGGTTATGAAGCGGCGGATGACTGGGCGGCATTACTGGCATCCGGTATTATTTTGTACAACTCCTACCTTATTTTTCGTCCCGCCCTTGGCGAGATCATGGATGAGCATAAGTATCACGAATTGGTAGAAGAAATTCGGAGAATAGCCCATGAAATTCCAGCAGTTCGAAATACGGAAAAGTGCTTTGTACGCAAGTCCGGCATGCATTTTTATGTAGACCTCCACATCCGTGTGGATGGTCAAATGAGTGTCTGGAGCAGCCATCAGGTTTCACATGATGTAAAAGACCACTTGATGGAACAATTGCCTCATCTGGCGAATGTCCTGATCCATGTTGAGCCGGACAGACCAACGCTTGAGGCGGAACAGTCTAGGGGTAGGGAATCATCTGCGGAGTAGCCCGGACAACTGCCCCAAGGGATGCAAGAAATTGTCCCAAAATTCGTTATATTTGCACGTATCGATGCCGCCTAAAAGAAGGGGGATAAGGTGTATTATAATATTATTAATATATAATGGTCTGTTTTACAATAAATTGTAACAGCCTCGGACATATATACATGGAAATTAGATTGGGAATAGCATTCGCCAAACAATCATATAGCATTTGATGTAACATGAAATCTAAACGGAACACCTGGTAAGCTCAAAGGCTGGCCTCAAGGCTAAAAATGGCCTTGCATTTCGTGTGAACTCATTTCCTCCTGATACTCCGAAGGAACAGACCCCAAAATTTTGTGACCCATGGAAAGCATAATTGTAGCAATTGCCGGTGGATTAATGGCAGGAATGGGTATTGGCTATTTTATCGTACACGCCATACTCAAGAGAAGTAACCAGCGAAAGCTGGAAGAAATCAACAGGATCAGTGATTTAGAGATCGAAAAAGCAAGGGTAACCTCCCAGCGTCTGATTTCAGAAGCCGAGATGAAGGCAGACAAGATTGTTGCCAAGTCCGAACAAAAGAACGATGCCATCAAGCAGCAAAAAATCCAGGAAGCCCGGGATAATTTTGCCAAGCTCAAATCCGAATTTGAAAGTTATAAGACGACGCAATCGGTTGAGTTGAAGGAACGGGAACTGAAGGTGCTGGCACTTGAAAAAGACTTTCAGCAAAAGAGCCAGGAAATTGAAAGTCGGGAATCCGAAGTCAAAGTATTGCGCGACAATCTGGAATTACAGATGAAAATCGTCAGCAAAAAGAAAGAAGAGCTCGAAGCGGCTAATGAAACCCGCATCAAAGAATTGCAGCAGATTGCGCGGATGACGGAGTCCGAAGCAAAAGACCATTTGTTGCAGGCTGTTCGTGCCAAGGCATCCACGGAGGCCATGGCTCTTGAGCGCGAAGTCATTGAGCAGGCAAAGTCCAATGCAAACAAAGAAGCTAAAAAGATCGTCATCCAGACCATCCAGCGGATGTGTGCAGAATACACCATTGAAAATTCCGTATCGGTATTCAATCTGGACAGCGACGACATAAAAGGTCAGATCATCGGTCGTGAAGGCCGCAACATACGTGCTTTAGAGGCAGCTACGGGTGCCGAAATCGTGGTGGATGATACTCCTGAAGCTATCGTTATTTCAAGTTTTGATCCCATCCGTCGGGAAGTGGCCCGACTTGCATTGAAACGCCTGGTTGCCGATGGACGTATACACCCTGCACGGATTGAAGAGGTCGTCGCGAAGGTTAAAAAGCAGCTCGACGAGCAAATCGTGGAGATTGGCGAACGAACGATCGTTGACCTCGACATTCATGGTCTCGATCCCTACCTTGTAAAAATGGTTGGACGGATGCGCTTCCGGTCTTCCTACGGACAGAATTTGTTAAAGCACTCAATTGAAACTGCCAATTTGTGTGCAGTGATGTCTGCCGAACTTGGATTGAATCCAAAGCAGGTGAAACTTGCTAAAAGAGCAGGATTGCTTCATGACATTGGAAAAGTTGCAGAAGAAGAATCTGAACTTTCGCATGCTCTGTTTGGCATGAAGTTGTGCGAAAAGTACAGTGAAAACCCAATCATCATTAACGCCGTTGGAGCACACCACGACGAAATTGAAATGAACAACATCATTTCTCCGATTGTACAGGCTTGTGATGCAATTTCGGGTGCACGGCCCGGAGCAAGAAGGGAAATTCTCGAAAGTTATTTGAAGAGGATCAACGAACTGGAAGAATTGGCGATGAATTACGAAGGTGTATCCAAAGCATATGCGCTGCAGGCTGGTCGCGAATTGCGCGTTATCGTTGAAAGTGAAAAAGTCACGGATCAATATGCTGATGATCTTGCATTTATGATCTCTCAGAAGATTCAGGATGAAATGCAATATCCGGGTCAGGTAAAGGTTACAGTCATCAGGGAAAAACGTGCGACTGCATTTGCACGATAGTTTTCCGGAAGGGCATGGATTAAGAGCTTCTCGCCTATTATTTTCCCAGTTTTAATCCTATCACACCAAGCAGGATCAGTAGGATACATGCAATTTGCAGGGTATTCAGGACTTGTTTAAAAAGGAGCATATCAATTGCTGCCGATCCGACCAAGGCAAGCGACATCCACACTGCAAACGCAATAGACATAGGGATGGTTTTCATTGCCTGCGAAATGAAGATGACATTGAGAAGTCCAAAACTCAGGTAGCCGATTAATGGCCACAGGGTTTTAATCCCATTCAAGTCAGAAAAAAACAGGGACCATTGGATGTTTTTAATAGCAGCGAGATTCATGTAGCGCAGGGAGATCATCCAACATACTTCCATGAGTGCTGCAGCGATGAGATTAATCCAGGCAGAAGATATCAATTTAAAAATTTTTGATTTTATATAAACCCATTTCGTCCCGGGAAAATTTCAATGGTTTTGTAAATGTACTTTAAATTGCGAAATGTAGACTTGTACCATGGGCAAGAAAGAGCGTGCGGTTCCGTTTAAATTTTTTTATTTCATCCATAAGCCAATGTCTTCCACTCTTGCTGATTATTTTTACGACTGTGTTTGTGATTTCGCTGATATCCTTTTGAATTCCATAGTGATTTATGAATGAATATGCACAGGTAGAGCTTGTACTTTGGGATTGCGATGGAGTGCTTGTTGACAGCGAACGACTGGCAGCAAAAGCTTTTTACACAATCATCACAGATCTGGGGGGGACTCAAACAGAGGATCAGGTATTCAATAGTCTGAAAGGAGGATCCATCTACAAAGCAATCGACTATGTACATAGTCAAATTACCGTACCCAAGAACGTTGACATTGAGAAAGCATACAGAAAACTGAGCTTCCAGCTTTTTACAGAACATTTGCAGGCTGTGAAAGGAGTAGAAGCTGTGGTGAGTGCCATTGCAGTAAAACAATGTGTTGCATCAAATGGACCAAGAATTAAAATAGCACATAATCTTGGAGTCACGGGTTTAATGAAGTACTTCCGGGAAGAGCATATTTTTTCAGGTCATGACATCCAGAGTTTCAAACCTGAACCAGAGCTCTTTTTACATGCAGCAAAAAACATGGGTGTAGATGTGAATCGTTGTCTGGTGATTGAAGACAGCATACATGGTGTCGATGCTGCAATTGGTGCCGGAATGTCTTGTCTGGCATATGTTGAAAATAATGTGGTCCTTCCTTTTCAGGAGAAAGGAGTTTCCTCATTTGAGCATATGTCTTTGTTACATGTACTTTTGAAAGATATCATGTATAAAAAAAGGGCGGACTGATTCGTTCAAATTGTTGACAGGATATATGGAGCACATTGCAGGACGAAATGAATGCAATCCAAGGTTTCGGTTACATTATTCATATTCACTGCTTGTGTGGAATTGCAGTTCGGGATAGTTCTCCTGAACGAGTTTCAGTGTCCAGGCACTTTCTGCAAGGAATACCAATTTGCCATCCTTGTCGCGAGCCAGATCTTTTTTCCGTCGGCTGGTAAATTCGGCAAGCTTTACTTTATCACTGGAAGAAACCCAGCATGCTTTATGTAATTGAATGGGTTCATAGCTGCAGGCAGCACCATATTCGTGTTCCATACGGTACTGAATGACATCGAACTGCAATGCGCCAACAACTCCAATGATTTTGCGCTGGTTGTCTTCTTTCAAAAACATTTGTGCAACACCTTCGTCCATCAACTGGTCAAGACCTTTGGCAAACTGCTTGAATTTGGAAGGATCGACATTATTGACATAGCGGAAAATCTCGGGAGAAAAACGGGGAATTCCTTTAAAGTGCAAGGTTTCACCTTCCGTAAGTGCATCGCCAATTTTAAAATTGCCGGTATCGAACAGTCCTACCACATCTCCAGGATATGCTTCATCAATGATTTCTTTTCTTGCAGCCATAAAGGCCGTGGGGTTTGAAAATTTGAATTGTCTGTTTAAGCGTACGTGAAAGTAATTTGTATTTCTCTGGAAAACTCCGGAACAGATTCTGAAGAACGCAATGCGATCGCGGTGTTTGGGATCCATATTCGCATGGATTTTAAAAATGAAGCCGCTCATTTTGTTTTCCTCAGGTTGTACTTTCCGTTCTTCTGTTTCCCTCGGTAAAGGCAATGGTGCAATTTCCACGAAACAATCCAGAAGTTCCCGGACGCCAAAATTATTTACGGCGCTCCCGTAAAACACCGGGCTCACCTTTCCTTTCAGGTAGTCCTCTTTGTTGAAAACGGGGTAAACACCCGTTAGCGTTTGCATATCATCCTCCAGATTTTTATACGCACGTTCACCAATCTGCTTGGTCAATAATGGATCATGAATATCCTCAATGACGACGGTGTCTTCTTCCTCCTGTTTACCATGCGGCTTGAAGTGAATGAATTTTTGTTCGTATATGCTGTACACACCCTGGAAGTTTTGGCCCATTCCAATTGGCCAGGACAAGGGTGTTATTTTGAGATTGAGTTTTAATTCAATTTCATCCAGAAGATCAAAGGGGTCTTTGCCCTCGCGATCCAGTTTATTGATGAATACAATGATTGGTGTATCCCTCATGCGGCATACCTGTACCAGTTTTTCGGTTTGCTCCTCCACACCTTTTGCGACATCTATTACTACGATGACACTATCTACCGCAGTAAGCGTCCGGTACGTGTCCTCGGCAAAATCCTTGTGGCCAGGTGTATCGAGAATATTTATCTGCAAATTCCGGTAAGGGAAAGACATCACCGATGTGGCAACCGAAATTCCACGTTGCCGCTCGATGTCCATAAAATCAGAGGTCGCATGTTTTTTGATTTTATTGGACTTCACGGCACCTGCGGTTTGTATAGCCCCACCGAACAGGAGCAGTTTCTCTGTTAAGGTCGTTTTACCTGCGTCGGGATGCGACACGATACCAAATGTTCTCCTCCTGGAAAGTTCGTCCAGATTTTGCATGTTCCAGAGATTGTGTTTGAAAAAGAGCTGGCAAAGGTAAAGAACTCTGGCGAAGCAGGGTTTTTGAGGTCTTTTAATTCTTTGACAAAAGAACGCAGGCTAAGTTCCTGTACGTTTGAAGCTCTTTCAGCGGATATTCAGATTGCCAATCAATAGGGATGAGTCAAAGCATTTCCAACATGTGCTAAGTGATGCCGGCTATGCCAGGCATACATACTGATGGACTCCTTAACCGAAATAAGCCGATTGTGCTGGGGATGTAAAAAGCAGGCATCCAAACCACGGGGTTCCAAAGAATCCAGAAATACGGACCACCTCAAATGAAGGGATCTCAATAAATCCTGAGAAACCCTTATCGGAAGTTTTTTAGTGTCTTCCAATTCGGCCCAGGCATTCTCCAGGTACGGACTGATTCTGGGCTCGTTTTCCGTAACTGCCAGCTTATGCCGGATATATGCATTCATATGACTGTCGGCAACGTGGTGAACCAACTGGAGCAGCGTCCAGCCTTCCGGCCGATAGCGGTACACATACTTTTCTTCTGGCAGGTCTTTCAACAAAGCATCCAATTGATTTGGAAAATTTCGGATTTCATCAATCCATTCCCGTATAACCGGAGTGCTGTAGTGTTCCGGTTTTTTCCATTTGCCGGTTGGGTATTTCAATAACTCTAATTCCATGTCGTTAAAATAGTTTGTATTAAGAAAGATCGTTGCGCTAAGGTTTTAAATAACAATTGGTTTACGAAAAAGCTTATCAATCTCGATTAATTTTGCGATTCATATGCAATGCACTCTTTTTATAAGCAATCTAGTGGATGCTTTGGAATAGTGGATGCAGATGATTAAGTGCAAAGATTGTTGACACGTTAGTATCCTGGATTATGGAAATGACAGTTAGAAAAGCCTGGATTTATTTATTGGGATGTTTGCTGATGATTATTGGCTTATGGACCCTTATGAAGTCTTGTAATAAGAGTGAATTGGGGGATCGTGCCTATGGCATTATCCGTGGCGTGGAAGCAGCTGTAGATTCTACTGCCATGAAGGCAGAAAAAGCCATGAAAGAGGCCAATGCACAGGTAGATTCTGTGGCCTTGGGATTTAAGGCTAAATGGTCTCAACTGGGCGACATGATTAATGTCCGGTTGGACACTTTTGATTTGCGTCTTCCCTTAAAAGGAATTGAGATCAAGCTGATTGAGTGGGTGGAGGATAAGGCGAAGAAGGTAGATAAGGATACCTGGTTCAATTTTGACCGCATCTTATTTGAAACGGGAAGTGCGAAACTCAACAAAGTGTCCGATGAGCAAATTGACAACATTGCTAAAATTATGAAGGCCATGCCGAAGGTAGAATTCAAGATAGGTGGATATACGGACAATGTTGGAGATCCAGCTGCAAATTTGAGTTTGTCTCAGGCCAGGGCAGATGCGGTTCGGGAAGCATTGATTCAGAGAGGTATCGATTCAAGCCGCCTGACTGCTGAAGGATATGGCTCCGAGCATCCGGTTGCAGACAACAAAACGGAAGAAGGCCGTGAGATGAATCGACGGGTCGCTATCCGGGTTACCAAGAAATAAAGAATAGGTAGCTGCGGGCCTTGTTGTAAGAGGTATTCATAGCTAAGCGGTATTTCGGAGCAGCATTTTTATTTAGCGGGACATTTTACGATACCTTTTGGGATCCCTGCTGCTATCATTCTGAAAGTTTTACAAGACTATTAGCCGGTTTCCAGAGTCTGAGGGAAAGTTCCCGGAAGTTTCCATTTAATATATATAATTATTATTATATGTATAATGTATTTAAATACAATTAAATATCTCTTCTAATTATTTTCTAAGCAAAAATTTTTTCAAAAAACTTGCTCAATTCAAAATGAATTCAGCTATTTTTGTCTGAAATAAAATAAGACAAATAAGTCTTAAATAGTATTTGAAAATTTGATTTTTAGCCTAAAAAATTAATTATGCAAACAACAGATCAGAACGGGCAAAATGGGCAGAATGGCCATTTTGGAACCAAGAACATCAGTTACATTATGGACACCAAGAACTGGAAGGGTCCATTGATCTTCATATTCATCATCAGTTTACTTGGGGTCGGAATGATTGCATTTCAGACCTATGTCGATGCACCGCCGATGTCCGGCTTTAAAGATATGCAGGGTCAGGTGGTTATGGATCAGAAGACCATAGAGCGCGGTCAGGAGGTTTTTCATAAAAAAGCATTGATGGAGTATGGCAGCTTCTTTGGGGATGGTGCACAGCGGGGACCTGATTTTACTGCAGAAGCTTTACACCAAATCAGTGTGGCCATGAGTACTTATTATCTTGCTGAAATCAAATCAAGGACAGGAAGTGAGCCTAAGGATTATGAAATCAGGGAGGTAGCTGAAAAAGTAAAGCTGGAGTTGAAGCAAAATCAGTACAACGCTTCTGATAAGTTGGTACAGTTGTCACCCGCGCAGACATTTGCCCTGGCTGAATTGAAGAAATATTATACCGATAAGTTTATCGACAAAAACACAGGTGAAGGATTCCCTCCGAAGGATTATATCAAAGACCGCAATGAGGTGGCTGATTTAAGTTCGTTTTTCTTTTGGGGAGCCTGGGTTTGCGTTACACAAAGACCGGGCACTTCATTTAGTTATACTCATAATTGGCCCTATGATCCCAAAGCCGGTAACACACCAACATCACCGGTTATTTTGTGGAGTGTGCTAGGTCTCCTGGCTTTTGTATTGGCATGTGGCATCGTATTGTATTTCATTGGACAGTACAACCAATTGCCCAATAAATTTTTCAAACCGCCTAAGCGCGATCTTTTCAATTTGGAAAGGGTTTCCTCATTTAAGCCAACGCCTACACAAAGGGCTACTTATAAATTCTTTTTTGTAGCTATTTTATTGTTTTTCCTTCAGGTATCAAGTGGTTTAGTGACCATTAATGATTTTATTCAGTGGATGGGATATATTGGAATTCACATTACGGATAATGTTCCTGTTACCATTTCAAGAAGCTGGCATTTGATGCTGGCATTGTACTGGATTTCTACATGTTGGATTGCCTCTTCCATTTTTATTCTACCGATTCTTGCAAAAAAAGAAATTCCCGGCCAATTAAAACTGGTCAACACCTTATTCGTTTTGCTTTTTGTTTTGGTTGGCGGTTCATTGACAGGCATGGTGTTGGGCCCATTAGGATTGTTGGGTAAATGGTGGAATGCATTGGGTCATCAAGGATGGGAATTTGTGGACTTTGGCAAATGGTATCAAATTCTTCTCATGGGTATCTTTGCACTTTGGGTCGTGGTTGTATACCGGGGCATTAAGCCAGCTTTTATCAAAGGACAGGCCTGGAATCTACCAAACTGGATCATGTACAGTGTAGTAGGTATTCCTTTGCTGTTCTTATCCGGTTTTGTTGCAAGACCTGAAACAAATTTTGTTATTGCAGATTTTTGGAGGTGGATGGTAATCCATATGTGGGTGGAAGCGTTCTTCGAAGTATTTATTACGGTAATCGTCAGTTATTTGATGGTACTCATGGGATTGGTGAGCAGACAGGCTGCGATTCGTGTCGTGTATTTTGCAACCATTTTGTTCTTAGGTACAGGCTTACTGGGTATTTCGCATAATTTTTACTGGAACGCAAAACCCGTAGCAACCATGGCTTTGGGTAGTGTCTTTTCCACATTGCAGTTTGTTCCACTAATACTTCTAACGGTAGAAGCCTGGCGTTTTAAAACCATGCCTAAGATTGCAGTTGGTGAAGTGGAGCAAAGCCAGCTGTCCAAAAGTTTTGGATTTTCGGAAGTGTTTAAATTTTTAGTAGCGGTCAACTTTTGGAATTTCTTTGGAGCCGGTGTAATGGGCATTATCATCAATCTGCCTATCATGAATTATTTTGAACATGGTACGTATCTGACGGTCAACCATGCACATGCAGCGTTGATGGGCGTCTATGGAAATATTTCTCTGGCAGCATTATTATTTGCATCAAAGCTTGTGATCCGTAGTGATCGTTGGAATTCAAAAGTGGTTCATTTTTCTTTTTGGTCCATAAATGCAGGTTTGATGTTAATGGTTGTATTGGATTTGTTCCCGGCAGGATCCATTCAATTTAAGAATGTCGTCGAGCAAGGATTGTGGTATGGCCGTTCTCATGAATTTATTGATTATGGCATTTTCAATTCATTGACCTGGTTGAGGGGTATCGGTGCCTCCGTATTTTTCTTTGGAGGTGTAATCCCATTGACCTGGTTTATTGCTACGCGCATCAATTCCCTGAAATCAAAAGCAAGGGATATCAGTGAAATGGATATTCCGCTGCTTCGGGAAGAAACAGAACAAAAAACAGAAGTAGAAGAAGCAGTTTTGAATTAAGAATTTTGTGAATAGGAACCTGGCAGTTCTGTTGCCGGGATTATAGGTTTGGTGCTGCCCCTCAAGTTACGGATTTTTCAAACGCAACTTGAGGGGCTGCACTTTTTAGTGCCTTTGCAATTCATTTTTTTATAAAAAAACACCGGAACAAATTATAATTATTTTATATATTTGGGTGTTTTTCGTCTTAAATCTATACAACATGCGGGCTCTCTCAAAATCGACGATCTATTGTTTGCGCGCCTTGATCTATGTAGCTTCAAAGAACGAACAGGATAAGTTTGTCAGCATTGGAGAGATTTCCGAAGAATTGGATATTTCGTTTCATTTTTTAACCAAGACGTTTCAGATTCTCACAAAAAATGGCTTGCTGGCCTCTCATCGCGGACCACAAGGTGGAGTGATCTTGAGGAAACCGATGGATGATATCTTTCTGATCGATATCGTCCATATTCTTGAAGGTGAAGATTTTTTTGACAAATGTCTATTGGGTCTGCCTGGTTGTGGACAGCATGAACCCTGTCCCGTTCATAGTTTTTGGAAGGACGTAAAGGGATCCTTAAAAAAGGAATTTGAAGAAACCTCCCTGGCCCATCTTGCCAAAAGTGTCCATTCGCGAAAAATGAGGATCTAAAAAATTTAGGCACAAATAAGACAAAAACATCTTAAATAAAGAAAGAACCCATTGGAATATTGAATTGATTCATGAAAAACCGGAATATGACAAAATTTGTAATCAAGCGAAACGGGGAATACCATCCATTCTTTCCTTTTAAAATTGAAGAGGCCATTCTAAAGGCTTTTACGGGGCAGGCCTTGCCACTGGACTGCGAGCTGGTACAAGCGGTGTTCGCTAAATTGGAATCCAGGGACATATGGGCTGTTGAAGAAATACAGGACATCATTGAAAAGGAACTGTACGAGAAAAAATACTTTGAGGTGATGCGTGCATTCATGTTGCATCGCCACACCCGGAAATTGCAACGCGAGCATGTACATGGACTCAACGATGATACCACATATATCGATTGCAGCCAAACGATAGAAGAATATGTATTTCAAAAGGACTGGAGGATCAATGCCAATGCCAATACGTCCTATTCGAGTGCGGGACTCATCAATAATGTAGCCGGAAAGGTCATTGCAAATTATTGGCTGGACAAAGTGTATAACAAGGACGAAGCGCATGCGCATCGCAACGGAGACGTCCACATCCATGATCTGGATTGTCTTACGGGATACTGTGCAGGCTGGAGTTTGCGAATCTTATTGAACGAAGGATTTAATGGAGTACGGGGAAGAGTGGAAAGCAGGCCACCTTCTCATTTCCGGGAAGCATTGGGACAGATGGCAAATTTTCTGGGGATACTCCAAAGTGAATGGGCGGGTGCGCAGGCGTTCAGTTCATTTGATACGTATCTGGCTCCATATGTTTTTAAAGATCAATTGAGTTTTGACGAAGTGCTGAAAGGCATCCGCAGTTTTGTGTATAACCTGAATGTACCAGCCCGTTGGGGCCAATCACCGTTTACAAATATCACTTTGGATTGGACGGTACCGCAAGATTTGAAAGATCAGTTTCCAACGCGAAATGACATTCATCTTTTCAAAGCAGTTAAACAGGATTCAAAGTTGCTTAAAGCGATCAAAGCGAAAGGCGTGGATTGTCCAACGGAATTGTGTTACAGGCATTTTCAGGATGAAATGAATATGATCAACCGGGCGTATTATACGGTTATGACGGAAGGCGATGCAAATGGTCAGCCCTTTACGTTTCCTATACCTACTGTGAATATCACCGAAGATTTTGACTGGTATGGCGAGAATACCGACTTGTTATTTATGAATACCGCTAAAATAGGTTCGTCGTATTTTCAGAATTTTATAGGAAGCCAGTATATGTATGATGCTTTGGGAAATAAAATTGAGAATCCCTATGCCTACAAACCAAATGCGATCCGCAGCATGTGCTGCCGTCTGCAATTGGATTTGCGCGAGTTGCTGAAACGTGGAAATGGTTTGTTTGGTAGTGCGGAAATGACAGGTAGTATCGGCGTGGTTACCTTAAATATGGCGCGGTTGGGGTATTTGTTTGCAGGTAATTATGAAGGATTGATTAATCGACTGGATCAATTGCTTGAAATGTCCAAAACAAGTCTGGAGAAAAAAAGAACATTTATTACCGATTTGTATGAACGCGGATTGTTTCCCTATACAAAGCGCTATTTGCCGCATTTTCGAAATCATTTTTCGACAATTGGTGTCAATGGATTGAATGAATTGATCCGCAATTTTTCACATGATACGTACAGCATCACGGATGATTACGGAAGGGAAATGGCGCTTCAGTTATTGGAACATATACGACAGCGCATACTAGGCTTCCAGGAGCAAACCGGAAATTTATACAATCTGGAGGCCACACCTGCCGAAGGTACGACCTATCGTTTTGCAAAGGAAGACCGAAAGCGCTATCCGGATATTATTCAGGCAGGATACGGCGACAATATTTATTATACCAACAGCTCCCAGATACCGGTGCATCATACAGATGATCCATTTGAGGCACTGTTATTACAGGATGAGCTTCAATGTAAATATACCGGTGGCACAGTCATGCATTTGTACATGCGTGAAAAAATAAGTTCACCCGAGGCCTGCCGTAGTCTCATCCGAAAAGTAATTTCCAATTTCAGATTGCCCTACATTACGGTCACCCCGGTCTTCAGCATTTGCAGGGTGCATGGCTATCTTGAAGGAGAGCATGAATATTGCCCAAAATGCGATGAGGCATTGTTAAAAACACTATTAACCGATCATAATCAATAATTTTATGGAAACCAAACAACGCGAACAACTGTTAGCAATCAACGAATCCCAAAGAAGTAAGTGTCTGGTCTATACCCGTGTGATGGGGTATCACAGGCCCATTGAAAGTTTTAATATTGGAAAAAAGGGAGAGCATCGCGAGCGGATCCATTTTGAGGAGCCGAAACATGAGTAGTCCGATATTCAATATCACCCCATTTTCAATGTTGGATTACCCGGATAAGACCAGTTGTATACTTTGGTTTGCCGGGTGTAACATGCGTTGCCAGTATTGTTACAATCCGGAGGTCGTCAGGGGAAAAGGGCATACCAGTTACGATGCCGCACTTCAATTCATAAAAACCAGGAAGGACTTTTTGGATGCTGTCGTACTGAGCGGTGGCGAATGCACGATGCACCAGCACATGGATTTTTTTTTGAAGGAGATCAAGAATCTGGGATTTTTGTTAAAAATAGATACCAATGGATCTCATCCGGAGCGCATCAAACATTTTATACTATTGGAGCTTGTAGACTATATTGCATTGGACTTCAAAGCACTGCCTTCCTCTTTTCATAAAGTGACACAGTCTGATTTGTTTCAAAAATTTGAGCAGTCCCTGAAACTATTGATTAAAATGCAATTTCCGTTTGAAGTTCGGACAACGGTCCATTCCGCTTTTTTAGATCCTGGCAAAATCTCAGAGATGATCCGGTATCTGGAAGAAATTGGATATACCGGGACGTATTATTTGCAAAACACTTTTCATGGAGCGGATACATTGGGGAACATCGGAGAGTCAGCATACCAAATAGGTGAAGGAGCATTCCATTCTTCGCACTTTAAAATCAAAGTCCGTAATTGATCTACCTGCTTCTTGCATGCGGATGTAAAATTTTTTAAGATACCCTTTCATTCGGGCCCTGGGATCCGTTTTTCGTTTCCAGTTTGGTATGCGTTTTATTTGAAAGTATAGTTACCGGCCTTTCAGAAAGGGTTTTAGGTCAACACAATATAATAATAAATATGTGTAAAACATTGATAAGTAGATATTTGAATACACCACATTTAATTATTTAAAAATTAAATTCAAAAATTTGCAGGTACATAGACTGTACTTTTAATTTTGTCTAATTAAGTTAAAATAGTCTTAAATCTAAAATCAAACCTATGAAAGCGTTTTATCGAATTTCGGTGATTGTTCTCGCCATCGTTGCATTGTTTGCAACTTCCTGTAATAAATCCGAACCCAGTTCCGGGCCTGACTCTCAGTTGAAGGCTTTTGATAACAGTGTGTATCACGAATGGGTAAACCTGTTTTTGGAATTTGACCGGTATGCTGCATTTTTCCGTCCGGGTCCTGCACCACGGGCGTTGGCTTATTTAGGTTTGAGTGCTTATGAATCATGCCTGGGCGGCATGCCAGATTATCAGTCCCTCAGATTCCGCCTGGGCATTACAGATATGCCCGAAATAAAGAAAGGTTTATACTGGCCGGAGGTAATCAATGCATCCTATGCCTATTTGATGTATAAATTTTTTGAAAGTGTAACTTTTAAAGATAAAAATGGCAATGTGCTCAATAAACAGGACTTTTTTAATCAGATTACAAATAAAGAAAATGAATTAAAAGCCCGTTTTGCAGCCGATGCAGACAACACCCTTCTGTTGAATTCTGAATCTCACGGACGCGAGGTTGCAGCAGCTATCTGGAGGTTTTCCGTATCGGATCCCGTAGGCCACAATGCACATTTAAACCCGTTTCCTGATCCCGTAAATGCACAAGGATGTGATTGGGTGCCGACAGATCCTACTACTGTTTCTGATCGTGGTCTATATCCTCAATGGGGAAAAGTGCGCCGTTTTGGATTATCACAGTCCGACCTGGATGCATTGATTTCTCCTTACGATTGTGATGCTGATTCCAATTCAGTAATATACGCCCAAGCATATGAAATGTATGTATTGGCAAACATCGCACGAAAAGATACCCGCGGTGAAATGGAACATATTGCAGAATTCTGGAGCGACGACCGCGTGGGTTGGACATTCAGTCCACCCGCAAGAATGGAAGCTATTGCAGACCAAATTGTTGTGAAAGAAAATTTTAACCTGGAAAAAACATGCTTGTTGTATGCACAGTTGGGTATGTCCCTTAATGATGCTGCTGTTAATGCGTGGTACAACAAGTACAAGTACAATGTAGAACGGCCAATTACATACATACATCGCGTTATTGATCCAAAATTTGAAATCCCATGGCTGGGATTTACACCGCCATTTCCGGCTTATCCTTCCGGTCATGCGACTTTTGCTTTTTCTGGAGTAGGAATTTTGGAATCTTTTGTAGGTGGAAGTTATCCATTTACGGACTATTGTCATGCAAACAGAACAGATTTTAATGGCAAGCCCAGAAGTTATAGCACACTTCGCGATATTGCAAATGAAAATGCTTTCAGCCGCCTGCCATTGGGTGTACACTATCGCATGGATTATGACAGCGGTAATTTCTGTGGAACACTTTGCGCACGCCGTGTACTCGAGTTACCATGGAAAAAATAATAGATGTAAGTAAAGAATTTATGTAAGTCTACATCTTCTCTTTGTCCAATCGGATTGCCCTAATGAATAGCCGGTCCTTTCTTGCAGGATCGGCTTTTTTATTTTGATGTCTCAAACTACCTCTTTTATAAAGCAACAATTGGATGAAATGGCTACATGTAGGTAGGGGATACCAGGCACCGTAAACAAAAAAAGAAGCAGATTATTTTCCTCGCAGAGGAGAGCGTAAAAAAGAAAAGCCCTGAAACAGGGCTTTTTAAAGTTGACCCATAAGGATTCGAACCTTAACAGACAGAACCAAAATCTGTAGTGCTACCGTTACACCATGGGTCAATGGCAAATCGGGGCTGCAAAAATAAAGACTTTGCTTAAATCCCTTGCAAAATATACGAATTTTATTCAGCCGCAGGCTTTAGTTTGTAAATATCTTCATATTGCCGGCCTTCCTCCTGATAATCCATACCAAAACCCACTACAAATTCCGGACCGATATGAAAACCTATATAGGAAGGCTGGACGGGGTACCGCAATGAATCCGGTTTAAACAAAAGGGTGGCCAATTGTATGTGCTCGATACCATGCTCTTTGAGCAAATCAAACAAATAATTTAAGGTGAAGCCGGTATCCACAATATCCTCGAGAATAAGGAGAGGTTTATCCGTGGAAATGTGGAGATGGGGAGGGTCCATTTTCATTTCCAAACCGGATGCAAGCCCATGGTATGTTTTGATAGAGGTATGATGCGTTTTATAAGGAAACTTCAGCAAGGGAAGCAGGTAATTCGAAAAAGTTTCGGCTCCCTGAAGTACTACAAGGATGTTGACAGAACGATCTCCATAGTGGTGGTTTAGCTGATCAGCTATTTCGTCTATGGCAGCTGTAATGGCTTCGTTTTCAATGTATAGCTCAAATTCCAGCCCTTGAATTCGGATTTCAGTTGAGTCCATATTTGTCAATTAAATAAACGAGGCTCGCCATAGCTGCAGATCCCAGTGCAAGTTCACGGGGATGCACAGCCTGAATGTGGTCTTGTTCGGTATGGTGGTAGTCAAAATACCGCTGACTATCTGGTGAAAGCCCGAATAATAATCCCTTTTGGCTTCTCAGGGGGCCAATATCCGCGCCTCCACCTCCTTTATTAAAGGAAAGGTTGTATGGGGAGAGGAGTTCGTCCCATTTCGCAAGATTTTTGGTATATTTTACAATGGCCGTGCTGTCCCCGTCAAAGCCAAAACCAAGGGGGGTGAAACCCCCTGCATCGGATTCAATTGCTGCCAGATGAAATTCTTTATTCTGATTGGACTTTTCGGCATAGGTCCTTCCTCCTGCCAGACCATTTTCTTCATTTTGAAATAATACGCATCGAATCGTACGTTTTGGCTTAATACCCAGTCTTTTTAATAGCTGAAACACTTCCATGCTCTGCACACAACCTGCTCCATCGTCGTGTGCTCCTCCTCCGACATCCCAGGAATCCAAATGCCCTCCGACTAGGACAATCTCATTCGGAAATTCACTTCCTTTAATTTCCCCTATGACACTATAAGAGTCTTTCATTCCCCGATTTTCACAGCTTGTTTTTACAAATAACTGGGTAGGTGCTGCCATCACGCAATGGCCTAAAAGTTCTGCATCGTTGGTACAAATTGCAATTGCAGGGATGACTTTTACCGAATCTGCGAAAAAAGTGCCGCCCGTATGGGGGAAATCATCTAAGCGACCGGTCATCGAGCGCACGATACAGGCAATTGCGCCCATTTTTGAAGCAAGTTCAGGACCTGCTACTCTTTGATCCACAGCAGAGCCATAGGCATGGAAGGTCCGTAAAAAACGATTGTCGAAGGGACGGTTAAAAAATACAATTTTTCCTTTTACGGCATTGCCCATGGATCGCAGTTCATCAAGAGAGGTAACCATTATAACCTGTCCGTTCAAACCCTCTTTTGGTGTGGCACCGGAATTTCCCAAAGCCAGACATTTCAACGATCGTTGTCCGATCAGGGGGTGATTGATTATGGAAACCTCTTCTTTTTCTCCACGATACCAGTATTTCACCTGGCATGCTTGATTCCACACCGTATCTGAACCCACCGTATCCAGAATTTGGTGGGTAAATTCGATCGCTGCCATACTCTGAGGTGAGCCGGAAATCCTGCCACCAATTTTTTCAGACAAATAGTTCAGCCATTTGTATGACCATTGGTTCTGTAAGGCTTCTTCATAGATTTTTTTAATTACAAAGACATCGTCGCTTTGATCCTGGGCAAGCACCTTACATGCACCAGCTGTAAAAAGGAAGCAAAACAATACAAGAGACGCACATGCCTTTTGAAATTGGCGGAAAAAAAAAGCAGGAAGGTTTGTTGTCATAATTGGCATTACGGTAATCTGACTTAGATTTGGGTTGAAAATACGGAAGAAACTTTGAATCAAAAGCTTGGTTTTCTCAGTTCCTCTTTTGATTTGGGATTTCCGAATCCAGAGTACTTTCAAACTGTAAAATGTAAATCCATACAATTTGTGCATATTGATGAACGACTCATTCGAAATAAATTACGCCATATGAAACATGTAATTCTCGTACCCGCAATCCTTCTAGGAACACTAAGCATGTATGCCCAAACTTCAGAACAAACGGCAGCCCAGGAAAAGATCCGCATGGATAAATTGAATGCCGGTGTGGCTGTTGAAGAAAAGGATGGATGGACCCGTAAAGGAGGGATCGGACTCGATTTGGGTCAACTTTTAAATATCAACCCATATGTAGGGGCCGGATCGGACAGATTGGGCATCGGCGGTGCATTAAGCTTTAAAACCTTATATAAAAAAGGGATGTTTAGCTGGAAGTCAGATTTTTTAGTAAACTTTACTGCACAGCGCATCGGATCTGGCGTGGTGAGTTCTGGTTCCTCGCAAAAAGTGCCTTTTGAGAAAGCATTGGATCAATTGCATGTGAACACCAATTTCGCATATAAGGCTGCTGCAAATTCCCATTGGTCCTATTCCCTGGATTTGGGGCTTCGAACACAATTGTTGAACAGTTACATTGACTCATCTTCAAAAAAAATATACCTTACAGAAATTAAGGAAGGGAACTACAACACCAGTCTTGTTTCTAAAATCTTTTCTCCGGCATTGATTACACTGGCTCCGGGAATGCAGTATACCAAAGCCCCGAAATGGAATTTTTTCCTGTCACCGGTTGCAGGTCAGGTCCTGCTGATTTCCGATCAAAAAATTGCCAACCTGGGAGTCCATGGTACAGAATTGAAAAAGGGGAGCAGTTCTGAATATGAAACCTCAAAAGTTATGTTCGGTGCACTTGCAAAAGTGGCGTATAGCAACATCTATTTTACAAAGCTCAATGTTACAAGCGAATTATCCTTGTATTCTGATTATCTCGACAATCCTCAAAACATCGACGTTATTTGGACGAACAATTTTGCACTGGAGATTTATAAGGGTTTGAATTTGAGTGTCAGGGCAGATTTATATTATGATCATAATAAGCTGAATTCCATTTCGGATTCCAAAGCGGTTGGAGGAATTTCAGGCGTAGGTCGAAGGGTAAATTTTATCGAACAGCTGCTTGTAAATTACACGAGAACATTCTGAATAGGCCGCTAAAATCTGCGATATGCTTACAGCAGGCAGTTGGTGCGCATTTTTTGTGTAGCTTTTTCAGCTGCAAAAGTTTAAGGATTATGTTGATTCCAAAAGCTTTTGTTGACAAGCCTATGGGGATCTTTTGGTTTCTGACATTCTGCCTATCTTGCATGGCACATTCACAACTATGAAAAAACTCTTCCTTTTGGATGGCCATGCCCTTGTGTACAGGGCACATTATGCTTTTATCGGTCGTCCCCTGATCAATTCCAAAGGATTGAATACATCTGCCATTTCCGGATTCATCCGGACCCTTTGGGATATCATCAGCAAAGAAAAACCATCCCATCTGGCGGTAGCCTTTGATTTGTCAGGGCCTACCTTCCGGCACAAGGAATTTCCAGAATACAAAGCACACAGAGAAGCTCAACCGGAGGATATCACCATCGCACTTCCCTATATCGAAGAGCTGATTAAAGCGTTCAACATTCCTATAATAACGGTGGAAGCCTATGAAGCAGATGATGTCATCGGAACACTTGCGAAGCAAGCTGCAAAAGAAGGATTTACGGTATATATGGTGACTCCTGATAAGGATTACGGTCAATTGGTGGAAGACCACATATTCATGTACAAACCTTCGCGCCAGGGAAATGGCACGGACATACTTGGTCCTAAAGAAATTGTTGAATCCTGGGGCATCAAGCGTGTAGACCAGGTTGTTGACTTATTAGGATTGATGGGCGATGCTGTGGATAACATACCGGGTATTCCGGGTGTGGGCGAAAAAACTGCCGTCAAATTGCTTGAAGAATTCGATACCGTGGAGAATTTGATTCAAAATAAAGACAAAGTCGCCGGTAAGCTGAAGGAGAAAGTCGAACAATTTGCGGACCAGGCATTATTAAGCAAGAAGTTGGCCAGGATCGATATTCATGCACCCATTCAATTTGATGAAAAACTGTACCGGATAGAAGGCTTCGACAAGCAACGGCTGATGGAACTCTTCAAATTGCTCGAATTCCGAAGCCTGGCACATACCATCCTTGGCGCATCAACAGAACCAACCCAATCCGCCCTATTTGCAGAAGAAACAGTGGAACAGTCGCAGAATAAAACGGAATATAAAATCGCGGAGCACGACATACACAATACGCCGCACCAATACGAACTGGTGCAGAGCGATGAGGAAATTAAAGAATTGATCGGAATATTGGAGAAAGCCGAACGCATTTCTTTTGATACAGAAACTACAGGGATAGATGCCAATCAGGCCGAACTCGTAGGAATGTCTTTCTGCATAAAAGCCTCAAAGGCGTATTACATCCCGGTGCCCTCAAGTCAACCAGAGGCATTAAAGTTGGTACATCGATTCAAAAAGCTGCTGGAAGACCCACAAAAAAAGTTTATCGGACAAAATATCAAATACGACATGTTGATGATGCGCTGGTATGGCGTGACCATGCATGCACCTGAATTTGATACGATGATCGCACATTATTTGCTTGAACCTGATTTAAGGCACAAGCTGGATTATCTTGCTGAGGCTTATTTGAACTATAAAATGGTTGCCATTGAAGAACTTATCGGTAAAAAAGGTGCTTCGCAGGGATCCATGCGCGATGTGGCTCTTGAAAAAATAAAGGAATATGCAGCTGAAGATGCGGATCTCACCCTGCAGTTAAAAAAAATACTTAAAAAGGAAATTGAAACTCAAAAACTAACAGATGTTCTTAGTACGATTGAGTTGCCGTTAATTCCCGTTCTCTGTGAAATGGAATACGAAGGGGTGCGCATTGATGGAGATTTTTTAAAGGAGTACAGCAAAGTACTGGATCAACAGATCAGAGATGCAGAACACCAGATATATAAAAAGGCGGGAGTAAAATTCAATATTGCCAGTCCAAGACAAATAGGGGAATTGCTGTTTGAACGGATGAAGATTCCCTATCGCTGGAAAAAGACAAGCACCAATCAATACTCAACAGATGAGGAGAAGCTCAGCGAGCTGGCAGATGAATACGAGATTGTGCATGATATCCTGGATCATCGCAAACTTTCAAAATTAAAATCCACATATGTGGATTCGTTGCCCGTGATGATCAATCCAAAGACAGGGCGCATACACAGTTCGTTCAATCAGGCACGCGCAGCTACCGGGCGTTTATCCAGTGAAAATCCGAATTTGCAAAATATCCCTATTAAAGACGAGGCGGGCCGGGAAATTCGAAAAGCATTTATACCCAGGGATTCAAACCATGTGCTCATATCAGCAGACTATTCTCAAATTGAACTCAGGCTTATAGCCGAAATTGCCAATGAAGAGATGATGCTGGATGCCTTTCGCAAAGACCAGGATATACACAGGGCGACGGCTGCAAAGGTATTTGGAGTAGCCTATGAAAACGTTTCTGCGGAGCAAAGACGCCGGGCCAAAACAGTCAATTTTTCTATTTTGTACGGTGCCGGTGCAACCAATATTTCAAGGCAACTGAATATAGGAAGGGCGGAAGCCAAAGAACTGATCGATTTGTATTTTAAAACGTATCATGGTCTGAAGGCGTATATGTCAGATGTTGTTGAAGATGCACGTAAAAATGGTTATGTAAGTACAATGATGGGCCGCAAACGCGTACTCAGGGATATCAATTCCAGGAATGCACTCGCAAGGTCAAACGCGGAACGCGTCGCAATCAATACGCCTATTCAGGGAACTGCCGCGGATATGATTAAACTGGCGATGATCAAAATACATAAAAAATTGCATCGAGAAAAAATGGATACGCGAATGATTCTGCAGGTTCATGACGAGTTGGTATTTGATACGCCAAAATCAGAACTTGAGCAGGCAAAGGAAATAATTGTTCATGAAATGAAACATGCCATACCACATTTGAAGGTGCCTATTGATGTGGGTATCGGATCGGGATCAAATTGGTTAGAGGCACATTAGACAAACGCAATCGATGAAATTAGCAAATCCAATACATGTACAGGAACTTGCAGGTCGCTTTGGTCTGCAAATCATTGGCAATAAGGATCAAATGATTTATGGGATCAATGAGATCCATAAAGTCACAGAAGGTGATCTTACATTTGTCGATGCCGAAAAATACTATCAAAAATCCATTTACTCTGCTGCGACAACTATTTTGATTAACAAGGAAGCAGAATGCCCTGAAGGAAAAACCTTGTTGGTTGCCGCACAACCATTTGAAATTTATAATCAGCTGGTGCTTGAGGCACGGCCTTTCGAAGTGCAAAACAGTTTTATTGCAGACAGTGCGTGGATTGATCCGACCGCAGTGATTGAGCCGGGC
This sequence comes from uncultured Saprospiraceae bacterium, assembly GCA_964507535.1. GTDB lineage: Bacteria > Bacteroidota > Bacteroidia > Chitinophagales > Saprospiraceae > Vicinibacter. Next base: position 46,050 of record CAZDQG010000019.1, read on the forward strand.
GCCACTATCGGACCGCATGTCGTTATCGGAGCGCACTCGATGATCGGATGTAATGTGCATATCGGTTCACATACCGTCATAGGCAACCATGTTATTGTTCAGGCCGGATGCATCATAGGAACGGATGCATTTTATTTCAAAAAAACTGCGGAAGGGTTCCGGAAGTGGAGATCTGGCGGCCGTGTCATTTTGCATGATCACGTGGACATTGGTGCAGGATGCACCATCAATAAGGGTGTGAGTGGCGATACGATAATTGGCGAAGGTACCAAACTGGATTGTCAGGTGCATATAGGCCATGGTGTGGTCATCGGGAAACATTGCCTGTTTGCAGCGCAGGTTGGAGTTGCGGGAAAAACGATCATTGGAGATCATGTAACCTTATATGGTCAGGTGGGCCTTGCACAGAACCTTGTGGTCGGGGATCATGTAACGGTACTTGCCAAATCCGGATCTTCCAAGAACCTGGAAAGTGGAAAGACGTATTTCGGCGCGCCCTGCGAGGAAGCGCGCGAGATGATGAAGGAAATGGCTACTTTAAAAATAATGGCCAGAAATTATAGGAGATCCGGAGATGTGAAAGATAAGGATTGAGGGATCCGTTCAAATGTGAATTCTTATCCAGCGGGAATTTACGCACCAATACATACAAATGTTTGTTAGTTACACCTGCAATCAGCTTTCCGGGTGATTACCTTTCATCCTGATCTGATGCGACCAACGGTGGCTTGGTTTTTCTATATAGGTATAAAAGAAATAAGATGCGAGGGTTGTGCAAAGGATGCTCCAACACATGAATTCGAGGCGGTTTCCTTGCGGGTAACTCCGGACAAGTGCGTCCATGAGCGTCCATCCTATCTGGATATGTATGAGATAAAAGGAGTAGGACCATTTGCCCAAAGTCACAAGTGCTCCAATGAAATAATCGAAGTATAGAATAAATAGGGAAGCGCCTACGATGGCACAAAGGTGGTAGATGTCAAAGCACCAGAAGCACAGTGCAAATGTGATCGCCAGTGCAATTCCACTTTCTCGTTTTGTTAATTTGTGGATATGGTAATTAAAGAGTATGATGCCCGCTACAAAGTGACATCCATAATATAGTACGGTATGATCCAATTCCAGCCAACGACCCATGCAAAATGCGAAAAGGACTCCGGTGCTGATCCATTTATTTTTGAATATCAATAATGGAAAAATCAGTGCCATCAGCATATAATATTGGACTTCCACTGCCAGGCTCCAGTAGATTCCTTTGAGCCAGCTTTTTCCAAGGATATCGTTTAAATGCAAAATGTGGTACAGGATGTTTTTCCAGTCCAGTATGATTTTTTTGTCTTTGTACGGACTGAAAAATGTGGACAGGAATTCAATGATGTAAATCAAAACAATACTGCACCAATAGGGAGGTTCGATACGAAGCAGGCGTTTGATGAGAAACCGGGGTGCGTCCCTAACATTGTAATCTCCCTTAAACATGGTATATGGAATCACAAATCCACTGATTACGAAAAAGATTTCAACACCCAAATAACCTCTGGAAAAAATATAGCGGAATACACTGGTCGCAGGAAGGAAACCTTCACTTAAATGGTATAAGCATACCAGGAGCGCCACGAGTCCGCGCAGCATATCAATGGAAAAGAGATGTTTGCCCTGCATTCCAACTCAAATGTAAAAAACTGTTTTAAACGATTCAGGCTCTCCTTTGATTTTTCGGAATAGCGATTCATCTGAAATACACGCTTGTTTAATTTGAATTTGGTTTTGCGGTGTTTGGAAGCAGATCGGGTCCTACCTTTGTTCCCATCCTAAACATAGAATCATTGCCAGATGGGTGCATTTATTTTTTTTAGCTGGTTTGTTTTAAATTTTAGTGGAATGAATTCATTTGACAATGGAACGGACGTGCTTCACTTTTACAGCACATCCCTGGAACGAAACATGCCTGTCCTGGTCCTGCGGCCAATACATCTTCAGAAAGCTGAAGTCCAGCATCCCGTGTTGTATTTATTGCATGGGCATGGGGGGTACTATGGCTCGTGGCTTGAGCTGATTCCCGAATTGCAAGCGTGGGCAGAACGCATGCAGATTTGGATTGTATGTCCTGAAGGCAATGCAGATAGTTGGTATTTAGATATTGATGGGAACAAGCAACATCAATATGCCAGTTATATATCTAAAGATCTCATTTCATTTATAGAATCCCGGTATCCGGTATCAAAAGATAGGAGGAAAAGGGCCATTTCGGGTATCAGTATGGGTGGGCATGGTGCACTGTTGATTGCCATGAAACATCCAGAGCTATTCGGAATGGTGGGTAGCTCCAGTGGGGTGCTTGATCTACTGCCATTCAGTACAGAATGGAACCTGGAGGATTTGTTAGGTAATCCTGAAACAAAGCGGAGGCAATGGGAAAAGCAAAGTTGTTACCAACTCCTGCAGCGGGAACATTTGAAGAATACGGCCTTGTGGATTGATTGCGGAACATCTGATTTTCTTATTGATGTAAACCGGAAGGTGCACCAAAATTTGTTGCATCAGAATCTGTCCCACACCTACCTGGAGATGCCGGGAGCTCATGATGAGGAATACTGGAAAGAAGCCTTCCATCTTCAAATGGAATTTATTGAGCACTATTTTAATCAGGACTGATTGTATTTACATGGTAATATTTGCAAAACTTTAATCTTGTGAATTTCATAGTCTTGAACTACAAGTTTGCGGACTTTCGCTAACTTTGTTTCACCATATGAACCTATTCGAACTCAAACGGATTGCATCCCAGATCAGAAGAGACATTATACGTCAAACCTATTTATGTGCGAGTGGACACCCCGGAGGTTCATTAGGTTGCGCAGACTTCCTCACTGCATTGTATTTTAAATTTCTCAACAAGAAACTGCCATTTGAAATGGAGGGGAGGAATGAAGATTTATTTTTCCTTTCCAATGGTCATATATCTCCATTATTTTATGCGGTCTTGGCCCGGTCCGGATATTTTCCTGTGGAGGAGCTCAATACCTTTCGAAAAATCAACAGCCGCCTTCAGGGCCATCCAACTACACACGAAGGTTTACCAGGTGTGCGTGTAGCTTCCGGATCACTTGGTCAGGGTTTGAGTGTCGCATTGGGTGCAGCCTTATCTAAAAAACTTGACAGGGACCCATCAAAGGTTTTTGTGCTTACTGGCGATGGTGAGCTTCAGGAAGGTCAAATTTGGGAAGCAGCGATGGCTGCAGCACATTATAAAGCCGATAATCTCATTGTAACTGTCGATTGGAATGGTCAGCAGATCGACGGTCCCACGGACAAGGTGATGAGTCTTGGTGATCTTGAAGCGAAATGGCGCAGCTTTGGATGGGAACTGCTGTTTATGAATGGAAACGACATGGAGGATGTAGTCAAGGTTACCGAACAAGCTATTGAAGCAAGCGGAAATAAAAAACCTGTAGTCATACTTATGAAAACCGTAATGGGGTTTGGCGTGGATTTTATGATGGGTACGCATAAATGGCATGGGGTGGCTCCCAATAAGGAGCAGGCTGAAGCGGCCTTGTCTCAACTGGAGGAGACTCTGGGAGATTATTGAGGCTTTAGTAGAGAGCATTAAAAGAATGCCAAACCGGCAATGTTACGTATTCCGTTTTGGCAATAAAATCATATACAGGAATCAAATCAGATCCGTACACATATAAATTAAGTTTACAAAAATGAGTTGGGACCACTATCAATCGACAAGGAAAGCAGCGACGAGAAATGGCTTTGGAGAAGGACTTATGGATGCTGCGAAGGCCAATCCCAATGTAGTGGCATTATGTGCAGATCTGGTTGGCTCCTTAAAAATGGATGCTTTTGAAAAGGAATTTCCGGAGCGGTTTTTCCAAACGGGAATTGCCGAAGCCAATATGATTGGCATGGCTGCTGGATTTGCCACTACAGGCAAGATTCCTTATACAGGAACCTTTGCTAATTTTAGTACGGGCCGCGTCTATGATCAGATTCGTCAGTCTGTGGCCTATTCCGGGAAAAATGTTAAAATCTGTGCATCGCATGCAGGGCTTACACTGGGAGAAGATGGTGCTACACATCAAATCCTAGAAGACATTGGAATGATGAAAATGCTGCCGGGAATGACTGTTATTGTTCCTGCCGATGCCTCTCAAACGAGGGCTGCCGCGGCGGCAATTCAATCGTATCAAGGTCCTGTCTATTTGCGGTTTGGGAGACCTGACTGGCCTGTATTCCTTGAACATGTGCCATTTGAAATTGGCAAGGCACAGGTTTTGAAATCAGGTTCCGATATTAGTCTGATTGCTACTGGACATTTGGTTTGGAATGCCTTGGAGGCAGCACGAATACTCGAGCAGCAGGGTGTAGATTGCGAAGTTATCAATGTACATACAATTAAGCCACTTGATGAGGAGACCATTCTCGCATCTGCAGTTAAAACCGGTCGTGTCGTTAGTTGTGAAGAACATCAGCGCAATGGAGGATTGGGCGACAGTATTGCTCAACTGCTTTCCCAAAAACATCCTACGCGGCAATCCTTTATTGCTGTGAATGACAGCTTTGGCGAATCCGGAAAGCCCATGGAGCTTTTGGATAAGTACGGACTTGGGGTGAACGATATCGTTCAATCAGCAAAGGCACTCTTGTAAAGAGAGATGCTCCGTTAAAAAAGTGGTTTCAAGAAACTTTTACAAAAAATTGGAGTGCTAATCTCCAGGACTTATTTTTGTTACATCCGCTTTCTCATTCACGGAACAGCATCCGATATATTGCAGGATTGGAAAAATCATTATTATGAACGGAAACCGCATCTACTCTGTTTTGATGGCATGTATGGTAAGTTTGTGTTTCATGCATGTTTCAAAAGCCGAAAATGGCCAGTTACTTTTCGTAGCTGAAATGAATACAAATAACGAAGTACCACCTGTACGAGGTGATGCTACAGGACTGATGACCTTTTTGCTTTCAGAGGATTTAAAGAGTCTTCAGGTGCATGGTGCATTTTCAAATCTGACGGGAAGTATTCTAGCCTGCAATCTGCATGTTGGAAGTTTTGATGTTGCGGGTCCTGAGTTTTTGGATTTGTCAGCATACGTGCAGGGGAAACGCATAAAAGCAGATTTGGCAACTCCAAGTCGTTTTATAGAATTGGCCACCCTTGGTGAACTATATGTCAATATTAAAACAAGTGGATTTCCCAATGGCGAAATCCGTGGGCAACTTTATTGGCGTGCCGAATATGTATATCCTGTTGCACTAACAGGCGGTAGTCAGATTCCCCCTAATGCCTCTTCCGGATTTGGTTTAGGCACCTTGCGATTTTCGCCAAATCTGACCCGTATGTCCTATAAGGTCCTCTTGGACCGGCTCAGTGGACCTGTAAAAGCAGCGCATATCCACGCAGGTAGTGAATTTTCTTCCGGGCCTGTTCTTGCTGATCTGGGCACAGGCAATTTTCTCGACGGGGAGATTACGGACCCCAATCTGGTGCAAGACGTTTTCTTTAACATGATCGACTCCGGAGCTTATATAAATGTTCATACAGATAGTTTTCCCGATGGCGAAATCAGAGGACAGATTCTTTTGGGGACGGTCTTTTCAAATGATGCCTTATTAAATGGGAATCAGGAAGTACCGCCTGTGACCACATCTGCAAGGGGATTGGCGTATTCATTTTTAAATTTTCCAAAAATGGATAGTTTAAGTTATTTTGTTTTATACGAAGGACTGGATCCTGTCTCCGCCCATATTCATCTGGGAGCTGCAGGTCAGAAGGGACCTGTTCTTGCAGAAATGACGAAGCCTTCGCTATTAGATGGGGTGTATTCTGGAATAGTGCCTTTGCAACCAGATCATGTAAAAGCATATCTTAAGGATGAATTGTATTTCAATATCCATACGACTGCGTTTCCTGACGGGGAAATAAGGGGACAATTTCAAAACAATCTTATGAAAGCATTTGCCTTTGATCTTTGTGGAGATCAGGAAGTGCCTAAAAAAACCTTACCAGCCAACGGTGCCGCTCATATTGCCATAAATAAAGCCAACACGGAACTGGAGTACAGTCTTTATACGACGGATGTGAATGGCGATGCCGTTTCGACACATATTCGCGATGCCGCATTCGGGTCGAATGGTCCCATTCTGATTCCTTTGAATCTACCCAACCCCTATGCTACCGGAGTAGTGAACATCAGCAGTGCAACAGCATCCAAAATTGATAACGACAATGCCTACATTAACGTCTTTACTGCAGCCAATCCCTCCGGGGAGTTGCGGGGACAAATTCGCAGAGGTCTTTCATGTAAAATAAATACGGGTATCATAGAGTTCACCAAAACTTATGTTCAAACATTAAGCAATCCGGTCACAGATGATCTTTTTATTGAGGCCAATTGCGAAGGCAGTAACACGATTGTGCTTCGAATTACAGATCTGCAAGGTAATGTAATGATTGAAAATGCTTATCATTTGAACCAAGGCACATCAAAGCTGCATTTGGATGTGCATACCTTTGCTCCCGGAATTTATTTCCTGCAAGTGAGCAGTAATCCCTCAGATGCTTTTCAAAGTTTGAAATGGATTAAATTGTAAACGGATAGGAAGAGGTATTATAAAAAAAGCTGTCCTTTTTGAACAGCTTTTTTTATAAGTAGTGTGCTTTTACCTTCTTTTCACGCGCGTTGTTGTACGGGTGGTTTTCACTTTTGTATTTCCCTTTGGTCCAGTTGTTACCCTTGTGGTTTTGGTACGGGTGACCTTATAGTTTTTAACGGGTGCAGCATGTCTCGTACGAACAGTTACTGAAGTTACGCGGTGGGGCGTATAGATCCGATGTGCACGAACTACGCGGTGTGTGCTCACAACAGCAAATCCTGGGCGAGGTCTAAAATAGAACGGATGCCATACATGCCATCTGAGGGGTCTCCAGGGTCTCCACCATGCAGGATATACAGCCCATCTCCAGGGGGAGATCCATGGGTGATAGACCGGAGCATATACAAAGCGTACGCAAGGCCACAACCACACATTGACTACTATGCCCATATTGTTTTCATTAAAATACGGAAGCGGACCACCTCCTTTTTTCATCTCCCCTTCGTGCGATTCACCGTTGGAATCTTCATCGGAAGGTTCCACGATAATTTGTTCTCCATAAATATCTTCATCTCCAATAATCTGGAGTATAGCAGTTTCATTGCCAGTTTTTTCAAGCTCGATGACGGCGATATCCTGACTCTCAGAATCGGATACCGGAACTTGCAGGACAAAAACATGCAGATCCTTTTCCATTTTGTCGATGACGCGGATATAATCCGTTTGGCCATCTCCATTGAGGTCCAGATTATTTACATGCTGGTCTTCAGAGTTGATCAATTTTTCAAATTCTTCCGGTGATGCAGCTTTCTTAAACAAGTCCAGGGCGGCTTGAAGACTGAACTGTTCACCCGGAAGACCAGTAGAGTCTGTGGAAGTGGACTGTGCTGGTAATTGCAAACACATCACACTGGCACATAAGCTAAGTAATAAGGAATAAATAGGTTTCATATATTTTGTTTTATGAACAATAGATATCAAAGTTAAGAAAAGGTTTAAAGCAGAAAGGTAATTTGGCGTGCTTTGCTTGGTTAAACGTAAAGTGAAAGAAGAAATCCAAATCATAAGCAGTGCGCATTCGGCTTTGCGCAGGGAGATATTTCTCTTAGTTGGAATTCCGCTTAAAGGAATGGTGTTTCTACAAAAATATAGGGCGAGGTATCGGGAGGATGGTTAATTGATTGGATGCGCTGTAGATCAGACGATCTGCACAAAACTCATTGCACTTTATCTCCGCGTAAATAGCGGTATCGCTTACGTGCTTCTACGGCAAGAATACTGTTGCTGAAATCCAGGAAGAGCTTTTCATACAACTCTTTGGCTTTTTCCTTGTCGTTTTTCTGGTAATCATAAATACGAGCCATTTCATACAATGCATTATCGGCTCGTATTTCTTCAGCATGCTTTTCGACGATGAGTTTAAACTTTTCCAAGGCCTCATCCGTGCGCCTTTGCTGATCGTAAATTTTTCCCTCGAGGTACCACACGTCATCTTCCAAAGATTTTTTATCAGGATCCTTGAATGGAATTTGATTTAAGATGAATAATGCAGAATCGTATTGATTTTGAAAAAGTTTGAGTTCTGCAGATGCATATTTCATCAGTGATTCTCCCGTTGTATCCTGGTTCAGGTTATCCATTATGAATACGGACAAATCGATAGCATCGTTTGAGATCAGTTTACTGGTAGCTCTTTTTAGAATGTCAAATTGTTCCTGGGCCCATTGGAAATCGCCAGCAAAATAAGAGAGACGCGCATTTCGGAAGCGGGCCATTTCGCCCAGTTCATCTTCTTTGAAATCCTTGTCAACCTGTGAATACAGCAATGTGGCTTCCCAGCGTTCACCCGTTATGAGATAATAATCTGCGAGATCAAGTTTTGCTTTCGCTTTAATATGCGCTTCCACGACTTTGCTGCTTACCAGTTCATCAAGCAGGTGAATGGCTTCCTCAAGTTTTTGAAGGTATCGTGCTTCCAGTTCGGCATATTCAATAATCAGCTGTGCACTTAAATAATTGCTACCGAATTCTTCCTTATATTTTTTATAATCCTGCTCCAGCGTCAGCAAATCTTCTGTTCTGTAATCTTTTTTCTCGACGATGAGTTGACGTTTACAAATCAAAACCTGACGGCAGGATTCGTGGTAGAACGTTCCACTTGGGCCCAGGTTTTTGATGTACTCAAATCCATCGATTGCTGTGCGGTAATCGTTGTCGAGATACGCTGTGAGTGAAAGTCCATATACTCTCTGGCCATTCTCGCTAAGCTTTTTATCGAGTGCTTTTGCCTGTCGCAAAGCACCTGCATAGTCTTTAACCTGGATAAAGGCCCATTGTAAGAGTTCTGCAAAATCTTTGGATTCCGGGTTTTTTTCAAGTCGCAGGTACAGCTGGCTTTGAAGATATCGGTACATGTCCGGATTTAGAAAAACGATCAGGGTACTTTGTACGGCCTGTAACTGAACGCTCTTGTCTTCGAGGCCATCGAGGTAATATTCTATCATTTTCCGGTTATCCCCTTGCCTGCGATAGAGGTCGGCCAGGTTGTAGGTAAATTTCGAAGGAGGTTTTGATATTTTTTCGCCTTTTTCATAGCATTGGATGGCAAGATCATATCTGTTGATATTGATAAATGCGTTAGCCAGTCTATGAATGGCGCCCACATCAGAACCCATGCGGTTGATCGCTTCCTGGTAGTGGTCTTCCGCTTCCTTAGGCTCATTACGGTTGAAAAGCAGGTTGCCATATAAGACATGGAGCTGTGCCTCCTTTGGTCGTTTTTTTATTTCTTTTTTAACGACATCTTCAGCCTGATCCAATTGTTTGAGGGCCGTAAGGCAATCCAGGTAGCGGCTGAAAAAGGCATCGCTGCCCGGGTTGTTGTCCATCAGTGACTTATAGAGAACCGATGCTTTCTCATACTCTCCATCCTCATAATATTGCTGTGCAAGACGAGGGTCCTGAGCGTGCAGGGAGCTGCTTAGAAGAAAACAAAAGAGGATAATGAATCGCATGTTGTAGTAACGGTGAGATTGCAAAATTAGTTTAAAAGGAACAGGCAAAGGCTTCAATTCAAACAATTCTGATACGGGACATAACAGGTTTACTTTCCTTTCTTTGCAAGTTCGTAATCGGGCCTTTGAATGGCTTGTTTATAGGCATCTGTATAATGCAATCGTCCAAAAGATTCTACATATGCTTTCCACGTCATTCCGTCGAAATGGATTAATCCCATTCTGTACTGGATGGTTTGAAAAATGTTCAGACCAAACAGTAGCACAAATACACAACGCAGCAGGATGGTCTGTGTTTTTGGCAATTTTGAAACTGCAGTAAAACAGGCAGCCAAAGGAATTGCCAATAACGGGTATATGTCGATCATTGCCCGGTTACCATATCCGATGTACCACCAACACCACCAGGAAAACACAAGCCAAAAATAAACCGGCAATATCACCATGAGGACCATTCCAAATTCCGTTTTGAGCTCCTTCAATAAAAAAACACCTGCAAGAGCAGCTGTCATTATGGGAGTATACACCAGCCATCCATTGCGGAAACTAAACAAACCATCCAGGATATGAGGATTTAAAAAGTAAAATCGTTCGTCAAAATAAGAATAGAACACATAGGAACCGGTTACAGCTTTCCAATAGAGCAGCTGAGGTACAAGAATGAGAAATGCGGATCCGGCAAAGGTAATCAGATGGAGCGGCTGGTGAATCCATTCGCGAATTCTTCCCGGAACCATACGAACGTTAGTAAGTTTATAAAGGACAGGGATCAGCAAGAAACTCAGATTGACCGGCCGGATCAGGACGAGCAGTCCGAATGTTATTCCCATCAGCAGGGCCATCTGCCAGTGTTTGGAAGCATACCACCGTATGACGGCATAAACAAATATCGAGAGCAGGGAGAAATTGTATACATGGGCCATCGCGGCCTCGGTGCTGGCATAATACAGTGCATTTGTGGCCAGAACTACAGCAATCAGGGTGACCGCAGTTATAAGGTCTCCAAACCTGGGCAGGAGCACAGCACGCAGGCAAAGCAAGCCAAGAAACAAGTAAAAAAGGCAAGACCAGTTGATATACATGTGGTAGATCGGGCTGAAGCCATGTGCTTTTTCTCCGGCAAACTGGGCATGAATATGTGCTGCAAAGAAAAAGGGTGCATAGAGGATGGCCATACCCATCGTTGGTTTAATGACCAGTCCCCCATTGGGAGTTTGCAGTGGCCAGATTTTCTCTTCTTCAGATAAGGGTTGATGGTCCTTTATGAAATTGAGTTTGAAATCGTGATGAATGAATGTGGCGGGCAGGTATGCATAGAATCCGATGACATCCCAATCAATGACTTTACCTTCCTTCCATTTTGCAATATTTACATTCACAAGGATCAAGGTACTCATCACCAAAAGCAGGGCGCAAGATGAATATCCATTTTTTAAAATTGAGCTAGGCCTGAGCATGGCATAAAATTAATCCAGCCGGATTATTATAGCATTTTAAAATGAGACGAACCGGGTTTTGGAAACCACATGAGCATTTAGGCATGTATCTATTTTAAGAAAATCCGGCTTAGCGCGTAGGCGGTTAACAGACCGAAAGTGTTTGCAAGAAGGTCTGATACATCAAAATGGCGTCCCTGATTACACCATTTTTGAAGGATTTCCATACACAGGCCCATTGCGAAAAGGAGGAATCCGGAAAGGGAACTTTTGTCTTTTTGGGGAACCAGCGCGAAGTATTTCAAAAATAAATAGTAACAAATGCCGTAGGACAGAAAATGGCCAATTTTATCAAGTCCGGTCAGGTAATCCCAATTCATTTTTGGGATTTGGGATCCTGGAAGCAAGGAGGCGACCATTATAAAAAACACCATAAACCAAGCCCAACCCAGATAGCGATCCGGAGCTATGAAACTCATATTGCACTAATCTTGTGCGGATTAATGTCCAATCAGACTGCGGTAGGACGCTGCATCGAGCAGATCTGCAAGTTCTGAAGCGTTGGATATTTCAATTTTAATAATCCATCCCTGCCCGTAGGGATCAGAATTGATGAGTGTGGGATCGTTTCCATCTTTTTCATCGAGGGAAGGATTGAACTCAAGAACTTTACCACTGACAGGCATGAAGAGGTCCGAGGTCGTTTTTACGGCCTCTACAGTTCCGAATATTTCGTCTTTAGGAACCACTTCGCCTACTGTTTCGACTTCCACATATACAATGTCTCCAAGTTCGGATTGGGCAAATTCAGTAATACCAATAGTAGCGGTATTGCCTTCCACGAGAATCCATTCGTGTTCTTTTGTATACTTCAGTTGATCCGGAAAATTCATATGCGTTGGTATATTAATTGTTTGAAAGGGATAAGATTTCTTTGATTTCTTCTGTGGTCATGGATTTAGGGCGCTCAAGAGGAAGGTTATATGCGCGATCCCAGCATAGTTGTGCCAAAACACCCAATGCCCTGGACACACCGAATAATACCGTATAAAAATTGTGTTCCTTCATTCCATAGTGCTCCAGCAAGGCACCTGAGTGTGCATCGACGTTTGGCCATGGATTTTTTACCTTGCCGAGATTCTGCAGGATGGTTGGCACCACATCATATACATGCCAGACAATGTTGACCATGGGGTCGTTCGGACAATGTTTTCTTGCAAAATCCATTTGTGCAAGAAAGCGTGGATCCGGGGTGCGCAGCACGGCGTGGCCATATCCAGGTACTACAACTCCCTGAGCCAGTGTCGTTTTTACGTACTCTGCGATCTGATCTTTGGTTGGTGTATTTGTACCTAAATCCCGTACCATGTCGTAGATCCAATCCATAACTTCTTGGTTTGCAAGTCCGTGCAGTGGTCCTGCAAGGGCATTCATACCAGCCGCCAGGGACAGATATGCATCGGCCAAGGTAGAACCTACCAGATGCACGGCATGAGCAGATGCATTTCCACCTTCGTGGTCGGCATGGATGGTAAGGTACAATCGCATGAGATCGCGGAATTCAGGAGAATCTTTACCCAGCATATGTGCAAAGTTGGCGCTCCAATCCAAAGTAGGGTCAGCAGGGATGTGCTTACCATCGTGGAATGTTTTCCGGTATACATAAGCCGCAACAAGAGGAAGCTTTGCGATGAGGTTCATACAATCCTCATACATGTATTCCCAGTAATTGCTCTTGTTCATCCCATTTTCATAGGCAACGGCAAAATTGCTTGTGGACTGCATGGCCATAATGGCAATACTGAATTGCGTCATGGGGTGAATTGCAGAGTCAAGATGATCCAGCAATTCGGTGTCCTTTTCGGTAAGTTTGGCTCTTTTCAGCCATTCACTGCTCAACCATTTGACATCCTCCTCTGTAGGAAGCTGGCCTGTAAGCATCAGCCAGAAAAGCCCTTCGGGGAGAGGTTCTGTGGCATCATTTATTTTTGGCAACAGGTTTCGCAATTCCGGAATGGAATATCCACGGAACCGGATACCTTCTTTAGAATCAAGTGATGAGGTTTCCCATACCATGCTTTGGATTCCTCGCATACCGCCATACACCTGTTCAATTTGAACCTGGTCAATTACTTTCGTTCCGTGGTCCTTAACCAGAGACTTGATTTCATCTGAGGCGGCTAAAAAGCGCTCTTTAAATAGGGATTTTAACTTATCCATGAGATACGATGTACTTTCTTATTCAAAACAAACCGCAAATGTATAATGTTTTTGCGGATCACAAGGAAAAAGCTGGCAATTTAAGAGCTCAGATTTCTGGCTTTATACAGGTAGTTTTAAGTCATCGGGATAGCAGTAAGCCTGTACCTTTGTGGGATGATATTGATGATCGACAATATTCTGATCAGCGAAGAGGTCATGGAAGCTCAATTTATCTGCGCCCTGAATGCCTGTAAAGGAGCATGTTGTTATGATGGTGACTTTGGTGCACCTCTGCTGGAGGAAGAAAAAGAGGAGCTGGAGCGCGCGTATCCACAGGTACGGGAGTTCTTATCGGCTGAAAGCAACGCCCGCATTGAAGCAGAAGGACTGTACTCCTATTACCGCGAAATGAAAAGCTGGGGAACTACCTTGATGAAGGATGGAGCTTGTGTCTTTATGAATCGGGACGCGAATGGCATTGCAGTTTGCGGTATAGAACAAGCATGGAAGGCCGGAGCTACCACATTCAGGAAACCCATCTCCTGCCACCTTTATCCGATTCGGGTAAAGGAAAATAAAAGTCAGGGATTTATTGCCCTCAATTATGACCAATGGGATATTTGTAAAGCGGGATGCAAACTTGGCGAGAATGAAAAAATGCCCCTTTTCCGATTTGTGAAATCTGCCCTTATCCGACGGTTTGGAGAATCCTTTTATGAACAGCTGGAGGAGGCCTGGATTCAGTCTCAGGGTGAAAACCTTTAAAATAATTATCCGAGCACCAATTTTATAGTTTCAGGTCAAATAGGTCCTGTATATGTGTTGCTTTTTAGAGTATACGATCTCCTATCGCCAGGTATATTCGAGCTGAAAGGATTTTAGAACATCTTGATTAAACAGCCAGGCGGGTATGCTGGTATTGTGTGGGAGTTCTGTCAAGCATCCAAAGGAAGACAGGCGCATCAGACCTTTACAGATTTCGTGCGAATCCTGGGAGCAAACGGACGATCCCATATGCTCATTTTTTTAGTTTTTTGCAGGGTCAAGCTGGGCATTCCTTGTGCTTTAGTTTCAATGTAAAAGAGGAGGTTTGTTCGCAATTGAAACGAAAAGGGATTGCATCGAAAAAAGTCTGGAAGAAAAGTTTTTAAGCGAGCAAAGGCCGAAGCCATTTCTTTGCAGTATTCAGGTCCCAGTTTTTGCGATCGGCATAGT
>CAZDQG010000020.1:0-58743 GCA_964507535.1 uncultured Saprospiraceae bacterium
CCACTACGGTAACATGGACCGTCACCTCTTCCTGTCAGGGACCTGTGACCTGCTCTGCTTCCTTTACCGTCACTGCCGCTCCTGCTGTCGCAGTCACTTGCCCGTCAGGAGATACAATTGCATCTTGTCAATCTCAAAATTTTGTGGACGATGCGTATGCAAACTGGTTGAACTCAGCAACTGTTACGGGAGGTTGCAATATCTCAATATCAAATAATGGTGGTTCTGCTCCTTCTGCTTGCGGCGGTTCGAAAACCGTAACCTGGACCGTAACGTCTAGCTGTGAAGCTCCAGTGACTTGCTCTTCTGTATTTACGGTTAGTGCAGCTCCTTCTGTTACTCTTACATGTCCAGCAAACTCTACACAGGCTTCCTGTCAGACACAAGCTGCTATTGATGCTGCTTATGCTGCATGGCTCAACTCTGCAAGCTCTTCAGGAGGTTGTGATCCTGTACTGAGCAATAATGGAGGTGCCGCTCCATCCGCGTGTGGCGGTTCCAAAACCGTGACATGGACTGTGGCTTCCACTTGTCAGTCCAATGTCACTTGTTCTGCCGTGTTTACCGTTACATCGGCTCCTGCGGTTGTATTAAATTGTCCAGGAAACAATACAGAAGTTGCATGTAAAACGCAGGCTGCCATCGACAATGCATTTAACGCATGGCTGAATTCGGCATCATTCTCCGGTGGTTGCAATGCTGCTATATCCAATAATAATACCGGTGCGCCTGATAAATGTGGAGGTTCAAAAACAGTAACATGGACCGTCACTTCCAGTTGTGAACCGAACAGAACCTGCTCCTCTGTATTTACCGTCACAGCAGCTCCTCCTGTAGTACTTAAATGTCCTACTAATACCGGTGTTTCTGTGTATTGCTACAGTCAGACAAAAATTGACTCACTATTTAACGATTGGTTGAATACGGTATCTGTGACGGGAGGATGTAATGTTTCCATAGGTAATAACAATACGGGAGCCCCATCCGCATGTGGTGGCATTAAAACAGTCACATTTACGGTAACCAGCAGTTGTGAGGCAAATAAAACATGCTCTGCAACATATTATGTGCCGAATATGCCACCACCAAATGTAACTTGTCCTCCGGCAATTACAGTTAGTTGCAGCGCTTCAACACTTCCTTCAAATACAGGAATTGCTGTAGGAGTTGATTTTTGCGGTGCTCCTTTAACCCTAACTTATGGAGATCAGGTTGCGCCTGGAAATTGCCCTGGCAATTATGTAATTACCAGAACATGGACAGGAACAGATCATTGTAACAACATTGATGAATGTGATCAAATCATTACGGTCATTGACACAATTGATCCAACATTTACATTACCTCCGAATGCTACTGTTTATTCAGGCAAAACCATACCAGGCAATAAGGTACTTGTGAACTACAACTTCAATAAGGGATATTCGTATCCAACCTTATCTCCTAAACTCTATTCCGGAATTTACTCAAAGATTGACACAAGTTCCAATTCCTATTTAACTGTCGATGGTGTTGTTTCTGGTGCAAATGCCTTTGATAATAATTCCATTGCAGGAAAAGGTTTAAGTGTGGAAAATTCAACTGTACCCGGGCATTGGCAGTTCAATCTTTCAGGACATAACTTGTCCTCCTTTACAAATTTCGAAGTGTACGTACAGGCACAGAAGAAAGGAAATGGAAGTGCAAGTTTGCTATTAATGGATTACAGTACGAATGGAATCAACTGGACCAACTTTAGTGTCACAAATCTTACAACAGGAAATTGGGTGGAATGTCTGGGATCCATTAATGGTGCGAACAATCCTAATTTGTTGTTTATCCGGGTTCGATATTCAAATGGTTCAAATCAAAATACCAAAGAATTATACATTGATAATTTCCAGGTACGCGCTCAAAATGATTTGATTCCATGTGATTTTGGATATACACCTGATGTTACCGGAGTTCCAACGAATATTCAGCACCCTTGTGATGCAGATCCTGCAGTCAGCTATACAGATTCTTTGATCTTCGGAAATTGCTCCGGAACCAAGGTATACAGAACCTGGCAGGTAACTGATTTTTGTGGAAATTATACAGTCAAAGGACCTCAGATTATTACTGTTGTCGATACGGTTGGACCAATTATAATATGCCCAACGAATTTGACCAGAAAAGCAGATACGATGACTTGCCATTATGTAGTTCCGAACACTTCCCTGGATGCAACCGCAACAGATGAATGTACGGATTCCACCACAGTAATAAACAATGTGAATTTCAGTCATACGCTGCTTGGCTATGTATTCCCTGTAGGTAATCACACAATTACCTGGACTGCTACAGATGAATGTGGCAACTCGTCAACCTGCCAATATGTATTACAGGTTTATGAAATCGAACCACCCGTAGCCAAGTGTAAGGATATTAATGTTTATCTGGATTCTACCGGACAGTATACTTTAAAGGTTGGTGACATCAATAATGGTTCAACAGACAATTGTGGAATCAAGTCCATGAAATTGAGCAGGTACATATTCGGATGCGATGACTTGCCTAAACGGACTGTAATTCTTACAGTGACTGACTCAACGGGATTGTCTGATACGTGTACTGCGAATCTGAATATTATTGACACCATTCCGCCAAATATCAAGTGCAAGAACTGGACTGTTCAATTGCCTCCATCAAAAGTGAAGGTGATTGTGCCTGATAGTGTTCTTCTAAGTAAAAAGGACAATTGCGGTATTTTAACTAAAGTTGTTAATCCAGATACATTGGATTGCAAGAGTTCGAAATTTACCACAGTTACCGTTACTGTGACTGACGTGAATGGGCATACATCTACCTGTACCGCTGTCGTTACAATTGCCAATTATACAGATGGGGATTGTGATGGTGTAATCGATGTTTGCGATGTTTGTCCGGGTGGTGATGACAAAGTTGATAACAATGGAGACGGATTACCGGATTGCAAATATCCTCCTCCATTTAAGCAGGTTCTGGCCAGCTGGAAGTGTGGTACAAATCCACAGCGGGTATATGTTGCAGAAATTGGATCCAACGGTGTTTGTACGACGAAATGTGTTCGCTATTCAGACTTTGTCAACCAACAACCGCCAAATACCTATTTGGGTCCATGTAAAGTTTGTCCTGAATTATTTGTGGACAATGGCTCAGACAGAAATCCAGATGGGGAAAGATCAAATGAAGAGCGAAATGATGCAATTCAGGTGCATGATGGCTTTACTATTATTCCAAATCCAAATGATGGTTATTTTGATATCCTCTTCACAACGCCAATAGAAGAAGGTACAATTGAAATTTACAACCTTCTTGGGGAACGAGTGTGGGATTACCGAATACTCAAAGGAATGGATAAACTGAGCATAAAATCGACGGATTTCCGACAAAAAACAGCCGGCGTATACCGTGTCGTAGTGAAAAATAAGTTCGCAAAGTACGTCCAGTCTTTTGTAATTATTAATTAAAAGAAAAGCCTTGAACAAGAGACCACTTCAACTGGTAATTGAAGTGGTCTTTTGTTCAAATAAACTCATTGTTGATTATTCAGTGCCTATTTCCTATTCTTTTTAGATGAGTTCTTGGTATACCCTGAAAGGTAATTTTGTCTTGGCTACTTTTTTTTGTACGGTTTTATTTGTAATCGTAATGCCTGATCATAATATATGTAACTGTAGATCCAGTTAATCATTACGATAATTCTATTGCGCACTCCTATGAGATAATATATGTGAACCAGCAGCCAGGCTATCCATGCTAATACGCCCTGCAAATGGACCGATCCAAAATCAAGCACCGCCTTATTGCGTCCAATTGTTGCCATGGAGCCTTTATCAGAATACGCAAATGGTTTTATGGATTTTCCGTACTGCATTCTAATTAATTGCATACCGAGGTAACGCGCTTGTTGCATTGCAACAGGTGCAACTCCGGGAAGGCCATTTGGATATTTTGATGTTGGCATATAACAGATGTCCCCTATCGCAAAAACCTCCTTCAGCGATTGGATTTTGCAAAATTCGTCTACGATTATCCTGCCTTCCTTTGTGTAAACTTCATCGGGCAGACCATCCAGACGAACTGCTTTAACCCCTGCAGCCCAAATAACCTTACCACATCTGATTTTTTCGCCATTATTAAGAACTACAAAACCATTTTCAATCTGACTAACAATCGCCTGTAGATGGACATGAACACCCATTTTTTTTAATTCATGTAAAGCAGATTCAGAAGAGCTTTCCGACATTGTATTTAATAAGCGATCTGCACCTTGAATCAAATGGATTTCCATGAATTGTGGGTTAAGATCTGGAAAGTCCTTTGGAATAATGTGTCGTTTCATTTCTGCGAGCGAGCCTGCCAGCTCCACACCCGTAGGTCCGCCACCAACGATCGCGATATCCAGCAATTGATGAATGGAATCCGGATTTTGTTTCAAAACGGCATGTTCCAAATCCTCCAAAATTCTGTTTCGAAGGAAAAGTGCCTCCGATACAGACTTCAGCGGTATAGTATGCTCGAGAAAATTCGAATTTCCATAATAGTTCGTCTCTGCTCCCGCAGCCAATACCAACATATCATAATCCAATGATCCCTTATCTGTTATTATCATTTTCTGACCAGGACATATAGAGCGGACTTCTGCCACACGAACGATTATATGCGTCTGGTTTTGAAAGTTTTTTCTCAAGGGGAAACAAATAGAACTTGGTTCTAATCCGGACATTGCCACCTGGTAGAATAAAGGTTGAAATTGATGGTAGTTGTTCTTATCTACCAACACAATCTGAAAAGGTCCATTTTTAAGTGAATTTGCAAGGGTAAATCCTGCAAATCCAGCGCCAATTATAACAACTCTAGGCCTCGAGGTATCTGGAATATTTAGCTTCATATTATGACTAAAACCCTAATTTTACCTATTCAAACCAAATGAAGGAATACTATAATATTATTTTTAGCTTATTACTATAACAATATGCTTTACAGAGAGTTTACAACGGCTGGAGACCGCTTTATGCGTTATGTGAAAATCGATACCCAATCTGACCCCTTCTCTTCTTCAACTCCGTCCACCGAAAAACAGAAAAACCTGAGCCGCTTACTGGTTGAAGAACTTAAATCAGCAGGCCTTCAAGAAGTCGAACTTGATGAAATGGGATATGTATATGCAACCTTACCACCAACCTCTGACAAAAATCTACCTGTTATTTGTTTTTGTGCACATGTGGATACTGCACCAGACTGCAGTGGGACAAATGTAAAACCCATACTTCACAAAGATTATCAGTGTACCGATATCATTTTACCGGATGATCCGGACATCGCAATCAGTCCAAAAGAATTCCCCGAATTGCTCCAGAAAAAAGGCGAAGACATCATTACTGCAAGTGGCTTGACCTTGTTGGGAGCAGATGATAAAGCAGGAGTAGCGGCAATTATGGAGGCAGCTCTCTATCTTTTGAAGCATCCTGAAATTCTCCATGGTAAAATCAAACTACTTTTCACACCTGACGAAGAAATTGGAAGAGGTGTAGACCATGTAAACTTAAAAAAACTAGGAGCAGATTATGGATATACACTTGATGGCGGTGCTTTGGGAAGCCTGGAAGACGAAACTTTTTCAGCGGATAGTGTGACGATAGAGATTACAGGTGTAAGTACACACCCAGGCTATGCAAAAGATAAAATGGAAAATGCAATAAAAATTGCATCCGAAATTATTGCTTCCTTTCCCAAGGAACATTTGATACCTGAGAAAACGGAGGACCGACAGGGGTTTATCCATCCTGTAAAACTTACCGCTGAATTAGAAAAAGCTAGTATATTATTCATCATTCGCGACTTTAATACTTCAAGCTTGAAACAACACGAAAATACCCTTGAACAAATAACAAGACGAGTCATACGAAACTATCCTCACAGTACTTTTCAATTTAAAATCAATGAACAGTACAGGAATATGAAAGAAGTACTTGTACATCATCCAAAAGCTGTTGAATATGCAGAAGCAGCTATTTCAGAAGCTGGAATTGAAATTCAAAAAGGAGCTATTCGAGGAGGAACAGATGGTAGCCGGTTAAGTTTTATGGGGCTTCCTTGTCCAAATTTATTTGCCGGTGAACAGGGAATTCACTCAAAGAAAGAGTGGGTAAGCGTACAGGACATACAGAAAGCCTCAGAAGTAATTGTGCGTATCGCTCAAATATATGAACGCAATGGCTGATGCAATAATAATCCCTATATTCCCATTGTCTCTTGTTGTATTTCCCGGAGAGGAATTGCGGTTGCATATTTTCGAACCACGATACAAACAACTTGTCGACGACTGTAAGGACACTGGTATGGGATTTGGCATCATCCCCCTTGTTCAAAAACAACTCATGACAACAGGCACATTTGTAAAATTACATTCCATCCATAAAGTTTATGATGATGGTCGAATGGATGTTCTGTTGAAAAGTTTAGGTTCTTTTCAGGTAATAGATGTGCACAGGACATATAATAACAAACTATACTCTGCTGCAACTATAAAATATCTGGAGCCCAATTTTAACTCCGACAAAGATTTGGTTCAAAAGGTAAAGGAACTATTTTCTGAACTGTGTGAATTAAATCAGGTTAAACCTTATAAATTCATAAATTGGTCACAGTTTTCCAGTTACGATTTGGGACATTATGTAGGGCTAAGTCTGGCAGAGGAATATGCGCTATTAGAAATGCCTGAAGAAATGCAACGACTTGATTACTTATCGTCGCAATTACAAGCAATGATTTCGCAAAGCAGGGTAAGAGCGCATTGGCTCAAACAAATTCATATGAATGGCGAATTTCGAAATTTCAAAGCTGAAGAGTGGCAATAGACAAGACATTGCTACCAGAAGATTTTCTTTTGCAATGATTAAAAGTCAAGGCTTAATGATACAAAATTAGAATACAATCCAATACCTGCATTTCCAATGTTTGTCATAGCGTAATCGATATGTATTTTTCCAAATTGCAATCCTAATCCAGCCGTTGGATAAAAGGAAAATTCCTTTAATCCAGGATTTGCAACGGATTGTGTTAACTGAAAATTGCCAGCCCCTATACGCACATACACTTTTTGATTATAATTCAGCTCCAATCCAAATTTAGGATCGATATTAAATGATTGAGTGGCTATAAGGGAAGATTGCACGCCATTTCCGGAGCATTCTAAATCCAATTCTGCCAACCCAGAAATGCGTTCGCCTAGCTTTATTTTATAAGCCATTCCAAGAATTATTTTAGGGAGCGTATATTCTACTGAACTCTGAGGAATCTGATTATTGGTCTGAAGAAGTATAGCCTTCTCCTCGTCTGAAAAGCTAAATGTATACGCATTGTAGGTGGTTGTAATATCTCTTCCCATCAGACCAAAGATAAATGAACCGCCTTCGTAGCGGAGACCCAGGTCTATTCCAACGCCCCAGGCATTTGCAAAGCTTCCAAAATTTCTGTGGATAATTTTTGCACTTGCACCCAAAGACCATTTCTCATTTTTCATCTTTTTACCAAAAGATACCAACATGGCATAATCTGCAACACTGAATTCTTCGATGCGACTATAATCGATACTTCCATCGGGAGCCCTTAACCGAAGCGTATTGGGAATTTTATCAATTGCCATTCGTATCAGACTCAGGGCACCATAGCTGCGGTTTTCCTTGTCCAGACTTTTACCAAAACCGATATAATCATAGCTTCCGATTCCGGCAAACCACTCTGCATGCTGTGCACTTACCTGAAAAGCTGATTTACAATAAGGAAGTCCTGCCGGATTCCAATATGCAGACTGAATAGATTCAGAAGATACAGAAGCTGCGCCGGAAAGAGCCATTCCCCTGGCACCAATTCCAATATTTAAAAAATCATTGCTGAACTTTGGAGTCTGGGCAAACATACCTATGCTTCCAAGACCTAGGAAGATTAAAATAAGCACCTTCATAATCCTGAACCAGGCACAAATATATAATATTTATTTTTAATGTGTGTAATTAGGGATCACTTAGCCTGTGCCGCACATTATTTAGATTTTCTACGAAGACATTCAAAACGGACAAAAGCAGATTGCCCTGTATCATCGATCACTTTAAGGTTATGGAAGCCTGGTTCGGGC
Organism: uncultured Saprospiraceae bacterium; assembly: GCA_964507535.1. Lineage (GTDB taxonomy): Bacteria > Bacteroidota > Bacteroidia > Chitinophagales > Saprospiraceae > Vicinibacter. Next base: position 8,141 of record CAZDQG010000020.1, read on the forward strand.
AAAATGGAAATTTCATGGGGTATATTGGTTTGACCTATATAGTTCCCATCCAAAAACCAGAAAACTGCACTCTCTGCATTTTTACTAGCTACCTTAAAAACAGGTTTGTTAAAATCCAAATCAAGATCAATCGGTATAAAAACCTGTGCGCGATTTTGGGGATAAATGAACTGAATTGTGTTCTCTAAAGACTGCTGTGCACGATTGCAATCATTTCTGTAAGGAGGTAATGCAATATAATTTACGTGTCCTGGCGCATAATAATACTCCATAAGTGGTGGGTAAACATAAAATAATTTTTTGTGCGCATTGGATTCGCATTCTGAAAACACACGATAGCGCTCGGTCCTATCCACAAAATATTGTTTATGGTAAGGGCAAACCGAAAGACTAGATGTGACGGGCAGTAAAAGAGTATCGGTTTCAGGGCAATTCAGCGACGGTGGATATCCACTTGCCCTGCATATTACCTGTGGCTTCATCTCATCCAGAGGTTCGCGCCAGACTGCACGCATTCCCAAACTTAGAGCAATACGAAACATCAAAGGCGCAGCGGTATGAATGCCAATTAATCCTGGTCTGCCAAGTCCGTTTGAATTGCCTATCCATACAACAATTGTATATTTTGGATCGATACCAACACACCAAGCATCTTTAAAACCAAATGAAGTACCTGTTTTCCAGGAAATGAAATCCGTTCGAAATGAGTTATCTTCTATTTCATCGGACTGACTTGGCGGCGGTGATTGCATCATATGCAGCATATGATAGATAGCAGCATTGCTCATCACTTTTTGCGTAGTACTTACTGAGGATTCTCTTTCATCTTTCAGAATATGGATGTTTGCATACTGATTCCCTTTTCGAACGTCAGCAAATTCAAAATAATCATGCAATTGTCGCACCAACCCAGAGTATACCATCGCCAAATCCCAAGACTTCACTTCGGCCCCCCCTAAAATTAAACTTAAGCCATAGTGATCTGCATTTTTCTGAATACTTCGAAAACCAAGTTTATGAAGGTTCTCATAAAATGTATTCAATCCATATTCTTGCAACAATCGTACTGCAGGTATATTCAACGACTGTTGCAAAGCCCTTTTTGCCGTCACTGCTCCTAAAAATGTGCGAGAAAAATTTTCAGGATTAAAATCTCCAATTCGTGTAGGTATATCCGCCAAAATAGTGCGCTCATTTAAAAGTCCACGATCAATTGCCATCCCATATAGCAGAGGCTTCAGAATACTACCAGAACTACGAAGAGACTGAATATTGTCCACCATAGTGTTTCGCAATGTGGAGTCCTGAAGTGGGTTATTGGGTATATATGCCAGGACATTTGCATTTATATTGTCCACCAACAAAACGGAAACATTATGAATCTCATTATTTCTTAATTGCTGACTATAATTGCCCGTCAATTCCGTCAGCCTGTTTTGCAAAGAAAAATCAATGGTTGTATAAAAGCGATATTGATCAGGATATTTAGATTTCAAGTAATCCAACAGGATGATTGCATTTTTTGGCATTGGAAAAAGTTGTTCCGGAATGGATTCCTCCTTTGACAATGACAATATAGAACTGTCTATAAGTCCACTATCATAAATTTTATCCAGTAACCGATCTCTCTTCCGTTTAAGTATTTCCCGATTTCGCTCCAAATGAACAGATGAGGGCTGATTAGGTAATACAGCAAGCAAAGCAGCTTCAGCCCAGCTAATTTGGGTGTTGGTTTTCTTAAAATAACGCCAGAGAGCAGCATCAATTCCTACTACATTTCCACCATATGGTGCTAGCGAAGCATATAAGCGGAGAAGTTCGGATTTCGAAAAATGAAATTCGAGTCCAACTGCATACCAGCATTCAACAATTTTGGCCCACCATCCTCTTGAGCTATGCTTGCAGAGCAATCGTGCCAATTGCATTGTAATGGTAGATCCACCTGAAACTATTTTTCCAGCATTCAAGTTTGTTCCAATTGCGCGCACTAAAGCAATTGGGTCGATTCCGGGATGCAAAGCAAACCTTTTGTCTTCAAAATTTTTCAAACAAGCAATATACCGCTCCGGAAGTTCAACCGCCTGAGGAAACCTCCATTGACCATCCTCACTAATGCGAGCTGCCAAAAGATTTTGTCCCCTATCGTATACTACTGTTGCGTATTTAAGTTCCTTCAGTAAATATGGAGCAGAAATTACAGCTCCTAACCATAAGATAAGCAAAAGACCAAAAAAAACAACAAGTATTGCTTTAAAATAGTATCTATTTCGCTGCATGAATTTGAAAGTCCGGAATCTTAAAATAGGCATGTATATTGGGATCATACATCGCTTCACAACTGCTAACGGGGGATGTATATTTTCCTACATAGGAAGCCAACACCGGAATACGCAAATGCATACTTTGGCCTTTGTCTAGACCGAAATACGCCAAGACCCTGTCATCCCTGAAATCGATGTAATCAAAACCCTGGGCCAAACCTGAATCACCCGAAATGCGCTCATTTACTATCTCAAATCCAGAAGGAAAAACAAGTGACAATGCGAGGTTTCCCATTCTACCACCAAAGGTCGCATTGGTAATTTTAACATCTGCAAACAAACGATCACCTGGGATTATTTTACCTGCCGAAGATTCAAATTCTGGTTTCATACTACATTCCACTTTGATTCCATTTTGAGTAAGCGAACTTTGAGGAAGATCTTCTTTGCCCAATTGAATAAGCTTAATGGAAACACCGCTATTCGAAGTGTTTATGAAATCAAAAGATATTTTTTTATTAGGGTCAAATTCCTGAATAAAATAAGGTTTATCAGCAGCTATATCAGTTTGCTTTCCATCCAATTTTAAAGTAAACCGGAGCTGCCCCGGTAACTTGCCGTCGTAGAGATCTGCAATTGCCTGACATACAAAAGACATTTCCTGAGTTGTATAATCTAATGATAAAGCCGAAGATTTAAATAAACGATTTACAATCGCAGATGCTTCACCTTTGTTTCCCATTAAGGCCAAAACCTGAGCAATAAATGCTTCATCGCGAATATCAGAACCATAAGAACGTTCGTAATCCCTGTATGTCGCAATATCAGAGTTCACAGAACGCACAAGTTGCTCAGCCAGATCGCGTTTTCCTGCAATATAGTATGCTGCACCTAACAATACATTGGTTAAACCATCTCTATCCTTTAACTGGTATAAAGCATTCATACCCGCGTAATTTGGTTTTCCTGAAAGAGCCAAGGTGTAAAGTCTGTAGGCCTGAAGAAGGTGTTTCTGATAAATTTGATTAGAAGTTGAAGCTAGATAAGATTGTGCTGATGAAACCTGGAAATTTTGCCATTTGGTAAACAAGTCAGCTGGGACATAAAATCCTTTATTCTTGGCAACTACCATAAAATGTCCGGCATACGAGGTATTCCAGTCAGAATAATCTTCAGAACCAGGCCAGTATCCAAAACTTCCATTCGGTAGTTGAAATCTGCGCAGCTTTTCAAAACCCATCTGAATATTTTGATTTACTTCATCCCTTTGAGTTACCGTTAGATCAACAAGAGTAGGAAGGTACACTTGAGGGAAAATCGAAGAAATGGTTTGCTCCAGACAACCGTGAGGATACCTGATCAGTGCTTCCGCAAAGGTTTTCAATGAAACTCCTTGCAATCCGGATACCTCAAATGTCGTCTTTCTTGTTCCAGGCATACCATATGGATCAATCTGTGCATGGAATTTTTCTCCTGGCTTAATCCAATTTGTTTGAATCTTATTTGTTACCGGATTAGGGTTATCCACAAAAAACGATTGTTCGGCTTTAGATTCGTCCCGTCCAGATCGCGCTACAATTTGAACAGATCCATTTCCTGTTGATCCGGTTCCTTGTATTTTAAAATAAACTGTTTGCTCACCTGCTTGTTTAAATTGGACTGTTTTTACACCAGACTCCATAAGTTTAACGGCCCCCGTCACATTCAAGTCCAATGATACATTTCCCCCACCTGGTTTTTCGTAAAATATTGTTACAGGCACGTCGATCTGATCCTTATAAGAAATGGTCCTTGGCAAGGTCAAATAGGTCATCAAGTCTGCTTTAACCGGTACTGATTTTTCAACAGAACCGCATGCCTGGGCATTATTTGCAATAACCATTACGCGCACTGCCCCAATATAATTTTTGATCACGAATTCGTGTTTTTGGCTCTTGCCTGCTTTAACTTTAAAAACGCCAGATGACAACACCACTGGTTTAAATCTTTTATTTTTGGCACCTTCCGCATTCCTATTTACCTCGTCTCCCCCAATGCTAAAAACCTGCTCCACATTCGACTCCGGATTTGTCAATATTTCATCAAAATTGTCCCATGTAAATAAAGCCAGCGCTTCCTTAGCCATGAGATCATCATATGGATTTGGTGTTTTGAATCGCGTCAACTGCAGCAAACCCTCATCGACAATAAAAACCTGGTAAGCCATATCCCGATTTGACCCTTCCCTGATTTCAAGCTGAAATGGCTGATCGGGTTTGATCACATCAGGCATAGTAATCACCGGTGTTAGTTTCTTATCAATATCTTCAACGGTCAGAGGAATTACGCCGTACAGACGCAATGGCAAATCATTTTTCTTGTCTTTAATACCTTGGATATAGCTGACATCAACATACAAGTTTGGCGCCATCGAGGAAGCTACCTTAAACACGAACTCACTTCCCTCCTTTTTTGCCGGCACAGACGCAGTCTGAAGAATACGATTGTCCTTAATAAGGCAAACATGATAATTACCTCCCATTGCCCCAGGTAATAAAATCCTTGCCTGATCATTGGAATGGTATACTTTTTTATCGGATTTGAAAGAAAGTAAGTTTACAAATTCCTGACCATTTGGATCGTATGGCCAACCTGTATAAAAATAGTCACCTGTCAGGTACTGATTTTTGAGGTTACGCACCTTTAAATAAAATCGATCGTATTCATCCAATTTAATCTTCAAGGTTGCAACACCCTTTTGATCACTTACGATTTTGCGAGTCAACAACTGCTTTTTAAATGTACTGTTTTCATAAGAGCTCCTGTAGCTGTTTCTCAACTCATACCACCATTCATAGCTAACTTGATACAAGTCAACCTGAAGCTCTCTGCCCGCAACGGGTTGGCCATTTTTATCGATAACGAGCATTTTTATTTCTTGTTCTTCACCTATTTGCAAGCTTCTTCCGCCATAAGGATTTTCAGGAATTTTAATTCCCACATACTCATCAAATACATCCATTTTAAATGGATAATAATCTGTTGAAATGTCACCGGATGGATCTGTAATATAACTTACCAAGCGTGCGTTTAGCATACCCGATTGTGGCTTTGCCACAGCCTTTGCGCCTTTCATAGTAAATACTCCGGAAGGATCCAGTTCATTGTCAAAAAGCTGATCCTCTCCAGTCAGCGGAACAACTTCAGGATCCATAAAACTATATCCAGCATATTTTTCGAATACAGGAGCGACATTGGAATAGCTAAGACTAATACGAGTCCTTAAACCGGCTGCTGGAGCTCCATACAACCACTTTGCCTCCATCCTCAATTCTTTTTGAAAGTCATTGGCACTCACTTTTTCAGGCAGATTCCAGTTAACCTTGATCCGGTTTGGCTTAATTGTTTCAACCAATAAAGATTTTTGAAAAGTAGAGAGACCCACTTTAAGTATTGCCTGATAATGACCAGTGACATCGTTTTCCCGAAGTGGTATTTTAAAACAATACAAACCATCGATGTGGTCTGAAATCTGTGTTTTATAGACTATCTTCTGCAATGGATTCTTGACACTAAGTTCAACAGGAAGTTTAGGAGGCAACTGTTTCCCAAGTTGAAATAATAAAGCATTAAAATAAATTGTGTCTCCTGGTCTCCAAACGCCTCTCTCGGTAAAGAGTGAGGCTTTCATTCCGTCCTGGACCTTTTCCCCCTGGATTTCAAATTCTGTATGAGCGATTGACTTACCCTCTTCGAGTTTCAGATATGCGAAATGATCACCATGACGTGCTTTTACCAACATAGGTGCAGCATTCAATTCCATCATGCAGATACCTTTTCCATCGGATTTTGAAGTTCCTAATAATTGCAATTGGGGATCATAGCATTCAATCGTTGCATCTTTAACAGGGCTACCATCCAAAATATCATATACAGCAACATAACAGTTTCCGATTGAACCTGTGCTTTTAACTGCCATCGCAAGATTGGAAGCATAAAAACTACATTTGGCAAAATGCTTACTATAGTAGTAGCTTACACTGCAAGGGTTTTCTATGTCTTCACCATAGTTAACATTGGGATCACTATAATCAAAATAGGCGTAATCGCGCCAAAATGATTTTTGATGTACAAGGCCTGATTCTTCATTAAAGAAGTTTTCCGGCAAGGATGGCACTTCGGATTCACAAGCATAATTGGAATATCCAGGTCTGAAGCTCAATCGCAATTGGTACATTGCTCCGGGCTCTGCCTTTACCAATTCACTTAAATCAATTGCATATCTCTTCCATTCTGATTCATTGCCTCCACTTGAAAGCTCTTCCAGATGAATGGTTTTCTGTGCAACTACCCTTCCTATTCTAACCATATTGTACTGGTCTTCATATTTACTGTAATTAAAGTGGAGATTATAAAGCACATTGTTCGAGAAGATTTTAAAAATCTCAACATCCACCGTATGTAGATTGATAGCTTCAAATGATACGGAGACTTTATCCGTATAGGGAAGTATGGAACCCTTATTAATAAAACGCAGCTGTGGTTTAATCTGATCCAGATTGAACGCATAGATAAAATCACCCGACATCTGTTTACCCGTAGCAGATTTAACCCAGCTACTAACGTGCAATTTGCCAGATGCTGGAATGTCTGCTTGTTCCAGGTTCAGATCTATGTAATCAATGTCTTTAGTCGAATTCAGGGCTCCATTGAAATTGTCAATCCGCAATGCACCAGAAACATCTTGTGATCTATCCAGCTTATCCGAAAAAAAGATCCTCAGCAATTTGGCGGAGGTACGGATTTTCTGAACTCCCATTACTTTAAAATCCGCAATCGAAGGTATCTCAAAGTCCTTTGAATTGGCCTTTTCACTCATGCCGGTAGGATCCTTCCAGGAGAGATGCAGAGTATATGCATCTTTCAATCGAGGAATTCCAGAAATAAGCACCTGATAAGGACCACCTTTCATTTCAGGAGCGTTCGCTTCAATTTTTATGTGATGGTTGTCAACATCCTTTACAGAAAAAGACTCCGCTAATTTTTTGGGATCCATGTCTTCATTCGAAAGAACCTGCATGGAAATGTACATCTCAGAATCGTTGGTTTGATCAGGCCTTGGTATACCCCATTCAAAATTAAATTGTACAGGCTGAAACCTAAACTTGAACTGAACCTGCGACACAGCTTGTGGGAAATCGGGGTAGATTGTTTTCAAATCTAATGTGATCTGGTATTCTTGTTTGGAGTTGATTTTGGATCGCTCCGGATAAAATGCCAAGCGAACAGGATTTTCCCAAACAAAATTTCCGGGAAGTGCAGGCTCTATAATAGGAACATCGCTGTTCCATGATTTACCAACAATTGTTGAATCAGGATGTGGTTGAATAAATTCAATAATAAAGGGCATATCCCTTTCAAGCATGCCTGCTGAATACCCACTGATATATTTCTTAAAAAGTTCTGAATCGTCCGTAAGCAGTTGTGCTGTTTGCTTTTTGCAAGAAAAGAAACCTAGAAGACCCACAGCGATAAGGATAACGTATTGACAACGGAGCAACATATTTTAATTTTTAATTTTAAAGATTTGAGAGATTTAGGGCTAACTCTATATAAAGATCTCCTTCCGAAGACTTTGTATTCATACCTTTAGATTTCAGATCGTACTCTTTTAAAACTGAGATTGCATTTTCTATTTGGTCAAGTGTATATAAGCTTGCAGCCTCGCGATATTCCTTTAGAAAAGATTTGAATGCCAATTTCAGTTGTTTGGAAAGTTCATCATCATTCATAGAATGATACACTTTTGCGAGCCAAATTCTTTGAAAATGATTAAACAATGCTGCTACGGTCACCAACAAAGGATTCGCCTTGAGTTGCCTGGACATATTGCTGGCAATCCAGTATATTTTTTGTGTATCCTTCTTACTCAATGCCCTTTGCAATTCAAATACATTGAACTCCTTGCTAATACCAACGAACTTGGAGATCATGTCACGGTCCACTTGTTTTCCTGACGCTACATTTAATTTCAGCTTTGCCAATTCATTATAATAGGTGGACATATCATTCCCTATGGATTCAATGAGTAATAAGCTGGCATCATCCGTGAGTTTTATGCCAAACTCCTTACACAACTCGCTTACAAAACCTGAAATCTGATAATCTCCAAGAGGTTTATACTCAAAAAAACAACCAAGATCTTTTACGAGTTTGACCCATGAAGAGCGACCATCGGGTTTTTTAGAAAATAGTAAAACCAAAAGGCAAGTGGGGTTACTCGATTTTAAGTATCCTACCAGTGGCTCCCATTCTTTTACCTCATGGGCATCTTTAACCAGGAGAAGTTTTCTTTCTCCCATAAACGGATACTCTCGTGCATAATCCAGAATTCCTTTTGCCTGAATATCCTTCCCATATACAACCATCTGATTAAAGTCCTGTTGCTCAACAGGTATCCTTTCCTTTAGAAGTGCTTCCGCGATGCGATCCAGATAAAATATTTCTTCAGATACAATGATATATACGGGTTTGTGTTTGTCACCCAATAATTCCTTAACCAGTGCGTGGTATTCCATCGATAGCCTAATTGTCCTTGTAAAGTTAAATCGTAGAGGCTTATCTTTAGGTCGAAATTGGGGTGGATGAAAAATAAAACAATACTCATAACCAATGACGATGGCATTTTTGCTCCCGGTCTTCGTGCATTGACGGAACTTGCTTCTGAATTTGGGGAACCCGTAGTGGTAGCGCCGAATAGCCCCCAATCCGGCATGGGACATGCCATTACAATTCATCAACCGATCCGTCTTCATCGCATTCATACTTTTGATGAGATAGAAGCTTATGAATGCTCTGGAACACCTGTGGATTGCGTAAAGCTTGCAAGAAATGTGTTATTTAAAGACCGGAGTTTTGATCTTTGCCTGTCCGGGATCAACCATGGTTCGAATGCATCCATCAATATCATTTATTCCGGCACCATGTCGGCGGCAATGGAAGCTTCGTTAGAAGGAATTCCCTCTATTGGTTTCTCCCTCCTGGACTATTCTTTTGATGCTGATTTTCAGGCAAGTTTGCCTTTCCTTCGCGAAATCATTAAAAATGCTTTAGAACATGGCATCCAAAACTGCAAATTGCTGAGTGTAAACATCCCTAAGCTGGAAAGGCAAGCCATAAAAGGTATACGTGTTTGCAAACAAGCCGAAGGCCGGTGGGATGAAGAATTTAAAGAAGCAAAAGACCCGAGAGGTGAAAGCTATTACTGGCTTACCGGTAAATTCATTTCCGAAGATCTTTCGGAACAATCGGATATCTGGGCTCTTGAAAACGGCTATATCAGTATCGTCCCTTCCGGACATGATCTTACGGTGTATAAAGCAATCGATTCCAACAAGTATTTCGAATGTCGAGCCGAAGACTTGCATTCTGCCAATCGCGTTGCAGAATTGGATTCCCTCCCCTGATTTGAATTAAATAAACATATGAATGCAATTCAAGCTTACAATAAGACCTACGTTGGTATTTTAATTGGACTGGTTGTGCCCTTTACATCCTATGGCCTTCTTTTATATCTATATGACATGATGGACGCTGCCGGGATTTTCAATCCAGTTGGTTTGACTTCAGGTTTCAGAGAACGAACCATTGCTCTTATTGCCTTAGTCTGCAATGTTATACCCATGCAGTTGTTTAACCGGAGACATTATTTAGATGCCATGCGGGGCATCGTATTTCCGACACTCGCATACGTTGCACTTTGGATGTATTACTATGGTTTTGATTTACTAAAATGACTTCAAGCCCTTTCCACATTTATATTATTACAGGCGAGGCTTCGGGCGACTACCATGCAGGAATGCTTTTACGCTCTTTAAAGTCAGAAATGCCTGCAATTCAGGCTAGAGGATGGGGAGGGCCGGAATTGCGTGCCGCTGGAGCAGACATCGAAGTGGATTACAAAGATGCCAATTTCATGGGGTTTGTAGAAGTGGCCAAAAACATAATAACCATACTTGGGTTATTCCGAAAAACAAAGAAGTCCATACTTCAATTCAAACCAGATGCCCTTCTGCTTGTCGACTATCCAGGATTCAATCTGCGCATGGCATCATGGGCAAAAAAACATGGCATTCCGGTGTATTACTTTATTGCACCCCAGGTTTGGGCCTGGAAGGAGAAACGAGTTCAGATTCTCAGAGCATGTGTACGAAAATTATTTGTCATTTTGCCATTTGAAAAAGCTTATTTTGAAAAACACAAGGTTGATGTATCGTATTATGGCCATCCCTTGGTTGATAAAATAAAGTCATTTCACTGCGCTCCGGATTTTAGATCAAAGCATGGCCTGGACCATAGGGAAGTCGTAGCTATTCTGCCAGGTAGCAGGAAACAAGAAATAGAACAGCTATTGCCGGTTTACCTGGAAGCAACAAAACATGACTCGAAATACCAATATGTCGTTTCTGGCCTGAATCACCATAGAGGTTTATATGAAGCAATGCTTCATCGATCCGGACATAAGGCTACAGTACTATACAATGACATGTACAGCTTACTTTCGCAAGCACGTACCGCTATTGTTACTTCCGGAACTGCGAGTTTGGAAACTGCACTTTTTGAAGTGCCCGAAGTGGTTTGTTACAAAGGACATGTATTGTCCTATTGGATTGCAAAAAAGTTGGTTAAAGTAAAATACATCTGTCTGGCGAACCTTATCGCAGACCGCAAAATCATTGAGGAGCTCATCCAGGATGACTGCAATCCGAGGGCCGTTAAAGCCGAACTTGAAAGGTTGAATATACCGGAAGTACACACACATGTAAAATCAGAACTTTCGGAACTTAAAAAGTCTCTTTCCAATGAAAACACATATCAGCTGATAGCAAACGAAATGATATACTTATTCAAGGAAGGCATAAGATCCTGAGGATGTCTATTTTTAATAAACTGATGTATAATGCCAAATTACGTGCGCAAATCGTTCAGCGATTTGCAATAGAGCAAGGACTTGAATACAAAGAACGCGATACATCAGGCCTGGTACAGCAGCTCAGGCAATTCAGGCTATTTAAGCGCGGCAGTAGAAAAATCATTTCAAATGTCGTCTACAAAAATCTTACACATGGTGTCCTGTCCCAATTCGACTATCAGTATACCATTTCCACTGGTAAGACCACCGTCACCTACAGGCAAACGGTATTTTTTATTGAATCAAAAGACCTGTCACTCCCACAGTTTTATCAAAAGCCCGAAGATTTTTTTACTCGCCTTACTTCTTTACTTGGATTCCAGGATATCGACTTTGCCAATTTTAAGGAGTATTCGCAAAAGTTTCATCTAGTTGGTGAATATGAATCGGTAATTCGCTTTTACTTTTCTGAATCCGTTCTTCAATTATTAAGCAGACTGAAAAATATCTATATGGAAGGTATGAATTATTACTTCATACTTTACGATCCCGGTGCCCTTCAGAGCCCGGAGGATATGAAGGAGTTTTTGAATTTAGGAGTTAAACTTTTTGAATTATTTAAAACAAGATCCGCTGAAAGTGAACAAGCGTTCAGGATTCAGGATGAGTAATTTATTTCTTTTTTGGAGCAAGCTTTGATTTTGTTGTTTTTTTAGCTGCAGGTTCAGGCTTCTTCTTGACCTTCTTCTCAAATGCATTCGGAATCTGCTCGGTGATTATTGCCTTAAACTGCTCAAGGGTCATTTCTGCAGCCATTTCTGCTGTTACGCGCTGTCCGTCTTGCTTAGGAATATTGATTAATTTTTTGCCAAATTTAATATAGGGACCCCAACGACCGTTTTCAACCGAAATTTTATCAGCTTCAAAATGATGGATATAACGGTTTGCTTCTTTCTTTACTTTCGCTTCTATCAATGGCGTAGCTTCTTCGACCGTTATTGTGTCGAGATCAATTCTCTTTGGCACATTGACAAATAATCCATTCCATTTCACAAAAGGACCGAATCGACCTTTCCCTTTAGTAATAGGCAGATCTTTATAAAATCCAATTGGCGCATCTTCTGCCTGTTTTTGATGTATTAGCTGAATGGCCTGTTCCAACGTAATTTCGAGGGGATCAATTCCTTTTGGTATTGAAATAAACTGCTCTCCAAACTTTATATATGGACCAAATCTTCCAGAGCCCACAGTGAGTTCATTATCTTTATAATTACCAATTGTACGGGGAAGTTTAAACAAATCTAAAGCTTGCTCGAAACTTATAGTTTCCATGCTTTGGCCGGGCTTTAAATTAGCAAACAGAGGCTTTTCATTTTCTCCAAGTTCGTCTTTATCACCCAATTGAACTACCGGCCCAAAACGCGTTAACTGCACCAACAGTTTTTTTCCAGAAACAGGGTCAATTCCTAGATCGCGCCTTCCCTTGGCACGCTCACCTTGTTCCATTACCGCATCAACGTTTTTATGGAAAGGCCAATAAAACTCATCAATCATCTTAACCCAATCGAGTTTGCCGTCTGCAATCTCATCAAATTCCTGCTCGATTTCTGCTGTAAAGCTATAATTGATTACATCCGGAAAGTGTGCTGCCAGATAATCGCAAACAATCATTCCAATATCTGTTGGATAAAGATGATTTTTACCTGCTCCTGTTATTTCTCTTTCCTGAGATTTCTGTATAATATGTTCATGCAATTTCAAAACAGCATAGCTGCGTTCAAGTCCGGGGCGACTCTCCTTTACCACATAGCCCCTGTTTTCCTCCATAATCTTACTTATAGTTGGAGCATAGGTCGATGGTCTTCCAATTCCCAACTCCTCAAGTTTTTTTACAAGACTTGCTTCCGTATATCTAGCAGGAGGTCTGGTGAATTTTTCTGTTGCCTGGATATTTAGGTAGTTCAATTGGTCTTTTACTTTTAATGGAGGAAGGATGTTGGATTGTTCTTCATCTTCCTCATCACTGGATTCGAGATATAATTTCAGAAATCCATCAAACAAGAGAACCTCGCCAGTGGCTACAAAATGATGCTGTTTAGATTTCGATATGGAAATATCCACTTGTGTTTTTTCAATTTCAGCAGCTGCCATTTGGGAAGCCATGGCGCGTTTCCATATTAATTCATATAATCGTTGCTGGTCCTGGTCATCGCCCGCATTTCGCAAATCCATATACGTTGGACGTATGGCCTCGTGTGCTTCCTGGGCAGATGCATTTTTAGTTTTGTATTGTCGCGTGTGGACATATTTTTTACCAAACTGTTTTTCAATTTCCTGCGCCATGGAAGTAAGGGCCAGTTCACTCAAGTTGGTTGAATCTGTACGCATATAGGTGATCCATCCTCCTTCATATAACCTTTGAGCGGTGGACATGGTGCGGTTTACACTAAATCCCATTTTTCGGCTGGCCTCTTGTTGCAGCGTGGATGTTGTAAATGGAGGAGCAGGATTGCGCTTACTTGGTTTTACCTCTACAGCCGTTACAAAATAATCCGAATCCATGCAGAGTTTTAAAAAATTCTCTGCTTCCCCAGCGGTTGTGAATTTATGATCGAGGGATGCTTTAAACTGTACATTCTGTTTTGCAGAAATTGTTTTAAAAACAGCATCTACTTTAAAATAGGCTTCTGCTTTAAACTCATTGATTTCCCGTTCTCTGTCAACCACCAATTTAACTGCTACCGATTGAACCCTGCCTGCCGACAATTTATTTTTAACTTTCCTCCACAGTATTTCGCTTAGTTCGAAGCCTACGAGGCGATCGAGAACGCGTCTTGCCTGCTGGGCATTTACGAGATGCAAATCGACCATTCGGGGAGACTGCACTGCTTTTTGGATTGCGGTTTTGGTAATTTCATGAAAAACAATTCGCTTTACAATTTTGGGATCCAAACCCAAAACTTCACACAAGTGCCAGCTGATAGCCTCTCCCTCGCGATCCTCGTCAGTGGCGAGCCATATCTCATCAACCTTGGAAGCCCAGTCTTTTAATTCCTTTACAACCTTTTGTTTTTCCGGGGAAATGATGTATTTCGGTAAAAATTTGTTTTTTATATCAACCCCCTTGGTCCCTTTCTCCAGGTCGCGAATGTGACCATAACTAGACTTTACTTTAAAGTCTTTGCCAAGAAATTTTTCAATCGTTTTTGCTTTAGCGGGTGACTCGACAATCAGCAATTTGCTAGCCATTCAGTGTATTTAGATTCAATTAAATTCGGGCAAAGCTAATTTTTTTTTAATAAAGCCTTGTTATTTAGACCCGATGGCAAAAATAAGACGGGAAATTTCCGTTCCAACCAGTCAGGCCTGTTATTGAAAAAACCCTGCGATGATTAGATGAAATTAAAACTTCATATTATTGATAATCAATATATTAAATATTCCCATGCGAAACGCTGCCAGTTCCTTTACAAGGAAATTTTCTATTTATGATCAGGTAAAATTTTTCCCCTCTGCCTCAGGCGTTCTTCATTTTCTTTTTTTCTTTTAGCAACATATCTGGAGATGAGTTCCTCCTCTTGCAAGGGCATTTGCCGGATATGGCGGTGCCAGCAACGTATTAACAAATCTTCCATGTCATCCGGAAAACTCAAGCCTCTGTTTTTCAAATAATGGGATAAACGGCTACCTTCTTCCAGACTCCAATGAATTGCCATCCAACGGCCTAAGCTAAAATGCAATTTACTTGCCACCGTATCTTCCGGTGCATTTGCAAGTTTTTCTACTGTTCCCTTGTCCGTTAACCGGTCTAATTCTGTCATCGCATCTTGGAGATCTACTGGAATATATACATCATTGATTCGTTCCAATTGAATGCGCCGATTGTATTTTCGCAGATACTCCTCTTCTGTGTTCTGTGCATGAAGGCCCATCTGACAGAAAAAAAAGACCACTGTAATCCATATAAAGTCGTTTAATTTATGCGTTCGTAAATTCACTTATCCTATTTTTTCAATGAGTCAAATACCTGAAGATTCTAAAAGACAATTCGTAACAAAGATTGGAATTCTGATCACTATAACGTTAAGTTTTCTTTGGTTGGTGTCTGACTATGTAGCCTTTTTATTGAGTTTGCTCATACCCGCACTTGCTCTTGCGGCATTTATCATAAGCCGGATTGCAGAATACCTGGAAAAATCAAATGTCCCCTCCTGGTATTATCGCCTGATGCTGGTTTTGATTGGAATCCCTTTATTGATTGGATTTGTGTTTGCAGCAATCTATGGATTCCAGTTCAGCTGGTCCCATCAATAATAGATTATGCACATTATTGCAAATCTCTGATAATATGACCTATTAAAACGTTCACGGATTTAGCGGTTCAACCGAAAAGGATGCAGTTCACGGGCACATCTATGGCTAATCAGCTCGGAAATGGTTTGGCCCGTAATTGCTGCCAGGGACACACCCAACATTCCATGGCCTCCTGCAGCATATGCATTATGTATGGAGGAGCATGGAGAAATATAAGGCATTCCGTCGTGGCTTACAGGCCGATATCCAAACCAAACCTTTGCCGGATCGGGTTGAGGCAGTTTTAAAGCTCTGTAATAACTTTTAAAAGCATTGTAGATAGCCATTACGCGATTCATTCGAATACTGGATTGATATCCGCTTATTTCCATCGTGCCTCCAATTCGCAAACTGGAACCAAATGGAGTTGTTGCGACGCGGTGGTCCACTAAAATGGAGGGATATTTTAGATTGCTGTTTAAAGAATCATAGTCAAAACTGTAGCCTTTTCCCGGAAGAACGTAACATTTTTGGCCTAATTTGCGTAACAGCGATGACATCTTTGAGCCGCTTGCAATAACAAGATAATCCAGCGGAATTCGAGTTTCTGCATGTGTAGCTGCCACAACTCTGTTTTTATGTACTTCAAAGTCTGTGATCTTGGCATCTACAAATTTTACTTCATTATTTTTTAGCCATTCCACAAGTACACGCGCCCATCTAGCGGGATGAAGATGTGCGTCATCCCGAAACCATGCCCCGCCCATACAGTCCAGGCCAAGATTCGGTTCCATATCAATCAATTCAGAGGAGGACAGTAATTCTGCATTCATTCCCATTGATTTCGCCAACTTTACATTTTCCACTTCATGTTTTAAGGCATTTGAGCTTTTGCAAAGCATGAGGCAGCCCTCTTGCGTATAATCAAATCCAGCTCCTAATTCACGATGCATTTGTGCCGTCAATTGAGCCGAATCTATCAACAGACCTTGCAAATGAGGGATATTTTCTTTTAGCTTATCACTTCGTGCTGATAATAGAAATTTTATTCCCCATTGAAGCAAATCCCAATCCAGCCGTGGTTGTATATAAAACGGACTTGAAGAGTCAAACATCCAAAGCAACGCCTGCTTAATAATTCCAGGTGTTGTAAGAGGCACAAAATGACTTGGGGAAAGATATCCCATGTTACCATGAGAGCAATTGTTCCAAAACTCCATATCATCGACAAGGGTAAGCTCATGTCCTTCCCTTTTCAAAAAATAGGCGCAATTCAATCCTATGATTCCTCCTCCAACAATGACAACTCTTGACATTACATGTGAATTATAAAATTTGAAAACCATTGGCCAATGGATCGTCTGTTGGATCTACGACGATGGTATTGTAACCATGTATCTTTGCCCATCCTTGTATGCTTGGGCGAATGGCCAAATAATCTCCTATTTGAAGTTGATTATCCACTTTTCCTATGAATTGAGTCCCTATGATACTCTCGTGAATAAAGGACTCCCCTTCATGTAATTTGCCTTTTGCAAACCATTGTGCCATCCTTGCAGATGTACCTGTTCCACATGGACTCCTGTCAATTGCTTTCTCGCCATATACCACTGCATTTCTTGCAGATGCTTCCGCATGCATCGTTATACCGGAAAATAAAACATGACTACATGATTTGATATTCGAATCCAATGGATGGGTAAATGAATCTTCATGTTGCAGTTTTTTTCTTATTTCATTTGCCCACTGGATCAATTTAAAAGAGGGGTATTCATCAATTCCGAGAAATGAAGGCTGCAGGTCTACAATTGCATAGAAATTTCCCCCATATGCTACATCCAATAGAATATCGCCCAGATCTGAGACATTAATTTGTATGCCCGTTCGGTATAAAAAGGAAGGTACATTCAGGATGCGAACTGAATCTACCTTATTTCCCTCCATAAAATAGTGGGCCTGAACCAACCCTGCAGGCGTTTCTATTTTCAAAACACCATCCGCTTTTGGAACTATCAATTTTTCCTGCATCACCATGGTTATGGTCCCAATAAGTCCGTGTCCACACATTGGAAGGCAACCAGAGGTTTCGAGAAACAAAACAGAAAAATCATTTTCAGGATCATGAGGGGGATACAGGATACTTCCGCTCATTAAATCGTGACCCCGTGGTTCAAACATCAGGCTCTTGCGAATCCAGTCAAAACGATGTAAAAAATCCAAGCGCTTCTCGCCCATTGTTGAACCCTCTAATGAGGGTCCCCCTGAAAGCACAAGGCGAACAGGATTTCCACAAGTATGACCATCTATACAATGAAAGACATGAGCCGATGATTTAACATCAGGAACTGGCAATTTAAATTCTAGAGCTTCCATTCGTATTTACAGGTTTTAGAGGGCATCTTGTGTTAGAGATCCATCTACCCATCGCCAGACCGCACATAGATTTTCATTTTGTAATTCTACTGGCAGCAACTCAGGAATTGGATTTTGAAAGCAAATAGGCCTTGCAAATCTTCTTATTGCATCTTCTCCAACGGAACCGAACCTGCTATCTGTTGAGGCTGGGAATGGTCCGCCATGATGCATTGCCTGCGAAACTTCAACCCCCGTGGGCACACCGTTCAATATAAGACGGCCGCAAGCATATTTTAACTTACGGATCAGCACGGAGAAAGACTGAACATCCTTTTCCGTTGCATACAGACTACAAGTTAATTGGCCCGGCAGCTGACTGGCTACCAGGTTCATCTCTTCCACATTTTTACATTTTACAAGCATTGAAAATGGACCAAACACCTCTTCTCTAAATTTGGTATTTGATAAAAAGTGATCAGCAGAAACAGATGCAAAAATGGCCTTTCCCAGATCTGAGTCTTCGGATTCCTGACCAAGAGCAAGCAATGAAATGCCCTCTTCATTGAGAATCGAACGGCTGTTTTTTTTGTATCGATCAAGTACTTGATCATTTAGCATCCTAGCGGAATTTGTTTGTGCTATGGTCTTTTG
Source organism: uncultured Saprospiraceae bacterium (assembly GCA_964507535.1). Taxonomy (GTDB): domain Bacteria; phylum Bacteroidota; class Bacteroidia; order Chitinophagales; family Saprospiraceae; genus Vicinibacter. Next base: position 26,591 of record CAZDQG010000020.1, read on the forward strand.
TATTTGGGCCGCAAAAAGATCCAATTCCTTTGAATCCAATGCAATAATCAACCCGGGTTTTGTACAAAATTGTCCAACGCTCAAGGTAGCCGAAGCAATCAGTTCAAGTGCCAGCGATTCCGGTTTATGCTGAAGTCGATCAGGAAGCAGAAACACAGGATTCAGACTTCCCATTTCCGCAAAAACAGGAATGGGTATTCGGCGGTCAGAAGCTGCTTTTTGCAAAGCCATACCTGCAGAAAATGAACCCGTAAAAGCAACCGCTTTTATTGCTGGATGACTTGCAAGAAAGAGTCCTGTTTCATTTCTGCTGTCTTCAACATGTAAAAACAAACGATGTCGTATTTCCTGTTTTTCAAGAACACGTTCTATAATGCGTGCCATTGCATTGGAAGTTTCCGGGTGTCCCGGATGGGCTTTTACTACAACCGGACAGCCTGCAGCCCATGCACTTGCAGTATCTCCGCCAGCGGTGGAGTATGCAAAAGGAAAATTTCCAGCACCAAATACTGCTACCGGTCCAATACCCATAGATGTTTTTCGCAATTCCGGTTTAGGCGGCACACGCGCGGGATCACCATGCTCAATTGAAATATTCATCCATCGACCCGTTCTGCAAGCTTTTGCATAAGAATTCCATTGAAATACTGTCCTCGCAAGCTCACTTTCCAACCTCAGTCGACTCAGATGCGTTTCCCGTTCAGCTATGGGTATAAGAACATCTGCCTGTTCGAGTATATTCCGGGCTACCGATTCCATCAAATTACTTCTCCACATGACATCGGTCTGTGAAAAAAAATGAAAAGCTGATTCCAATTCCGACAATTCGGTGTTTAAATAGTCAATTACCGTATTCATATTTTGGGGTATGGCTTGTTTGATAATGCGTTTCTGATAATTTGTTCTATGCGCGTGCGCTCTTCACCAATTAACGGCAATCTGGGAGGACGCACAAATTCCGTTCCCAGTCCCATTATTGCTTCACAGAACTTGATATATTGTACCAATTTGGGATGAATATCCAATTCAAGAAGGGGTAAAAACCATTGATACCATACTTTGGCTTCCTCGATTTTCTGTTCCCTGATAAGATGGTATAGATGTACTGTTTCATAAGGAAATGCACAGACCAATCCAGCAACCCAGCCCGAGGCACCCATCATTAAAGATTCCATTGCCAGGGTATCCACGCCACATAAGATAGAAAGTCGTTTTCCGAATCTTGTTTGCATTCTTGTAACCTGGCTAACATCCCGTGTACTCTCCTTGATTGCCTGAATATTATCGAATTGCATTAACTCCTCCAATACATCCAGGCTAATTTCTGTTTTGTAATCCACCGGATTGTTGTACAACATGATCGGCAGTGGTGTGGAACGAGCCACTTCAGAAAAAAAACGAAGCGTTTCCCGCTCATCTGTCTTGTAACGCATCGGCGGCAAGAGCATCAGTCCATGTGCACCCCATTTTTGCGCATTTGCCACTTGTCGAATAGCTTGTTTGGTTGAACCCTCGGCGATATTTACAAGCACCGGAATTTTAGAAGCTGAAATCTCACAAGCCTTCTTTGTCAACATTTCCTTTTCAAATTCCTCAAGCACACTGGACTCTCCCAATGTTCCTCCAATAATCAGTCCATGGACGCCTGCTTCTAATTGCGCAAGCACATTCTTTTCAAACCACTCCAGGTCCAACTCATCCTGTTGGTTGAATTTGGTCGTTAGTGCCGGAAAAACGCCTTGCCAAGTGATCTTATTCATAGTAAGGTATTCTGTTCAACATTGTGCTTTGAAAAAGAAGGTAAAAAAAACCTCTGCATGATCAGAAAGCATAATAAACCCAAAAGAGATCCTTCTAAAAATCCAAACAGTACATCAAAGGGAAAATGTACGCCTACATACACCTGGGCATATCCAACAAGAATTGCCCAAAACAAAAGAAGATACCTAGGATAACCACTGCCAAATATTAGAACAAAAAAAACGGCCAAACCCATGTGATTTGTGGCATGACTTGAAGGAAAACTATATCCACCGCTGCAGGATATCGCTGGCGTGTAGGATTCATGAAAATAAACTTCCCTGCAAGGGCGCTCTCTTTTAAAAATAGATTTGACGAATGAGCTGTTGATTTGATCCGTCAATGTTATCAATATGAGGCTGAAAATAAAGATGATCCATGCTCGTTTCCCATATTTAAAAAAAAGGCTTGCCAAAAGAAAAACATAGAGCGGAACCCAGGTATGCTTATCTCTGCAAGCAACAAAAAATGCATCCCAAAATTCAGACCTGCAGTTCCGCTGAATGAATCCAAAGAAAGCATGGTCATATTGGTTTAATCGTTCCAGCATTTCAGTATTTTGATTTTTTGCGAAAGACAAGAATCATGCGTTCCGAAGAACACTCATTATAGGGATCTAATTGATAATTGCCAAATTGTTCTTCGAGCACCAAACCCACACGATTAAAAAGGTCCACCATATCCTTCAGGTGGTAGAGTCGCACCTGCTCATAAAAGAGCAAGCGCAACGGACCATCCATACACTCAATTTCTTTACTGATCATTAGATTCTTTAGCCTGCGACGGATATTGTACTTGTAATCACCGGATTCCAGGTGTTCAATATTTTGAAGATTTCCCAGTGCCTGGTTCGCATTCAGATAATCCATTACCAGGATGCCATTCCACTTTAAATTGGACGCCATACTTTGCGCAGCCTTTCTATCTTCCCTCACTGCATCGAAATAGCCAAAGCTGGTAAAAAAATTAAACACACAATCAAAGTAATTTATCCGAAAGGTATTTCGCATGTCGTGTTTGTAAAAATGCAAATACGAATCTTCATGTAATTGGCATTCTGAAATTTTGCGATCGGACAGATCGATTCCAGTTACATCAAATCCCAATTGACGAAGCGCAAAGGAATGGCGCCCTCTGCCGCAGGCTACATCCAAAATGCGCATTCCACTTTTTAATTTAAGATGCTGTACCAAACGATCGACAAATCGATCGGCTTCATCCCCATCGCGTTGTTTATAAAGTTCCTTGTAGTAGTCTGTATCAAACCACTCTTCAAACCACTTTTTCACCATACAGAAAGGCCCTAAATGCCATATGAGCTATTAGGGTCGAAATTAATACATTTGCAGATCAATTAACCCAAAATGAGTTTAATCAGCTCGGTCTCCGGAATCCGGGGTACAATAGGTGGATTTCCAGGTGACTGTCTAAGCCCTGTTGATATTATAGCCCATGTAAGTGCTTTTGCCCGTTTATTGAAAAAAGACCATCCTCGGCCTAAAGTAGTATTGGGCAGGGATGCACGGATCAGCGGCAGCCTTGTGAATGGGCTGGTTGAATCCTGCCTTATGGCCATGGGCGTTGATGTCTTCCAAACTGGTTTGAGCACGACCCCATCAGTAGAAATGGCTGTTATACATCACCGGGCAAACGGAGGTATTATCTTGACGGCAAGCCATAATCCGAAAAACTGGAATGCGCTTAAGTTATTAAATCAAAGCGGTGAATTCATTTCAGAGGCAGATGGGCTCCAACTAAAACAATGGAGTGTTGAGCAAAAATTTGAATACGCAACCATAGAACATCTGGGGCAGCAGGTCACAGACGAGCAATCTATTGAAAGGCACATCGATGCATTGCTGTCAATGCCGGATATATGTACCGAACTTATCCGATCAAAAAAATTTCGCGTAGTAGCCGATTGTATCAATTCCACTGCAGCAATTGCCCTACCACCTCTGTTTGAAGCCTTACATGTCAAATACGAGCTTTTGAATTCCGAAATGAACGGACAATTTATGCACAATCCGGAGCCTTTGCCCGAGCATTTGGAACAGTTGCTAAAAGCCTGTAAAACGGGCTTTGACATGGGGATAGCGGTGGATCCGGATGTTGATCGATTAGCCCTTGTTGATGAGAACGGAAGTTATTTTGGAGAAGAATACAGTTTAGTATTGGCAGCCGATTATATGCTGGGATTAAGATCAGGAAATACTGTTTCCAATTTGTCCTCTTCAAGGGCCTTACGAGACCTGACACATGCCAAAGGAGGCTCTTATGCTGCTTCTGCTGTTGGTGAAGTACACGTCGTGCGAAAAATGAAGGAAACAAATGCACTTGTTGGCGGCGAAGGCAATGGGGGCATAATTTTACCGGCATTGCACTATGGAAGAGATGCGATAGCAGGTATTGCCATCGCCCTTTCACATCTTGCGCAGAGCGGGAAAACATTATCTGAATTAAAAAGAAGTTATCCTGCCTATAGCATGTTCAAAGACAAAGTGAGCCTGTCAGATCAAATTGATTTTCATGAACTCACTTTAGGGCTGTCAAGACTTATTCCCGGAGGTATTGCTGATTGGACGGACGGCTTGAAAATTGATTTTCCGGATTGCTGGGTGCATATCCGAAAATCCAATACGGAACCTATCGTAAGGATCTACAGCGAAGCACACAATTTGGATGAAGCCAGAGTGCTTTGCGACCGCTTTAAAAATGCTATCGAACATTTCAAATAAACGACATGTCGAAAAACCGAATTTATTTAGACCATGCGGCTACAACCCCTCTGTTACCAGAGGTTCGCCATTATCTCACCGACCTCATGTCTCAGTATTATGGGAATCCTTCTTCCACGCATGCCGAAGGCAGAGCGTCCAGAAGTCTGATCGAGGAAAGCAGGAAGGCAATTTCCAGGCACATCGGATGCAACACCAGTGAATTGTTTTTTACATCTTCCGGAAGTGAGAGCAACAATCTCATTTTGAAAAGTGCCGTTTCAACAATGGGAGTTCGCCGCATTATCAGCACTAAAATTGAGCATTCCTGCTGTTTGCAGACTTTCAACTGGCTTAAATCGAATCAAAATGTCAGCCTTGAATTCCTCACAGTGGATGCCCATGGACGTATACAACTGGACGAACTTGAAAGCCTATTAAAGCAGGATAAAGGACAAACACTGGTTTCCCTGATGCATGTCAATAATGAACTGGGCACCGAATTGGATCTTACCAAAATCGTTCCATTATGTAAGACCTACAATGCATTGTTCCATAGCGATACTGTGCAGGGGATTGGCTTTGCCCGATATGATCTCCAGTCTCTGCCCATTGATTTTATTAGCGGTTCAGCCCATAAATTTTATGCTCCCAAAGGATGTGGGTTTGTCTACATACGAAGTCAACATCAGCTGGAACCTCTGGTTCACGGTGGTGCTCAGGAAAGAAATATGAGGGCGGGTACCGAGAATTTATATGGAATTGCAAGCATGAGTTATGCATTGGATTTATGCTATCAACATTTCGATGAGCGAATGGAGACATTAAACCATTTGAAATCTCATTTCCTTAAGCAGCTTTTTGAAATTGTACCCGGCATAGAACTCAACTCCCCATCTTCTTTCTGTTCGCCAAAAATTGCCAACATTCAATTTCCATGGTACGAAGGCAATGAGTTGATGAATATTCTATTCGACATTGAAGGTCTGAGTGTATCTGCCGGTAGTGCCTGCAGCTCCGGAACAGAAAAGGGTTCTCACGTCATATCAGAAATCCGTCCGGAACACAGTGGCAAGGCTGTCCGTTTCTCCTTTGCTCATTTCACGAAACTTGAAGAAATAGACCGTGCCCTTGAAATTGTTGCCCATTGTTTGAAAGGAAAATATGCCTGACCAGGCGTATGGAATCAATCCTTTCCATTAGCAAATAAAAAGAGGTAACAGGCACTTACCGCTCCTATTACTTCCGCTACGATATAGATCCAAAGATTGTTGAATCCGGATATGTTGCACACTCCATAGCTCAATGCCACCGCTGGATTAAAGGCTGCTGAAGATATGGGCCCAAAAGCAAATGTTCCTGCCATGAGACTCATTCCTATTGCAAGCCCATAAAAAGAATTGCTTTCTGTATCTTTTGATGTAGCTACGTTTAAGACAACCCAACATAAAAAAAACGTGCCGAGTATTTCCGCGGCAAGTGCCTGGCCGACGGTGACGGAAAGATCCATCCCGGAGCCAAGTTTGCTAACAAAAAAAGTGCTTGCCATAAGTGCCGCTACAGAAGCACCTAAAAACTGAAAAAATATATAGGATGGCACGTCCGTAGCTGAACATTTGCCTCTAAGAAAAACAGCAAGTGTTACTACCGGATTGAAGTGCGCCCCTGAAATATGGCCTCCTGCAAAAACCAATGAAGATAAAACGGCTCCGGAGGCTAAAGCGATGGCAATTCCGTCGCCCTGCATTCTGCATAAATCAATAACCAGAACCAAAACAAAGGTTCCTACACATTCTACAGCCAGCTTCCTGAATTTCATATAGCTTTGTTTTGGCATTAAAGATAGATGTAATATATTCTTCTTCCAATGATCTGTCCAGTTTCCTTACAAAATCAAGATAATGAACACTAAGGAGTTTGGTTTCCATACAAATACTACCGGGAGTTCCTCTGCAGATCACGAATTTTATCTCCGCAAATGTTTCAAGCTTGCGCGTCTTGGCGAGGGTCTTGTATCTCCTAACCCTATGGTAGGCGCTGTTTTGGTTCATGGGAGCCGCGTCATAGGACAAGGATATCATACGGCATATGGCCATGCCCATGCAGAAGTACATGCAATCGATTCTGTTCAAGAAAGCGATCGCCCACTCATTCCCACGTCGCGTTTGTACGTGAGTCTGGAGCCCTGCAATCATTTCGGCAAAACACCACCTTGTACGGAGCTCATCCTGAGGTCTGGAATCCAGCAAGTGATTATTGCTTGCTATGATCCAAATCCACTTATGGCAGGCAAGAGCATTTCGCATCTTAAAGCTTCTGGCGTGCACGTTGAGGGTCCCATCTTGGAATCTGATGGACTGGATCTCATAAGAGCTTTTCGAACAAATATCTTGTGCCAAAGGCCTTATGTGCTTTTAAAGCTCGCCCAAACAGCGGATTTTTATATGGGAAAGGCGCATGAAAGAACGAAGATCAGTAACCCTGTTAGTGACCTATTGGTCCATAAATGGAGGTCCGAAACAGATGCTTTGGTGATAGGGAAAGAGACCCTATTAACCGATAATCCTGAACTTACCACCCGTTTGTGGCCTGGCAAAAATCCTCGGCGGATAGTACTTGGCAAAGTGGATGCCTTATCCCGCTCCCAATTAAAATTTTTTAACACAACGGAGGAGGTTCTGACCCTCGAGGATTTCGCAAAAAGTGACTACATTGAACCTGAAGATTTCCTGAAACAATTATGGGAGAACCACCAAATTGGCAGCATTATAATTGAAGGCGGTCCCAAAACAATACAATCCTTTTATGAACGGGGACTTTGGGATGAAGCCCGTGTAATAACCAATAAAACCATGATTCTGAGGGAAGGTTTGAAGTCGCCATCCATTAAAGGGTGGCTGGAAAAGAAAATGATATTAGAAAATGATGAGATATGTTATATTCGGAAAACGAATCCCAATACGTTAAATTTGATTTAAAGTAGTTGTGTATAAAACCCAAGTCTTTGGTATTTCAGTTAGTACATCGTTATTTTGTTGAACAATGTAAAAAAACTTCGATGACGTTCCGACTTTCACGAGTCCCTATCCTTGTCGCCTGCTCCCTTCTTTTGAGTCTTTTCCATGGACTCAGCCTTAATGCACAAGATTGCATTAAGTGGGTTGATTGGAGTGAAGCCCAGGAACTCATGAAGCGTCAAAAGCGCAAAGTATTGGTAGACGTTTACACGGACTGGTGCGGCTGGTGCAAGAGAATGGATGCAACCACCTTTCAGGATCCGCGTATCATCAATTACATCAATAAATATTATTACGCCATTAAATTTAATGCTGAACAAAAGGATGACATCGTTTTCAAGTCGCGAGTATTTAAGTTTATGGAAAATGGCAGAAGGGGAATACACCAGCTTGCAATAGAAATCACAAATGGGCAGTTATCCTATCCTACATTCGTGTTTATGGATGAAGAATTCAATACCATCCAACCTTTAAAAGGATATCTGGACATCGAAACTTTTGAAACTATTTCAAATTACTTTGGTGGTAATCATTATAAAGATACACCCTATCAGTCCTTTTTAGAGAATTTCCGGAAACCTGCAATGAAAAAGCCCTGATTCACCTGACGAAAGGTCTTTTTCAAATATACCGACGGTACATTTTTATTACTTACAGTTGTTAGTTTTCATCCGAATTAAAACCACGATCTCCTGCGGGTTCTCCTCTGGGTTGTTTTAATTCCAAACATTCCCAACAGACCTCTTGTTAATTCACGCGCGACGGTTCTCCCAACTTGCCTAGTAACCGTGCTATTCATCATTTTCTCCAATGTACTTTTTTCTCTTCTACCTGATTCCCTGGGGCTTTCTTCTTCCTCTTGCTGCTCCTGCTTCGCTTCCTCTGCTTCCTGAATTTTGTTTGTTAATATTTCAGCAGCACTTTCCCGGTCAATCTCCTCATTATAATACGAGGCAATTTCAGATTTTGAGAGTATTTCCTTGACTTCATTGTCCGTTAGAACATCCATACGTGACTCCGGGGATCTCATTATTGTGTGGACAAGAGGTGTTGGAATTCCTTTTTCATTTAAAGCCGTGATGAACGCTTCACCGATTCCTAATTCGGTAATACGTTGAGAGACATCGTAAAAGCTCGTCTCTGGATAATTTTCAGATGCGAGTTTAATGGCCTTGCGATCCTTTGCTGTAAATGCACGGAGCGCATGTTGAATTTTAAGGCCTAATTGCGCCAGAACGGTTTCCGGGATATCAATAGGATTTTGGGTTATAAAGACAATACCAACGCCTTTTGACCGGATTAGTTTGATAACCGTTTCAATCTGGTCGAGCAAGGCAGAACTCGCCTCTTCAAAAAGCAAATGGGCTTCATCCAAAAAAAGCACAAGTTTTGGTTTATCGAGGTCGCCAACTTCAGGAAACTTAGAATACACTTCAGCCAACATTTGCAGAAGAAAGCTGCTAAAAAATTTTGGACGATCCTGAATATCATTCACCCGCAGAATACTGATGACACCTCTACCCTGCTTATCAATCCGCACCAGGTCTTCGATCTCAAAAGAACGTTCGCCGAAAAAACTACCTGCTCCCTGCTGTTCCAGCTCAATGATCTTACGCAAAATGGTTCCTGTCGAAGCTGTAGAAAAAGACCCAAAATCCTTTTCGATAATGTCCTTGCCCTCCCCGCCAATAAATTGAATTACTTTTTTCAGGTCTTCAAGATCCAGTAACAACAAGCTATTGTCGTCACAAAATTTGAAAATCATGGACAAAACACTTTCCTGGGTTTCATTTAAACCAAGAATTTTGGAAAACAACACGGGACCAAATTCTGAAACGGTAGCACGCAGTCTGGTGCCAGGCTGAGAGGAGATGCTCAATAACTCGACATAGTTTCCGTTTGCATGCCACTCCTTTCGAAGTGCCTGCATACGTGAATCTACTTTTGGGTTCGAGGATCCTGGCAGTGCGATCCCACTGAGATCGCCTTTTATATCCAGCAGCAAGGAACATACCCCAATTCTTGACAATTGTTCGGCCAGTACCTGCAAAGATTTTGTTTTGCCGGTCCCTGTAGCACCGGCAATGAGTCCGTGACGGTTCATCATGCGCACAGGAAGTCGTACCTCTGCTTCCGGAATTGCCTGGCCATCCAAGGTTCCGCATCCCAAATAAATGGAAGGACCGCTGAATTGATATCCCGATGTAATTTGATTGATAAATTGTTCCTGCATGCTTTCAAGGTTTAATAATCTCCGCAATAAACACAAAGATACAATCCAATAACACTCTTGTCTGAAATCAAGTTCTCGATTTACAATTCATCCTGCTTTGTTCAAGGAACCCATATTTCAATAAAAAGCAGATGCAGATGAAGCAAGAATCGTCCATTCCGGATAAACGATCTGGATTTGTTATTTAAAAGAACTCTAGTTTGCTTTCGTGAAGCTATATCTGCTGTTCTTAATTACAATTCCAGCATCTCTTGTGGCTCAGCACACAATTGTCTACAGTGCATCGGATGTAAGAGCCCTTTCTGCAGGGCAATCTGGAGTCGCACAATGGCATGATGGCAGTGGACTGATGAACCCAGCCCAATTGCCCTTTGCAGAGAAAGGCAGTTTTGAGGTTTTTGGAAAGAATCACTACGCATTAGTTGATTTGTTTGCCGGTGGCCTTAGCTTGCAAATGAAATCAGGAAAGACATCGGCCACAAGCCTCCATTTGGTTCGTGAAGGAAGCTCAGATTACTCGGAAACCCTGGTTAATTTAAGTTATGGGCACTTGATTACTATGAACAGTTCCGTAGGGATCGGTTTTAACGGATTTATTATTCAACAAACGGAACGACGGACGACCTGTCTGATCAGTGGAAATATTGGAATACGTAGCGCATTAGGCAAGAATCTGTTGCTTGCCTGCGCTGTGCATAATCCTTTTGCTTTATGGAGCAATTCCCCCTTCAAATTACCATTTCATTTTGCTGCGGGTTTGAATTTTAAAATATACCCGGAATTGGAATTACAAGCAGAAGTGCAAAAAGAGGGCTATTCTCCTGCATTTATTGGATTTGGCTTTAACTATCGTCCTTTAGTACCTTTGGAGCTTGGAATGGGCTGCGAGACGTCAGGTCCAAATATTTTGGTTGGTTTCCGTTACGAGCTAAATTCACATTACAAAATGGCATGCACCGCAAATTTTCATTTTCTCATTGGATTGAGTTCCAGCATTAGCTTTCGATATTATTTTAATCAATCACTATGATGCATATTGCAATAGTCAGTGCAACCCATCTTGAGGTCAAGCCAATTTTAGACCATATGAGCTTGGAATGGCAACAAAAGTCCTTGATCCGGTTTCAAAAAAAATCATTAGAAGTCTACCCTCTGATTACAGGAATTGGTAGCATGAATATGGCATTCGGAATATCCAGAGACCCGCATATTAAAAATATTGATCTGTTATTGCATCTTGGCATTTGTGGTTCTTACAGAACCTATCTGGAACCTGGGGATGTTGTAGAAGTTACAAGCGAAAAATGGGGTGATCTGGGTGCTGAAGATGCACAAGGTCAATTCCTCGACGGATATACATTAGGACTCTTGGACCCCAATCAATTTCCATACGAAAATGGTATGATTTGCAAATCCAAAGCAACGCCTGCAACAGAATTGTCGCAAGTTTCAGGATTGAGTTTGAATTGTGCGAGCGGATTTGCACCAAAAATCGATATGCTTAAAAAAATGTTTGAATGCGACGTGGAGTCCATGGAAGGGATTGGTCTTTTCTATGCAAGTCGCATGCTGGACCTGCCCTTTGTTTCTATCCGGGCCATTTCAAATTATGTCGAGCCCAGAAACAAAGATTCCTGGAAAATGAAAGAAGCTATTGAACAATTATCCACTGCGGCCATCAGATATTTAGACTCCCTCTAGGCTTGCTTCACGGCACCTACGCCTCAAGGTCATAAACACCAGCTTCTTGACAACACATCAAAAATTAACCGAAGCCCTTTTAAGTTTATATACGATCACCATTCTCACAATGTCTGAATAAGACTGGCTACCCCCTTTTACCTGGTTGTAATTGAGATAGCGGTCATAGAACCATGCGCGAAAGGCAGGGAGAAACTCCGGATACTGATCGTGTTTTTTGCGAACTGCTTCAAGGTCGTTCATCAATTGCGGGTTAATAGTACTCCGGAACATCTTAAATCCTTTGGGGTCTTGATTTCGATAATTTGACAAAAGATATTTCCAGTAATTGAATTCCGCTGAATATCGGATTGCCGGATCGATTGCATCTATACATGCCAGATACGCTATGAAATTGCAATCTCCTTCATGCGTCCAACCATATCCATGAGCCAGTTCATGGGCCATTGTAAAAGGCTGGGCCAGCGCATGAAGGCCTGCATCAAATAAACTCTCCCCAGCAAACGGGAAATACATGCCGGTAGCGGACCAAACCAATAATACGCCCGAAGGAATTATTTTCCGACATCTTGGCGTACCGTATCCAACAAATCCATTTTGATCGAACCAAGCCAACAATTGTGCTCGCAATGACTGCTCCAATTCTTCAGAACTACCTGAAAAAAAGCGCTTCTCACCAAACTGAATGCGCAAAGAATCCAAAAGCCTGGTCTGATGCACCAACTCATCTGTCAAGAGTCTCTCAGAAATGGGTTCCTGCAGTCCCCATCGATCAGAAAGATCCTGTCTGTTGTAGTTCAATCCCCAGGATATATAGAACCACAGGTACAGTAAAGATGCACCGAAACACAAGTTCAGCAGGGTATCAAGAAATGAAACAGAACGATGCAACCACTGCCAAAAGGACCGTATTAATAAAAATGCAATGCCTGCAGCAAAGAGATACGTAACTGGAAATGGCACCCATCCCGTCAATCCATCCCAAATGGAACGAAAAACCCTGTAAAAACCTGAGAAATAGATGTTTTCATAAACCGGATGCCCCTTGGGGAAAAAACAATTGGACAGGACCAACAGCAAGGCCACCAGTACCGAGAATAGTATATGGAGTTTAGCTTTTACTTGCTTGATAATTTTCGCTGTAGTCATTCCTAAGTATGAACCTTTTTCAAGGGCAAAATGTTATTATTCGAATAAATTTTAGTACAATGGCATTTGAATTTACTGACTCAAACTTTCAATCTGAAGCTCTTGCCCAAGACCGTGTTGCGGTTGTTGACTTCTGGGCAGAATGGTGTGGACCATGCAGACTTGTAGGGCCTGTTATTGATGAATTAGCTGGAGAATATGCGGAAAAGGTTAAAATCGGGAAACTGAATGTAGACCATAACCCTTCCGTATCGATGCAGTTTGGGGTGCGCAGCATTCCCACGATTCTTTTCATTAAAAACGGCCAAGTCGTGGACAAACAGGTTGGCGCGGCATCCAAAGCAACGTTGAAACAAAAAATAGAAGCAATTCTTTAAGTGAACGTAAACTTTCAATTCAGCCCTTATCTTTGCTGGTAAGGGCTTTTTTTATGCATTTTTTTGACCAATTTCCAGTTCAGGCTTTCAACCATCTCGAATTACTAGCGAATCAGGTGGTGGAAGGATTTATTATTGGCCTTCACAAATCTCCCTTCCATGGGTTCAGTGTTGAATTTGCCGAGCACAGGCTATACAACCAGGGGGAATCTACCAAGGACATAGACTGGAAGGTATACGCCCGTACGGATAAACTTTTTTCTAAGAAATTCGAAGAAGAAACAAACCTGAGGTGCCAGATTATCATTGACACTTCCTCCTCCATGTATTTCCCGGAAGAAAAACTGAAGTCCGGCTTTATCCTCAACAAAATTCGCTTTTCCGCGCTTGGCGCAGCGTGTCTTATGAATGTTTTGAGACGCCAAAGGGATGCCTACGGGCTTTCGATATTTGACGATGCATTGAGGATTCACACCCATGCTAAATCCAGTACTACCCATTACCAATTACTCCTGTCGTATTTGGAAAAATTTCTGGAAGACAACCGTCCAAATAAAAAAACCGATTCTGCAGATGCACTTCACAGGATTGCCGATCAAATTCACAAACGATCGTTAGTAGTCATTTTTAGTGACATGTTTGACCGGACCAATGACCTGGACTCCATTTTCGCGGCATTACAGCATCTTCGCTATAATAAGCATGAGGTGATATTATTTCATACCATTGACAAGAGATTGGAACTTGATTTTGAATTTGAAAATAAACCCTACCACTTCATAGACATGGAAACCGGTGAAGAGGTAAAAATTCAAGCGCATCAAATCAAAGATCAATACACCCAAAAAATTAAAGCTTATCACCATGACTTAAAAGCCCGTTGCCTTCAGTATCGGATAGACTATCATGAAGCCGATATTAACGCGGGTTATGATTACATACTTCAATCCTTCTTTGTAAAAAGAAGAAAAATGAACATTTAAAATACGCTTATGACCAAACCTATACGATTGTCCGATTTTGACACGGATGCTCCCAAAAAAGCCAAGAAGGAAGAACTCCTGAAGAAAACAAAGAAGCTGGCTCAGGAAATTGGTCTGATGTCCGAAATGCTGTATGCCAGCAAAAAAAACAGCGTGCTGGTAGTCCTGCAGGGTATGGATGCAAGCGGAAAAGATGGTGTAGCCAAGACTGTTTTTGCATATTGCCCCGCGCTTAATATTGATGCCCACGCTTTTAAGAAGCCAACAGAAGAAGAGATGGCACATGATTTCCTCTGGCGGGTACACAAGTTTTCACCTGCAAAAGGCTTCATCAAACTATTCATACGCAGTCATTATGAGGATATCCTGATACAAAGGGTGCATAAATGGATCGACGATGATAGAGCAAGATTGCGAATGGAGGCGATAAACCGTTTTGAAAAATTAATGGTGGAAGACAATGGCACTACTTTACTGAAATTCTATTTTCATATTTCACATAAGCGTCAGTTGGAAAAATTGGAAGAACGCAAAATTGATCCTACCAAACAATGGAAATTTAATGCAACTGACTTTGACGAAAGCAAACTCTGGGAAAAGTATATGCATTATTATGAGGATGCATTTAATAACAGTGAATATCCCTGGCACATCGTACCGTCTGATAAAAGATGGTACCGAAACTATTTCGTGGCAAAAATTGTACACGAATCCCTGAAAAAGCTAAAACCGAGTTTTCCCTTACTTAGCGATGACCAAAAAAATTCGTCTAGATAAATGGCTTTGGGCAGTGCGCATTTACAAATCGCGTACGTCCTCTACCCTGGCTTGTAAAAATGGAAAAATCAGTCTTTCCAAAAAAATTCTGAAACCTTCCTTTTTAATAGAGCCCGGAATGGAATTGACGGTAAAAAAAAATGGCTTTTTATTTACGTATAAAGTACATACCCTTATTGAAAAAAGAGTATCCGCAAGCATTGCAGTAACATGTTATGAAAACCTTACTTCTCAGGACGAATTAAATAAATACAACTTATGGTTCACATCCGCTTTTCGTTCAGAATGGAGAGCACGGGGAACTGGAAGACCGACAAAAAAGGAGCGTCGCGAAATAGAACAGATTAAATCAAATATTCCTGACGGTTGGGAACTCGAAGAAGAGTAGATTTAAAAGCGCCCAAGCACGATGAGAGCGCTTCAATATTATGGATTCGCAAGTTCTTGTAACAAAATTTTATTTTGCAGGGGTCTCATAAAAATGACCATTGACAGCGAACCCAATAATGCGTAAAACATATCTGATTGGGTATCCCAGATGTAGCCCTGGGTGCCAAGAAATGCGTCTGATGACGTACCTGTAATCAAAGCTACCATCCATTCACCCAGCTCATAAATCACGCTAACCGAAAGGCACACGCAAACGGTCAACAACTCTGTCCAGAATCCCGGTTTTACAATGCGCCTTCGAATAAACAATTCTCTCGCAATAAGAGCAGGAATAAAGCCCTGGGCAAAATGCCCAATCTTGTCATAATTGTTTCTCGACTGCCCTAATGCATCCCGAATCCAATTAAACAAAGGCACTTCCGCATAGGTATAATGACCACCAATAAAAAGAATATAGCAGTGAACCAAAATAAAAATATAGGTCATCTTACTAAACTTGAATTTAGAAAAGCTACCTATCAATATGAACGTACCAATAATAGCGGGTGTAATTTCAAGCACCCAGGTAAAATAATCCAAAGGTCTGATCCCTGATACAATCAAACCCATAGCGAAAAGCGTAAGAAGCACCTTGTGAATGCGTTCTACATGAAGATCTTTACTTGGTTCCATGGATCCATAAAGAGTAAGGGCATTAATAATGTTGCCTAATGCAATTTTTTATACCGGCTTAACTCAAAATCATTGAGGCATTTGAACTCTATATCTAAAACAATGCAAATTCAGTTTTACCGAAACAAACAGACGTAATTTGTCCATGTTGTTGTAGGTCCTTGCAGCCTTACGATCAGGAAACCTCTTATTGTTGCTGGTATAGTTATTCCATTTTTCCCTTGTTCAAAATACTTTTTTTGGGAAAACAAAAGCTTTCCATCAGTAGTAATCAGATCAAATGAGTAATTTCCACTCATAGGTATGTTCAATACATACTCATCGGAAAATTGAGAACTCAGTTGCGCATGCAACGGATTTGATTTTGCAGTGGTGGAAATGATTTTATTATTGGAAGCTACATTTCCTATTTCTTGTGTTCCATCAGGCGTGACCTTGGAATTGATACCTTTAAGGCCTTTATTACCCCCATGTAAATTACCATCACAGTTTGGAATATTTGGATTATTGTTTTGGATGATAATTTTGGTCTTGCATAAATCCTGGTTGCCCAAACTGTCGGTTACCCAGATTTCAACTTCTTGTTCACCTACATCTTTGCAGGTGAATACGCGCGAACGATCTGTTGGATCGGATGAAAATGAAAATGACAAGCTTTGCTTCGGGCAATGGTGCCAGCTTGCCTTGTTCAAATCAGAAGCCCACACTTCAATCATTCCATCATCAATGTTGCCATCATTGTCTGTATCTGCCGGCATTAAGGTAAGTACTATACCTGTAAGGCAATATGGAGTGGGTTTAATGCCGTTTTTAACTTCTATTTTTGTTTTGCACTTTATTTCAGTGCCACAACCATATTCAGCAGTATAGTAAAACTCAGTAACCCCATTCGGGTAATATCCGCTTGCATCAGCTCCTTTATCAACCGCATACGGTGAATTGTTACTCACGCGATTATAAATCGGACAAGAACTTGAGAACTTTGCAGGTTCGAGTTGAAGGTATATACTATCGCAATTATGATCGTTCACATATACCTCTTCTTTTTTGCAAAGTAATGAAGCAGCCGAATCCACAGCTATCAGCTTAATTACCTGAACTGCCGTGAATACTCCTCTTCCGGGATAAAGTACGGGGTCATATTGACACCAATCCAGAATCTTCCATTCGCGCACTATTTTTTCACAGCCATCATTAACTCTAAATTTTGTGTCTTTGTAGCTGGTCATAGGTTTGGCACATTTCGGCTTGAGCCAGCTTGGCGCGTCATAAGGTGCGCTTAGATGCTTCACATCCTCCCAAGGATTACAACTCCGAATTTCCAGTGAGAGAGGCCATTGAATATCCCTGTAACCAAATGCATTTTTATTTGAGACGGTGATCACTTGAGTACAAGTCAACCATTGCCAGTTTTCAGGATTTTCCACACCCCATGTACGTTTAATTGTACCTACTCCACAATCGTTGATATCAATTACCGTTTTACAGTCGTGGAGGTATTGGATATTTCCATTGTGATCGCTGTAGGCTTTGCCATACACGTTCAGATCATGAGTATAATCATCCGTGCAGCTGATCGTAATATCGGGAGGGCATACCAAACTAAAATCACAATATGCTGCAGCCGGAAAGAGCAGTACCAATACCATGTGGGTAAGCGTAAGGATGTGTTTCATATGTTGCGTCGTCTCTTATAGATAACTCGAATAATAGCAAATATAGAAACAATATATATATAAATTTCCTGCTTTTGAAGAATACATATAACTAACTGAATTTAAATACGTTATATTCGCATATTGAAATGAATCAGTACCTGTTATTGCCACATCCGATTGGCAAATGGGATGCTCATTGAATTAAACTTTTATCGTATTCTATGGTCTTACAGATTATGCATCGATTGGTAATACTTCGGGTGATTACACTCTTATTTGTTGGCTTCTTCTCCGGTTCATCCCATGCACAAAATCAATATGAGGTGAAATTTTTTCTATTGGAGGATTGCAAAATTAGCCAGGCATATACTCCTGAAATACGCCAATTGGTTAAATCCTATGCGTCTGATTCCATTCATTTTGAAGCCTTTTTTCCCCACCCTTCTTCCACGCAAGCTTCCGTAGATGAGTTCATGCATGATTATGCCTTGCCGATTACCTACCAATTGGATAAAAAGCAATCTGAAGCCAAGAAATATGGGATCCGGATCATGCCTGAAGTGGTTGTTTACGAACAGCTTACTAAACGCTTGTTGTACCGGGGACGTATCGATAATCTCTTTGCCGGCCTGGGAAAGCGAAGAAGCGTGGCAACGGAACGCGAATTGCACGATTGTCTACTTGCTATACGCTCCGGAAAGAATCCCTTCATTCCTTTTACGGATGCAATAGGTTGTTTCCTCGAAAATCCCAATGAATAACTTTACTTTTGAATTAAATTCAGCCTTTATGAAATGGAGTACACTTTGTTGTTTTCTTATCTTCTTCAGTTTACAGGCCCAAGCACAAACATTTTCTGAACATATTGCTCCAATCATTTATAAAAAGTGCAGCAATTGCCATCGTGCAGGAGAAATTGGTCCTTTCCCGCTTACCAATTTTACCGAAGTTAAAAGCAGAGCGAATCTCATCAAATACGTTGTAGAGGAAAGGTACATGCCGCCTTGGAAGCCCGATCCACACTACCAAAATTATCAGAATGAAAATTTCCTGGATGAAGATGAGATCCGTATGATTGGCGATTGGGTAGCAGCTGGCACGCCCCAGGGAGACCCATCTAAAGAGCCTGGCTTTCCAAACTTCCCTTCAGGTTCACAGATAGGTACCCCTGATTTGACCTTATCTTTTTCAAAAAGCTATATTCATAGAGGAAGCAATAAAGATGAATACCGATACTTTGTATTACCTACTGGATTAAGCGAAGACAAAGATCTGGTTGCTCTTGAAATGCGTCCTGGGAACAAGCAGATTGTTCACCACACCTTGTTTTGGGCCGATGAAACGGGTCTTGCACGGGCTGAAGATGAAAAATCACCGGAATATGGTTTTACCCCAAGTGGAAATACAGGTTTTCTAGGTGAACAGTTACCCGGGTATGTACCTGGGCAAAAGCCAAACATATTCCCAGAAGGAATGTCACAAAAGATTCCAAAAGGCTCCGATCTTGTTTTACAAATGCACTATGCCCCTACCGCAATTGACCAAACGGACAGCTCTGTTGTGAATTTATTTTTTGCAAAAAAACCTGCGAAAAGAACTGTATACAACAAAATTTTGCTTCCAACGAATCTTGTCAATGGGCCTTTCGTTATTGCTGCCAATACGGTCAAAGAATTTCATGGAGTATATAAACTTCCTGTCGACGTAAGTCTGCTTGGCATTTGGCCTCACTGTCACCTGTTAGGAAAATCCTGGAAGGTATACGCCAAATTACCTACAGGAGAGGAAATTCCATTGATAAAAATTGATGACTGGGACTTTAACTGGCAAGGAGGTTATTATTTTAAAAAATTGATTGTTCTACCTAAAGGAACGGAAGTGCATGCTTTCGCTGTCTATGACAACACATCCAACAATCCATTCAACCCAAATGTCCCCCCGAAGACAATTACCTGGGGAGAAGGCACATCCGATGAAATGTATTACCTTCCTTTAACCTATGTATTCTACCAACCCGGAGATGAAGCTGTTGTTCTTGATAATGAAGACCCGGAAGGAAGTGATATTTTTACCCATCTGCAGGAAAATCAGTTATTTCAGGTGTTCCCAAATCCAGCAAAAGATGAGCTTAGCATTCCTGTTGTATTAAATGCAAACCAACGCATTGAAATTAACCTGTTGGACCTGATGGGGCAAAAAATACATACGTTCGTTAGAAACGCAAAATACCTGCAAGGCCAACAATTACTGCACTTCAAAATTCCCGCGATACAAGCAGGAATGTATATACTTGAATTAAAAACCAAGGAAAAATCACTAACACAAAAAGTTGCAATACGGCCCTGATACAGACTATAACAAGCAACTATGAAACATGCTAAACCGGAACCTCTTGATTGGCTACTACTTGTTGTACTTACTTTTATTTGGGGTTTCAGCTATTATTTTATAAAGCACAGCTTGCTTGCATTCAACCCCACTCAAGTAGCAAGCCTGCGAATGGTTTTCAGTGCTATCGTTTTATTGCCTTTTTTGGGTGAGGCATACCGGATTATTCCATCCCATAAGTTGCCTTACATTTTACTGGTGGGCGTCATTGGCAGTTTGCTTCCAGCTTATTTGTATCCCTTTGCACAGCAGCGGATATCCAGTTCTGTAGCAGGAATCGTAAATGCATTTACACCAATTTGCACCTATGGTATTGGCATCTATCTGTTTTCTGTTGCAAAGGAAAAAGACAAAATACTAGGTTCTATTATTGCATTCATGGGTGCTGTTTTTCTGATCCTTTTCAGGCCAAATACAAATCTTCATGCAGAAAGCCTATTTCTGCTAATTGCATTTACAGTACCCTTTCTCTATGGATTTAACGGCAACATTATAAAATCCAAGTTAACTGGAATACCTGGCATTCCTTTGACCGCTGCAATGTATGTTTCAACCTTGGTTTTTTGTATTCCATTAGCTTGGTCAAGTGGTGCTTTTCAACAAATACCTATTGCCATTCAGCAAGGTCCTGCATTTTACCATTTACTTGCATTAAGTCTGTTAGGCAGTGCATTGGCTATGACCTTATTCAATATCCTCGTTCAAAGGGTACATGTTTTGTTCGCTGCCAGTGTAACCTATTTAATGCCCCTTGTTTCCTTATTCGTTGGGTGGCTGGATGGCGAACATCTGTTGTGGAATGATCTCCTGGGACTGGCATGCATCCTTATTGGGGTTATGACTATCAATGGAGTGATTCATTTTGTAAAAAATAAAAAAGCCGGATCCCGCCTTGATGGACCCGGCCTGTCGTCGTAGTGTAACCTTAATCTGTTACTTGTTCAGGAATACCTTCCCGCTAAAGCTGCTTGTACCATCTGTAATGCGATACAAGGCCAAGCCACTGTACATATTTGCGGGAAATTCAAATTCCATGATATGAGAACCTTTATCGAAAGAGCGAGAATATGTATTGATATGATTGCCGTTTTGACCATACATACTCAGATGAATGGTACTCTGTTGACGGACATGAATTTTAAAATACACCCTTGATTCTGTCACCGGATTTGGGAACACGTTTTCCAATGAGAAAGAAGAATCAGCGAAACTGGTGGATGATGCCTGCCGATCTTCCATATCCAGTGTAGTGAAGCCTCCCGTAAATCCATCCAACTCGCCAACCCTAATTGCTGTATAATTGAAATTTGTATAGGATGTGCGGATTGCGGAAAAATTTGCAGTTTGTTCAAATGGATCCGCGAATGGATTCAAAGGATTTGAGAATAAGAAAGGTTTGCGCACAAATCTCCAATGCCTCGGCAATTCCGTATAGGACTTTGTTCCTGCGACCAATGCATAGAGCAAGTCAAAATCAGCCTGATCGATTTTAGAGTTTGAATCAATATCCGCAGCAATGAGTACATAAGGATCGGTGATTTTTTCGGTACCCATAATATGCTTTAGTAACACGATGACATCATTGATATTGATCCCCTTCATATCTGTCTCCCTTCTATCCAGACTCAAATGGTAATCCTTGCCCAACTCAAAATCTTTAAAAAGGAAGGTTCCTGATGCAGTGCTATTTTGAGATGCATGCCATTGTGTAAAACTCGTATCCGCATGTTGCACCAAACTGGTGTCTGTATGGCGTACATACATCACCAGCCCGCTTGGAGCAATGATGGTGTCAAACCTAAATGAAAGTACGGTGTCTGTTCGCTTCACGATCGTTGTAATTGCATTACCGGTAAGATCCAAATGCACCTCATTACATGGATTTCCTTTTGTATCCGTTATGGAACCGGCAATTACGATAGTCGTTTTTACACTGTCTTTCCTTTTGCAATCGGGAATCCGGGCATTGTTATTTTGGACCTCAACGTAGGTTTTGCAAAATGTCTGATTCCCTAAAGAGTCTGTAACCCACATTTGTACTTCGTTCTTTCCCAAATCTGCACAGGTGAACACACGAAACATATCCGTTGTATCCGATGAAAATGAAAAGCGCAGTTGCTTGTATCCGCACGGATGGTAGGATCCAATATTTAAATCCTTTGCCCATACTTGTATCATTCCATCATCGGGAGTGCCATCCCGGTTAGTATCAACAGGCATAAGTGCGACAATCAAACCATTCAAACAATAAGGCACCGGGCTGATCGCATTGCGAACTGTTACGCGAACTTTACATTTTAATTCCTTTCCACATCCGTATTCTGCGATGTAATAAAACTCGGTAGTTCCAATAGGATAATTTCCACTTGCATCTGCACCTGTGGATTTTGCATATGGTGAAGTGTTCCGGATGCTAAGAGTATAGCCACATTTTGAAACTGCAAAGGCCGTGTCTAATTTTACAAATGCACCCTTGCAGTCCATTCCAGACTGTATTGCTGTGTCTCGTGGACACACTAATTTTGCAGTGGAGTCATTTACAATCAATTTCAAAATCTGGGTATAGGTCCATACACCTACAGAAGGATATACATTCGGTTTGTACTGACACCAGTCAATGACCTTCCACTCCCGAAGTACTTTCATGCATCCAGGAGAAACCGTAAATTTGGAATCGCGATACGACCACATGGGTTGACTGCATCTGACCGATTTGAAAGTAGGGTAACTGTATGCAGCCGGTAAATAGCGCGGATCGACATTGGGATTGCAGCTTTCTATTGTATACGCTTGAGGCCAAACGATATCTGAATATGAGAACAATTGGCTACCTCCGCTTACGGTAATTTCCTGTGAACAGCTCAGTATTTGCCAATGCGGATCTTCAACCTGCCATGTTCTCGTAATTGTTCCGATGCCACATGCGTTTGTATTATAGATGGTCTTAACCGGCGCGGGTGCAGGCTTTTTCACATAATTATCCAACACATAGGCTTTCCCCCATTTGTCAAGATTACTAATGTCCTCCGTACAGGATATCGTTACATTGGGTGGACAAATAAGACTGAAATTATAAGCAGAAGCATGTGCTTCCGTTTTTAAAACAATACATAAAAGGCAGAAAAGACCATTCAGCCCGAAGCAGGTAGTTTTCATATAATGAGTATTTAAATTCTGTTGCTGCTGAATTCGGGAGGGCCGTGTGTAGAATCCGGATACAAATATATAGATAATTGTAATATGTAGTTAAATATATTTTCTTTGACAATTATTTTTTTTGAAAAGTGCACATTTGAAAACAAGAGCAAGCTGAGCAGAACCAGGCAGCCCTAGAACAACTGGCTGAAAATGTTGTAAAAATGTCTTGACCAAGTCCAGGAACTTCTTGTTAAAAAGCTCCTAAACACCTAAAAGACTCTTGAACTTGACTTACTTTTGTTAATATAGTCGATTACATAATTAAGAAGTCCTCTGCTTCAAAATGCAATATACAGTTCACTTTATGCGTAGTATACCCCGTTCCAAACGGATTCTTACTATGTATTGTGGCGGAATTTTGGCTTGCTTAATATGTTCGATTTCTTTTTTTGCCTGCCTCCAGAATGAAATCCACCTAAATCGATACCACCATTTTGCCTGTCATACACACCAGGACGAAATGGATCCATGTCATAGAAGCATTTATCATAAGGACAGGGTACAGGGTTGCCATCATCAGGAACATTTCCAGTCCATTTCCTGTACATGCGAACTTACGCAAGCATGCTTTCATCAGGAGCATATACCCCCTACTATATTACACCTCCTTGGAATTGCATCTCATCTGAAGAAAACAGAATGGCCTCTTTTAGGTACTCCGGCCATATGGATTTCAAATTTAAATTCCGGCAGATCTCCTCCTGACATGATATAGTTGTATACAATCCGTATTGAGATTGTATTAAAAAGACTCTTCCATGAAAGTCATGGATGTGTCCTGCTTTTAATTCATTCATGTTAAAATTGTATCCAAATGGAAAAAAGATATTCCACCCTGACGCTTGCGATCGGCTTATCCAGTTTACTTTATTTTTCGTCTTGTGATAAAGCAGATCTGCCTAATGAAAGCGAATTGATAACTACCTTGCAATATACTTTAATTGATTCCACCACAAAAGATACCAGTTTGTTTTTGTTTCTCGATAAAGACGGGGATGGCGGTTTTGAACCCTTGATCCGCAGTAGTAATCTTAAAAACAACCACATCTATTTTGGACAACTCTCATTATTTAATGAAGCCACTATTCCTGCTACCGATATTGGTATAGAAATTAAAAAGGAAGCCGAGGCGCATCAGTTTTTTTACATCTCCGAAGGTAATCTCGATGTGAAATTATACTACACAGATCAGGATAGTCTTGGCTACCCTATTGGACTCACCACCAGATTAGAAACCGGGAATACTGGATCCGGAACACTACGTATTGTTTTAAGACATCAGCCTGATAAAACAGCCTCAGGCGTTTCCAATGGAACTATAACAAATGCAGGAGGAGACACCGATATTGACGTTCGTTTTCCAATAACGATTTTATGAAAGCGGCATTTCCCCTAATACTCTATCTGTTTTTAATTGGAATGAGTAGCAGCAATGCCCAGACATGCACCCTCCGCATATCCGGAACATTGCTGGACTTGCATGATCAAAAGCCTTTGGATTTTTCCGTAGTTTATTTGGAAGAAACCCAGAAACAGGTCTATACGGACACACTGGGTCAATTTGTGTTTACCAATTTATGTCCGGGTGCTTATCATCTCATCATTCATCATATTGGATGTGATGAATTGAAAGTTTTTATTCAACTGGAGCGCGATACATTATTAAATGTGCATCTGGAGCATCATTCGTATTACCTGCAATCGGTCACTGTGCAAAGTCAAAGAGCTGGTCAATTATCGACAAGCCGCAACACCATTCAGGCTAAAGACATTCAAACGAATGCAGACAAGCCCATTTCACGACTCTTAGAGCAAATTCCCGGTGTATACAGCATACGAAATGGCTCCGGTATTGCGAAGCCCGTTATTCAGGGCCTAAGCGGAAACAGGGTAAGTATATTAAATAATGGTGTTGCTCAGGCCGGGCAACAATGGGGTGCAGATCACGCTCCTGAAATTGATCCCCTTTCAGCATCACAACTCACAGTACTGAAAGGGGTTGAAACAATTTCGTATGGGGGAAACGGCCTGGGAGGACTTGTATTAATGGAACCCGGCCCCATTCAAAACGATCCACATATGCATGGATTTATAACCGGCAACTACCAAACAAACGGCCGTCAGTTTCATGCCGGATGTAAACTTGAGCAAGGACAAAAAAAATGGGCTTGGCGCCTTACCTCCTCAATGAAATATTCCGGAGATCATAAGAGCCCAAACTATTACCTTAGCAATACGGGCAACCGGGAATATGCAGTCAGTGGGCTAAGCGAACACAAGTTTGGATCAGACCAGCTTTTTAAAGTGTATTATTCCTTTTTTCATATGGAACCAGGTATCCTCAGGGGCTCGCATGTAGGAAACCTAACGGACTTAACAAATGCAATCGGCAGGGAAATTCCATTTTATACGAAAAACAACTTCAGCTATGCACTGGAATCTCCAAGGCAGTCAGTTGATCATCATTTGTTAAAGTGCAGCTTTGATTGGTCCGGAAGCTCCTGGTACCGGAATATAAACTGCGCTGTTCAGGTCAATCATCGCAAAGAGTTTGATATTCGAAGAGGGAGCCGCTCGAATGATCCTGCACTCGACCTTGCACTGCAGGCTTACTCTGCAGGATGGCAAGAGATCAGGAATATTGGAATGAACCAACTTCACTATGGAGTTCAATTCAGATATCATTACAATCTAAACCAGGAAGGTACAGGCGTATTGCCCTTAATACCCGACTATCAACTGATGAATCCAGGCATCTATGCACGAATAAGTGTACCTCAAAATCAATTTGATTGGGAAGCAGGAATGCGTTATGATTTCCAACACTCCATTGTGGAAAATTTTTCATTGAGCCTTCCCAGAATGCGCGAGCATCATGTACACGACTTTCATAATATTTCCATTGCCGCAGGAAGCAATTGGAAGCCTAATACTACATTGAATATCAAATTCAACGCAGGCTGGACACAACGTTCTCCCGAAGTAAATGAATTATATAGTAACGGGCTTCACCAGGCGGTAGCCGGCATTGAAGAAGGAACCCCTGATTTGGCAAAGGAACGCTCCTTAAAATTCGTTTGCAATCCAAGCATTGAAATTTCAGAGGGCTTGCATGTAGAAGCGTCTCTATTTGCTCAGTACATCTCACAATATATTTATCTGGAGCCCCTCAAAGAATTCCGCTTAACTATCAGAGGTGCTTTTCCAGTCTTTAAATATGCGCAAACGGATGCATTCCTTCGAGGTGCCGATTTCTTAATTAAAAAGGAGTTGGGACACAGATGGCAGGTTCAAACAAAAATCAGCGTGTTAAAAGGAACGGACCGCAACCACCAGTCTCTTGTCAATATGCCTCCAGCCCGCATTGAAGGAAGTATTCATCATTTTATTAAAACGGGTGGCATCTTGAAGTCGATGGAAGCAAGCGTTCACATGAATTATACATTCCGGCAGAATGCATTTCCTGCCGGTCAGGATTTTCTGGATCCACCTGGCGCATACTTTTTAACTGGCCTGCGCTTACATGCGGATATTTGGCTAGCTGGACATCTATGGCGTGCCTTTATTGACGTAGACAATCTATGTAATATACGCTACAGGGATTACCTCAACAGACTCCGGTATTACGCAGATGAGGAAGGTATAAACCTTAGATCAGGTATACAGTGGACTTTTTGATCTGCGAAAAATGCCAGGAACAACTTCGACGAATGAGCCAAAATGAAAGACAAATGAACCCTGCAACGGGAACGATTTACACGTAAAACCGTTTATCTTTACATCTATTACACACAAACTATGAGCATTATGTTAGTACTATTAGGCATTTTAATCTTTATTGGATTATTTCTCGTGTTCTTGTACAATGGTCTGGTGGCATCAAAGAATGCTGTTATGGACGCATGGAGCAACATTGATGTTGCCTTGAAAAAGAGATACGACCTTATTCCTAATATCGTCAATACTGTAAAAGGCTATGCCGCCCACGAATCAGGTACGTTGGAAAAAGTCATAGCAGCTCGAAATGCAGCAATCAGCATTCCCAAAGGTGACATCAACGGCCAAATTGCTGCAGACCACCAATTGACAGCGAGTCTCAGGCAAGTATTTGCTCTCGCCGAAAATTATCCTGACCTGAAGGCAAATACCAACTTCCTTCAATTGCAAGACCAACTCAGTGAAATCGAAGAAAACCTCGAAAACACGCGTAGGTATTATAATGCTACCGTTCGCGAAAACAATAATAAAGTAGAGGGATTCCCAGGTGTATTGCTTGCAAAGAGTTTTGGGTTCAGCACTTTTGACTTCTTCGAAACAGACGAGCAAAGCAAGCAAAATGTTCAAGTACAATTTTAAGTTTTAAAGCTGTGTATCGCAGGATTCTACTCCTTTACCTAATATGCTTAGGCAATCTTCTCGCTTTGCCAGCCCAGGGCGACTTTACGATTAAAGACTATCAGGTTGACATCACGCTCCACAAAAACGGTAGTTTTGATGTTCGCGAAATAATCAAAGTACATTTTTTTGAAGCACGACATGGTATTAAGAGAGATATCCCATTAAAATACAATGTATCTTCTGATGCGTCGGGATCGTTTATGGATCATTTCTTTCCACATGAAATCTTTCTGAAGAATATCCATGTGCAGAACCATCCATTTAAATCCAGCAATTTAGGAATTGGAGTACAAATCAAAATTGGAGATCCCGATCAATACGTTGAAGGCGATCAGTTGTATGACATTTCCTATACGGTTTGGAATGGCTTGTTGAAAAACAATGGCCGGATTGAATTTTACTGGAACCTCGTTGGGGATCAATGGACGTCACAAATTGAGGAAGCCCATTTCCGCATTGAAATTCCAAAAGGGATTCCTGTTGACGAATCAAATTATGAAATCCGGACAGGTAGCTATGGTTCTGAAGAGCAAGCTGCATCCGCACATTGGGAAGGAAATATTTTAAGTGGTCAAGCACTCGTTACTTTGGGCAACCAACAAGGAATGACCGTTGCAATTCGCATGCCTGAAGGCTCTGTAGAATTTTACCCCCAGTACAAATTGATCATCCGGCAAGTAAAATTTCTTGTACTTCCAATTTTGATGATCATTGCGTTTTTGATGGCATGGTACAGATATGGCAGGGACACAAGACTTGCAGATGTAGTTGCCTATTTACCACCAAAAGATATGGATCCCGCAATGGCAGGATTTGCAATCGACATCAAACCCAATATACGCGATGCGGTTTCATTGATTCCATACTTCGGAGCACGTGGATATTTGAAAATTGAACACGAGGAGAAAAAGGGACTGTTTTCACATGATAAAATAGAATTTATTAAATTAAAGGATTTGCCGCCCAGTGCACCGTCTCACCAAAAACTCTTTTTTGATGGATTGTTTCGTACAGGTGACCGCGTATCCCTTTCAAGCCTAAAAGATAAATTTTATACCACCCTAAGTGCTACCCAATCTGCCATCAGTGATTCCGTTATGAATTCCGGATACTTTACTCCAATTTCAAAAAAGATATACTGGAATTCCATATGGATTATCATTGTATTAGGCGTGCTGAATTCCATATTTTGTTTCTTCTCGGGAAAGTTTCTTTTTCTTGGAGTAACGATTGTGATAACTTTGGTTCTTGCGGTTTTTGCCTATATTTTACTAAAACGGTCTCAACAAGGGGATGAACAATTCAAAGAAATCAAAGGCTTTCGGAAATTTATAGAAAAGGCAGAAAAAGACATGTTGAATTTTCTGGTCAAAGAAGATCCAACGTATTTTGATAAGACACTTCCCTACGCGGTTGCTTTCAATTGTGCTGATCAATGGAGCTCAAAATTCAGTGACCTGGCGCTTCCTCCTCCCCAATGGTACCATTCCAATGTGCCTTACATAAACACGATGCATGGTGGGTTTAATCCCGTCCAGTTTACAGATACACTCAGCAGCTCACTTTCTGAAATGCGCTCCGTGATGTCCAGTGCGCCCTCAAGCAGTGGAAGCTCTTCTTCTGGTGGTGGGTCTTTTTCAGGTGGAGGGTTTGGCGGTGGAGGTGGCAGCAGCTGGTAGGAATCCGTCAGCAGTGCCTGCGAAAACAGAGTTCCATTAAATTGAATCTTGTAGCCTACTTTGAATCGCTTGGCAACTCTAAGGAAACAAGTCCCATAATGGCATCAAAGCCATTTATGATGCGGTATGGTTCCCTTTATAAGGCACAAAAAATTGAAGCCAAATAGATCTCGAGACTTTAAAGAGATAACCAAATCCAAGTGCAAGTACAAAAGACAACGCAATCAACGCATATTCCCACTGGATTCCAAAACCCAGAATCAATACTCCGCAAAATGCAAGTGAAAAGAAACCTGAGAAAATATAGGAAATAAACATCGCGCCGTAATAAAATCCTGGTTCTCTGAAAAAGTTTTCATTGCAAACAGGACAGCGCATATTCATCTTAAAGCTATAGTCGAAAAAGGTAGATCGGGAAGGAAATAAAGTACCCTCCCTGCAAGCCGGGCAATACAAACCAAAAATTGCATGTAATTTCGATCGCATTGTGTACTTTGTTGTGGCCCTGTGAGGAATCGAACCCCAATCTGGAGAACCGGAATCTCCCATTCTATCCGTTGAACTACAGGGCCAGGCCGCAAAAGTAAGGAAGATCGATGAGACCCCTGTCAACATTTTTTAGAGTTGCATTCTGTTAAATAATTCTAAATTAAATTAATTTAGTGTTTAGAACACCCACCTGATGAACACTAAAGTATGTACGTACTTCTGGTCAGGAGTATGCATTATATGCACTCCTGTTTTTTCAAATTCTCAAACAGCATCCGAGCCAGAGGATCCTATTCCTAATTTAGAGCTTCCCTTAATTGAAAATGGAGATCAAGAGTCCCGCTCCGCAGTAACAATAAAAGATGTATCTGAAAGATTTAATATTAATCAGATACAAAGCGCAGACCTGGAATCCCTGCAAATAATTCCACCATTTCTAATTGAATTAATTCTGGATTACGTTTCCACTCATAAGCCTGTTCTATCCATCTATGAGTTGCAAACCATAGAAGGTATGGATCTGGACTTGTTACATGAACTACTAAAGCATCTTTATGTAGAAAGCGATCGGGCCCTTTCAAAAAATGTTCAGGAGCTTTCACAATCGAAGGGGCTTGTTATTTTAGGATGGTCTAAAACACTGGATCCAGAAGCTGCCTATTTTACTCCAGATAGTTTCAAATCGACTTTCGCTGGAAGTCCGGATCATATGTATATGCGACTCAGGACGAAAGTAAACTCTGTAATTCAAATTGGTCTGAATCTTGAAAAAGATCCAGGTGAACCATGGTCCAATCCGAATGCATTGGGCTACATAGACCATATAAGCGGATACATCAAGCTAGAACACTTGAGTCCTATAATTCAATCAATGTACCTAGGCGATTACCACCTTAAAATTGCACGTGGTCTGCTGTTGAGCAATGGACTCTTTCAGCTCGATGGTATAGATCCCGGTTTTGCACTTAAAAACAAAACCTTCTTAAAGCCTTATCAAGCCTCTGGAGAAAATGACATGTTAAGAGGCATTGCAATGGATTTTAGAATGCCACACCAGTGGAATGCTATCGTTTTTTATTCTCAAAAGAAAATTGATGCCCGACTGGAGAAACAACAAGCCGAAATGGATACCACGGAAATCCTTGGGTGGACAAGCCTGCTAAATTCAGGATACCACCGCAGTTTTTCAGAATTGATTCAACGGAAAAACGTATCAGAATCCATGTACGGAGGACATTTAGCCTATCAAAACAGGCATGCTCAATTGGGATGCAGCCTCCTGCACAGCATGTACGGTAAACCATGTCTGAAGGCCCCTGCCACAATACCAACAAGTAACGATATGACCTTCGCATCTGGCGATTACATTCTCAAACTGTATCATTTGAATGTTGAAGGTGAATTCGGAATAACGCAATATGGACATATTGCACATTCACATGCGCTTGTTTTAGGCCTGGGAAAAAAATGTAGCTATTCCTTTACCTATTCCTACTTCGACCCCGGGTTCTATGCTACAAGAAGTCAGACGAGCAGTCGTAGCGGTAACAGCATAAATGAAGAAAAAATAAGTCTAGGATTACAAATCCAGTTTCATTATAAATGGCAAATGAATGTAAACGGAAATTATAGCAGAATGCCCATGCCCGATCTGAGAATTCCCGCCAGACATAGCGCCTGGGATTATCAAGTAAGCCTGGTCCATACTGAACGAAAAAAGTTTAAAATGAAACTTCAGCTAAACACATTTCAAACAATTACACTACTCGGTGATCAAGCCAATTTGGGCACATTTGAGGAAAATAGAAGTGTACAGATGCAAGCATACATAGAGCAAATGATAAACAGGACAATAGACTGGAAATTTCGAGTAATCTACAGGAAAGGCCTTTCAGAAGGCGTTTCAGGGAAAGGTTTTGCAGTCGCTTTGGATGGAAGAATGAAATCGTTAAGTGGCAAATGGTCAACAAATGGGAGAATCGAACTCTTTGATATTTCAAATTATCAAAACCGGATTTATATTCCTGAAAACGATGTCCGGTATCATTTTAATCTCCTTGCGTTGTCAGGAAAAGGGCTTCGGATGTACGTCAATCTGAGATACAAACCTATCCCAAAACTCACATTAGAAACTAAATTCTCCATAACTACATTGTATGAAACACCCGAAAATCGGCCTTTAGAGCTCCCATCGACAGAGAAAAAGCGAGAATTAAAAATTCAACTACTGTACAATTTGTAAGGAAATAAATAAGGAGAAATTTTACTCAAAACATTGAAGAATATTGAAAATAGGGCTTTTCAGACCTATTACACATTGCGAATCGAGCATAGCTGAAATCAGGTAACGCAAAAAAATATTAAAATAAATTTGCATATTTAAAAAATATTCTACCTTTGGTAAGATTTTTGAGAAGTGATATTCACTTTTAATAAAGTCAGAAGTTTGAAATTTTTTATTCGTTAACGTTAAAAAACTAATCATGGCAAAAGCACGTTCAACTGCTAAAAAGGCAGCTCCTAAAAA
>CAZDQG010000021.1:0-2191 GCA_964507535.1 uncultured Saprospiraceae bacterium
CAAAAATAGTTGCATTCCCTATATTGCTAATCCTTTCAATATCAATTCATAATCAACTCATTAAGTTCTAACATGAAAGCAGCTGTTCGCCGAAAGTATGGATCACCACAAGTACTTTGTATAGAAGAACGGGCCAAACCAAGTCCCGGCGATTCAGATTTGCTGATTCGTGTTGTTGCCACAACGGTCAATAGAACAGATTGCGCGATACTCCTTGGAAAACCATTTATTATGCGATTTTTCACGGGACTTTTCAAACCACGGTTGGAAATAACGGGAACCGATTTTGCCGGCGTCGTGGAATCAGTCGGAAAGAAAGTTAAAGGATTTGTACCCGGAGAAAAGGTCTGGGGGTTTGACGATACGGGAATCCCATCACATGCAGAGTATCTGATCCTATCGCAAAAAAAAGCAATCTCTCACATACCGAACAACTGTTCCTTTGAAGAAGCTGCCGCAAGTGCGGAAGCTGCACATTATGCTTATAATTTCATGAACAAAGTTTCTGTGAAAAAAGGACACAGCGTACTCATTAATGGCAGTACCAGTGCAATAGGCTCAGCCCTCTTGCAATTTATGAAAACAGTACCTGCCAGGGTCACTGTTGTCTGTCCGGGCAGTCATTTTGGGCTCATGAAATCATTGGGTGCCGACAGGTTAATAGACTACAAAACGGAAGATTTTAAAAAAGATAAAGAACAATTTGATTTTATCTTTGACGCCGTTGGAAAAAGTACTTTTTATGAATGTAGGCATTTGCTGAATAAAGAAGGCATATACATCTCTTCAGAACCAGGTCCCTATGCGCAAAACCTGTACCTACCGTTGTTTACTTCCCTATTCAGCAAAAAGAAAGTTATTTTCCCGCTACCTGGCCGTATTCGCGAAAGCCTGTCCTACCTTAAAAAACTAATAGAGGAACAGCATTTTAAACCACTCATTGACAGGAAGTTTTTACTGAATAACATCCAAGAGGCTTTCAAATATGTATTAACAGGACAAAAATTGGGAAATGTCATACTTCTGATTCATTCTAATGAAGAAATAAAATAATTCTTGCCATGGATCTTTTCATGAACAGTTTGCAACTTTTCGCTGGCATCGGCCTCTTTCTGTTTGCAATGTACCTGCTGGAAGAATCCTTGAAAAATCTATCCGGTAGAAATTTTAAAATACTCTTACAGCGCATGGCTAAAACACGCATAGGTGCTGTATCCGCAGGCGCAGTAGTAACCGGCATTCTTCAAAGCAGTTCCGTGGTTTCTCTGATGGTACTCGCATTTGTTGGTGCTGGTATTTTCAGCATGAAAAATGCACTGGGGATCATATTGGGAGCAAATCTGGGAACAACTGTAAATAATTGGCTTGTCGCAACAATAGGCTTCAAATTGAATATGAACGTTGTTGCATATCCAGTACTTTGCATTGGTGGACTTTTGCTCATTGGCTTCAGCAATCGCAAGGCCACGAAATACACTTCCTTTTTCCTCCTTGGCTTTGGACTCCTTTTTGTAGGCCTTGAACTTATGAAAACAGCCATGGAATTCCAGGTAAAAAACGTAGACCTTACGCCCTTTATACATATGCCC
This sequence comes from uncultured Saprospiraceae bacterium, assembly GCA_964507535.1. Taxonomy (GTDB): domain Bacteria; phylum Bacteroidota; class Bacteroidia; order Chitinophagales; family Saprospiraceae; genus Vicinibacter. The sequence continues at coordinate 1,590 of CAZDQG010000021.1, forward strand.
TTGGCCGTTTACCTTATCATTGGATTCGTAACGACACTTCTGGTTCAATCCAGCTCGGCAACAATGGCACTGACCCTGAGCGCTCTCCATGCAGGGGTAGTCGATTTTACAGTTGCTGCGGTCCTCGTTTTGGGTTCTGAAACGGGTACCATCATCAAAATACTCATCAGTGCAATTGGGGGCAATGCAGCAAAAAAACGCGTCGCGCTGGGAAATTTTATATTCAATATCCTGCTCACATTCTTTGCTTTTGTTTTCCTGAAATACATACTGTTGTTCATATCCGATTACATGGGAATCCGGGATCCCCTCATAGGTCTCGTCACATTTACCAGCCTTATCAATTTCGTTGGTATCTTATTGCTACTCCCATTTCTGAATCTATTTGCAAAATTCCTGGAAAGGTGCTTCAATGATGCACATGATTCTGCATCTGCATTTATTAACCATGCCAGTGCATCGGAGCCTGAAACGGCCATGGATCTTTTCAGAAAAGAGAGCTCCTATTTTATACATAATTCCATGATGTATAACTTACAACTGTTCGGTATAGACACAAAAGAGATGGAAGCACATACTGAATTTAAAGATGCCAACAAAAG
>CAZDQG010000021.1:2291-5656 GCA_964507535.1 uncultured Saprospiraceae bacterium
CTGTACAAACAGCTGAATCAATTCCTGGATGAAAAAAGTCAGTTGAGCTTCGAACATTTCCAGAAATTGTATGACCGTATTTTGAATAGTTACATTTCAGAGTTGAATGATTTTTACAAAGAGGCACACTCGAAATCCATATTGGACCTGGATATTACGGAAATCATAAATTTCAACAGGGAAGTATTTACTTCAAATAAAGCAATATTGATGGCAGTTAAGGACTTCCTGTTAAAAGAAAAGGAAGCCAGGGATTTTAATGAAATTCTGATTTATACAACCTGATCCGGCACAAATCCACTACAGACAAGCAAGAAGACCACCCGAAATTAAATTTGATATTCCAGAGGACTTGAATTGCAACTTCATAGCAATGAATTGACTAATTTTGCTCCCTACTCATGCTCATCGATACATTCGGCAGAATCCACGATTACCTCCGCATCTCCCTGACGGATCATTGCAATTTCCGATGCAGTTACTGCATGCCGGAGTTGTGTTATGACTTCTTGCCCCAGCAAAAATTAATGACTGCGGCAGAAATAAAACAAATCGCCTCCGGTTTTGTACAACTTGGTATACGTAAAATCCGGCTCACTGGTGGAGAACCCCTCGTTCGAAAAGATTTCGGGGAGATCCTTCACGGGCTTTCAGCGTTAAATACCGAACTGCTTATCACAACCAACGGTGCTCTTGTAGATCAATATATCGATGCTTTTAAAAAAGCACATATCAGTACAGTAAATGTAAGTTTGGATTCACTTAAGCGGGAGGTCTTTTTTGAAATTACCAAAAGAGACCTTTTCGAACAGGTTTGGTCCAATATTATTTTGCTTTTGAAAAATGACTTCCGGGTCAAAATAAATGCTGTCGCAATAAACGGCTATATTGAACATGAAATTATTGACTTTATCCGTTTGACAAAGGACCTTCCCCTGCATGTCCGATTCATTGAATTCATGCCTTTTGCAGGAAACAACTGGGATCTCAAGAAGGTCATTACCGCACAGCAACTATTGGATATTGCCGTACGGGAATTTGACATCGTCAAGTTAAATGATGAACCACATGCCACTGCCAAAAAATACAAAGCCATAGGTCATGAAGGAACATTCGCATTCATCACCACCATGAGCAAGCAGTTCTGTAACGAATGCAACCGCCTGCGACTCACTGCAGATGGAAAAATAAAGAATTGCCTGTTTGGAAAAGAAGAACTCAATATACTGGAAAAACTCCGTGGAGGCGAGGACTTTTCGAATCTGATTTTTCAATCTGTAAAAAATAAACATGCTGCCATGGGCGGTCAGTTTGAAAAGGGATACCAGCAAACGGATGCCAATGATCTTGTCAATCGCAGTATGATTGGCATTGGAGGCTAACAAATGTACGTATGGTAAGTGTTCAGGAAGCGAAAATGATGATATCCGGAAAATTAGCCTGTTCGGATCCTTCACAGGTAGCACTTGCAGATGCGCTGAACCACATCCTTGCTAAAGAGTTGTATTCACAAATCGATGTGCCCCCCTTCGATAATGCTGCTATGGATGGCTATGCGGTTGCCTGGGATTCTGCAACGCAGGAATGCACCTTGATGCAACATATCCAGGCAGGAAGCATTTCAAATATCCCTGTGAAAGGCGCAGAAACTGCACGCATATTTACGGGCGCACCCATACCTGCTGGCGCCGATACCGTTATCCAACAGGAACTGGCACATACGGAAAACAAGATGGTGCGCTTTGATACATCTAAGCTCAAAAAAGGCTCGAACATACGTTACCGGGGTTCCCAATGCCGCAAAGGCGATCGCATTGCCACACCAGGACAACTGGTTACACCAGGTATGGTTGCCTTACTTGCTTCAGCAGGCATTACTCATGTTGAAGTGTTTTTGCCACCTGCTGTCGCAATCATCATTACAGGAAATGAATTAAAAGAGCCCGGATCGATGTTGCTTCCAGGTGAAATTTATAACAGCAATGAAGCAACATTAAAAGCTTATCTTACAAATATTGGCGTCAAACACATCCAGTCTTTTCATGCAACAGATGATCTGGAACTCCTAAAAAACAAACTTAGAACTGCTTTTGAAGAAAATAACTTTATCATACTTACAGGTGGGATCTCCGTCGGAGATCATGATTTTGTGCAACAAGCACTTTTGGATGAAGGCGTGCAAACTCTTTTTTACAAAGTAAAACAACGGCCTGGAAAACCGCTTTATGTAGGTCGACTTCAAAATACTTGGATTTTTGCCTTGCCCGGTAATCCTGCATCTGTTATCTCCTGTTTGAACCAGTATATTAAACCTTGCATCCTCGGAATGATGGGACATCAACAGGTTTTTGAACCTGCTTCCCGCTTGCCCCTCGGACATGATTGGCATAAGGATATTCCACTCACCACCATCCTGAAAGCAAGAAAAACAAATGGAGGCGTTCTCATCCTTCCGGGTCAGGAATCCTTTAACTTACTGCCCTTTGCTGAAGCAAATTGCTTTGTTGTTCTCGACGAAAACACCCGTGCATTAAAACAAGGTGACTACGTTGACGTTTATGATTGGTAAGCTATGTCAGATAACATGTTCTTTTATGTTTTGGCAACCCTGATGCCTGCAGCTGCATTCCTGTATGCTTCTGTCGGACATGGAGGCGCGAGCAGTTATATCGCCCTGCTGACCCTATCAGGATTTGCACCCCAGGAAATTCGTCCTACAGCCTTACTGCTAAATATTTTGGTATCCGGTATTGCATTTTATTCCTTTCGCAAAACAAGCCGTTTTGATACATCCTTATTTTTATCCCTGATCCTTTTTTCCGTTCCTGCCTCCTACCTTGGCGGTACCATACATGTGGATCCCCAGATCTATCAAAAAATGCTCGGGATACTCCTACTGTTTCCTGTATTGAAATTGTGCAACGTATTTCCCATTAATGACCATAAAATTCTGGAGCCTAAGCTTTGGATAACTGCAGCACTCGGCCTTTCGATCGGCCTTGTTAGTGGAATCCTGGGGATAGGTGGAGGCATCATCTTATCTCCCGTCTTACTGATGCTCGGTTGGACAACTATGAAAGAAACCGCAACCATGAGCGCCATTTTCATTTTCCTGAATTCCATAGCAGGTTTGGTCGCTTCAAAAGCCTGGAATCTGAATATAAGCCCGGAAATTCAGTTCCTTCTGCCTCTGACCCTTGCAGGAGGAGTTGCCGGAGCATACTTTGGAGCCAACCGATTCAATATCCCTGTTATGAAATATATGCTTGCAATTGTGCTTTTTATTGCAGCTGTAAAGTTTTTATGGATATAGATAAGTTCTAACAATTGTTAGTTTTTATAAAACCGATGATAATAAAATGAAT
>CAZDQG010000021.1:5756-54381 GCA_964507535.1 uncultured Saprospiraceae bacterium
TACTCAATGATCAGGATGAAGTCGCCTTGATGCCTCCATTCTCAGGTGGTTAAAATACAACACATGAACCGGTTTGAAAGACAAATCATACTGCCTGATTTCGGAAATGAAAAGCAAAACTTGCTGAAAGAAGCCAAAGTATTGCTCATTGGGGCTGGTGGCCTGGGATGCCCGGCACTTCTATATCTTGCGGCTGCCGGAGTTGGAACCATTGGCATTGCAGATGGTGATACCGTGCATGTTTCAAACTTAAACAGACAGATCTTGTTTGGTGGACCGGATATCGGCCAAAATAAAGCTATCCTTGCATGTCAATACGTGAAGCAAAAATACAGCGACATTGAAGTGCTTTCGATACCGGAATACATTACGAATGCAAATGCTTTGGAAATGATATCGGGATATGATCTTGTCATAGATGGATCTGACAATTTTGAAACCAGGTATATGATCAATGATGCATGTGTGCTTCTTGAAAAGCCTTTGATAACAGGCGCTGTGTATCAACTTGAAGGTCATGTAGGCGTGCTCAATGTTAGAGAATGGGATGGAAGAAAGCTCAATTACCGGGATGCTTTTCCACTTCCACCCTCAGCAAACGAAATTCCAAACTGTGAACAAACAGGTGTGCTTGGTGTAGTTCCGGGTATTATAGGGACATTACAGGCAGCAGAAGCTATCAAACTAATTTGTGCGATGGGCGAAAATCTATTAAACAAACTTTTATATTATAATTTTACCACGGCCTCTTTTTATGAAATAAGCATAAACCAAAATCGTAGTATTAATAATCCGGGACCCCAAAATAAAAATGCATTTTTAGTGCAGGACTATGCACTCTCCTGCGCAGCAGCTGAAATAAGCTGGGAGGATGCCATCGCAGATCATGCTTCCAAAAATGCCAACAGTCTTTTTTTGGATGTGCGCAATCTGAATGAAAAACCAGAACTATCGAATTTAAATCCTGTTTCTATTCCGCTATCTGAACTCAAGGAGAGTGTGGATGCTTTGAAAGATGCAGATAAAATTTATATTTTCTGTCAAACCGGAATGCGGAGCAAAGAAGCACTGGTCATATTAAAAAAGTACTTTCCAGATAAAATCATGTTTTCTATAAAAGGGGGAATCCTTAAAAGTCCTTATGAACACAATAAATAATAACATGAAATCCAAAATAAAAGACATTTTTGTAGATGGACCCATTTCAGCAGTAAAAATCGCCGAATCCATCGCACAGCACAGCAATAAAAAAAATATTGGTGCGCATAGTATTTTTTTAGGTCAGGTGCGTGCGGATGAAAAACCACAAGGTATCGTTCAATCGATAAACTATACTGCCTATAAGGAAATGGCACTGGAAAGAGCACATGAAATTCGGGAAGATATTTTTACGAAATTCCCACTCACCTGCATGCATATCTACCACAGTCTTGGAAAAGTAGCTGCCGGCGAAATCAGCCTTTTTGTTTTTACTTCCTCCATGCACCGGAAAGCTGCCATTGAAGCCTGCGCTGAAATCGTTGAACGCATCAAAAATGATCTGCCTGTATGGGGGCAGGAATATATCAGCGAAGACAACGTGTACTGGAAAGAAAATTCATAACGAACATAATTTAGATAAAAGAATACCTCCTATGGTCAACATCACACATAAATCGAACACCTTGCGCAAGGCCATTGCACAGGCTATCGTCAAAGTAAGTAATGAATCCACTATCCAGACTGTCCTTGAAAAAAAAGTACCCAAAGGGGATGTATTTGAAATGGCAAAAACCGCAGGACTCTTTGCTGCCAAAAGAACCAGTGATATGATTCCCGATTGCCATCCATTGCCTATTGAGTTTACAGAAATTCGATACCACACCTCCGGACTTGAAATCCAAATTGAAGCTGAAATTCATACCATCTACAAAACCGGTGTCGAAGTTGAAGCGATGCATGCTGCTTCCATAGTGGCATTGACCATCTACGACATGCTCAAACCAATAGATAAAGGAATTTCAATTGAAAAAATAAAATTGCTCGATAAAAAAGGAGGCAAAAGTGAGCTGAAAGAAATAAAAGTTAATGCGCTCCAAGCAGCTGTAGTTGTTTGCTCAGACTCCTTGTCAAAAGGAATTGGCGAAGACAAATCCGGTATATACATTGCCGATAAACTGAGATCCTATCAGATTAATGTTGCAGAATACCTGATCCTTCCTGACGACAAAGACACGATTAGGAAGACGGTCAATAAGTTATCAGAACAAAATATAAACCTTATAATTTGTACCGGAGGTACAGGTCTCTCTGCCCGGGATGTAACTCCAGAAGCATTGGAATCATTGCTGGACAAAAAAATTCCAGGCGTTGAAGAAACCATTCGCGCTTATGGACAACAACGTAATCCGTATGCCATGTTATCTCGATCCATGGCTGGCTTGATCAAGGATACACTTGTACTTGCATTTCCGGGATCTTTCAATGGAGTGAAGGAATCTATGGATGCTTTGTTTCCACACATTCTTCACCTATTTGAAGTACAGCAGGGAACCCGGCATGAAGCTTGAATTGGGTAACTATTTTGGATTTTGCATTTAATAAATCCAGGCCGGAGCAGCCAACGTGAATAGCGTTTACACGGCTGCCCTGAAGATGGCAGCACTACTTCAATCGATCCGCTTTCAGCTAATATAAAACCAATATTTTGAATGATCCATGAATCAAATTTCATGAATAATGAAAGCAGAATAAGAAATTTTATCAAAGAGATGGGATCCCATCTGTACCGTCTGAATTGAAAAATATTGTCCTATATTTACAAATGTTAGTAATCCTGAATTCACTTATGGATTTTTCGACGGTATCCTACTGAAGACTATAAATATGTTAGGTAATTGGCTTTATGAGTATGATCCGGTCGTCCTGGCATTTATTGCAACACTTTTCACCTGGGGCCTAACTGCCCTCGGTGCCGCATTGGTTTTTTTCTTCAACACCATCCATAAACGCGTGCTAAACCTGATGCTTGGCTTTGCAGCAGGGGTCATGATTGCCGCCAGTTTCTGGTCTCTTTTAGCGCCGGCTATAAAATTGGAAGAAGCAAAAAATTCAGCATTTGCCTGGTTTCCAGCACTTACAGGCTTCCTATTGGGTGGATTTTTTCTTTGGAGCATTGACCGCTTGTTACCTCACTTGCATAGCAGACTCCCGATTGAAAAATCAGAAGGAATAAAAACGTCATGGGATCGAAGCATTCTACTGATCCTGGCAATAACCCTTCACAATATCCCAGAAGGCCTGGCCATTGGTGTGGCCTTCGGCGCCCTCGCAAGCAATCCAAATCCGGAACTGCTCAGCGGGGCTATTACCCTTGCTATTGGCATTGGATTACAAAACTTTCCCGAGGGAACTGCCGTTTCTGTGCCCCTGCGTCGCGAGGGATTCACGAGGTCCAAAGCATTTTTCTATGGACAATTGTCCGCAATTGTTGAACCCATAGCGGGCGTCCTGGGTGCATACCTGGTTGTAACGATAACGCCGCTGCTTCCTTATGCACTTTCATTTGCTGCAGGAGCGATGATCTTTGTGGTCGTAGAAGAATTAATACCGGAATCTCAAAATGGGCATGAAACCGATCTTTCGACGATCGGAGCGATGATCGGATTTGCTACCATGATGACATTGGATGTCGCTCTGAATTAGTTTCATGCGATTTCCCTTTTTTAAATTCTTTGAGATCTTGAATCTAAAATCCAAACGAAGATATCATTGCTGAAATTAAGATAAAAGTACCTTTCAACTTATCTTCACCAGGCTATATACACATGTATGAATACATCCGGAGTAAAATCTTCAAAACATTCCTACTCCAAAATTTTGCGCTTTTGGAGACACCTGGGTCCGGGCCTGGTTACAGGAGCAAGCGACGATGATCCTTCAGGTATTGCAACCTATTCCCAGGCAGGCGCCGCATTTGGACTTTCCACATTGTGGACCGCAATTGTTGCATTTCCTTTAATGGCAGCCATCCAGGAAATGTGTGCCCGGATTGGTCTTGTGTCGTCACAGGGCCTGACAGGAACCCTTAAAAAACATTACCCAAGACCTTTGTTGTATGTAATGTTGATCTTTAGCTTTCCTGCAATCATCATGAATATAGGCGCAGACATAGCAGGAATGGGTGCCGTTGGCAATCTCTTGTTTCCTGCAATAGATGCCAGCTTTTTCAGCGTATTTTTTACCCTCTTGCTGCTGGGCCTTATTATTTATCTGCCATATATGAAAATTGCGAGTACTCTGAAATATCTGTGCATCGTCATGCTGGTTTATTTCATTGTGCCTTTTTTATACAAGCAGGATCTTGGAGAAATACTTTCCTCCACCTTCATCCCGACCATAAAATTTGATAAGGATTTCTTAGCCATTCTGGTTGGAATTCTTGGTACAACCATTTCGCCTTATTTATTTTTTTGGCAGGCATCGGTAGAAGTGGAAGAAATGAAACATCGCAATAAACGCCTGGTCGTTGGTAAAAAAATTATTCACGATGTCGAACAGGATGTCGACCTGGGAATGGCCTTTTCAGGCTTGGTAATGTATTTTATCATTCTCACTACGGGAACAGTATTATACAAAGGCGGGGTCCAGCAAATTGATACCGTCGAACAGGCTGCTATGGCCCTCAGGCCGCTTGCAGGTGACCTTGCCTATTTGCTTTTTGCAATTGGCATTATTGGAACCGGACTCATCGCCATACCCGTTTTGAGCGGATCACTCTCCTATATCTTCGCTGAAACATTCGGCTGGGAACAAGGACTGGATAAAAAATTCCATGAAGCAAAGGGGTTCTATGTAATTATTGCCATATCACTGCTCTTAGGCTTATCCCTAAATTATATAGGCATCTCTCCGATCAAAGCACTGATCTATACAGCCATACTTTATGGAATTACAGCTCCCGTATTGATTGCTATCATCCTTCATATATCCAACAATAAAATAATCATGGGCAAACATACCAACCGCCGCAAAACAAATATTCTTGGATACACCGCCTTGGCTATAATGAGTATTGCATCCGGAATGCTGATTTATTTTGAAATTATGGGAAATGAATAGTTTATGTGTTTTGGTAATATTCATTTAAACCTTGCATTCCAATATTTTTTGAAATAACCTTCAACAATATTTTTCTGACTTTTATTAAATTAAAATTATGAATAACCAATCAATAAAAAATTCTTCAAATCTGCTTTTCTTATTCGCTATTTGCCTGACACCCCTATTTTATGCTGCTATAAATTATACAAACAATGATTTAAATAAAGATTATTTTAAGGAAAAAAAGCAAATTTCCTCCCTCCTAGACGCCTTCAACGAAGCGGCAGCAAGAGCTGACTATGAGGGTTACTTCCGTTGCTTCTCAGAGGATGCCACATTTTTAGGTACCGATGCAACCGAACATTGGGATAAAAAATCTTTTATGATCTGGGCGAAACCGTATTTTGACAGGAAAAAAGCATGGAGTTTTACCTCTTTGGATCGCCACATCTATTTTGGAAAATATCCCGACATCGCATGGTTTGATGAACTCCTGAACACCCAGATGAAAATCTGCCGCGGCTCCGGCGTGATCGTAAAACAAAACAAAGAGTGGAAAATCCAGCAATATGTTCTATCGATGACCATACCCAACAGTCAAACCAATCCTGTCATTGCAATCAAGACTCCCGTTGAAGATTCCCTCATCACTACTCTTCTTAGAAAATAAGATACCCAAGCAGAATACTTAAACTAACTAACATTCATTCATATGAAATTGATAATCCTGCAATTCCTTTTCTGCCTTCTCGTGTTTTCATGTAATGAAAAACAAACTACAGCTCTGGGCCCTTCTCTTTCAAGCTATTTTACATATACAGATTCAATAGAATCCGCAGGTGTGAAGATGATTCCCATTCACACAAACCAGGGTGACTTTAAAGTCTGGACAAAGCGATTCGGCAATCATCCCACAATTAAAATACTCTTGCTTCACGGTGGCCCGGCCATGACACATGAGTACATGGAATGCTTTGAAACATTTTTCCAGCGCGAGGGTTTTGAATTTTATGAATACGACCAGCTGGGTTCCTATTACAGCGACCAGCCAAAAGACAGCAGTCTTTGGACAACCGAAAGATTTGTTGAGGAAGTAGAGCAAGTGAGGCAGGCCCTCGGAGGGGACTCAAGCAACTTTTATCTTTTGGGAAACTCCTGGGGCGGCATTCTTGCTATGGAATATGCCCTGAAATATCAAGGCCACCTGAAAGCACTCATCGTATCCAACATGATGTCCAGCGCACCGCAGTATGGAAAATACGCTTCGGACGTTCTTGCTCCGCAAATGAATCCAGGAGTGCTCTCTGAAATCAGAGCCATTGAGGCAAAAGAAGATTTTTCAAATCCAAGGTATATGGAATTACTCATACCTCATTTTTACCATGAACATATCTGCCGCTTGAAAGAATGGCCCGATGGATTGAACCGTGCTTTAAAACACGCAAATGGTGAAATCTACACCATGATGCAAGGACCTAGTGAATTCGGTATCAGCGGGCGACTTAAAAAATGGGATATCACAGATCGCCTTAAGGAAATTAAAGTACCCACACTTATGATTGGAGCCAGATACGACACCATGGATCCTCAGGCTATGGAGGCTCAAAGTAAACTCGTTCAAAAAGGGCGTTATCTGTATTGTCCGAATGGAAGCCACCTGTCCATGTGGGACGATCAAAAAGTTTTTATGAATGGGGTAATTGGTTTTATTCATGATGTGGATCAGAAGCTATTTTAACAATAATCCTTAATGTCATCTTGGGGATGTTTTCTCGAACTTTTATAATTTTACCCTTCTCAATTTTGATATAAGATGAGTAACCGCGTCGTACATTTTGAAATTCCTTGCGATCATCCTGAGCAAACAATGAACTTTTTTAAAGAGGTGTTCTCCTGGTCCTTTGAACGCTTCGGCAATGAAGAATACTGGAGTGTATTCACCGGAGATCCCAAAGATCCCGGAATCAATGGAGGCCTTATGAAAAAACGAGATCCCAATCAACCTGTCGCAAATTCTATACTGGTCAAAGACCTCGATACAACAACAAACAAAATTGTACAGGCCGGCGGCCAGATCGTAGTTCCTAAAATGGCGATACCTTCCGTAGGCTGGCTTGCCTATTTTAAAGATCCGGACGGAAACATTCATGGTCTCTATCAGGAAGATCCGAGCGCACACATGTAGTGCGTAATGGCTTAAAGCTTTTTTACACACTTTAGTAGTATCATTCTGATTACATGTATAGGCATAATGCGTACTTGTATTTCCTGCATACTCTGAAAGCTCTTCAAAGAAAATCTTGTTTCAAGAAACACAAAGTCAAGCTAATTGCGATGACAAGAACCATAGGTGCCGCATATCATTGGCTTTGGTATTTAAAGTGCATTTCAACACTTCTGGCCCACAAGGTTTAAGAATTCTGAACTATCTGAAGAACAAGCCGGCCATCAACTTTGATATCCATTTCTGCATCTTAACCCAACATCCTCTTCCACATCTGACGAATCACAAATAAAGCTGCAATCAGAAATAACAATACATAATAAAAAGGGACAAAACTAATGGCATAAAGCTGCGTGCGATCCACCACCCACATCAGGCTGAGTAATATTCCCAGAATCACAACTAAACTGTAAAGCTTGTCAAAACCAGGAACATCGTCCAGGGAAACATTCTTTCGTATCAGGTAAACGATGACAAAAAGCATCAAAACGGGCAAGGCCTGGATTAAAAGATCTGCCTCCATGAGAGGTCGTTTTTCAAACAGAAAGAAATATACATTAAGTGTAACTGCAAAAATACCGGGTACACAAACAAGGTAAACGAGGGTTGCATATCCATAATTCCATGGATATAAATGCCCTTCGCGTTCAGATAATGCATTTAACAATAGTGTTCCCAAAAGTAAAGCTCCATAAAAGTAAACTACCCATATCGGATGCTCCTGAATCAGTTGAAAAAATTGTTGCAAGGTCATATGTTTTGTTTGCTAGAATTTTGTGGCGAACTGGTTTATGAATGGACATGTGCAAATCGTCCGGAATAACAGGCTTCTTCTTCATGGAAGAATTGCGCTTTCATCCCATTTTTTTGCGCCAGTGCAAGCACCTCTTCCTTACTAAACCGACGCGCGTTACTCGGAGCATACCAGTCGTAATTCGTAATCTTGGAAAGTTCAAAACCCCAGTCCTCCCGCCAAAAACATTTTAGAAAATTCCAATATATGAAACGCTGAATATCGTATTCTCCTGCTTTAATACCTAGCACCGGGATCTCCGGACACTCAAACCGGACATTCAGGGCACTCAAGCGCCGACCGAGTTCCGTAAGCTGCTCAGAAAATGCCCACATGTCATCACTGGAAATGTCATGTGTTTTACTTCTAAAGTAATCGTCCACGAGCTCTCGCGGCAAAGCCTTTTTGCGATAAAAGTAACAGGCAAACTCTCCCTCAGGGGCAGTACATTCTGACAAATGGGCAAAGGTGGCTTCAGGATCTTCGGTATGCATGATCACCTGATCGCAAACCATAAAGTCACAGACTCCGGGTTTTAATCCCGTCGCTGCAATATCTGCCTGCAAAAAAAACAAGTTGGGTAAATCCCCAAATTCCTTTGCTGCTATGCGGCATGCGTCCGAAATATCAATGCCAATAACAATCGCATGGGGAGCAAGTCTTGCAAACCACTGCGACTTATAGCCCAAACCGCAACCTGTGTCCACAATACACTTCTTGTCACTCAGATACGTGCGTAAGCGTTCCTCATCTCCAAAGCCATAAAGCTCCAAAAACCAGGCATACTGACTATCATAGAGCTGCTCCACATTGGAGATTTTATGCGTCGACTCCCATTTGTCTGAAAAAATATCCCTGGTTTGCCCTTGGTTGTCCGCTACTTCGGCATTTTGATCCATTGCCGATAGAAAGTTCCCTTGCAAACTCATTGGCTGATTAAAAATCGTTCTCACGCGTTCTTGAAATGCACTCATGCGTTGATGTTTTGCCACAAATGTAAGTCTTCAATTGGCTTAGTGCAAACGCGTACGTATGGATCGTATGAAAACCGAAGGACTCCCTCTTTTTCCTTCGTATTCCACCTCTGTAATTTTCAACTTACCTCTGCCACAAATCACTATGATGTGGTCCGAAGCTATGGACGCAACTTGCCCCGGAATTGCAAGATATGCTTCTTGATCTTCAAAAAGTTCTGCCCTCCAGATAGTAAGCTTTATACCGGAAATAAAGCAAAACGCACCTCCATATGGTTCACAACTTGCCCTCACCAAACGATCAATTTCAAGATTTGTATCCTGCCAATCGATACGTCCATCCTCAGGAACTCTGGGATAACATCTCAAAGGTTTTATTTCTGATTGCAGTGTGTCCTCAATATAAAATCCACTGTCGCGTTCGAGAATCTCCATGGCAGCCACAAAAAGCACAGGAGTTCTCTGACATATCCAATTCCAGCAATCGGTCACCCGTGTTTTAGTTCCCAGTTCAAAATATTCACGTGCAATGATTTTACCACCGTCCAGATAATTCCCTACCATTTTATAGACACATAATGCAATTCGATCCTCGCCGTTAATAATCGCCCATGCCTGACAAGCATTTCCGCGGTAACGGGGCAGATCACCACCATGCGCGTTCAATACGCCATGCCTGAAAAGATCAATAATCTTTTGGGAAATAATCCCTGTATAGTTTACACTGATCGCAATATCGCATTGTGCATTTCGCAAAGCAACATAGACCTCATCGCGATCAAGCGACGGGGAAACAATAAACCCAGCATTCAACTCTTTTGAAATGCGTTCAAAATCCTTTACAGTACGTGTATATTCATCCGCCTCCCTGGCTGTGATGATAATGCCTATGTCATGCCCCGCTTCCTTGCTTAGGAGGATCGTTTCATACATGAGTTCACTTCTCCCAATGATGGCTACCTTCATAATGCTTGCGTTAAGTCAGAAGTCTTGTTTTCAAGTAATTCAAAGGCAACCCTGTACCCGCCAACCTGCAATCTCAGAATGGGTATTAAACCAATATATCCTAAAGTATATGACATCACGTGCCGCTTACCATCATACTTCGGAAATACTTCAATAGTCTGCTCCAGACAATATTTGTAGTCTACATTCCCAAATAAATGAACAAATACAATATCCGGATTTAACTCGACTACTCTGGATGCATCCAAAATTCCCCCATTTGATAAATAAGAGCCCTCCATAAAATAATCCGCCAAAAAGACGAAATCGAGATCAGGGAGCATTTGATAAAATAAGGTGGGATCGTTGGACAAGGTTACCTTACCGCCTTCCTCTATAAACTTTTCAGAAATTACCTTTCCAAAATTATCATTGGACCAGACAAAAATGTGATTTCCCTCAATTTCAAAACCAGCGTTGAAAGCCATTTTCATTGCCAACAATCCGGAATATCGAAATACCTGCAATACCGGATGATCTTCCCAGGTTCCTGCAACTTTAAATCCATGATCCTTGCAATAATCGATATCAATATCAGAATTTCTTAACTCCCAGGCTTCATACATCAATGGTATGACAAGATCTTTTTTGCAATATTGAAGAAGGCTTTTGTTTATAGGTCTTAAATTGCCAGAATTGGTTAATATATCGATCTCTGGTAATATTTCTGTGGGAATTGTTTGCTCTAAAAAATGTACATTTCGTAGATCCAGTTTATCGCATATTTGTCTGCATTCCTGTATGACTTCATATGCTTTGCCATAGGCATTGTCTTTTGCCAGTGCATATACCTTTTCAGCTCCGCAAAGTGCCGGAACAATAGGACTGAACAGATAATTATGTGTACCTACCTCCGTAAGCACAGTACGGCCTTTAAGGTCAAGATCCAATGCTTTAGCAGTCTCTATGATGATCCTTCGCGCACGTTGAACAGTCTTCATCTCATTACTTTTTGTTTGACAAGGCCACCACTGACTTCCTTAATGCTCGTAATGTATAAAAATGCTTTTGGATCTATACTAAAAATTGCCTTTTCCAAACGATATATCTCCAGACGGGTAACAATGGTGACTATGATTTCACAATCGTATTTCATCTCAAAACTTCCGGGTAAATATCCACGCTCCCCTTTATACACTGAAATAGCCTTGTGGAAATCATTGACAATTATCCTTTTGATATCCTCGTGGCGCGCTGAAATGATAGTAAGGGCGGTATACTCTTCAAATCCGTCTACAACGTACTCAGTTGTTTTCATAGCTGTAAAATAGGTTAGAATAGAATACATGCCTGCTTCCATTCCAAAACTCAGAGCAGCCGTCATTATAATGAATGAATTGAATACCATTAGCCATTCACTAGTTGAAAATCCCAAACGTTTGTTAGTGTACACTGCCAACACTTCCGTCCCATCCAGGACACCGCCAGCTTTTATAGCAAAACCTATTCCCAATCCAATAAAAAATCCACCAAATACGGCAATCAATACTTTGTCATTAGTGATTGCCGGGAATTGAACCGTTTTTAAAAAAAGGACCAACAATAAAATGGTCAACAGCGTCTGCAAAGCAAAGGTCTTACCAATCTTGCGATATCCTATATATAGAAAAGGGAGGTTAAATACTATGACCAATACCTCAATCCTAATTTGAAACAACTCATGGAATAAAATAGATAACCCCGTTACACCACCATCTAAAAAACGATTCGGAATCATGAATCCTTTAAAGGCAACGCACGCTAAAAATGCACCCAGCACACTGAAGATCAACGAGGAAGGGGAGCCAATGCGACGCCAGTCTATACCCACAAAGGAATCCATACAATTAATATTGTCAGGCAATGATACTAAAAATGCAACGTAATTATCGTATCGCTGCATGTTTTCAAGTCCAAAATGCAGGTTTGAGAACGTAGATATCTATAGTATTTACTGTATATTTCGGAACTGTACTAAAGATTGAGCTATGTCTGAAATTTTTGGTTTCGATGCTTTTTCTCCAAAAGAAATTGCGGACCGCATTGATCAGCTTGGAGTTACAAAAGCAAAACTACCACTCCTTGCATTGTTTATGCTGGGTTTACTTGCAGGTGCATTTATAGGACTCGGAGCGCTCTATTATACTCTTATTATATCAGATAGCAGCCTGAGCTATGGATTCTCCAGGGTTCTTGGCGGCCTTGCATTCAGCCTGGGTTTGATTTTGGTCATCGTGGCGGGCGCCGAATTATTTACTGGAAATAATTTGCTTGTTATGGCCTGGGCAGATGGTAAAATTCAATTCCGGGAGCTGCTTCGCAATTGGATCATCGTACTCCTTGCAAATTTCATAGGCGCATCAGGTCTTGCAGTATTGGTCTTTCTTTCCGGTCACCCGGAATTGCAGCAAGGTGCAATCGCCCAGCAATATCTCAAAATAGCAAGCTACAAATGCCAGCTAACACTGCCCCATGCTTTCTTTAGCGGCATACTTTGCAATGTTCTGGTCTGCCTTGCAGTATGGATGGCTCAGGCAGGACGTTCGGTCATGGACCGCGTTATTGTTATTATTTTTCCGATTTCTGCATTTGTCGCCTGCGGTTTTGAACACAGTATCGCAAATATGTACTTTATCCCCATGGCCTGGCTTCTGCAACAATCACAAGGAATTGCACCAGGTTCTTTCATTGTCAATAGCGGGACCATGTTTCACAATCTTTTGCCAGTAATCCTTGGAAATATTTGCGGAGGTAGCTTGTTGGTTGCATCCGTCTATTATCTCATTTACCGTAAAGGAATGGGCAGTAAAAAACCTGCACAAAATTGAAAATGGAACTGGCAAAATGCTATGTTCATTATTCAAGCGAATTTTTCCTATAGGCCACTATCAGATATGATACGGTATTAGACAAAATGGAAGTTATACGCTATAATAAGAGGCGATGGCTTTTAAAAATGGAATAAAATAGCAATGAGTACTTTCTCTCATGTCTTTCAGGATTAGGCAACTCCAAATTACATTTTCCCGTAGCTGTTAGTATTGCTTCCAACAAATTAAATTTATAATGTTAAAAACTGTATTGGGTATTTTTATAAGTTCACACCTTTGCCACGTATGCACATTACACATATGAATAGCGTAACCCTGGTTTCCATGCTATGTCTACTAAATGTATGCGTCTGTAATACGTTTTTAAACGCAAATTCATTCTATGTCTCTCTAACAGGTAAGGCAATGAATCCTGGAAGCTTTGATAAACCCTGGGATATTGCCACAGCATTCAATCATCCCCGTGAATTGAAACCAGACGATACTCTCTGGATACGAGGCGGTAGATATTTTGGAACAGCTATCGCAAACCAAAATACAATAAGTGGTTTTCTTTGTAGTATAAATGGTCAAAAGGATCATCCGATCATTATTAGAGCGTACCCAGGTGAACGTGCCATCCTTGATGGTGGAAACCGGCCACATCCTGTTGCAGCAGATCCAAACTTAGACTCGTACACCTTGGGAATTACAGGAAGTCACCTTTGGTTTTGGGGATTGGAAATTTGTAACAGCAACTCTAGCTCGCGATCAGATTCAACGGCTGGATTCCGATGGCGGGTCAGAGGTATCGTAAGCACAGGTTCTTCCCTTCGATTCATCAATAATATGTTTTATGATCTGGGAAATGGGATTGAAGCCTTTTCAGCTTGCGAAACTTGTGAATATTATGGCAATATTGTTTTTAATAATGGTTGGTCGCATCTTGGCGTCCGAGGCCATGGCGAAGGTATGTACGCACAAAATGAAACCCCATTTAAAATAATTAAGGATAATATATTTTTTAATCAATTTGATAATGGCCTGATTATTTATGGTACCAGTCAATCCAGCATCAACAATTTTAAAATAATTGGGAATATTTTATTCGGCAATGGCACACCAAATGATGATCCAAACGGTTGGGGTTTTCTTTTCGGTAAGAATAATCAAAATTCCGGCCCGGGTGCCAATTATGAAATTACTCAAAATTATTTGTACAATAACTTTGATTATCAAAGAAGCAATAACATGGACCTCGCATACCAGAGTGGTTTAAGTGATGTGTTATTGATTAATAATTACTCCGTTGGTAGAAATGCATTGAAATACAATATTCCTATTCAAAAATTAACTGCTAACAGCAATACGTTCATAGGAGAGGTAAATCAGATTGCATATGCACAGGTCAATAACGGTTTGAACGAGATCAGGTCAGCCCAAAATACACCTACAAGTAACATCGTTTTCAGAAGACCCAATGAGTATGAAGCTGGAAGGGCCCATATTGTAATCTTTAACTGGGAAGATATAAAATTTGAATCTGTCGATTTAAACAACCTGGGATTGCGTGACGGGGATGAATTTGAAATACTTGATGTTCAAAACATTTTAGGTGATCCCATCCATGTAGGCACCTACGATCCAAAAAACCCATCGGTATTATTGCCATTAGACTTAAAATTGGTAACTCAAGCTATAGGAGAAGGGGTTCCTCGCGAAACAGTACATACCCCATCTTTGTTTAACACCTTTCTATTGAGGAAGCGAAACCCTATCACTAGTGTTTCAGAAACGCCGCATAATAAAGATTTATTGATTAAAAATATTTCATATTTAGAGGATGGAATTATAATAGAAATTAACATGGAATTACCTGCTTTCCTTCGTGTTTACAATATGATGGGAAATATGGTACACTCAAATGAAATACATACTTCATTGTTTAAAATCCATAAAAATATATTCAATCCAGGTGTTTACTTTTTAGAGTTAAATTGTGCATCGAAAAAGGAAACCGTACGGATTATATTTTGATACTCCTTGCAATGCCTTGGTGATTATGGTTTTGCACCGGTAATTCCTGAATTATAAAAACATCCTGAATCATGTTTCCAAAAACAAATTTTAAGAAATTTAGACTAAAAACGAAAACGTATCTAGTTACCTGATCAGCTTGATTCCGAAAGGATTCGCTTCATCATGATGTCGGTCTGTTCGTCCTGACCCAATCGGAATAGATGTTTGTCAAATACTACAAAGCCATTTCTCCTGTAAAATTGAATCGCATTATGATTTTCTTCCCAAACCCCTAACCACACATACTTCGCATTGCGGTCTCTTGCTAACTGGATTGCATGATCTAAAAGATGTTTTCCTACCTGTTTACCCTGATGTGCTTTATAAACATAAATGCGTTCGATTTCTATAGTGCTGCTATCGCGAATTTCTGTCTGAGAGGGTCCCATGTTCAGCTTTAAATACCCGATAATTTCTTGATTCAAAATAGCAAAATAAAATTCAGAGTGGGTATCCAATAGTTCATCCCCAAGTCTTTCCAAGGAAAAACTATCCTCTACATATTGCCGCATGTTTTCTTCGGTATTCTGACTGGAAAAACTTTCGTAGAAGGTGTGTACGCTGATCTGCTGTAACTCCAGGAGTTCTTCCGCCTTTACTTTCCTGATCGTCATCTGCTCTTTATTGATGGTAATTTAGATATACAGATCGAAAATCTGAATGGAAAAAATCAATTCCCTTCAAAACATAAATTCACGATGTGTGCATTTTCAAAGCCTTTCCACTAATTCCTATGTATTTTTAAATGGAATTCATCTGCATATATTCTGACCGCAATCTGGAAAATAAAATGGAGTCTTCATATTTTCCGTCCTTGTAATAATGCTCTCTCAAGACTCCCTCCCGTGCAAAATTGTGGATTTCCATAAGTCTTAACGAAGCTACATTTCCCTCGCCAACAAGGGCTTCCATTCTGTGTAATTCCAACTTATGAAATCCATACGAGAGGATCTTTGATAGGGCCTCATTCATCAACCCTTTCCTTCGAAAATCCTCATTATTCATCACATATCCGATCTCCGCCCTTCGGTGTTCTTTGTTCCAATTATGAATTCCACACCTGCCAATAATGCGCTCGGTTCCTTTATCAATTAACAAGAATACGATAAAGCTCCTGTTGTAACTGGAATATCCATTTTTATATTTGTTTTCTTCAATTTGATATTCCTCTTCGGACCGGTGTCCAAGTATTGACATAATTTCTTCCTTCGTGCACCGTTCAAAAATAGAATTCATTTCTGAAGGAGAGATGCCCTTAAGCCAAAGACGCTTCGTTTCCAATATTTCGAAATTCATATCAACACCTAAAGTTAAATTATCCAGGCATTTCTTCAATTTGAAATGCGATCATATTCTGCCAATTTTTCTTCATTACACTTTAAATCCACTCCATTAAAGATCACATACATCGATGTCAAAAGGCTCGGCTACCTAGTTGTATTTTCTGCAACAACATAGAGTGAAAATCAGGTATCTAATGAATTGACCATTTACTGAAAATAGCTTAGATGCCATTTTTTCATATCATTCCAATTAAATATACAAATTACATATCAAAAATAAAGCCATCACGAGGATGGCCTTATTTTGATTTTAACTTCATACGTTATATGTGAAGATCCTTAATTTTCATTTACAGGAGGCTCCTTCTGTTCTCCCTTTGAAGGCCCTTTGGCAGCATCAGCTGCTTTTTTCAAATCTTCAGTTGCACGGGTAAGTTCGTTAATCCTTTTTTTGCGTTCATTGTCAAATTCTGCAACAGGCTGTCCGCGCTTGCCGTTAAATGTAAATCCGACATTATCCGCATCGACGAGGATTTTTCCTTCTTTGCTTAACTCGCCTGATAAAAGCCACTTGGCAAGTTCGTTGACTACTTCCTTCTGTATCACCCGTTTCAAAGGTCTTGCTCCAAACTGTGGCTCATAACCGATATCTGATAATAAATCCATGGCTTTATCGCTTACCTCCAACTGAATACCCTGATCAGCAAGATTCTTGATCAATCCCTTTAGCTGTAGACCGGCAATCTTCTTGATTTCTTCTTTTGTAAGAGGCAGAAACATGATTTTCTCATCGATACGGTTCAGAAATTCTGGCCTCAGGTTTTGCTTGAGCCGCTCAAACACTTCTATTTTGGTCGTTTCTATAATTTCAGAACGATGTTTATCACCTACTGCTTCCAGATCTTCAAAATTCTCCAGGATGAGATCGGAACCCATGTTGCTGGTCATTATGATCAATGTATTTTTGAAATTGGCAATGCGCCCTTTATTATCAGTAAGTCGTCCATCATCCAAAACCTGTAAAAGAATATTAAAGGTGTCGGGATGCGCTTTTTCAATTTCATCCAGCAAGATGATCGAATACGGTTTTCTACGCACCGCTTCCGTTAGTTGTCCTCCTTCATCGTACCCAACATATCCTGGAGGTGCGCCCACAAGTCGGCTGACTGCATGCGCTTCCATGTATTCGCTCATATCAATCCGGGTCATCGCCTTCTCATCATCAAACAATACTTCTGCCAGCGCTTTTGCCAATTCTGTTTTACCCACACCGGTCGGACCCAAAAAGATAAAAGAACCAATAGGTCTGTTTGGATCCTGCAATCCTGAACGCGAACGGCGTACTGCATCCGCGACCGCTGCAACAGCTTCTTTTTGACCTATCACGCGTTTTCCAAGTTCTTCTTCAAGATGCAGAAGTTTATATTTTTCACTCTGCATCATTTTCTGAAGTGGAATACCGGTCCATTTGCTTACGACAACCGCGATATCATTCTCCGTCACGGTATCCGACGTAAAACGAGCGCCTTCCGGCAAACTGCGCAATTTGTCTTCTGCTTCCTGCAACTGTCTTTCCTGTTCTTTTAAGTCTCCGTATTTGAGCTTTGCCACTTTACCAAAATCGCTCTCGCGTTCAGCGCGTTCTGCTTCTACGTTGATTTCATCCATGCGCTTTTTAATGGTCTGAATATGATCCACGATCTCTTTTTCGGCTTTCCAGCTTGCACGCATGGACTCAAGTTTCTCCTTCATATTGGCTAACTGACCTTCTATGACTTTGGTCTTCTTGTCATCGCCTTCGCGCTTTACCGCTTCGCGTTCGATTTCAAGTTGACGTACTTTACGTTCCACTTCATCGATCTCATCGGGTACGCTGTCCAGCTCAAGACGCAAACGTGCCGCAGCTTCGTCAATCAGGTCTATGGCTTTGTCAGGTAACTGCCTGTCCGGAATATACCTGTGGGATAATTCCGCAGCAGCAATGAGGGCTTCATCCCGTATGGCAATTTTATGGAAAACTTCATATTTGTCCTGAACTCCCCGTAAAATAGAAATGGTATCTTCTACCGAAGGCTCATCAATGGTTACGGTTTGGAATCGACGCACCAAAGCCTTATCATTTTCAAAATATTTCTGATACTCATCTAAAGTAGTTGCACCAATGGTATGCAACTCACCACGCGCAAGTGCCGGTTTGAGGATGTTTGCTGCATCAATAGCGCCTTGACCTCCTCCTGCTCCAATCAATGTATGGATTTCGTCGATAAAAAGAATAATGTTTCCATTGGACTCGGTGACTTCCTTTACTACCGCCTTGAGCCGCTCTTCAAACTCACCTTTGTATTTGGCTCCCGCTATCAGTGCGGCCAGGTCTAAAGCAAAAATTTTCTTGCTACGCAAATTCTCAGGTACGTCGTTCTTTACGATGCGCCATGCAATGCCTTCAACGATTGCCGTCTTACCAACTCCGGCCTCTCCGATAAGAATAGGATTGTTCTTTTTTCTGCGGGAGAGTATATGCAGAATCCTGCGGATTTCTTCGTCCCGGCCTACAATGGGATCGAGCTTGCCACTCTCAGCCGCCGCATTGAAATTGATTGCATATTTATTCAGCGCATTGAAACTTTCATCCGCAGAACTGTCACTCACTTTTTTCCCTTTACGAAGCTCCAGTATAGCTGCTTTAAGTCCTTCGGTTGTCAGCTGGTTTGCCTTGAGGATTCTCGATGTTGCATCATTGGCCTTAAGCAAAGCCATAAGTAAGGTATCTATGGAAATGTATTCGTCGCCGAACTCTTTACTGATCGCCTTTGCCTGCAATAGGGCATTGTTGGCCTCATTGGAAAGGTATTGCTTTTGAGCATTTGGAATGCGCGGCAATTTGCGCATCTCGGTGTCAAGCTCAAATTTTACCTTACTGAGCTTGGCACCCGTTTTTTCAAAAAGAAATTCTATCAACTTCTCATCTGTCTCGATAAGTGCCGAACACAAATGGCAGGTATCCACCATTTGCTGATCGAGTGCAGAAGCCATCTGCTGGGCTTTGAGTATGGCATCCTGAGCTTTAATCGTAAAGTTCTCGTAGGTCATAAATACAATATTTTATTTCTAAAACTACAGCACAAATTAACTACCAAGCTGAAATTTAAGACAGTATGGCATATCTTAACCGGTCCTGCTTGTCATTTTGCGTCAAAATGTCTAAAAAACTGAATGGAGTATGTCATTCCTTCAGTTTTGCACTGCCTTTTTTCAGGATTACGATAATCCCATTTGTAAGCGTTACAAACGTATGTTAGCTACATAATGCTACGAACGAAAATACTCTGAACCTTCCTTTATGCCAATATATAAATTTCGTTTCCAAAACAATCATTTTCAGAAGCATGTAATTGCATCACAAGATCTTACAATTGGAGCAAAGCCGGTGTTGCTTGAATTTATTTGTATTTATATACTTGATGAGTATGGAATCAATATTAGACTTGGAATTTCAAAAATAGGATGTATTCAATCAATTTTCCTGTATTCCATTTCCTGTCAAAAAGCGCAAGGTCCATGCGTATTTCTAATAAAAAAAATGCCCCTGCAGCAGGCAGAGGCATTTCAAGATCCCTTTAGCTTCCTTACCTATAAAGTCGCCAGAAAATCTTTGATTTCTTGCAAGGTCTTTGGTTCAATCTGGATGACTACTTTATCATTCACAATTACTTTTTTCTCCACATAACCGAAATAATATCCGAGTTTCCCTTTGCCAATAATGATATAATACACATCTGCATCAACGGGCAAGGGCCCAAAGCACATTTCATCAGGATCTGTTGAACAACAAGGATTAATGATGACATTGTAAGACTTGAAAACTGCAAATGCCTGAACAACGATACTGTCTCCGTTACTAGGCCCTTTGGGAATAAGACAGGGATTGGTAAGCGGTTGGTCATTGAGTTTGCTGAAAAAGTCACAATTAACCCAACCAAACTTTTTTGGAAAACATTCCATTCCAATAACAAAACGGCCGCTTGAGTCCCGAGCCCATTCTGTGACTAAAATTGTATTCTGAGAACTCGGATCACCATCTGCTTCTACCCAATTGATACCTTTATCAGTCTCTTCTCCATAAAACATTTCCATTTCTTTAGGAATGTTTCCAGTAGGCGCAACTATATTCAAGATGTACCCTTTTGCCGGATCAAGCAATACAGGCTTACCCTCACAATAGGCCCTGACATTGACCATACCTCCGGTCTCTATTATTTTACCATTGGATGAGGTGCCCAGTAAATTTTCAACCATCTCTTTTTTGCTCCTTACATAATCCAGCTCTATGGTTATCTTCTTATTGGTAATCACGGCACCGTTTAACAAAAAACTACCTGAATAAAATATAATCCTTGAATCATCCGGTAGATAATATACACCCCCATTGTCTGCATCAACCTGAAATGTAAAATGCGATGCGTTGAGATCCTTCATTTGTTCCAATGAACCACTTCTGTCTAAAGTAATACGAGAGTGGCCATCATAAGGATTAAATACATCGGTATCTTCACAGGACGTGACCAGAATGAGTGCCATTGCAAAAAATGCAAGATGACGGAAAAATTGAATTGATGTTTTCATGCGTTTTAAAAAATTTAGTTGAACAATGTTTCTCAGTTGACTGTATACACTGTTCTTTTGTTGCTTCCTTCTTTAAATTTTTATCCGTACTCCAATTTTTAATTGAACTGACTGATACTTTTGGTCCACAGGATAAGATGCTTTATTGAATGGTTTGAAATAATGTATAAATCCTGGCTCTACAAACAAATCCAATTTTTTATGCAAGGGATGTGCAATTTGAAAATTCAGGAAGGCAAATGTACCTACCTGAGTTTCATAAATGTTGAAACGGCTATTGGTGTCATCACTTGAAAAACTTGCGGGCGCATCATTCAGATCCAGGATGCTCCCTTTGTGACGTGCTGACAGATTCAATCCAATACCCGGCTGTAAGGAAACGTCAAAGGATTTCCATTTAAATGTATAGGAAAACGAAAAGGGCACACTTATCAGACGATGGTAGTTATGCGTTTTTACAATTCGTTCCCCCTTTATTGTGTCTGTATAAAGCAATACCGAATCCTTGTACACCGTGACAATTTTAGTTTCATTGGGATTTCGGTAATTGAATTGTTCATATACTTGCTGGTACTCCAATCCCGCCATAATTGCGTAGTCTGAAAAATGATAAGCTGCCCGGAAGCCTGCCAGGAAACCCAGATCCGCATGCTCCGTGGATTGCCTTTTCTGAATATAGGAATTCAGGTCTCCGCGCTGGTCTTTCAATGAATACGGACTATAGCTTGGACCCGCATATAAATCCATCGTAAAAGAATTCCGCTTGTTCTTTTTGAAATCAAAACAATCGTTCTTTGACTTTTTGTAAACCAATGGATCGAATGTTGGATTAGCTGCATTCTTTTTGCATGCAACCAGGTTCATTTGAACAGGCAAGAAAAGGATGTTCTCAAAGTGTTTGCCCGGATAATTTATTTCGCTTACTGTTTCCGCTTCAGTTGACGCAGGTATATGCTTTTCTTCAGTTTTTGCACGTTCAAGTATAGGTCTTTCCTCTTTTTCGGAATGGTCTACAAGTTGATCTGCAGTTTGAAATTTTAGTGTCCCGTTGCTTTTCTTCTGCTGTCCTTCCAACTTGCTTTTTACTTGCTCTGATGTGTATGGTCTGGAATCCGGATGTTCCTGTTCTTGACCGCCTGTAATTACTGCCATTTTTACTTCATTCAGAGTCTGCTCTTTTTCTTTTAAAACCGGTTCATTTTGAAAATACCACCATCCGGCAATAAGCAAAACAAGTAAAGTCCCAAATATCCTTGGAAAATAAAAGAGTATAACAGGTCTTCTTTTTTGCGCTTGAGGCAAATGAGGGACTAGCTCTTCCCATATGTGATCGGGTAAAGGGCGCTGCTGCCCTTCTGCCATTTTTTTAATACGTTCTGTCCAGTCGTTTTTCATGCTGGTAATTTTAATTCAGGGTGAAGCATGCACAATCTCTTTGCTAAATAATTTTTTGCCTTGTGAAGCTGTGAACGGCAAGTCACTTCTTTGACTTGAATCATTTTTGAAACTTCTTCATAACTGTATCCCTCTATAATGCATAGGTTAAATACGGTGCGGTATCCCACAGGCATTTCTTTTAATAATCCTTCCAGTTCATCATACTGCATTTGATGCAAAACATCGGGATCTACATGCACTTCTGGAACATGTTCTTCTCCCAATTGGGTGTTCATGTATTGGTTGCATTGTATTTTACTGATACAGGTATTCACAACAATACGACGTATCCAGGCTCCAAGAGGCCCTGTCGCCTTCCATGTTTCCAAACTTTGGAAAACTTTGATAAAACTATCCTGAAGTGCGTCTTCCGCTTCCGCACTGTGACTGAAATACCTGTGGCATAGACTCAATAAAGCAGGAGCATGGCTCAGATATAACTCCTTACATGCGATTTGGTCTCCTGAAAGACATTTGCGAACCAGCTCCTTTTCCTGCATCCAGTTTTATGACTTCTAAAAATGGGTATTTGTTGCCTGCCCACAAAAAAATATGCAAACTATTCAAAAAAGAAGGTCCTTGATGTATTACAGCTCGGTTCTTTAAGATTCCGGCCTAGCCTTTTGTATCCCTTTGAGCTTCTTAAGAAGGCTGACAACAGATCGTTGGACTTGGTCATAATCCGGCATTTCAGGACTCACTTGAATAAACATACAAACGAGCTGTTCATTCGCTCCCGGCAATAAATGCTCCTTCCAATGCAGACGGTATGCTTCGCGAATGCGCCGTTTGACTTTATTTCGGTCTGTGGCACGCTTAAAATGGCGCTTCGGCACCGACACAGCAAAAAGTGCAGGGTATTCGCCTGGAGCCTCCACAGGAAGTTGAATGTATTTTAATAATAGGGGATGGGCAAAAAAGGAATTTTTGCCTTCAAAAAGCAGTTCAATATGTTTTCTGGATTTAAGCCGGAGCCTGGATGGGAATTCAAATGAAGGGCTCACTGCATACGCTTAGACTTATTTCAAGCCTCTTTCGTCCGAAACACTCAAACGGGATCTTCCCCTTGCCCTTCTTCTGGCAAGTACTTTACGGCCATTCTTGGATTGCATACGGGTTCTAAAACCGTGCTTGTTGGCTCTCTTTCTGCGGGAAGGTTGAAATGTCCGTTTCATAATATCAAGATTATCAGCAGCTTTTTAAAAGGGTTGCAAAGATAGAAATTTTTAAGATTATATCAGCAAATCCCGGATTTTTCTTTTTTAAGCATTAACTGTTCATCGAAATGAGAAATTCTTCATTGTTGCTGGTCCCAACCATATGCTTTTTCACAAATTCCACCGCCTCCTCCGGTTTCATATCTGCCAGATGGTTGCGCAATACAAACATTTTGGTAATGGTGTTTTCATCCAAAAGCAGGTCTTCGCGCCTTGTGCTGGACTTCGTAAGGTCAATAGACGGATATAAACGTTTGTTGGCAAGGGTTCTGTCGAGTTGTAATTCCATGTTACCCGTACCTTTGAATTCCTCAAAAATGACACCATCCATCTTAGAACCCGTATCGATAAGGGCTGTAGCGATAATGGTCAGCGAACCTCCATTTTCAATTTTACGGGCTGCTCCAAAGAATTTCTTTGGTTTCTGAAGGGCATTGGCCTCCACACCACCTGAAAGTACTTTTCCGGAAGAAGGTGCTACGGTATTGTATGCCCTTGCAAGACGGGTAATTGAATCCAAAAGAATCACTACGTCGTGACCACATTCAACCATACGCTTTGCTTTCTCAAGAACAATATTTGCAACACGCACATGATTGTCCGCAGGTTCATCAAATGTGGATGAGATGACCTCTGCCTTTACACTACGTTTCATATCCGTTACCTCTTCAGGGCGCTCGTCAACAAGAAGTATGATGAGATAGCATTCCGGATGATTGTAGGAAATGGCATTTGCAATATCCTTCAACAAAAATGTTTTACCGGTCTTTGGCTGGGCAACAATGAGGCCACGCTGGCCCTTGCCTATGGGCGTAAACAGGTCAATCATCCTGTTTCCGTAATCCTTTCCTACCGGATTGGTTGTAAGCTTGAATTTTTCATTTGGAAATAAAGGGGTCAGATAGTCAAATGGTACCCGGTCTCGTATCATCGCAGGTTCCAAACCGTTAATGCGGGATACTTTCAATAGAGCAAAATATTTTTCACCTTCCTTGGGTGGACGAATAGCTCCTTCAACAGTATCTCCGGTCTTCAGTCCAAATAATTTAATCTGGGAAGGAGATACATAAATATCATCTGGAGAGGATAAATAATTATAATCCGAACTCCTCAAAAATCCATAGCCCTCCTGCATCATCTCAAGTACACCGGTAGCTTCAATAACACCTTCCAGCTCAACTACAAACAATGGTTCTGCGGGTTTTTCCACAACTTCTTGCTCTGCACCTTCTACAGGTTCAGTCTGTTCCTGAACCCTGGGCTGATGCCGTTCGGGACGCTGACGATCCTGTTCGTTTGATGGATGTCTGCGCTCCTGATGGGGTCGCTGAGGCCTATTGTGGCGTTGCTGGGGGTGGCGATTTTCATGGCGGGGTTTTGGCTCTTCAACCGGCTCTTCCTTCGTTTCTGTCTTAGTCTCAACGACTTCTTCTGCGACGGGCTCTTCGGAATGAATCTGGAGTTCCGATTGCTTTGCCGCTTTTGAAGGGGCTTCATCGTTTTTTCCTACCCGTCTGCGACGACCTCGCACATTGTGTTCGTCAACCAGCAATTCGTAACCAGCTTGTTCTTCGGGATTGCCATTCGTTCCGGAAGCATTGGACTCACTTTTTTTCAACGCTTGTTGATCCAAAATGCGGTATATCAAGTCTTGCTTAGATAGTTTTTTGGAGTTTTGAACTCCCAATTGTTCAGCCAGATCCCTTAGTTCAGGAACCAACATGTCATTCAATTGCAATATGTCGTAATTCATAAAATTTTTGGAAAAAGGGGGTGAAAACGAAAGAGCTTGATAGGTGAAACAAATTCAGAGCACCCGTAAATCCCTTAAAAAATGGACTCTTGATTAAAAAAAACGAAGATAAACGTGAAATACTCTGGAGATGCAAAAAGATAAAACCTTCCGGTTTTTGCACTGCAAATATACGATCTCTTCATTGAATGTATATAATTTTTGGGAAAATTTCCCCGAATGCTGTAACATTGCCCGAAACTAAAAACATAAAATGGTAGAACTCAGGATTTTGAGATCGGATCCCGAAAAATGCCGCGCGGCATATCGGAAACGCAATCTCAACGAGGAACTGCTTGGACTCGTGGATAAGGTTCTGGAAATGGACGACAAGCGAAAAAGCATCCAGTCAACTCTGGACCAGCAACTCGCTTTAGTCAATCAATTGTCCAAACAAATTGGAGATTTATTTAAATCCGGAAAAGCCCACGAAGCGCAAGGTATGAAAGACCAGGTCGCACAGATAAAATCTGAAAGTTCCGGACTTGAAGAAGCTCTTTCCGAACTTAAAGAAGGTATTGAAAACCTCCTTTTGCAATTGCCAAACTTACCACATGACCTCGTCCCTGCCGGCAAAAGTGCCGACGATAATGAGATTTTCAAGGCCTGGCATGGCCCTCTGCCGGAACTCCCTGCCGACGCCCTCCCGCATTGGGAACTTGCCCGCAAATACCAACTTTTCGACATGGAACTTGGTGTCAAGCTATCCGGCTCCGGCTTCATTTTATACCGTGGACTGGGAGCCCGTTTACAGCGTGCACTTATCCAGTTTTTTCTCGATGAGGCCTCAAAAGCTGGTTATGAAGAAATCCACGCACCTTTGTTGGTAAATGCTGACTCAGCGCGTGCTACAGGTCAACTTCCAGATAAAGAAGGCCAGATGTATTATTGTGAAAAAGATGATCTGTACCTGATTCCTACCGCAGAAGTTCCGATCACCAATATATATCGTGATGTTCTTCTTAGGGATGAAGATTTTTCCATAAAAATGTGCGGTTACACGCCCTGTTTCAGAAGAGAGGCGGGGTCGTATGGGGCTCACGTAAAAGGCCTGAACCGCGTTCATCAATTTGATAAAATTGAAATCGTCCGGATCGAACATCCCGAACGCTCTTACCAGGCCCTGGATGAGATGCTCTTACACGTTCAAAACCTGATGACAAAACTGGAACTTCCTTATCGCATTTTGAGGCTTTGTGGCGGAGATATGGGCTTTACATCTGCTATGACCTTTGACTTTGAAGTGTATTCTGCAGCCCAGCAACGTTGGTTGGAAGTCAGTTCCGTGTCCAATTTTGAAAGTTTTCAGGCAAACCGCCTTAAACTGCGCTTTAAAAATGCGAAATCTGAATCGGTACTGGCTCATACACTGAATGGTAGCGCATTGGCTCTCGCACGTATTGTAGCAGCATTACTTGAAAATCACCAAAGCCCAAATGGTATCCGTATTCCTGAAGCACTGAGACCCTATATGGGCGTTGATTACATTACTTAAGAAAATTTTAAGAAGCCTGTTGAATCTCTTTTGGCTCTTTACTGTTTAATTCTGTATCAAAATAAAAACAAACAATGATGTTTAGTCCGGATTATATGGTTTATATGGTGCTCACTGCAGCCGTTTCCATCGTGGGAATGATTATTTCTGCGCGGCTCCAAAGCAAGTTTAAAACCTATTCCATGGTGGGCCTTCGCTCTCAAAAATCAGGTAAGGAAATTGCAGAGGAAATGCTTCGCTATTATGGCTTGCATAATGTCCGCGTCCAATGCTCACAGGGCTTTCTTTCAGATCATTACAATCCGCTGGATCGAACCGTTAATCTTAGTCCGGAAGTCTTTCAGGGACGCAGCATTGCAGCCGCGGCAGTTGCAGCGCATGAGTGTGGTCATGCAGTTCAACACGACACGGCATACGCCATGCTTCAGCTGAGATCAAAAATCGTCCCGGTGGTGAAAGTGGCTAGCATAGCACAGCAATATCTGCTGCTGGCTGCCTTTATGCTTGCAAATACCTTCCCCTCCCTGTTGCTGATAACTATCATTGCCTTTGCTATAACCACAGTCTTCAGCCTCATTACCCTCCCCGTAGAATTCGATGCAAGCAAAAGAGCATTGGCATGGATTGACAAACAAGGCGTTGTCAGCCCCGGACCAGAATACAATGGTGCAAAAGATGCCTTGAAATGGGCAGGCCTGACCTA
Organism: uncultured Saprospiraceae bacterium; assembly: GCA_964507535.1. GTDB lineage: Bacteria > Bacteroidota > Bacteroidia > Chitinophagales > Saprospiraceae > Vicinibacter. The sequence continues at coordinate 33,253 of CAZDQG010000021.1, forward strand.
TGTGGTTGCAGCTTTGTCCTCCCTCGTAATGCTCATTTATTTAATTTTGCGCTACATGGGGATAAATCGCGACGAGTAAATCCCTTTCTTTGTCCTTTAAATTAGCAAATATGTCTGCAGAACTGGATGCCGCCTTTCACAAAGCAAAAGAGGAATTTGACAGAGCTATCGACCACCTCCAAAAAGAATTGCAAAAAGTCCGCACAGGTAAAGCCTCCGGATCCATGCTGGAAGGCATAATGGTCAATTACTATGGCGCACCTGCACCCCTTTCGCAAGTTGCAAATATTGGTATTTCCGATGCCAGAACCCTTACCATTCAACCCTGGGAAAAGAAATTAATCAGCGAAATTGAACAAGCTATTTTCGCTGCAAATCTTGGATTGACTCCACAAAATGATGGCGAATTGATCCGTATTTCCATTCCACCACTTACTGAAGAACGGAGAAAAGAATATGTGAAACAAGTCAAACATTACGGCGAAGAGGCAAAAGTCAGCGTTCGCTCTACAAGACATAAAATTCTTGATACCATTAAAAAGGAACAGAAAAACGGACTTGCAGAGGATATTGCAAAAAGAAGAGAACAGGACATTCAGAATATGGTTAACGATTTAACATCCCGCATTGACAAAATCGTAGAGGCAAAAGACAAGGAAATCATGACGGTCTGAGTTTTCTCTGGGATGGACGTCCATGCTTGTATGTAATTTCCCAATATTGCGGTTCTAAACAAATCTTTATGCACCGAGGATTTGTTCTTTCATATACTCATGCAAGAATGAGACTTCCTTGCACTATTTTTCAAAATTGATTTTCCAATGAAAACTTCAGAAATTATATACCTGGGCGGACTCAGAACAGAAGCAACCCACCTCAAAAGCGGGCAAAAAATCATCACTGATGCACCCCCCGATAATCAGGGTAAGGGTGAGGCCTTTTCACCAAGCGATTTGGCTTCAACCGCTTTGGGTAGCTGTATGATGACGATTATGGGAATTGCAGCACGTACCCATGGTATTGAAATAACAGGCATGCGGGCCGAAGTACTAAAAGTCATGGCTAACGATCCTCGCAGAATTGCCTCTGTTGAGATCGATATCTTTATGCCATCAGGTCCTTACTCCTCAAAGCAAAAATCCATTTTGGAACATGCAGCACATGGCTGCCCTGTCAGCAGAAGCTTAAGTAAAGATCTCATTGAAGTGCTGAGAATTCACTGGCAGGAATAAATATGGATTGCCCCCAAATTCTACTTCCAAGTTCTAAAAGTATTTCCAACCGTCTGCTCATCATACATGCTCTGGCTGGTCTGGACCATCAGATTTCCAATTTGTCCGAAGCAGAGGATACTCAAATTCTCAGAAAAGCAGTCGAATCAGACCACTACCAGGTCCACCTCGGTGAAGGCGCCACTACCCTCCGGTTTGCCCTTGCATACTTTTGTCTGAAAGGTGCAAAAAAACATCTTGATGCTGCCGCATCTCTGAAAAAACGACCTCTTGAACCCCTCCTCTCCGTGCTTGAACAAATGGGTTGCCGCTTTTCATTTGAGGATAAACCATATCAACTCCCTCTCATTATCGAAAAAGGAGTTGATCCCGATTTTTCCGAACACCTGTTCGTTGAGATGGAACAAAGCTCCCAGTTTGCTTCAGCCATTGCAATGATTGGACCCTGTCTTAAAAACGGTCTGAAATTACTGCTTCCTTCCCATCGCGTCTCCGAGCCTTATTTTTTAATGACGCTAAAACTCATGAAAAAATATGGGATTCAATGCCAGATGGGCCTTAACCATGTATACATTAATCAGGGCAACTACAGGAAGCAACCGGATGATGTGGAAGCAGATTGGTCCGGTGCAGCTTTTTTTCTGGCATGGGCCGCACTCCAGCCTAACTGTTGTTTGTATTTTCCGAACCTACAAAAAACAGCGTTACAATCCGACGAAAAAGCTCTTGACTTTTTTCGAACTTTTGGCCTGGAGTACATATTCGATGAACGTGGAATGAAACTTGTAAAGCAAAAAGAGGGCAGCTCTCCGGAAGTACAATTCGACTTTAAAGATTGTCCGGATTTGTTTCCCGCTATCTGCATGTTTTGTGCTTTAAAAAAAATACCAGCCAATTTTCTAAATATTCAACACCTGGAACATAAGGAATCAAACCGCTATGCTGTGCTCAAGCAGTTTATGGAAGAGGCTCATGTCCATGTAACAGAAACGCGGACACCCGATCATTTTCTCCATGCCCGCTTTGACATGCAGGGTTTTAATTTCTCATCCCGCGATATTCTATGCACACATCAGGACCATCGTATTGCAATGGCATATAGCCTTTTAATATCGCAATATAAGATTGAACTCGATGATGCAGAGGTTGTAAAAAAGTCTTTCCCGGGTTTCTGGAAGGAATTCGGCAAACTGCAAGAGATTCAAAAAAATTCAATTAACTAACAGTCGATCATATCTTCCTTTTATACTTTTTGACGTATCGATCCAAATGTATAGGAGTTGAGTTCGCCCGGATCATGTTCGATGTACAAAGCTCCTTTTGCATCCACATAACGCAACACGCCTTCAAAGCAGCTCCCGTCTTCCCTCATGAACCATTGCTTGGTGTCGCGAGCATACAAAAAAGTGTTATACACTTCAAGCAGAAGGCTTGAATCCTGTTTATGTAAAAAGCAATCTACAAGGGTATTTCGAATTTTTGATGCCAATTCTATTATAGATATCTCCTTACCCGTTTCATGAAGTATCGATGTCGCTGACAGGCCTTCGGGAAAATAGGTTTGATTAACATTAATGCCAATCCCAATTACAGTCCACTGTACGTGAGCTTCGCGAAGAAGATTCTGAATTAATATTCCTCCCATTTTCCGGGATCCTGCCATCAAATCATTAGGCCATTTGATCCGAAGTGATGGGATTCCCATTTCATTCAGGATTCCATGAATTGCAGGAATACTGTACAAATGCAAATCAAATAAATGGTCCATGGACCAGTCAAGAGGTCCGAAAATGTAACTTGCCAAAAGATTCTTTCCTGGCTCACTCTGCCATGTTCTGCCATATTGTCCTTTGCCCGCTGTCTGAAAGTCAGAAATTACCATAAATCCAGGCTCTGGATTGGTTTTTGATAGAAGTTCCAAGGCGACTTCATTCGTGGATCCTGTCTCAGCCAGGTGCAGATGCGGAAAAGCGTAATGCATTATAAATTTTTATAATATGTAAGTCAGAATTTTTTTATATTTTTACTTCTTAATTTTACAACAGTTCACTTTGCCACCAAGCCAAATCAAAGCGAAATCCTTAAGCAAAAAAGACCAGGATTTTCTCGACCTCATCATCGACAGTATTCAGGACATCAAAGGTAAAAACATCGTACTCTTGGACATGCGACATCTTCCCGATGCACCTGCTTCCTATTTTATTATTTGCGAGGGAGAAAGTAACACGCAAATCAGGGCCATCGCCGGTAATGTAGAAAGAAGAGCCAAGACAGAAGCCGGTGTTAAAGCACATTCCGAAGGCCAACTGGGAGCAAAATGGGTCCTTGTCGACTTTTTTGATGTAGTGGTACATATCTTCGATAAAGACACCCGCCGTTACTACGAACTGGAAGATTTGTGGAGTGATGCCCGCTTCACAGAATACCAGAATCTCTGATTTCCGGCAACTAATTGCTTATTTCATCGTTTATCAAAGGGCATAGGAAATACATCAAATGGATAAAAAACAAACACCGAATCCGGTACCAAAAAAACCCAGTGAAGGCTTCAATGCATACTGGATCTATGGAATCATATTGCTTATCATCATTGGCGTAAACCTTTTTTACATGGTTTCGCCGGGAAAAGGCAATATCAATTCACTCCGTTTCGAAGAAATGGCATCAAAAGGTGACATCGAACGCATCGAAGTGGTCAACATGAAACAGGCTTTCGTTTACCTGAATAAAGAAGCACTTGGAAAGGAAGAATATAAAGACGAAGCCAGCTCATTATCTGAAAACAGACCTCAGTTTTTTTTCAACATTGGACCTGCTGAAAAATTCCAGGATAAAATTGACAAATTCAATGCAAGCCTGAACAAAAAAATCAGTATCAGCTATGAGGAAAAACAAAACTGGCTGGGTCCTATACTTTCTTTCGTAGTTCCCTTCCTGATTATTCTTGCAATCTGGATGTTTCTGATGCGACGCGTAAGCGGAGGGGGTGCCGGCCCCGGTGCCCAGATTTTTAATATCGGAAAATCTAAAGCTACGCTTTTCGAAAAGGACGAATCCACCAATGTAACTTTTAAAGATGTTGCAGGTCTTGACGAGGCTAAAGAGGAAGTCATGGAAATCGTTGACTTTCTAAAAAATCCAAAAAAATATACTTCTCTTGGTGGTAAAATTCCAAAAGGGGTACTCTTGGTAGGTCCTCCCGGAACAGGCAAAACCTTGTTGGCAAAAGCAGTTGCAGGAGAAGCAGGTGTGCCCTTTTTCACCATTTCAGGTTCAGACTTTGTTGAAATGTTTGTTGGGGTGGGCGCTTCCCGGGTGCGCGATTTATTCCGCCAGGCAAGGGAAAAAGCACCTTGCATCGTATTCATTGATGAAATTGACGCAGTGGGACGTGCACGTGGCAGAAATACGTTCCAGGGTGGTAACGACGAAAGGGAAAATACACTGAACCAGCTATTGGTTGAAATGGATGGTTTTAGCACAGAATCGGGTGTCATTTTGATGGCAGCTACAAACCGTCCGGACGTTTTAGACAACGCTCTATTGCGTCCAGGCCGCTTCGACCGCCAAATCGGAATTGACCCTCCTGACTTAAAAGGCCGCGAAGAAATCTTCAAGGTACACCTGAAACCACTGAAACTTTCTTCAGAAGTTACTGCATCCGCTCTTGCTGAAATGACCCCAGGTTTCGCTGGTGCAGAAATTGCCAATGTCTGTAATGAAGCAGCGCTTGTTGCTGCCCGGCGCGATAAAAAAGAAATTGACCTGGATGATTTCAATTATGCACTTGACCGCGTAATCGGAGGTCTGGAGAAGAAAAATAAACTCATCTCTCCCGAAGAAAAAGAAATCATCGCGTACCATGAAGCAGGTCATGCTATCATTGGATGGTTCCTGAAATTTGCGTCTCCACTGGTTAAAGTAACCATCGTACCCCGGGGTATTGGCACACTGGGTTATGCACAATATTTGCCAAAAGAAGAATACATCACCCGTACAGAAGCACTTCTTGACCGAATGTGTATGACTCTTGGTGGCCGTGCTGCTGAAAAGATAATGTTCGATAAAGTTTCCACCGGTGCACAAAGTGACCTGGATCACGTTACCAAAATGGCTTATAGCATGGTCAACGTGTTCGGTATGAACGATAAGGTGGGTAATGTATCCTATTACGGAATGGCGCAAGAGGGTTTTCAGAGACCTTACAGTGATGAAACCGCACGCATCATGGATAATGAGGTGCGTAACTTGATCGAATCACAGTACGAACGAGCGCAGAGCCTGCTTAAAGAACATCGCAAGGAACTGGAAACGCTGGCTCAGGAACTGCTTCGCAAAGAAGTACTCCACAAAACAGATGTCGAACGTCTCATCGGTCCTTCTCCTTTCCATAAAGAGAAATCTGCTGAACCTGTTCCTCATATAGGCCAGCATGTATCCGATGAAAAACCAATCATTGAAAAAGAACCTGAAAAAACGGTTTAATAAAAAAGAAATAAGCGCTCCAAAAAGCGCTTATTTCTTTTTTCCACTGACATAGGGGTTGCCTTGTATAAAATACCTCCAGGGCCACTTTGCAGATTCTCCGGCCGATTCTACTCCAATTCGCGCTGAACTTACAATTTCTTGAGACTTGTATTCCATGCCGATGTCTAAAATGTGAACGGCACTTGTTCCCAAAAATAATGGAATGGCATTTTGTTTCCTGTCTATACCTAAGGCTTTAGTCAAACTTCCTGGACCTTTGGTTACCAAATATTTGTTTTTCTGGACGAGTAACCTCCGCTCCAACATATACTCCAATCCTTCATAAGGTTCAAGGGCCCTTATTAAAACAGCATGTGGCACGCCTTCCGGTGCTGTAACGACATTAAACAACTCGTGAACACCATAACAAAGGTAGACGTAGGAATGGCCACCAGACATAAACATTGTTTTTGTTCGCTCTGTATACCTGTTCCCAAATGCATGCGAAGCACGGTCTTCCGGAGCCCTGTATGCCTCCGTCTCAACGATCACGCCGCTTGTTCGTTGCCCTGATATTTCTGTGACCAATAACTTACCAAGTAACGCTCTGGCCAGGAAAAGCACGTCTTGATTAAAATAAAAAGATTCCGGTACTAACACTTGTATGCTTCAAAATTCAATCCAAGATATGAAAATTGAAGAGATGTAAAGATTCACATACAATAAGACCCGGGGTCTTTTATCTCCCCGGGCCTACCTCGTCACAAGTATATATTCAGCACGGGCGTTCCCGGGCAATTCAAGCCAAACTGTATCTCGCCAGGTTGATGACGTTAGGTCATTCCCTGTTCAATCCATAAACCAGATTCTGGCGGCGTGGGTGTGGTGGTTCCCCTCGTCTACCCGCATAAGGTACATTCCGGGACAAAGGTGTTCTCGCAGGTTAAATGTAGTCTCTTCGGCTTCCAAAATACGGCTCAGGCAAAGTCGTGATTCCAAATCGTAAAGCCGGAATAACGCACCCGGTTTCAGTCCCCGGATGGACAATTGGAATGTACCGGAATTTGGGTTAGGGTAAATACTCATCAAACTGTGTTCAGGATCGGCGGGAGGTTCCGTGGAAACCACTATAAAGTCTTTTGAAAGGGTGTGAATAGTTGTGTTGGTTTTAATTGGCCGGTTTTGATCGAAATAAATCTGTGCCGTATTTTCTATCCGCGTATCTAAAGAAACTTCTCCTTTGGGTCGCACCCGGTAACTAACGAATCCCTGGGATCCGCTTTCATCAATTCTTTGGTAAGGAAGATAAATCGGGTCGAACACAAAGCTCAGAACCCGATCTACCAGGTTAAAATGAAAGGGGTGGGAGGACCCAAGAATTTCGAGTGTATTAAAGTCCACCCACGGACTCAATGTATCAACAATGGTTACTTTATGAACGGTATCGCTTCCCGTATTCTGAAATCGTATGCGGTACTTGATAGACTGATCCGCATTTACATAAAATTCAGGACCATATCCTTTTGGCCAACCCATTTTCTCATTAGGCTGCAAGGGTTCCCTGGTCTCCTGACAATCATAGGCAACATGTCCATCTTCATCATCCTCGGCAAACATCAAATAATATCCTTTGCTGAATGTACCACCAACATTCCTTCCACAGCCTTCCAAAGCAACCGTTGGATGGGACATGCCCGGATGGAATCGCACCTGATCGGCTAACAAACGGTAGGTTTTACCGTTGGCCGGATATTCGAGATCTAAAAACTGCCCGCTGTTTAATTGAATATTCTTCTTAAGTCCGGGCATGATGTCATCTTCCACAATCCAATAGGAAATGGGTTCAGTCATATTTTGTTGCCCGGAATTCTGTATCCTGAATTTAACTTTATTGTCCTGACAGGTTCCGCTAAGTACAACACTTGCCCCGGACCAGAGCGGAGATATCTGGCAATAGTTTACAGGCAGGATCTCAGCTTTAAGGCAATGCGTCTGTCCCAGCTCCGCAAGATTGCAATTGATATTCACAATAACTCTGAATGATCCTGATTCCAATGGATCAAGCTGTCCTATCCGAAAGTCAAGATAGGGCCAGTTGACGAATGAAACAGGCTTACTTGCCGCCTGAAATTCCATGAATGAATCCAGGGTAATCCGGATCATCGCATTTGGCTCTGCCACAGTTCCTTTGTTGATATAATTGATCTGATAACTGTAGTCTACACAACGTTGTATCGGAGGACTGCTGATCTCTACTTCAAGTTGCGGACAATTTAAAAGGGGCGAAATTCCAAAGTTGAGGGAGATTAAACTTAATGAGGAGTCGACATTTAAATTATAACCTGAGTTGCACACAACCCAACTGGGAGATTTCGATTTTAAAGTGTAATGGTGAATTCCAAATTCTGAAGCGTTGTAAACTAAAAACTTAGGGTTCTTATAGGTCTTTACGTTTCCTTTAAAACTGTCCTGAACGATAAAGTCATCATATATAGGCTCATTTAAATCGTAGGTACAGTTTTGATTCAAATCCCGGTATACATTGAAAAAGCTTGGAATTTGTGTAAATGGCTCACAACTTGAAGATACTTGTACGGTAAGCGGACTGCCTCTGGAATCAATGATTTCAATAGGAATCGGGCTGCCCGTAAACTGATAGCAGTGTCTCTTGGAAGGATCGGAAAGCCAAAGAAGGCGGACGAGTACCGCTCCATCCGGTAAGGTGATCCCTTCTCCGTTTACTGCATACCAGAGCAAGGAAAGGCGGTTATTGTTAAAAGAATAATTGGAATTGCTGAAATTGGGAAGGTTGACCTGGTCGATACCTAAAAATTGGCCATTAGCTCCCGCTTCGCGTATGTTGATTTGAAAACCTGCTATTTCAGAAAATTGAACAACACGAAGTTCTACCATATTCGTATCTCCGGACCACCCCTGGTTTACCAGATAGAGCCCAACCGTATTCTGGGCACCTAAGACCCACATACAGAATAGGAATACAGATGTACTTGTGCTTCTGATAAATCTTTTCATGGCAAAGCCATTTTTACAGATACAAAAGTATCCCGACCCAAATCCCCAAAAAAATAAAAAAAATATGATTTGTAGCGTTTTTATTAGTATATTATTAATTTTATACATTGATATTCAATTATTTAATATTTTAATTGTAGCTCAAATGAAAAATCCTTTAATCCTCGAGCTCCTCGGAACTATGAATACAAAACAAAGGCAACAGTTCGATCGATTCTTAATGTCCCCATATTTTAACGTGCCAAGCCGCCTCCAACAGGCATATAAGCTGCTTTCCCACTCCAGCTTTTTAGAGCAACCGGACCATCTAAAAAATTCAGTATTCACTGCTCTTTTTCCAGGGGAACCATACACGGACAGTAAAATCCGTTTGCTGTATTCGGATTTGCTGCAGCAACTGAAAATATTTTTATTCATAGAGAACCAACGCAATAATCAGGATGCCCAAGAGCTCCATTTGGTTAAATACTTGCGCAGGGCTAAAAAAATAAAACTCTTCGAAAGAACAGCATCCTCGCTTAAAGCAAAACTACTTCAATCGAGGACCTGGAATCCCGAAGCATTTGATGCCTTGCATGAAATCGATATGGAAATCATGTCCCACGAGTCTTTCAAAAACCGTTTCTCCATTTTCAATTTTCAGGAAAGTGCCGAGACTTTGGAAATTTCCGCCCTGATTAAAAGATTGCGCATATACCTTGAACAACTTTCACATGAAGCTCTTACAACTACTCGAACACCATATCCCTTGCTGGAAGAATCGATCCTTCTGGCACGCGAGAAAAAATGGGACCAACATCCCGAATTAAAAATTTACTTGCAGGCAGTACAACTTTTCACAGAACCCGAACGCACGGAGTATTTCCATCGGTATCTCGACGTATTGAAAAAACATGAACAGGAATTTGATTTTGAACGCGAACGAGAACTTTACCTCACTGCTTTGAATTATGGAATCCGGAAGATTAATAAAAACATTCCTGAATTCTTCAGAATAACTCTAGACCTCTTCCGTCACGGCGTCAAAAAAGGTTGGTTGCTTGACTATGGTGTCATGAGTTCCTTGACTTACAAAAATATCATTGTGTTGTGCATCCGGATGAATGACCTTAAGCTGGCTATCACTGTCCTTGAGGAATACAAAAACTTGGTAGACGTAAGCGAACGCAATATGATTTACCAGTTTTGTCTGGCACGCATCTACAAAGAACAAGGCTTGTTTCAAAAAGCACTCTACCTGCTGAATACCAGTCTTTTTAAAGATCCCCTGATCGAACTGAATGCACGCGTAGAAATGATCAAGATATATTACGAAACCCAGGAAACCGATCTTATGCAAAACCAGATTCTCTCGACAAAAAGCCTGATTCGAAGGTCCAAAAAACTTGGCTACCACCGACCCTATTACGAACATTTTCTGAATCATGCGCGTCGGTTGTATCAAACTATCGACATTTCAAAACAGGAGTGTGAAAACTGGGTCAGGGAGATAGAAACGGAAAAACAATGCATTGAGAAAAACTGGTTATTGAGCAGGGTAGCATTAGTCCCCGTCAGAAGAAATGCATCCTGAAAAATCAATAATTACGCTGTCCTTTCATTATATATAGAATACCTTGCGCAATGGCATTCATTACATAATCAAACGCAACAAAAAATGACCGATGCCAATGTCCTATCTTCTATGGATGCGTTTAATTTAAAATATTTTTATAAAGGAATTTCATACACTTCATTGCAATGTATGCATCGCCACTGAAAATTCTAACCTTTGTTAGTAAGCCGGGCCCATCTATACTTCGGGCAATCAATATTAAAAAAAGAAGTCAGACAAATGCGCGTCTGATTATCTTACAAGTGTTCCAACCTGTTCGCCTTTGATAATACGTTCAAAATTGGTGGGTTGATTGACATCAAAAACGATGATAGGCATATGGTTTTCCTTGCACATAGTAAATGCGGTCATGTCCATCACCTTTAAACCTCTGGAAATGACTTCATCAAAACTCAGATTTTCAAACCTGACCGCATCAGAATGTTTAAGAGGGTCTTTGTCGTAAATACCATCTACACGGGTTCCCTTCAGGATCACATCCACATTCAGCTCACTGGCACGCAATGCTGCAGCTGAATCCGTTGTAAAGTAAGGATTTCCAGTCCCTGCAGCAAATATGATCACGCGTCCTTTTTCCAGATGCCTGATTGCTCTTCTGCGAATATAAGGTTCTGCAATCTGGCGCATTTCAATTGCAGTGATGAGTCTGGTGTAGACTCCCTTCATTTCGAGTGCGCTTTGAAGGGCCATTCCATTTATACAGGTGGCAAGCATACCCATGTAATCTCCTTGCACGCGTTCAATCCCTGATCCCTCTCCATCCATTCCACGGAAAATATTACCACCCCCAATGACAACAGCAAGTTGAATTTTATGATCCACTGCCATCTTAATCTGTTGAGCGTAGTAATGAAGCATCTGGGGCTCAATCCCGTAAGCTTGTTCGCCCATCAGGGATTCTCCGCTCAGCTTCAGAAGTATTCTTTTGTATGGGCTCATGGGTACTAATTTAGAAGGACGTCAAGGTATGTAATTTATTTGCAATATCGGAATTTCAAAAGGGACCCAAACTAACAATTAAAAAAAAAGCGAATGTAAATACATTCGCTTTTATAAATTTTATGGATTAACCAAGTTTCACGTGTTTGAATCCCGACACCGTTAAATCCTTATCGACAGATTTCAAATAGGAGGCTACTGTTTGTCCGCCATCTTTTACAAACTGCTGTTGAAGCAAGGTATTTTCTTTGTAAAATTTTTCAAGCTTCCCAAGAGCTATCTTCTCAAGCATAGCTTCCGGTTTGCCTTCCGCACGCGCCTGCTCCTTTCCAATTTCAATCTCTTTCTCAATAACAGATGGATCTACATCTCCCTTATCAAGTGCAACAGGCTTCATTGCAGCTATCTGCATGGCTACGTCGCGACCTGCATCGGTATAGCCACTGTTTGCCTTGTTAAGTCCTACAAGTACACCGGCCTTATTCCCCATGTGAATATAACTTTCCACCTGTGGTGCTTCCAGCTTCTCATAGTTGGTCAGCTCTATCTTTTCACCAATTGCAGCTACCATATCTGTGATCTTGTCGCCTATGCTTACATTTCCTTCATAAGGCAGGCGAAGAAGGGAATCCAGATCCGGAGGAAAATTTGCAAGCGCAGTGTCCGCAATGCGAACTGCTGTTTGCACGAAGTCTTCGTTTTTGGAAACAAAGTCTGTCTCACTGCTCAACTTCACAACAACACCTTTTGTCTTTTCAGCATTCACCCGGGCAATTACCGCACCTTCTTTAGCTTCGCGGTCTGCACGCTTTACAGATAATTTTTGTCCCTTTTTGCGAAGGATCTCAATGGCTTTTTCAAAATCGCCTTCTGACTCTGTCAATGCAGCTTTGCAATCCATCATACCGGCACCCGTTGCCTCTCTCAAATTCTTGACATCTGCTGCTGATAATGTAAAACTCATAGTTGTATTTTTAATTTATAAAACGAACGATCATTAGTTTAATTAGCTGCGGCCTCTTCTTTCATTTCCGTGTTGCGCTCCGCAAGACCTTCTTTAATGGCTTCAACCATGTACTGCGTTATCAATGCAATGGATTTTGAAGAATCGTCATTCGCAGGTATTGGGAAATCAACAAGATTTGGATCAGAATTGGTGTCCACCATGGCAAACGTACGGATACCGAGATTGTCTGCTTCATCCACAGCAAGGTGCTCATTGAGAATGTCCACAATAAAGACTGCAGAAGGAAGACGATTCAGATTGGCAACTCCACCCAAAACGCGTTCCATTTTCTCTCTTTCCCTGCTTAAGGTAAGACGCTCTTTCTTGGTAATGTTGGTTACATTGGCATCTGAAAGCATCCGTTCAATATTATTCATTTTCTTTACAGAACGGCGGATGGTGGCAAAATTTGTCATCATCCCTCCAAGCCAACGCTCGGTTACATAAGGCATGTTCACACTGCGTGCCGCTTCCGAAACAATCTCACGAGCTTGCTTCTTGGTCGCTACAAACATGATCTTTTTACCGGAACGGGCAAGCTGCTTCATAGCTTGCGCTGCGCGCTCAAGACATTCTGTAGTGCGGTTAAGGTCAATCAGGTGAACACCTTTGTGTTCTTTAAAAATATAAGGACGCATTTTGGGGTTCCACTTTCTGCGAAGATGTCCAAAATGCACATTTGCATCTATAAGTTGCTGATAACTGGGTTTTTCCATAAGGATTTCGATTAAATCAATTGAGAAAATATAGTATTAACGTTTGCTGAACTGCGTGCTACGACGGGCTTTCCGCAATCCAAATTTCTTCCGCTCCACCTCGCGAGCATCGCGGGTCAGAAAACGCTTTTCTTTTAAAGGTTTACGGAATTCGGCATCAATTTTACATAAAGCCCTGGAAATCGCCATACGAAGCGCTTCTGCCTGTCCTTTCAAACCACCACCAGAAATCGTAGCGGTGATCTCAAATGCCTGCCCGGGATTTGCCGTGTGTATCGGATCCATGACTTTCTGTGCGATGTCCTTTACGGGAAAATATTCCGCTAATGGACGTTCGTTAATGGTTACTTCGGTGGCCGAGGCACTGGCCTTCTTAACATATACTCTGGCCACTGCCGCTTTGCGCCGGCCAATTGCATTGATCATTTCCATAGCTTAAATGGTAAAATTTTCGGGCTTCTGCGCAGCATGTGGATGCGTTGGTCCCTCGTAAACAAATAATTTTCTGTACATGGCATCTCCCAATTTGCTCTTAGGAAGCATCTTGCGAACCGCAACCTCGATTACTCGCGTAGGGTGCTTGGCGATCATTTCGCGCGGGGTGATCGATTTTTGTCCTCCAGGGTAGCCGCTATAAGTCAAATAGACTTTGTCATCCATTTTCTTTCCAGTAAATCGGATCTTACCGGAATTGACCACAATAACATTGTCACCCGCATCCATGTGAGGAGCAAAATCAGTTTTATGCTTACCCATCAGAATGTGGGCAATTTGGGAAGCCAAACGGCCTACTACCTGGCCTTCCGCATCAATTACAAACCACTTACGCTGAACATCTTCGTTCCGCGTGTAACTGGTTTTAAAACTTAATGTATTCACTGTAATCTATTTTAGTTTGATAATACCGCTTTTTCCAAAGCGGGCACAAAGGTATCCAGGGAGTTTGAAATTCCAAGCATAATCTCAAAATTATTTTTGCTAACTGACTGAAAAACAGTAAAAATTTGGACTATTTTTAAAATTCTTGTTAAAAAGACCCAAGATTCTTCACTAGCCTATTAAAAGATAAATACCCAACCGGAAACCCTAAAGAACAAAAATGACAAGCCATCCTGATCGAAGCCTTGTAAATAATCTGCCTTGGTACCAAAACAAAAATCTCCTTAAGAGCGTCTCTCTTCGCAAAATGTAGGTCAAACTCATTGCACTCTTTGGAGTGAATAGACCTGCTTGCTTTCCAACAAGCAATCAAAGGACAAATCCCGGTAAAACCGGAAACAATAGTGGAATTTTCATGGATTATTTAATCGAATCCGAAAATGGCTCCTCTCGGATCCACCACCCTGGATATAGAATACCTCCGAATTCTATTATAAGACCTTTCCTGTACGAACAGCTTATAACGCATACCACAGTCTGCAGTTCTATCCACATATTTCTGGTTTATTTATAATATATAAATGGTTTTTACCGGTGGACTGACATGTACTACCCGGAAATGAGATTGTATTTTATTGAAAATGAGGCGGTATCTTCGCAGTCCAAATGAATCTAACATGGAGAAAATCAAAATAGGTATAAGTTGCGGGGATATCAATAGTATCAGTCTTGAAGTTATTCTCAAGGCATTGAATAATGAAATGCTTTTTAAAAACATTATTCCTGTCCTCTATGGCAACGTAAAAATTGCTTCCTACCACAAGAATATTGCCCAGTTGGATAATCTAAGCTTCAATATTTTAGCTCAAGGCGAACGCCCAAGACCAGGACGAATCAACCTCGTCAATTGCTGGACAGACAATGTCACAATTGCACTCGGTAAAGCAAGTCCGGATGGGGGAAAATATGCAAAAATGGCCCTGGACCGCGCAGTACAGGACATTCAAAAAGGGGAGATCGATGCTCTCGTCACCGGACCTATCCATAAGCATTCCATGCGGATGGCAGGTTTCGAGCACCTGGGACATACCGGATATCTCAAGGACATGGCTAAAGTAAATGATTGCCTGATGTTTATGGTATCAGATGCTTTGCGCATCGGGGTGGTCACCGAACATATACCCGTATCGCAAATCAGCACGGGAATTACTAAAGAGAGCATTTTAAGAAAACTCCGCATTATGGAGCAATCGCTCATGACTGATTTTGCAATTGAAAAACCACATATTGCCGTATTGGGTCTCAATCCACATGCGGGAGAAGAAGGCCTTTTAGGTCCCGAAGATGAAGAAATCATCCGGCCGGCTATTATAGAAGCTAAAAAAGCAGGCATGTTTGTTTCAGGCCCCTATCCTGCAGACAGCTTCTTTGGTACGGGCCTGTATTCAAAATTCGATGGCATCCTCGCCATGTATCACGACCAGGGACTGATTCCTTTCAAAACCATCTCCTATTACGATGGCGTTAATTTTACCGCAGGTCTTCCTTTTGTGCGCACTTCACCGGATCATGGCACTGCCTTCGATCTGGCCGGCAAAAACGAAGCAGACCCAAGCTCTATGTTTCATGCGCTTATTTTAGCCAAGAACATCGTCCTCGAACGCAAAGGGTACCATCAAATGAGGGAAAATATTCTAAAGAAAAGGCCAAAGCTATCAGAAGAGATGAGCGAGTAGGTTTTTTCACTCTATTATCATTCGTCTCGGTTGAGATTGGTTTATTTCACTCCGACAACTTTGGCAGCACAAATTTATACAATTCTCTTTTTCTTTTTGCCTTTAATGCCAGTCTTCTTTGCCAGATTTTTCTTGTAACTGCTTTTAAGTGGAAAATGTTTTAGCTCAACAGGTTGAATGGATGTTGCTAACGTTTCAGTTACTTCTGTACGTACTGATTTTTCTGTAGGCACTGCGGCTTCTGACTCTGGCATGTGTGCTTTTTGATCCAGAAGATCCAGATTGTATTTTTCTATCGTGCGAATCAAACGATCTGAATAGTTTGGATCTGTGGCATATCCACATTTTTTCAATCCCTGTGCCCATGCCTTATAATCTGTAACCGGTAAATCGAATAATTCTTTATACCTGGGCCGATTCTTCAAAAATTCAGAATGATCTAAATACGATTCCATTACAGAGGAATAGGAACGGAAACAAGAAAAAACCAGGTTACCGATGCTGTCCCTATCATCGTCTTTATACAAATACGTCTCTCCGTTCCAGTTGTTTTTACATTTGATTCCAAAATGATTATTGGCCTGGGTCGCCAACTCACTTCGACCCGACTGGGATTCAAATAATGCTTGGGCCATCTTAATACTTGCAGGTATACCAGTACGTTCCATTTCTTCTATGGCCAGATACTTATACTGTTCAATATAACGCTCCTGATCTGTAATGGGTCGGGAAGACATCATCATCGATCCCATTATAACTCCCGCAAACGCTGCTAAACTGGTCCTGAAATTCATGTGTCGCCTTTAGCCTTTTCAAATACAAAAATAATACCAATTTTGAATTTAGCAAGGGGGGTAAAATATATTTATTACTATATATCAATAAGTTACATAGTATTTTTATTTTTAATATGTGATAAGGGATTATGATTCGAAGGCCTCCAATGCCTGCGCATAATGCCTCCACTCATGCTCAATGATGATTTTAAGAGCGTCCCGCAGAGTATACTGAACATAGGGATTTGCAGGTGATGCAATTCGGGTCCCAGAATGCAGATCCGAAACTAAAAGGGTAATCCTGGTTTTCAATTCTCTATGATTTCTGTAGTATGTTTTGAGAATTTCCTCGGGATCCTGAGGGCTCTCCGGTATCCAAATAGAAAAGGTCTTCATTCTCTTTAATCGGTCCCTCGATACAGATTTTAAAATCATGCGGCCTGTGAGACCGGTCAAACACTTTGAAAAAGGAAACCATGAAAGTGTGTACCGCTTTTCAATAATTGCATCAAAAATGGGAAAGTAACTCTCATTTATTCGAATCAAATGCGCAAGATTTTCTGCTGGTGTCCAGTGGCCTACATGCTGGACCTTCATCCAATCCTCAGGTTTACGCATCGTCCACTCTTTCTGAAAAAGGGTATCCAGCTTATCAAGTTCTGAACAACAATACTCTATAAACGAACGGGCGTTCGCTACATCCATCTTTGTGCTGTTTTATTCTGCTTTTTTCCACTTTATGTTGCATCCAACACTTGGATATTGAACAGGATCAATAGGAAGCTCACTAAGAAGTGCATCCAGTGCTGCCCGCAAGTCTTTTCCAGTAAGCGGTACTTCAGAGTTCGGACGTGATTCGTCTATGCGGCCACGGTACACAAGTTCCTTGTGTGCATCAAATAGATAGATATCCGGAGTGCAGGCCGCTTCATAACTTTTAGCTACCTCCTGACGCTCATCGTATAAATAAGGGAAGGGATACTGCAAGGCTTCTGCATGTTCCTTCATTTTTTCAGGGCCATCCTGTGGATATGTTTCAGCATCATTAGAACTGATCGCCACAAAGGCTACATTTTTTTTCTGGTACTCCTTTGCAATGCGAATCAGCTCCGGATTGACATGGATCACATATGGACAGTGATTGCATATAAAATAAATCACATATCCTGCAAAGCCTTCCAGTGCATTGAAGTGTAGCTCTTTTCCACTTACAACATCGGGTAAAATAAAATCAGGAGCTTTTGTGCCCAAATCAAGCATATTGGATTCCGTTCTGGCCATATTCCTTATTGATTACATTGGTTAATCCCTTTGAGGTAATCCATCAAAGGAAGATCGTGAACTACTTTATATCCTTTAAAGCGATATCGCTTTCTTACTTCATGCTTTTCTAATTGCGCCATCCATAGTAAATCCGAGAGGGGGCCATAGGACCAATGCCACTTTTCTTCATTAAATCCCTTCGGCCGCAAGGTACCCAACTCCGTGTAGGTTTGGCAAAAACCATATTCAGAAGCATGCGCCTTTAACCAATTGTATACGGCAATTCCTTCTGGAGTATCAAAATAGGAAGGTTCCACTGAATTCAAGTCAATATCCGTTCCCCAGTGATGTCGCGAATAACCAGGCGGTGCTGTGTATTCTAAAATTTTAAGGGCACGCTTAACCGGATCTGAAATCGCCCTGTTTAATTTTTTTCCATCTACTAAGGTTTTTCCGGTCCATTTTTTCTCCCACAATTCTTTTTGATAATCAAACGTACGCGTAGCGGATACAATAAAAAGGTTAATGGAATCTTTTTTTGCTGCTTCTGCCATATGTGCAAATGCATCGTACACTTCCCAACGTAGGTATTTGACACCTTCTATACCCTCCGTATGAAATGCAATAAAATCCGGATGGGTTGCAGGATCAAAACGTCCCGAAATCACGTTCTCTTCAATGATAAAATTTGAGGACATCGTTCGTGCTTTTTCATAGTAGTGGATGGCCACTGATGGTATCATGTAACCGAAAAAAGTCCATTGCACAAACCAGAGCCACACGATATTATTGAATCAACTTTTTCAACTCTTCTTTACGTTGTTCTTCTTCCATTTTGACTACGTCTTCAAGGGTCCACTTCTTCTGAACCGTTTTTGAGAATCCGCCGGTATTATCAAACAGATAATATACATTGGTCAGCCATTTGGAAGTATCCGGCTCCTGCGAAGGTGAAGTGACATACTCTTCAATGACTGGTGCTGCCAGAATAAAGTCAGAATTATCCATGAGATAGCTCAATTGCGTATGAGCATTTCGCAGTGTCCCGTAGGGTCCATAATGCTCCAGTTTAAAACAGTTTGTCGGTTTGATCGTATAAGAAGTCCAGCCCGCATAGTTCTTCATAGGCTTTTCTACGGGTAATGCAGCCATCAGAAATACTTGCCCGTTGATCGCCTGCCAGTCAAATATCAAACCTGCTGGAGGCCCTGACGGGCTTATCCCCAATGAATCGAGAAAGTGGTACACTTTTGGCAATTGCTTTCCATAAAACTGCGGAATTTTATTATTGACAACGACATCGACTATTCCAAAATAATGCCTTTCAGTAAATGGCTCTTTCTTAATGCCAAAATTCGTCTTAATGAGCTCTTCAATATACCCCTTGATGCCCTCTAGATCCCGGTCCAATAAATTGTTCAAAGTATTGTCCAGACCATAGTAAAAAGCCCTTTTATAAAAAGGAATTCTACCTGAAATCCGTGCATTCATTTTTAAGAAAAAAGCCTTTGTCCCTTCTGGCAGAATTTGCCAGCTTACGTTCAGGTCTCCTGGCAGTTTATCCGTTTTTACGCGAGCTGTGATGAGGCTGTCCTGGAAGGATTCTGTAATTTCCGCGTAGCCATTGCCCAGACGTTTGCTCTCAAAGCTAAAATTGGCTCCCACATAGTGTTCGCGACCTCCCTTGCTGAATTTAAAACTGGAATCGTCTTTGGACCAACTATACCATTTGGGCCAATCTTTGATATCATTAACCACGAGGTAGGCCATCTTGTACGGTCCGTCGATTTTAACTTCATTATTGTATTTGTAACTGACCGGGCCAAAGAAACAGGCAAGCAGGTATACGCCTATCAATACCGGTACGAGAAGGACTAAAATTTGCTTTTTTGACATAAAAAGTGTTGTTGACACAAAATTACGTTTTTGAACCCTGATTGATATGCTTTGTTGTTTAGCTTTGAACTCTATTGACACTCGTTAAACTATGAAACTGAAATTTTTACCAAAATCTCTGCGCTTTTTCCTCTTTTTGAGCTTTATCCCGGGTTTTCTGCCCTTAAAAGCTCAGTTTAATCCAATTACCCAAATTCATGCCGATGTAGTCTATCTGGCATCCGACGATCTTGAAGGCCGCGAAACCGGAACAAAAGGAGAAGAACTGGCTGCTGAATACATCAGCATGCGGATGAACAGAATAGGTCTGGAAGCAAAAGGTGAAAATGGCTGGTTTCAGGAGTTCTCTTTTTCCTCCGCCCCTCATGGGGGTGCCAAGTTGGATAAAAAAGGTAAAAACGTCATCGGATTCCTCAACAATAAGGCTAAAAAGACCCTTGTGATTGGTGCTCATTACGACCACCTGGGACATGGAGTAACGGGCTCTCTGGCTCCAAATTCGACAGATATCCATAACGGAGCTGACGATAATGCAAGTGGAATTTCGGCGCTCCTCTTTCTTGCAGAATCCTTCAAAAATCAGAAAAAACTTCCCTTTAATGTACTTTTCATTGCGTTCAGTGGAGAAGAATTTGGATTGGTAGGGTCGAAAGCATTTATGGATAAACCCACTTTGCCGGCGGACCGGATTTTCGCCATGATCAATATGGACATGGTGGGTCGATTAAATACCGAAAAAGTTGTGGCGATTAGTGGGGTTGGAACTGCCTTGGAATGGAAGGACTTGCTTGAAAAATCAAAGTCTTCTGGATTCCAATTTAACTACAGTGACGGCGGAATCGGTCCTTCCGATCATACCTCATTTTATCTGAAAAGCATCCCCTCTCTCCATTTCTTTACGGGCCAACATAAAGACTATCATAAGCCGAGTGATGACAGTCCGCTGGTCAACTATGAAGGTATCCACGAAGTATGCCAAGTCATTTGGACTCTCGTTCAAAATTTGGCCAAAAATCCAACTTTGACCTTCCAAAAAACAAAGGATGAAAATAAACAACAGGCAGCTGCATTTAAAGTCACTATGGGTGTCATGCCCGATTACGTTTACAGTGGTGAAGGAATGCGCATAGATGCCGTTTTAGATAATCGTCCCGCCCAGAAAGGGGGCCTTATGGATGGGGACATCATCATCAAAATAGGAGAATTCCCAATCAAGGATGTCTATGGATATATGGAAGCGCTTGCCAAATTTGAAAAAGGGCAGGAAGTGGAAGTAACCGTAAAAAGAAAAGAAGCGATCTTGCTTAAAAAAGTAATGTTCTAATTTACTGCGACAGGCATTCCCTGTTTTTCCTGGATCCTTTTGTTAAAATCCCTGTACCGGATTAAAAAGACAATACCTTTGCCTGCCGTATTTGCCTTCTATTAAAAAGCGAAGTCGTAAAGCGGATGGTTTTGCCCTTCAGGCAACTGTTGGTTTTCGGATTACGTAGAGGTTTTTAATAGGGAATACTGTTTTGGTATTCGTGTACATTATCTATCGTAAAAATCAATCAAATGCCTGTATCCAA
>CAZDQG010000022.1:0-3318 GCA_964507535.1 uncultured Saprospiraceae bacterium
CACTCCCTCCCCCTCCCCAAAAAGAAAAAGGGCCTCCCAAACGGGAAGCCCTTTATAAATCTATTTCTTAATTGGATACTTATTTGCTCATGTACTTTTGCATGTACATTTCATAAGCAGCCATAGCAGCAGCTTTTGCTTCATTCAACTTCTTTGTCCAAGTTTCAACTTTAGCAGAAGCATCCATGCTTGCAGTCTTAAGCTCTTCAACCTGAGCCATTACATCGCCTTCCAGCTTTCCGGCAGCAAGACCTTCCTTCAAAGTAGCCAATTTTTTAGACATTTCTTCCCAGCTGGCAGAAAATCCAGTTACTTCAGAAGCCAGACCCGTGATTCCTTCAACATGACCGTTGAAAGCAGATCTCATAGAATCTAAAGCAGCAGTCATTTCAGGTTTCATTTTAGCAGCTTTCGCTGGATCTACAACGAGGCTGTCTTTCAATGAACTCAATGAAGATTGTGCAGCACCAATCATGCCACCGATTTCTGTTACAGAAGTGGTTGCTTTTTCCCAATCAGCAGAAAGGGCTTCAATAGGTGCGCGGAATTGTTCTACATTTTTGCAGGCTACAACAAAAAGTACAGGAATTAAAAGTGCAATTAATTTTTTCATTTTGACTTGATTTTATTTCAGACCGCAAAATTAGAACAGCACAAGCCTCAAGCTGTTAAACGCTTTTAAGTATTGATTAATGAGACGTTAATGCTTCCGGCACCTATCAAATGTCTTTAAATACCGGTCGACATATGCCTGGATTTCTTTTCTCTTGTATTGCATGACAAATCGGGGATGGGCCAATGGCAAAATCTCTTCAAACCAACCGAACTTTTCATTATACCTGCTTAGGTATTCGTAATTCTTACCTTCCCCAAAACAAATAACACAAGTCCTTCGAAGGGGAATTTTTAAAAGTTGTTGCATCTGATACGCGATATAGGACTCCAGCCGATCCGCAAGCTTTGGATCATCGTAATAATTGTAATTTTTACCGCCTTTTACAAACCCTATCGGAGAAACCGAACTGATAAAAAAATCCGAATAAAAGGCTTGTGCACCTCCATACGCTTCAATAACATGATATACAAACTCGGAAGAGGGCTCATGACTGTACATGTGTGTGGAAATCCCACAATATGCCTCCAGCCGCTTGGGATCGGTAAAGGGAATTCCGGTCATACCTGCCCCATGACGACCCGGATTGATGCCAAGAATCAATGATCGTTCCTCTGAATCGCTGTAATATTTTTTGTAAAATTGACCTGCAATGTCGAACACTTCTGAAGATTCATACGGCAATAAGGCTTCAACGCCACCTGGCAATACCGGAAGACCCTCCCGCAAGGATTTCAGATACTTCAGAATAAGCTCATACATCAAAAGCTCCGGGATCTTTACAACTGGGAGTTGATTTCCTGAATAAAGGATTCGACCGTCACTGCTCCCTGATCACCTATAGATTGCTTCCGAACTGAAACGGTTCCACTTTCTGTTTCCTTCTCTCCGACAATAAGCATGTAAGGCACTTTTCGAAGTTCCGCATCGCGGATTTTCTTGCCTATTGATTCCACGCGGTGATCGATATCACCTCGCAGTCCTGCTGCTTCCAGTTTAGCTTGTACCTCTGCAGCATAGCGCAGAAATTTATCGCTCACCGGCAAAATCGCATACTGCTCCGGTGCAAGCCACAATGGAAATTTTCCTGCACAATGTTCGGTAAGTACGCCGATAAAACGTTCCATGGATCCGAATGGGGCCCGGTGAATCATCACGGGACGGTGACGGCTGTTGTCCGCACCGATGTATTCCAATTGGAAGCGCTCCGGCAAATTATAATCGACCTGTATGGTTCCAAGCTGCCAGCTGCGACCCAAGGCATCGCGCACCATGAAGTCCAGCTTGGGCCCGTAAAATGCGGCTTCGCCGAGTTCCGTTGTGGTTTCGAGTCCGGCTTCCCGGACCGCCTCAACTATCGCTTGTTCGGCTTTGTTCCAGTTCTCTTCAGAGCCAATATATTTTTCTTTATTGTCCGGGTCGCGCAATGAAATCTGCGCTGTAAAATGTTCAAAACCCAGTTTGCGGATGACCAGCATCGTCAGATCCAACACATTCAGAAATTCCGCTTTCACCTGATCCGGTGTACAGAAGATATGCGCATCGTCCTGTGTGAAGGAACGAACGCGCGTTAGTCCGTGCAATTCACCACTTTGTTCATAACGGTACACCGTTCCAAATTCCGCAATGCGCAAAGGCAGGTCGCGGTATGAACGGGGTTTGTGTCCGTATATTTCACAGTGATGCGGACAGTTCATCGGCTTTAATAGAAATTCTTCTCCCTCCCGCGGTGTCGTTATCGGCTGAAAAGAATCCTGTCCGTATTTTTCCCAGTGACCACTGGTCATATACAATGCCTTGTGGCCAATGTGCGGTGTAATCACCGGCGTGTACCCTCGCTTTATTTGTTCTGCCTTCAGGAAATCCTCAAGCCGCTGCCGTAAGGCAGTTCCCTTTGGCAACCAAATGGGTAGTCCAGAGCCCACTTTTTCTGAAAACATGAACAACTCGAGTTCCTGCCCCAGCTTGCGATGATCGCGTTTCTTTGCTTCTTCGAGTAACTGCAAGTACTCTTCCAGCTCCTTTGCTTTTGGAAAGGTGATCCCGTAAATCCGCGTTAGCTGCTTGCGCTTTTCATCGCCCCTCCAGTATGCTCCCGCAAGACTGGTCAATTTCACCGCTTTGATAAATCCGGTATGCGGTATATGTGGCCCCTTGCAGAGATCCGTAAATTGTCCCTGGTGGTAAAAGGTAATCTGCCCATCCTGCAACTCCGAAATCAATTCAAGTTTATACTCGTCTCCCTTCTCCGTAAAATAATCGAGTGCCTCAGCCTTCGATACCTGCTGCCGTACATAGGGATGGTTGAGCTTGGCCAACTCGATCATCTTCTTTTCTATGGCCTGCAAATCCGAAGTGGTCAAATGAATACTTCCCGTATCGACATCGTAGTAAAATCCATTTTCAATCGGAGGCCCAATACCAAATTTTACACCTGGAAATAAACTCTCAAGGGCTTCCGCCATCAGATGCGCTGAACTGTGCCAAAAGGTAGATTTCCCTTCTTTGTCATTCCATGTGAGTAATTGTAAATTGCCATCCGCTTCTATGGGACGGCTGGCATCCACCACCTGGTCATTGACTTTAGCAGATAGAACGTTGCGTGCCAGACCTTCGCTGATGGACTGTGCGACTTGCAGCGCCGTCACGCCTTTCGGGTACTCCTGTACTCTTCCATCCGGAAAACGAATCTGAATCATTGTCAT
>CAZDQG010000022.1:3418-27174 GCA_964507535.1 uncultured Saprospiraceae bacterium
GTCTTTGCTTTGTCCTTTTGTCCAAGCTTTAGATAACAACGTGCACGCTGATAATACGTGCTGGGTTCCGTCGGCTCAATTTGTGCTGAAATATCAAAATGAGTTAATGCCAGTTCAATCGAATCTTCTTCAAAATACAAGACCCCAAGATTGTAAAATGCAGGCTCATAGGAAGGAAAACGGCTACAAATAAATTTATACAAGTCCTTGGCTTCTGCACGCTTTCCAAACAATTGCAGACCAAATGCCTTCTTGTGGTACAATTCTGCATCCGTTGTGTCCAGCCGGATGGCATTTTCCAGATAACTCATCGCCCGGGGATTTCGCATTTCCAAAAGCACATCTCCCAATTGAGTCCATGCCTTCCGCATCTCCGGATCCAGATCCACAGCCTTCTGATAGGAGTTGATAGCACGGCCTGTATCCGTCATTTCATAAAACACGTGTCCGGCCAGATAATAGCCTTCTGCACTCTGAGGATCGCGCAAAAAAACCTGATCCAGGGTCGTAAGCGCCTGCAGATATTGCTTTAATATGAGTTTGATTTCAGCAGCCTTAAGCAAGGTAGGAATATGGTTCGGAAAATGACTAATGGCCCGATCCATGGCTCCGTTAGCCAAACGGGACTGTGCACTCATCAAATAGGCATCTGCCAGATGATGGTAATAAACGGGTTTCTTAAGAGAATCTATAGACAGTGCCTGGCTGAAATCGATGATTGCAGAATCATAGGATTCTATTTGCATGAGGTACAAGCCGCGTTCCGTATAAAGCGAATCGTTTTTAGGATCTTCCGCAATGGCTTTGTTCAATATATTCAATTGTTGATCTACCTGCTGCTCTTGAGCTTCTTCAGGAGCAGGCCCCTTTTTACAAGCCAGCAAGGTCATAATTCCAAAAAATAGTATCGCAGCTCTCATGTTTTTTCTATTGCACCCGGGTCGGTATGTGGGTCATGTATGTTTGATTCCAATTTTACTTACAATTTGACGGATACAGTTTGCCCGCTTTTTCTGCTCTTCTCCGCGGCAAAACCCATGATATGACTTTCAATACTGGCATCAATGGTGGACGTCAGTAATTCCGGATTTTGTTGTGCCACTGCCTGAACCCAATTTTTCATTAAACGCGCATCGCCCCCTCCATGGCCTTGTTTGGCATACTGTCCTTCTTCAAAAGATTGGGAATCCCAGGTGGTGGCTTTTCCGGTTCGAAAATCGGTATGCACAAATTTTTCCATGTCCCCCTGGATATCGCCCATGCTGCCCATGACCCTCGTCCTCCGTCCATGATAGGAGGTAAATGCTTCCATATTGAAACTTGCTGTAATTCCTTTCGCGAATTGAAGGCTCATGACATAATGATCGCACTGATCGTTATCCATTCGGTACACGCAGCGACCGTAATTCGTCGTTTTCAAATAATTCATGATCGCATCGGGATGCAACTCCTTCTTCTCCGGCAAATCAAACACATAGGTGTAGGTTCTCTCCCGCAAATAGATTTTCAAAGCAGAATAAGGACAATCCGATTCGATAGCACATCCTTCGTTACATCTTCGCGTGCTTCCCTGCGGAGCATTTTCTTGGCGAAACCATTTCAGATCTCCAAATGCAGATACCCTCAGGCAGCGCTCGTCAACAAGCCAGCGCATGATGTCCAGGTCATGACAGGATTTGGCAAGAATAATCGGCGTGGTCTCCTTGCTTTGGTGCCAGTTGCCGCGAACAAAACTATGCGCCATGTGCACATGTTGTATGGGCTCAAAATGTTGCAGGCTCACCAGTTCACCGATGGTTCCGTTGCGGATGAGTTCCCGAAGTTTAATGAAATAGGGTGCATATCGCAACACATGACAAAGGGCAACTATTTTTCCGGTTTTCTTTGTCTTGGCAAGAATATCCCTGCATTCTTTTTCCGTTTGCGCCATGGGCTTTTCCAGCAATACGTCATAGCCCATATCCAGAGCTTGCATGCAGGCTCCGTAATGCAGGTGATCAGGCATCGTTATGATAATGGCATCCGCAAATTTGGGACGCTGAAATACATGTTCCCAGGTGACAAAACGCTTGTCCGCATCGATAGCATGTTTGACTGCATACCGTTCATTGCGTAAGGGGATCGGCTCTGCCACACCCACAATCCGAACTTCCTCGGGGTGCTCCGCAGCATAGTTTCCATAGACATTGCCGCGGGCTCCGGCACCTAATGTGATGGCCGTTATGGGACGATCGAGTTTCTTGTATCGTGGATCGGGAACTTCTCCCAGCAGCACCGGCAATTCGGGTAGATAAAATGCTGTAGCTCCAGCTGCAAATCCCAGGGTTTTTATCGCTTCGCGCCGTGAATAGTTTTTTGACATAACCGATGTTTCAAATTTTACGATGATACCGAATTGTAAAAAAAATGAAATAAAACCTCTTTCGTTTCCTGACTTCCAAAGGTAAATAGATCAGGAAGTATTCAAAGCTCTTTCTTCGCGATCCATTGCATGCTTCTGAATCCACTTCGCGCCTGATAATGAAACAGGATCCTGTGCTTTCAGGATCCGGGAGCCCGGACACCTTGCCGGGCTACCAGCTTCCAACGCTTTCCTTCCCGTATCCAACATTGCAAAATGTGCAGGGAAAGAGCAAAGTCTTTATCGTTGACTTTGCCTCGTATAAAAGCATGATAGCGCACAATGGCTGTCTCATCAAATAACTGTACACGCAAACTGTCCATGAACAGGGTCTCATATCGCATGAAGCCGGTGGAGTTGTTATGTATCAATTCCTTTTTGTTTTCTTCCCAGGTATTTGAATGACCATATACCAACTGTTCGTGCAGAAGGCCCTCCAACGCCAGGGAATCCTTCTGAATCAGGGCATCGTGCAGTTGCTGAATGCATTGCCGGACCTGAAGCTCCTCTTTGGAGAATTGCGCATCAACAGGCTTGCAAAACAAAAAGGATAAAAAGAAACATAACGTGTGTACCAAATGAACTTTCATAATGCAATAGCGATCTAATTTGTGTTTTGTATTCAGCTTGTTAAAAGGATTTTCATACCCGATGAGGGCGCTAACGAATCAGACTAAGATCTCCTTGTACATTTTTTGCTTCTCCTTTTTCAAATTCTACCCTTGCGCGATATACATATACCCCTGGTTGACAGTTCTTCCCCTGGAATCTTCCATTCCAACCTTGTTCAGGATGATTCGGTTCAAGTGCCTCACCATAAAAAACGCGATTGCCCCAGCGGTCAAAAATTTCTAAAAATTTCAGAATTTTAAAGTTCCCAAACAAATAGAAAAAGTCATTGATCTGATCTCCGTTTGGTGAAAAACTATTGGGCACAAAAACCTTATTTTCAACTACGCGGATATATAAAGAGTCATACGTGGTACATCCCTTTTCATTTCTCACCAAACAATATAATCGTACAGACTCCAAAGGGGCTACTTCAGGATCTGTGCAATCAAGACAGGAAAGCAATACCGGTGAACTCCATACCAATTCATGATAGCCACCTGAAATATCGGCATGCAGTTGAATCCGTTCTCCTTTTAAGATTTCGAGATCCGGACCTAAATCCAGGGCAGGATAGGCAGGAGCTTGCAAGACAAACTGACTGTCGCTGACGCATCCTTCAGAATCACGTACAAACACTTGGTAGTTTCCTTCCGGCAACTGATTGAAAATAGAATCCGCTTGAAATTGCAGACCATCAAGGGAATAACCAAGAGGGCGATGGAGACTTTCCACTCCAAAAATTCGCACAGCACCAAATGGAGACAATCGGTCACAAGGAATTTCCTGTATATCGAGTACACCCCATTGAGGAGGATTATGGATCTGGATACTCAGGGTATCGCGATACATACAACCGAATTTTGATCCGTTTAAAATATACCTGTAGTTCCCTGGTTTCAGCGCGGAGGTAGAAACGGAACTTTGCTGCAGCGCTTCACCTGACCATTGCATGTCAGGTAAAGTATCTCGTACCCAACCGTTCAAATCAATTATCCCGGGGGTATTGCTGCAAAACCGAAGTACTGTATCTGCAACCATATTTCTCTTTGGACAATCCGGTGAGATGCACCATTCAACAACACCCTGGAAATCTGAACAGGGCCCTTGATCCTCCAAAATCAGGCGGATTGCAGCGGAATCTTTAAAGAACCTTTTTGGAATGCGGTACGTACTGTCATTTAATTGCTGACCCGCATTGCCAAACCATTGCTCCAAACGGTATTTCTTAACCCTTGGATGTATGTTCCACCTGAACAAAATAAAACTATCCGTAGTCTCACATTGAATCTGAGGGGGAACGAGAGGTTCAAAAACTTCAACGTCCTTAAAAATTTCACTGGCGCAACGGTACTGGTTAAGTCTCAGATGAATGCGTTTTTTACCAGCCTGAGACCAGTGAATTTCTGCCTCCCGATTCTGAATGTTCCATTGAATAATGCCTCCGTCAAATGTCCATTTAAAATTTGCGGAATCCGCTCTGCTTCCTGTAAAGCGTATCAACATTGTTGAATCCTGGCAAAGCACACTATCAAGGCTGAAATCAGAAAAAGGATTAGGAATCAATACAAGCCAATAAGAAGCTACATATTGGCAACCCTGCTGATCCGCAATAACAGTAAGCTTGTGATTACCCGCCCCTGCCGTATTTGGGTCAAATATACCAAGCAGACTATCCACGATGCCGGCTCCACGCCAGATCCATGTGGCTCCAGGCAACAACGGATTGGAATCGGCTTGCAGTTGAATCCGTGGACTCCCAGGGTCAAGGCAAATTGTATCAACAGGAATGATGCGAAGATCTACCGTTGGGCACGTTTTACTCTGACAATCCAATTCTGCGAATCGTTCCCCACAGTATTCACTTTTTGCTGCAACCCGTATTCGAATATGCTTTCCTCTTGCCAAGGGTCCGAAAATCACGCTGGTATCTGACAGCCAGATATACGGCCCACCTTCCAGTGTATCCATTTGGTAACGCTCCCCTGGCCTCTGATTCCACCAAAAAAGGATACTGCTGTCCGTCGGTTCACAACGAATATCAGGAACAAGAGGCGGAGGATGAACATACAATGCAAAACACATGCTATCCTGGCAGTGGTCTAGCTCCGTCTGCAAACAGAGTATATGACGTCCTGTATCCGAAGCCATCCAGAAATGCTGCATTTGGAGAGGCAATGGGCTTAATAACGCGGAATCCCAACTGGCAAACAAACGTTCGTTCGCAACTAGATTGAGAATATTCAATTGAATCGAATCACCGGGACAATAATCCAAACGAGACAGCTGTGCATCTGCCGGGGGAGTTGGCTTTACCTTAAGTTGAAAGCTTGTA
Source organism: uncultured Saprospiraceae bacterium (assembly GCA_964507535.1). Lineage (GTDB taxonomy): Bacteria > Bacteroidota > Bacteroidia > Chitinophagales > Saprospiraceae > Vicinibacter. Next base: position 8,764 of record CAZDQG010000022.1, read on the forward strand.
AAATCAGGACACGATGCGCTGTCCGGATATACGTACAGGATTATTGTGCTGTCTGGCATGATCAAGGGATCCAAAATGGCACAGGAACTGTCTTTCGATGGGCATCCGTAAAATAAAGGTCCGCCGCCAAAATTGCCTTCTTTGCGATAGCTCAACATAGTCAAATCGAGTGCATTTCCCGAACAAAGCTCCTGATCCATTATAAACAACCGTTGCTTCGGCCGGATATGAAAAAACAATGGCAAGGCATCCTGACAATCGCCATTTTTTGCAAGCACAAACAAAATGGTGTCGGCCTGAAATCTCACAAGACTGTCTGCAATCTGATTGCTGCTATCACAAGGAAATGCCTTATGGAAACTGTAATGTGCTTGTGTTTTGTTGCTGTCGTCTATTGGCAGTGCGTCAAGTCGCACCCACTCTTCTGAACAATATACAAGGGAATCTGCCAGGAAAAGTTTGGGAGGATTTACAGAGCCAGATACATCGATGCGCTGAGAGGATATACATGCATGCAATGAGTCAAAATTGCTAACTATTGTTAGTACGTAGGATCCTGATTGTTGAACCCTGACCTGAAGATTATTTGAAATCGTGTCTCCCTTCACATTGGTCCAGATGTATGTTGTGTGTGCAGGATCCGTAACAATGGAGGAATCGGCATACAATAATACACTGGTATCCTGACAGGTAAGGTCATTGCTTTTATTGGCTATGGCCTGCAATCGCGCATACTTGACATCGACAAAAATGGTAGAATCACAGTATGGAGCAACGCGCGATGGGATGACCACTTTGTAATGACCACTGCTGTCTATCTTCCTGGAACCCACCTTAAGCGTTTCAGGATAACATAAAGTAGTATCCAGTGAAGTGATAATTGGTTCCAGATTTTCAATATACACCACCGTATTACTGTCACAGCCATATTTGTTTTTATAATTAAACTCCCATGTTCCGGCAGTCAACAATAGATTCATGAAGCGATACGATTCTCCAAAACAAACATAATAGGGGCCAAATTCCTGAATTGGGGATGGCTCACCAATTTCAACATCAAGACAGACTTCATTGCCATCCTTACACGCATTCGTTCCTTTTACACAAACCTTCCCGGCACCTGCCTGATTCCATTGCACGGTTGCTTTATTATCTAAAAATGAAAGGAGCGTACCATTCTCAACGCGCCACTCATAGCTGCATGCTCCGTTGATTGGAGCTATGGAATAATCTAAAATATCGCCAACACAGGCCAGCTTCTTTCCGGTAATTTTATTAGTCGTGTTGGGAACAGGCGCTACAGTGCTGCCCGCAACTACATTAAAAGAAACCATACAAGAATTCGGCCCATTCCCATCAAATACGAGATAATAGATACATCCTGATTTCAAGGGTTCTGTATTCGTAAAGGACCAGGTCTGGTTTGCATACATGTTGGTATTACAGTTGCTGACCAACCTGAAATTTTGGCAATCATCAGATGCATAAATACCCATTTCAACACCATTCGCCTGAATGCAACTGGAGACACTGACATTCAGTGTAAGATTAGTCGATCCTGCTATAAATGCAAGCCATTGCATACTGTGAACAACCATGGTGCAAAACCCAGGAGGAGCCTGCCCCTGAATGGTATTGGTAGTTTGCGCAAATACACCATTCAGATCACAGACCAAACATGCATCTGCGCAGTAATTGGAGAAACTAACGGGACTGGGACCACATAAACTATGTTGGGCAAATGTCAGATTACCACATAGAAATCCCATGATCAAGATTCCGGATATCCAAAAAGGACCCTTCTTCATTTTAACAAAAATACCTTTATTCTGCTCCTGATACAAAGTAAATTTTCCTACACATGAAAGGAATTGAATATCAAAGAAAAGAATCCAAATAAAACGGTACATCACAATTTGGAATCCAGCAAGACTTTTGTTTTGTCAATATTGTGTGGATCTTTGTACAAATTCTAAATTATGAAAAGGGCTTACCTCATTTTTTCCTTTTTGTTCGTTCAGCATACCTTATATACCCTTCATGCACAGGGATGCAGCGATGCCGGCATCTGCACACTTAGTGGAATCAGTCCCGAAACCAATGAGGAAGATCGTCCTTCAAAAAATGCCTTCAAATTTGGACTTGCACTCGGGGCTGCAGAGGATCAAGTACAAGCCTTTTCAGGTGTCATCGACTATGAGCGCACCTTCAACGATAATTGGTCAGCAAATATCAAGATTGGTGCGGCCAACCATAAAGACAAGGATATTTCCGTCAGTGGGCTTTCAGATGCGTTGTTCAGTTTACAATACGCCGTAAATTCGAGTTTTCGCTTGCTGGCCGGCGTGAAAATACCCTTTAACAAGGCAAACGAAAAAAACAAGGGTACGGCTCTGCCCATGGTATATCAAACCAGCCTCGGCACCACGGACATGTTGCTGGGAATCCATTATCAAATGTCCCGGCTCCAGGTTTCGCTCGCTTACCAGCAGGCACTCGACCAAAATGAAAACAGCTATTATGGTAGTCTCCAGGTCCCTCCCGCACCAACGGAATACCGTTATAAAAGAAAAGCAGACCTGGTTATGCGTTTGAGCTATCCCTTTGATCTGAAAAACCATTGGACACTCATACCGGGATTACTGCCCATCTACCACCTGGATGAGGATGAATATACGGAAGTAAATCAGGCAAAAAGTATTTCCATCCAGGGATCAGAAGGTCTGACTTTAAATGCTACATTGTTATTGAGCTACGCCTTCAATGCAAAAAGTGAAATTCAACTTATCGCCGGCGCTCCTCTGATTACCAGGGAAGAACGCCCCGACGGACTTACCCGCAGCATGGTCGCAGGTTTGCAATATGCTTTTCATTTTTAAGGAAAAAACTTCAGAAACTCCAGAGGCGCAGAAAAAGGACTTACAATTCAGATCCTACTTCCCCTTTAACGATCATGCGAAAACCATTGCCGTGAATATTCACGATCTCAATGTTTTCATCTTTAGAAAGATACTTTCGGAGTTTCGTTACAAATACATCCATACTCCGTGCCGTAAAATAATTGTCTTCACCCCAGATCTTCGTCAATGCCTCAGATCTTGGCAAAATGGCATTGCGATGCTGGGAAAACATCCTGAGCAATAAGGCTTCCTTGGGCGATAATTTTATTTTCTCACTGATCTCTGAACCGTCCTTAATGTACAGGATTCGCAAAGGAACATTAAAATAATATTTGCCAATGGTGTATTCAACAGTATCATCCTCGGGATCGGATTTTTTTTGCGCCCGCTTCAGGATAGCCTGAACCCGGTACAACAGTTCTTCTGAATTGAATGGCTTGGTGACATAATCATCTGCTCCGATGCGGAATCCTTCCAAAACATCCTCCTTCAACGTCTTTGCAGTCAGAAAAATAATGGGTATGTCTGCATTCTTTGAGCGTATATCCTTTGCCAGGGTAAATCCATCTTTCCGGGGCATCATGACATCCAATATGCATAAATCATACGTGCCGTGGCGGAATTTCTCGAATCCTTCAATGCCGTCTATTGCCAGATCAACTTCATAACCATGCATCTCAAGATACGATCGGAGGACATCACCAAAATTGCGATCGTCTTCCACCAAGAGGATTTTTGTGGCCTCTTGAGCTTGCAAACTACTACTACCCATATTTGTCTTATTATGGTTATAACGATTGAAATGTTAATTTGTAATTAAAATTTTCAATAAAATTTTAACGGATCTTAGACCTTTCTATCTACTTGTAAATGTGTTAATTAGATAAATTAACTTGTTATTATTGGGAAGGTCAGGGTGAAACAGCTTCCTTTGCCGGGCTCACTTTCTACGTCTACTTTGCCATTATGTGCTATGGTCATTGCCTTCACATAACTCAATCCAAGGCCGAATCCTTTTACGTCGTGGAGGTTCCCGGTCGGAACGCGATAGAATTTTTCAAAAATGAGTTTCTGTGCTTCTTTCGTCAAACCAATCCCCTTATCAGACACACTCACTTCGATGAGCTTACCCCGGTTTCTGGTACAAACCTCAATATCGGGCTGGTCAGGACTGTATTTGTTGGCATTATCTAAAAGATTGTATATGATATTGGTCAAATGCACAGGGTCTCCCATAACTTCCGCATTCAGGGCAACGAGATCCATCCGGATTTGCCCTCCTCGCTGCTGAACCTGTAGATTGATGTTTTCAACAGCCTGGCTGATGATTTCATGCAAATTGAGGGCCTTTAAATTCAATTTGAAATCATGCTTGTCCAACAAGGCCATCTGCAGAACCTTCTCAACCTGACTCAACATGCGCCGGTTTTCCTGCTTGATGATATCTGCAAATCTTTTGATTTTATCCGGCGAATTGATGATCGAAGGACTAAGGATGGAATCAGAAGCCAGTGATATCGTCGCTATGGGCGTTTTAAATTCATGTGTCATGTTGTTGACAAAGTCATTTTTAATATCAGAAAGTTTCTTCTGACGGAATACGACAAAGATGACATACGAAAAACAAAATACAATCAGCAATATAAGAGTCAGACCCAGGACCAGCAGAGGCCAGACAGATCGCCACAGCCACGTGGTTTTACTGGGGAAAAAAAGCTGCAGGCTGCCGGGACTTCCCGTAATTCCAGTAAAGAGTTCCACCTCGTATTCTGAATTTTTCAACTGCTTTTCCAACTTAATGCCCGGATCAGATGCCTTCGTATTGTTTCCAATGTCCGCCTGAAAAAATCCATTGACAATGATCATCCGTTTGCGGAAGTGGTCAAAAACTCCAAAGGAGTAATCCAGATCTAAATCCATTTCCTTAAACTCCTGGGTCAGGATCCTGCGAAGAAACGCGGGATCTATTCGCTTTTCCAAAGGATACTTTTGAAGCCGCATTTCCCGGTCAATAAGTTCAATTTGCTTTTGTGCTTCATTCCATTCACCAAACAAATATTCACTCGACAGGACTGCGGTTGGGTCATGCTTTTCGAGACGGGCAGCCACGCGATGCAATGCAGCAATGATCGCTTCATTAAACTGTGCCTCCTTCATGCGCAGGGACCAATTGATCCAGTAACCCTGCACAACGGCGGTACCCACCAAGGCCAGGGCCATCAAACCAATAATAAACAGAATTACCCTCTTGCTCATGTGCCAAATAAAACCCAAAAGTCACTAAAAAGATTGAATAAAAGGCCCCATTTAACGGGCATTTAACCCACCGTCACAGCGCGAGCTGTTTCCATTGGGAAATAAGGGGTAAATAAAAAATTAAAGGTTTGTAATACAGTGTTTTAGCCATTATATATTTTAGTCATTTTAAAATGCTTAAAATTTTTTTACAAAATATTTGGAATGATAGTTATAAATATGTTTTATTTGCAACAGCTATCAGGACAACTTTTTCAAAGTTTACTTGTTGGCTGTACCTATATCATCTGATACAAAGTTTTTAGGGTGTTCTCATAGTGTTATTTAAAGGATCGGCCCTCCCGGGTCGATCTTTTTTTTTGCAAACGCAAAAGACTTTTTTAACCGCCAATTCGTTTCTTCTTCATGCTTCGCATACTTATCCTTTGTGCACTCCCTGTGTTGAACTTTGCCCAATCAAATCTGGCCATTGGCAATTGGGCCAGTCACCTGCCTTTTAATGCAGGAAAACAAGTCACCGAAAGTCCGGACTATGTATATTATTCGACAGACCACGGTATCCTCAAAGTCAACAAAACAGATTATAGCTTTCAACGCATTTCGCGCACAGAAGGTCTTTCCGGATCAGAAATCAATGCGATCTATTATCATGAAGCGAGCAAACAACTTGTCATCGCCTACTTAAACGGTGTGATCGACTTATATGGTGAACAAGGGGTGTATACCCTGGTCGACATTTTTAATTTCAACAATGTACCTATCGATAAAGTCATCAACCGCATTCGACTGCTGGATGATCAAAATGTTCTGATTTGCTCCAATTACGGATTGTCTCTGCTCAATGTAGTTTCACATACCTTCCCGTTTACTCTATTTACTCCCAATCTCAAAGTATATGATTGCATCCGGAAAGGTTCTGACTACTACATGGCAACAGAACATGGCGCCTACAGCTTTGCAGACAACGGCATTAACATTATCCAAAATTTTGCTTCCTGGCAAAAGCTCTCAAATGCCAATGGATTGCCTGCAACTACTGCGTTTCATTCCGTCGTTCAATTTGACGATGAGCTTTATTTTGCAACCATCTCCGAAATTTTCCGTGGCAACGGTATACAGTTTAGTTCCTTTTACAAAGACCTGAACTATGAAATAAAATTCCTGAAAAGCGGCACACAACATGTGTTCGCAGGATTGAATTGTCAACTTTCCTGCAAGGACCGCCTCATCGCCTTTGATATGAATGGCGGGATTCAATATGCAGCCGATGGATGTGCAGATGATATCCTCGATGTTCAGGAGTCTGCTGATGGAAAAATATGGTACGCCGATCAACGCTGGAGCTTCCGCTATTCACAGGGTCTTGACCAGTCCTGCAACGCGATTTGGGTGAGCGGACCCATTTCCAACAGGGCCTTTGAAATTGCTCCATTGGACGATGGAGTGTATGTTGCTGTCGGTGGGATCGACGCCACCTTTACTCCAAACTACAACGGTGAAGGCATTGCAAAATACAAAGACGGAAATTGGTCTGCAATCAATTCCGGAACGGAACCGGACCTGGCCCCATATAACCTCACCGACGTGATGCGCATCGCCCAATCAAATGATAAAAATAAAATATTCTTCGCCAGCGCCGGAAAGGGATTGATTGAATACGATCGTATAAATGACAAGTACAAGGTATACAATAAAACAAACTCTCCGCTGCTGGGCACTGTTGGCGATACGGCTAACGTACGTTTGTCAGGTTTAGCCTTCGACAGGAAGAATACACTTTGGATTACCAATTACCTCGCACCCACAGGATTGGTTTCCCTCTCCTCAAGCGGGGAATGGAAAAATTATATCTTTCCGAACAACGCCAATTTGTTTACAGAAGTCAAAGTAGACCAAAACGGATACAAGTGGATCATAAGCAGATTGAACGGAGGAGTGATGGTCTTCGATGAAGGGGATCCCGCCAATCCTTCCGATGACCGTCGTATCCAGCTTACAAGCTCCAATACCGAAATGACTTCAAATGATGTCCGCACCGTAGAGGTGGATCTCGATGGCGATGTATGGGTAGGTACAGCAGAAGGCCCCGTGGTTTTTGAATGTGGTTCTTCAATCTTTTCGGGCAACTGCAAAGGAAGTCGCAGAAAAGTAGACCAGGATGGCATTATTTACTACTTGCTTTCCTCCGAAGTAATCACAAGCATTGCCGTGGATGGTGCCAACCGCAAATGGTTTGGAACCAGTAACAACGGGATTTACGTGCAATCTCCCACCGGTGAATTCCAAATTTACAATTTCAATACTTCGAACAGTCCTCTTCTGGATAACAACATCATCGATATCGCCGTGGATCCGAAAACCGGTGAGGCATGGATTGCTACAGGAAGTGGCATTCAGGTTTTCCGTTCAGATGCCACCCTGGCCAAGGATGTATTTACAGGTAGTGCCCGCGTATTTCCAAACCCGGTACCTGCCGATTTTGAAGGCCCCATCGCCATCAGCGGTCTGGCACGCGATGCACGTGTGAAAATTACAGACCTCAGCGGCAGACTGGTGTACGAATCTTTTAGCAATGGTGGCGAAGCCATCTGGAATGGCAGGGATTATCTTGGCCGAAAAGTCGCTTCGGGCATATATCTTGTTTTTGCAAATACTACACAGGATTTTGAAACTGCTGAAGGACTTGTGACCAAAATAGTAATCACACGGTAAACTGGCTGGTTCCTGAATTTTTCTCCCTCTTTAAAGAGCAGGCCAAAAAACGCTGGTTTCTTCACTCCCATGAGGATACACCGGAAACCGGTTCCCAACACATCATTCAATACACCAAAAGAATCTGTGCACCTTATTCCTGAGCTCCCAGCCTTTCCAGCAAAACCATGGCATGGGCAAAATCATTGACTTTTTCATGTATCAACAGGAGCTGGGTATTGCTTTGTTTGAGGGTGAAGCCGCTTTGTACCTTACTAACGTTTGTTATTATGCTATTGAACAGACTGGTTTCATAAAACGCGGAACCGGGATTGGAAATAAAATAACACTGCAGCTTCTTCTTTTTCAAAATGATACGCTCCATGCCCAATCGCTTCCCTAACCAGCGAAGGCGCAGCCCATTGAACAGCTCCTCTACCTGATGGGGAACTTCGCCAAACCGGTCTTTAAGTTGGTTCCTGAAATCTTCTATTCCTTTCTCGTCTTCCACCTTGTCCAGAGCCTGATACAGCCGCAGACGCTCCTGAATATTGGAAACATAGGCATCCGGTATGAGCATTTCGATATCGCTATCGATGTTGACGTCGCGGACATATGTTTTATCCTCCTTGCCTTCATCCTCAAAAAGCTCTTTAAAATCACTTTCCTTCAATTCATAAACAGCCTCCTCCAGAATGCGCTGATAGGCTTCATAACCGATGTCGGCGATAAATCCACTTTGTTCTCCGCCCAATAAATTTCCGGCACCACGGATGTCAAGGTCGCGCATGGCCACGTTAAATCCACTTCCCAGATCGGAAAACTCTTCAATGGTCTTCAGTCTCTTCCGGGCTTCCATGGTAAGTACCGAAGAAGGTGGTGCAAACAAATAACAATACGCTTTGCGGTTCGAACGCCCCACGCGACCGCGCAACTGATGTAAATCGCTTAAGCCAAATTGATGCGCGTTATTGATGATTATGGTATTTGCATTGGGAATATCCAGTCCGGTTTCAATGATATTGGTACATACGAGTACGTCAAATTTATGATCGATGAAATCAATAAGGACCCGTTCCAGTTTTTCTGCTTCCATTTGTCCGTGAGCCATCGCAATGTCCACATCAGGACATAACCTTTGCAACATCGCAACGACATCCGCAAGACTCTTGACTTTATTGTGAACAAAAAATACCTGACCTCCTCGATACACTTCATGCATGATCGCCTCTCTGATAAGCTCGTCGTTGAACACCCTGCGCTCGGTATGTATGGGCTGACGGTTAGGAGGAGGAGTTTGAATGACGCTGAGGTCGCGGGCCGCCATCAGTGAAAACTGTAAAGTGCGCGGTATAGGTGTTGCCGTGAGGGTGAGCGTGTCCACATTGTGCTTCAGCTGTCTTAGCTTTTCCTTGGAAGCAACTCCAAACTTTTGTTCTTCATCTATGATGAGCAAACCAAGGTCCTTGAATTTTATTTTGGAATTGAGAAGGCTGATGGTGCCGATCACAATATCCAGTTTACCTTCATTAAGCTGCTTGATGATTTGTGTTTTTTCCTTCGCGGTGCGAAACCGGCTGATATAATCCACATCAATAGGAAATTCTTTGAGTCGCTCCTTCAGGGTCCTGTAATGTTGCAATGCCAATATCGTAGTGGGGACCAGAATGGCCACCTGCTTTCCATCCTGCACCGCTTTAAACGCTGCTCGAATCGCTACTTCCGTTTTTCCAAAACCAACATCCCCACAAATAAGACGATCCATAGGATGCGGCTTTTCCATGTCTGCCTTTACTTCCTGTGTGGCTTTGTATTGATCCGGTGTGTCCTCATACATGAAGGACGCTTCCAACTCTGCCTGCAGGTAATTGTCCGGATGAAAAGCAAAGCCCTTCGCGTTTTTTCGCAACGCGTACAACTTGATCAATTCCTTTGCAATGTCCTTGACCTTTTGCTTCGTCTTTTGCTTGAGCAATCTCCAATGATCCGAACCAAGTTTATTCAAGCCTGGTGTGGTTCCTTCCTGCCCTACATATTTTGAAATCTTGTGCAGGGAATGAATGCTCACATAAAGGATATCGTCATTCTTATAGATGAGCCGGACGGCCTCCTGTAATTGACCATTGATATTGATTTTTTCCAATCCTGCAAAACGTCCAATTCCATAATCCATATGCGTGACGTAATCACCGGGCTGCAATTCACCTAACATGCGTATGCTCAATGCCTGGTCGCGGGTGTAGGATTGCCGGGCACGGTGACCATGAAATCGCGAAAAGATTTGATGGTCTGTATAACAGGCTATACGCATATCATGATCGACAAATCCTTCCCGGATGGAACGCACTTCCGGAAAATAGACGATCTCTGCTTTTAAGTCCTGAAAAATATTGTGGAAGCGCTCTACCTGGGCGGAAGAAGCAGTACAAATAAAACAGGAATACTGTTTTTCGTTGAGCTGATGAATATGTTCGATCAGTAAATTGAAATTTTTGTTGAAGCTCGGCTGTGGTTCGCTTCGAACTTCCATAAAGGCGGTCTTTTCTGAAAGCTGCGGTTTGGTATGGAAAAATACCATTCGGTGTTTTTCAATTGCATCAAGAAACTGCGCACCCGAAATATATTCCCTGTGACGGATCATCGGAATCATACGTTCTTCTTCATAATGCACAATTCTCTCCGCCCAACGTTCGGCTTCTTCAAAACAGGTATTCAAAGAAGCTACACACGCATGAAGGTCTTTTATCCAAATCACGGCCTGCTCATTGAGCAATTCCAGAAAATTGGTTTTTATACCGGATTCAAAACCGGTTTGAAAATTTGGAATAATGGCAAGTCTGCTGAGATTTTGAACAGACAACTGTGTGTTGGTATCGAAACTCCGGATACTTTCGACGTTCTCATCGTCAAGTTCAATGCGGTAAGGCCGGTCCGATGTAAATGAAAACAAATCCAATATGCCTCCACGCAAAGAAAATTGTCCAGGCTCATAAACGAAATCTGTTCGCTGAAAACCCATTTCGTTGAGTTTATGCAACAAGGAGTCCAGATCAAGCCGTTCGCCTACCGTAAGGTCGATTCGGGAAGCGGCTATGGTTGCCGGGGAAACGGTCTTTTCAAAAAGGGCCTCCGGATAGGTCACCAAAATATGCCCTTTGGGCTGGTTGAAGGCATTGAGGGCATCCACCCGCTGCTGAACCTGAAAGGGATCTGCCTCTTCAAAATTCCGGGGTCGCCGGAAGGAATCAGGAAATAAACTCATGCGCGCTCCTCCTGCCCACTGCTCTATGTCATCCGCTAGATAAGCCGCTTCTTCCTTATCGGTGCAAAGCACCACGACAGGCCGTGGTTTTTCTAAAAAGCTTGATAAAATCAAATAGCTATCCCTGGATCCACTCAGACCCCCAATAATTATTCTTCGATGTCCTTCGTGATCCAGAAGCGCGTTTAACTCCGCGGCCTTCGGATCGCGGGTCAGAAAATCTGCTACCCGCTTGATTTCGTGCTCCACACGGCAAATGTAAGAAAGGGGACTTCAAATCGCTGTTAAAAGGATCAAAATGATCCGCGTTGAACGGAAAAACTACACAAGTACTTTATGATGCATAAAGGCTTTGCTTCTTCTGAAAATATTCAATAAGCCTTCTAAGGCATGATCCTCCGCTGCTTTCAAAGTTGTATGTTTGCCCCCATGGTCCGTGACCGAAAATATCCATCCAAGATCCTGCTCACTGGTGAATATCTGGTACTTCGCGGTGGTCTTGGATTTGCTATACCATGGCCCAGGTATACTGCAGAATGGACACAATCTCCTCAACATGAATATCCGTTGGCAGAAACTTTTGTAGATTTCATTTGCAATCAAGCTGAACTCGCACGGGAACTTGATATAAACAGATTGAAAAAAGATCTTTCCGAAGGCTGGTATCTCTCCACAAACATTCCCTTCGGATATGGGCTGGGGAGCTCAGGTACGGTTTGCGCTGCCCTCCTTGACCATTACCAATTCTCTCCGCAACGAACCCTTGAAGCGACACACGCCCTTCTTAAATCGATCGAATCCTATTTCCATGGAAGCAGTTCCGGACTCGACCCGATGGTTTCCTACTATGCCCGGCCTGTGCTCCTTAAAACCGCAACATGCACCCTCATGGATCCTTTGCATCCTGGAATTTTGAATGAAACGAATGTGGCGCTGGTAGACAGTGGCATCCAAAGAAAGACACAGGAACTGGTCCGTGGATTTAAACTCGATTGCGAGGATCCTGATTTTGTAAAACGTGCAGAAACCCTATCGGAATCTAACGATCGTTTGTTAGATGCCCTGATCTCCAATCACCCTGAACATGTAAAAATATACTGGAGACAGATCAGCTCCCTCAGCCGCAGGCTGTTCCAGCGCATGATTCCCGATACCATAGCTCCGTTTTGGGATGAAGGCCTTGCTTCAGAAAGTTTTTATTGCAAATTATGCGGTGCTGGTGGAGGCGGGCTTTTTTTAGTCTATTATACCGATCGCAGCCAGCTGTTGGAACAAATCAAAAAGTATCGTCTGCGGCTTTTTGACTTTTTATAATCCAGATAAAACGAAACTCCAGCACATCCATGTAACATTCTAGTGTTTTTCATTCAGATAGTTCATGTACAATACGAGATCCGGTGCTTCCAATACATGATCGATGATCTGATTCCGCTGCAACCAGCTTCCATTAAATCCAGCTCTCAGTGTTGGGAGATTTGGGTAATTGGGTTTAAGCGCCTGCAGTGCCACTTCTGCTTCCTTAAAACTTTTATAAATGCCATAATAGTAATTATAGGGTCCCCCTGGTTGTTCGCGTTCAACCCACAACAAGGCCTGCCCTGGAGGCTCCATGGATTTTGGCAAAAGCCCGGCATATGTCCCTAGAAAAATGCTGTAATAATAGGAATGTGTGAGCTTCAAAAAATGATCGCTGGGGTCGACCTTCAGAAATTCAGGAACTGCTGGATTAGGATACTGTATACGAACCTCCGAAGGGTTTCCATTCACAATGATATCCACCCGTTTGTTGTAACGATCAGATTGCGCAGGCTTCCGTCCATTGATCTCTGTCCTGGCCAATGGAAAAGCAGAACCAAGGCCGATGCATGTAATAGCCTTAGGATTCGCACCACGTTCTACCAGATATTCCATTATGCGCTCCGCCTTTTTAATGGAATAGTACAAATTTACAGTAGGCTGACTCTCTTCAAATGCATGCCCTAAAACGCTTACCCGCATCGGAATAGCATATCTCAAAACGCGTGCAAGCAGTTCCAGATTATCTTGAACTTTCGAAGCTTCCATGTTTTCATCATCATTGTAAAAAACAGGATCCAGGGCAAGATATGCCGGCCTGTTTTGTGGAGCTACATTGGAGGATCTGTCTTCCGTAAGTACTTGTTTTGGTTGTGCGGTGTCCTTATCCAATAAAATACTCAGTGGCGTTCCACCGGCAGCTTCACTTTGTTCTTCAAGTTCCTCTTTAAAATACACTAAATAAATATCCCGCTTGCCATAGTTATCATATTTCCTATTTGAAGTAAACACACCAGCCAAACCATCGTTCGTTAGTTTGAAATGCGTATCATCATCCGGGGAATTCACAGGAATGCCAAGATTATAGGGCTCCGTCCATTTTGTGGCTTCAGGTTGAAAACGGCTTCGATAAATGTCATATCCACCCATCGAACTGAGTCTGTCTGAAGAAAAATAAAGGGTTCTGCCGTCTTTGGACAGAAAAGGGTAGTCTTCGTTAAATATGCTGTTTACTTCTGGTCCCAAATTAACAGGCATGGACCATAGACCATTGCGAAAGATTGTAAAATACAAATCATACGCTCCATACCCACCTAGCCTCCTGCTTGAAAAAACAAGCACGGAATCCTGAAACATACAAAGTGCATGATCCCCGATGTCTGCAATTACAGGATATGCAAAAGCCTGATAATGTATTCCTGCCTGCTCCCCAATGAGGGTATCCGAAAATAATTTTGCAGAAGTATTTGCAGCACTGCGCTGAAATAAAAGGACCGATCCTTCTTCAGAAAAATCAAGTATTTCTTCATTCAGTCTGCTGTTCAATTCGGAAGGTAAGCCTTGGGGTTCGATCCATTTGCCTCGATCCTGCTGGGTATAATACAGGTCGCTGTTTGATCCCTCGTTTTTAGTACCCTCTGTTCCGGAACCCTCTGATTTGTTTTTGCGGTCAGAGCTGAAATAAAATCTGCCGCTTTGCGGACCACCCGGAGTTACGGCAAACTCATCGTCGGGACTGTTTATAGGCAAACCAAAAGATTCGACCAAAGCCTGGGATTCCCTTCTCAGATATTTGAGACCGAAACCACAGCGGATAAGCTCATTCCTTATAAAGGAATAGCGTGGATCGTCCTGGTCAATTTTCTTAAGGTATTGCTTGTAATACAGCAAAGCCTTGCGGAAATTTTTACTTTGATGATAACATCGTGCAAGATGCCATTTCAATTCTTTATTATAATTGGGATCTGATTTTTCAATGCGCTCAAAACATATGATTGCACGTTCCAGTTGATTGGCGGAATAATGACAAAGCCCGGCTTCAAACAAACTCTTATTGCTGGATGCGATGCAAGGCCATCCTTCGTAAAAGAGTGCACTGGCTTTCACATAATCCCGGTTGCGAAATGCGGCCTTTGCTTCTCTAATCTGTTCCTGGCATTGCTGCGCTTGCAATGAGCCAAAAAAAGTTGCCTGGTGAAAGAACAGAAAAAAAAAGAAGTAAAAAGCGGGATTTGCTGTTCTACACATTAAATCGATTGATTGGCATCAAATTGTTCGAGATAATCTCCAATGCGCTTTAAGAAGGAACCACCTAAAGCTCCATCAACGACGCGGTGATCATACGACAAAGACAAGAACATCATGTGCCGGATTCCGATAAAATCGCCCTCTTTCGTTTCAATTACAGCGGGCTTTTTCTTAATGGCCCCTGTAGCCAATATGGCTACCTGCGGCTGGTTGATAATCGGAGTACCCATGATGTTTCCAAAAGTACCCACATTGGTAATGGTAAACGTTCCTTCCTGAATTTCTTCCGGCTTCAACTTATTGTTGCGGGCACGTTCGGCAAGATCATTGACTGCATAACTCAAGCCGGGAAGATTCAACCGGTCCGCATTTTTGATGACAGGCACAATGAGGTTTCCGCTTGGCAATGCCGCGGCCATTCCAATATTGATATCCAGTTTGCGAACGATCTGATTTCCCTGAACCGAAATATTGATCATTGGATAATCTTTAATCGCACGCACGACTGCATCTATGAATATTGGGGTAAATGTAATTTTCTGATTGTACTTTTTAATAAAGAGGTCCTTGACGCGATCCCTCCATTGGACGATTGGAGTTACATCTATTTCAATAAATGAGGTGACGTGGGGAGAGGTCTGTTTGCTCATCACCATGTGGTCCGCAATAAGCTTCCGCATGCGGTCCATTTCGATGACCTCTATGTTGCCTGTCAAGGATACCGTTGGAGTTGCCGGACTGGCTGCCGGCCTGGATGCGGGAGCAGGAACCACCGGAGCTTCTCCTTTCCCTTTTGATTCAATGAAAGAGAGCACGTCGCGCTTGGTTACTCGTCCTTCGGCACCCGTACCCGGAATGCGATCCAATTGTTCCATACTCAGCTGCTCTTCCCTGGCAATGCTTCTCACCAATGGAGAGTAAAAGCGGTTCCCCGTGGACTTCTTCAAAGCTACTGTTTCTACAGGTACTTCAACAGGTATCTCTGCCACCTTTGCAAGCGGTTTTGTCGCCTCTGGCTTTGACACCTCAGGCTTTGGTGCGGAAGCCACAGGTTCTGCCGTACCCTTGCTTTCTGTCTCCACATAGGCGATAACACTCCCTATGGGCACCACATCGTTTTCTTTGAATAATATCTTTGCCAGCACGCCTTTGAAAGGAGAAGGTACCTCACTGTCCACTTTGTCGGTAGCAACTTCCAAAACGGTCTCGTCCTGTTCGATAGGATCCCCTTCCTTTTTAAGCCATTTCAGAATGGTCGCTTCCATGATACTCTCCCCCATTTTTGGGAGGATCAATTCGTGTTTGGCCATAGTTTTAAAATTTAGGCAAAAGTAATCATTTTAGAAGGCTTTATTGCCAGCTGGGACCCGTCCTTTAACACGAATAAAATGGTCATTAGCTTTCTTTTGAAACCAAATATTTCCAAAAATTAAGGAGGGCCATTTGAACCGCAGATTCAATATTGCGGCTTCTGTCCCTGAAAAACTGAAATTTCCTGGTATACACTTCCTGTTCTGTTCCCCAGGCTATCCAAATCGTACCTACCGGAATTTGGGCACTTCCCCCTCCCGGCCCGGCAATACCTGAACTTGCTATGGCATAGGTACTGCCCATCTGCCGGCAACAGCCTTTTACCATTTCACGCACACAGGATTCACTTACAACCCCTTCCTTCATGATCAACTCTTCCGGAACATCAAGCAGGCTTGTTTTTAGCTCATTTTGATAGGCGACTATACTTCCTCTAAAATAATCCGATGCACCAGCAATCCGGGTAATCCTTTGTGCTATGGACCCTCCAGTGCAACTTTCCGCCGTGGAAAGGGAGGTGTTCCCCGCCCGCAGCATCCGGCCTATGACTTCCTCTAAAGTATCTTCATCATAACCTAGAACATTACCCTGGAGCACTTCATCAATTGTGCTTCTTGCCTTCTCAATTTCCTGATGCAAAAGGCTGGGGTCGGAATGACTCCCTGTGATACGGATCCTCACCTGCCCCAAGGCAGGTAAATATGCTAATTTGAGATAGGAAGGGAGATTCTGGAGTGCAGGTTCAATCCGTCCCGCAATTTCTGTTTCACCCATGCCGACTGTGCAAATCGTTTTATGTTGGTAACCGCGCGGTGTAAATCGCGATTCCAGCCTGGGAAGGATTCCATTGCGCATTATGTATTCCATCTCAAAGGGGACTCCCGGCATGCATGCTATAAACTTGCCCTGCTGTTCTATCCAAAGTCCCATGGCTGTGCCCATCTGGTTGTCCAAAAGTGTACTGCCCTCGGGCACATAACATTGCCGCAGTTGCAAATCGTTTATTGGAATTCCACGCGGTTCCAGTATTGCTTTAAGATGCTGCTCTGACTCCTGACTGAATACCAGGCTCCGGCCAAGAAAACCCGCAAGGACTTCTTTTGTTATATCGTCTTTTGTTGGTCCAAGGCCTCCTGTAAGCAACAGCATGTCCGATGTTTCCATCGCTGCAGCTAAAGCTGCTTTTATCTCGCCTGCCTCATCTGAAACTGTATATTTTCTGCGAATGGTCAATCCCAATGAATATAACATCCTTGCAATATGCGCAGAGTTGGTGTCCACAACCTGCCCTATCAGGAGTTCATCGCCAATGACAATAAGGGATATATCCACAGTCTTTTTTTTAAAATCTTTGAAAAATACGATCCACAGTCATTCGCATACCTATATAAAACCAGGGTCTGGAAACAGCCTTTCCAGCTATGCGTTCGGACCTGTAACCCGCACCGGCTTCAATCCACGCTTGCGAAAGACATTGGTAACTGATGCGGCATTCGGTCTGCCATACTTTTTGCCGAAGACCCTGAAGCAAATGGTTTTTATAATCACCTACGCGGCTTCTGTAATCAAGTAAAATATTGCCACCATAGTTTACACCCGTGCTGTCTAAACCTTTTTCGAACCACGCACATTCCGAATGGAGTACCCATCGTGGATGCAAGGCATAGCGCAGGACAAGTCGCGTATCGATAAAGTTGGCCCCCAAAGGATGTGCCAGTGATTGATGATAATGGCTGTAGTTTGCCACACTATCCCGGAAGGTATAGGTATAGGGACGCACTACATTAAGCTCCGCCACGAGATCAAGGCCTTTCAAACCCATCGCATTATTATAACGGACACCCACTTGCGCACCATACTTATTACCCCACCATCCGCTCGCTTTGAAAAATTCCTTCAACAGGAATTCATCGAGTAATAATTGCCCGTATACGGATAAATTTGAAGTGAGAAGGTATTTTGACTGCAATCCCAAAAATACATTGTCGGGGCTACCTAACGAGTGTTCAACAAACCGGTACAGGATCAGTGGGTTCAAATATTGAAACTCAAAATGGTTTTCCCTTGCAAATACAACCGATTCAAATAAACCGACATTCCATCTGTCATTCAAATTGATGCTCAGACAATGCGCAGCCATGTACTTTTTTGGAAAGAGGCGGTTGCCCTCATTGCCTGAAGTCTCCGTACTCAGTTCTGCAAAAACATTTTGATAATGCAGCTTCCAGATATTTGTGTTGAGCCTCAAATAAAAATAAGGAGCAGCATATTCGGAAAGAAACAAACTGTGAATGCCATACCCGATTCCATGTCGTCCATGGCCGAGACTCAGCGAGATGTGTTTTGAAATCCGGAATGAAAAGGAAGCTTCCGCTAACAAGTAATCGTATGCCCTCCCAAGTTTAAGAACGCGCCCGTTATACTTTTTATAAAATCCGGCTCCCGGAA
>CAZDQG010000022.1:27274-53949 GCA_964507535.1 uncultured Saprospiraceae bacterium
AGCTTGTCTTTTTCATCCTGTACAGCCTGATCCTTGCCCGTTGAAATCTGATTGAGGTTTTCTGAAGTAAATGATACATTCAATGGCCTGAAAGCCAAATGATTTGAAAACAAATGAACGTTTGTTAGTTCCCATTTTTCAAGCAGGAAACGATCCTCCTGTGTGGGAAAATAATAGGATGCCTGCGCATGTATTGAAACATGAAGAGGGCTCCAGACAAAATTAAACAACCCTATAAAAAGAAAAGAACGCACTTTTCTAAAAAATTCAGGTCCTGGGACCAGTCCGTAACGGAGCACATGCACCACCATGACCTGAGTCGGGTCAAGTGCATTCAAGGGTTTCATGAGATTGCTGGTTCGGTTCACGTCAAAACAAAGGTAACATCTTCGCTCAAACATACGTGCATGGATTCCACAGGGCTTTTACTTGGGACCCATGGACATCCATTTCATACTTTAAAATCCAATAGAAAATTGCGGATGTATGTTGCAAAACGTTCGGGTTCGTAAAATGCTATTTGAATCGGAATGGCATAGATCTCCAGATTCTTAGATGCAAAGTATTCCCTGAATAAGCGCAAACGCGTAGCATCTTTTTCCGTAGTGAGAATCATCTTATTGTTGTGCGAAATCCGTTCATACACGGCCAGCATTCCCGATAATTCGGTTTCATTAAAATAATGATGATCTTCGAAATTATAATTGATCACAGATGCCACTTTATCGGAAAGGTACTCCACAAGATAAGAGGATTGTGCAATCGCACTTATCAGAAGGATTTGAAGTCCGGGATTAATGCGAAATATCTTTTCATCTTCAAAGATCGAATAGGGTTCGCCATATTCAATACGCGAAAAAAACAATTCCTGAGTGGCTCTCAAATTGAGTTTCTTACGCCACTGCATAAAATCAGATGGACCAAGATGCTCCGGACACTTGCTTACAATTACAGCATCCGCCCGCTCTGACCCAAATCGCCATTCGCGGAGCCGGCCACTGGGTAGTAACAGGTCATCAGAGTAGGGATTGGAGTATTCCGTAAGTAATAACTGAAGGGAGGGCTGTACGGCAAGATGCTGATAGGCATCATCCAGGAGAATCGCTTGCAATTGAGGAAAATCCCGAATCATCCGGGGAATACCCTGTGCCCTGTTTTCACTAACGACTACAGGAACCTGGGGGAACTTTAGCTTCATCTGCAAGGGCTCATCCCCTGCTTCTAAAGCCGTACTTGAAACATCCACAATCCGGTACCCTTGTGTTCTCCTTTTATACCCTCTGCTCAATACTCCTAATTCAAGATATGGACTGAGAAGGCGAATGAGGTATTCTATGTGTGGAGACTTTCCCGTACCACCTACGGACAGGTTTCCAATGGAAATAACCGGAAAACTGAAGTGTACGGATCTGAGAATTCCGGAATGATACAAGGCCTGGTACAGACTAACACCGATCCCATACAACAAGGAAAGTGGCAGCAACGCGATGGATAAAATCTTATGCAATGCGGTATCTTAAAATTTGATCAGATAAGACAACTGCGGAATCGCAATCGTCATGTTACCGGCCGGTGCGCGGAGTCCTGGTTTTTTATCCGTCACCTCAATATCATTCAGCGAAACATCCGCACGAACCAATATGCGAAGATGGGACTCGTGAAACATCACATCCAATCCGGCAGCAATTACCGCATCGACATTTGTGGAATTGTAATAATCCTTAACGTCTTTGGTGTCTGGATTATAGTAATAAAAAACGCGGTCCCGCGAACTTTCCGCTTTGTTTAATAAACTTAATTGGAATCCTCCCTGTACATATATTCCAAACCTGCTTTCAGAACTTGACCTCCATCCCAATAATAAAGGAATTTTAAAATAATCCAATGTCGTTTTGTATTTCGCGTTTTCGTTTCCTGCCGTCCCGTACAACTGGCCCTGATTGGAATATATAATCCCGGATTGAAGGGTATAGCGTGAATGGAATACATAAGCCAGATCAAGTCCAAAGGCCGTTCTTGCAGTAAAGCGTTGTTGTAAAATACCACCCGCATCTGCATCTGTGCTGCAAAAAATACGACAACTTTGAAAAGAAGCGTTCGCTCCTACATACAAACCGTTGTTTTGTGCAAAAAATTGACCGGCGATCTGAAATACAATCAAAATAGTGAAACAGGTTCTCATAACATGTGCATTTTTAAATTAGAGAAAGAGTATGCCCGATTTTGAAAATGGTGGATCTAACTGCGCAATAGCTTGTGGCCTATCATACAGCGCGTACACCGCTTTTTTAAGCAATACTCGCGATAAAGCTGTATGCCAGCCTGACTGTGCCCGGCATGATTCAACGCAAAGTTATAATTTTTCCACATTCGACTGATGATATTCGATTCCGGCTTCAGCAATTCAAGCAATTCCAATGCCCGGTCTTCATAGACGGTTTGAGATTGCAGGCGCCCAAATGAAAACATAAGTGGAATGACGGCGTTGATCAGCAATATATCCTGCAGATGAGATCCAATAGTTGGAACATGACCATGGCCACTGCCCTGTCCGAAATGATAATGTGTCTTCCAAAATGCAGCGCATTCCACTCTGAAAAACTGATGAAAATCTTTTGGTTTTTGACATTCCATCAAAGATGAAAACCACCTTTGGTGTTTGTGCAGTAAAGCACAAAGTTGTGCGATACGCAGTGTCGGAAAATGCGCCGGCCGCAAACGCAGAAACTTCCACTCCACAGGATGCATGCTCTTTAACTGGTATTTGTATTTCAAATATTGAAATTGCTCCTGGAGCATTTGATAATATGCTTCTGTGCGGTTCCCTTGAAGAAAACCTGCACAACCGAACATTACTGCCTCCAATTGCAGTAGATCAAAATGGATCTTGTACAATAAGCGGACGGGAACATATTCCATCAATTTGTCCATCGCCGGACCATTGACAGGTGCAACCATGTAATGTGCCATCTTTTTGATGCAAAGTGCATCCCAATCTCCATCCAGTGCCTCCCATTCTGTTTTCAGTTGCAGCGTTTTCTTCTCCAGCCGCTCCACCATCATGCGTTCAAATTGCATACTCTTGATATGAGGTTCCACATCTCCTATCAGGGAAGCACAGGGCAGATGTTGACTGCTGTTCATCAAACCTTCATAACGGTCTACCAATCCCTGGGGCAATAAGGAACGTATTTCAAAACATTCGATACGCCGTCCTTCATGGAATATGTCTACGTCACTTTCCATAACCACATGAAGTACCGTATTCTGATAATGGGGATCTTTGGCATGTGTATGCCGGTTCCAGTCAGATGCACGCAAGTGAATTTCCACATGACCTACCCAAACCGTTCCGTCAATCCGGATTTTGCTAAATAGAAAATCCGGGCCTTGATCTGTATTCCATTGTCCCGGATCCAAAATCTCCAGGGTTTTTCCAGAAGTCGTCCGTTGCTTTTGGGTGCATAATAGCTTCGTATTCCAAATATATTGGACAAGGTCTTCTCGCATAGGGTGTTCAATTTCGTTTCGCGCTATGCTGCCTGAAGAATTATGAAGCCGGCTTATTTTTTTTCAAAAATCTGAAAGGAATACGGATATGCATTCTTTTCATCTTTATCGTGTCGCTCTTCGGACAGCAGATTCCATTCCGAAAGCTGAATTTCGGGAAAATAGGTATCTCCTGGTCCGGAATAATCTACTATTGTGAGGTATAATTTATTCCAATAGGGCATCGATTGATTGTAGATCTCTCCTCCTCCAATTATAAAAAGTTCTTGCTCTCCATTTTTCTTGGCCAGGAGTATTCCTTCTTCGATGGAATGTGCTATCAGACAATTTGAAACAATGAAATAGGGATCGCGGGTCACTATAATATTGGTCCGCCCAGGAAGTGGATTTCCGATGCTTTCAAAACATTTTCGACCCATCAGAATATGATGCCCCTGGGTAGTCTTTTTAAAAAATTTCAAATCTGCCGGCAAATACCAGGGTATCTGATTGTTCAATCCAATGATGCGCCTCGCATTCATGGCCACAATAGAAGAAATGATCATGTCTTGGTTTTTTTATGGATGAGATCCTTGTCCGTCATCAATTTTTGGAGTTCCCTTCTCTTCACCATTTTGGTAATGTATTTTTCCATCATCAGTGAAGCGATCGGTGTGGCCACTTCTCCACCCCATCCGGCATTTTCAATATATACTGCAATAGCTATTTTAGGATTTTCCTTTGGTGCGAATCCAAAAAATACAGAATGGTCATCGCCATGGGGATTTTGAGAGGTTCCGGTTTTCCCGCAAATGCTGAAATCAGGACAATAGGCTTTTGCTGCAGTACCCGCACGCACCGCCAATTCCATACCATCGACTACCGGTGCGAAATGCTTGCGGTCAATGGGTACTTCATAACGGGTACGGAACCGCTCCGGAATGAACATGTTTTCTTTGTTAAAACCTTTGACTAAATGAGGGGTGAAATAATACCCGCGGTTGGCAATGATCGCAGCCAAATTCGCCATTTGCAAAGTGGTAAGCTGCAATTCACCCTGTCCAATACCCACTGAAATAAAATACGTGGAGCGCCATTGATCCGTCTTGTACATCCGGGTGTAAAATTCTGAGGTGGGTATAAATCCACTGCTCTCCGTAGCTACATCGCTGTATAAGGGTTTTCCCAGTCCAAACGCACTCAGATAAGATACCAGGAGATCCAGTCCTATTTGTGGTTTTGAAAATCCTTTTATTTCAATGATATCCCTGAATTCCTGCATGAAATAGGCATTACAGGAATGCTGGAGCGCCGTACTTAGCTTGTTGGGAGCAGGGTGGTTATGACATCCGTATCGCACATTTTTATAAAAATATGCTCCGGAACAGGGATGACTGGTATGTTCTGTCAATACCCCTTCCTGCAGACCAATCAGCGCCAGAATGGGTTTGAAAATACTTCCCGGCGGATATTTTGCATTCGCTGATCTGTCAAACAAAGGCTTCAGGGAATCCCGCAACAAATACGCATATGCCAAACCCCTGTTGTTGTGTATGGCCATGAGGTTTGGGTCAAATCCGGGAGACGAAATCTGACACAGCATTTCTCCGGTCTCAGGTTCAATGGCTACGATCCCTCCAACTTTATGTTGCATAAGGCTGTCCCCAAATTTTTGGAGTTCGATGTCAATGGAAAGTTGAAGATCAGTTCCACTTATTGCCTTGCGGTTAAGCTTGCCGTTTTCAAAAGGCCCCACTTCCCTACCCAGATGGTCTTTTAAAATAAATTGTATGCCATTCTCCCCCCGTATTTGTTCTTCGTAATATTTTTCGAGCCCCGCAGATCCAATGTAGTCCCCAAGTTTGTAATACCCTTCCGATTTGTCAATGTCATCCTGGGAAACTTCACTGATGTAACCTAAAAAGTTGGCACCATGCGCCTCCGGATAACCCCTTATAGATCGCAATTCTCCCCGAAATCCGGGAAAGCGGAACTGATTCTCCTGAAAAGGCAAAAAAACTTCGGGTGTAATACTCTTTAAAAAAATAAAAGGAATGGACTTGCTGTATTTTCCGGATTTCCAGTCTTTATCCAAATTCGAAATAAACCTGTTTTTCTCGATCCCGAGCAACTTGCAAAACAAACTCGTATCCATGTTTGGATCCATATCCTTATACGTCACATAAAGATCATACGTCGGATAATTGATGACCAGCAATTTTCCGTTGCGGTCATATAAAAGACCACGCGACGGATAAATAATTTTTTGGTTTAAGGTGATGGTGCTTGCACGGGTTGAATAAAATGGATTGAACAATTGGATTTTTGCAAGGCTGAATATCAATATACCCGCCGACAGCAAAAGTATAATTTTGATGATTTGAATCCTTACAATTTTCTTTTCTTCCATACTGTCCGTTTTTAGGATCTGAAACTAAAAAACAACTGCAGAAGAAAAATAATAATGCCCGATACAAAAAAACTGAGAAGGGATTTAAGAAGGATCTCTCCTATGTAAACGAAGGTGAAAATTTGCAAGGTAAAATAAGAAAAGAAAAATACAATCAATAGCATACTGGCATATTGGGAAAACCAAACGATACCCAGTCCTCCCACGCTGGGACTCACATCCGTTGGATATCCGTTTTTGGGCTCAAACAAACGAAAAGCCATGGGCCGGAAAACGGCCATCCAAAGACATGCTCCTGCATGCACTCCCGGTGACATATAAAATAAATCCACCAGGAAGCCTGTGAGAAATGCAATAAGCAATACAAAAAACTGAGGCATTTTCACAGGCAAGGTCAAAAGAACGATTGGGTATATGATGATGTATATCAAATTGTGACTACTGCCACTTAGGTTAATTTCCTTAAGTACCAATACCTGCAAGGCAATGTAAATCAAAAAACGAACGATATAGACGACCCAGGGATTATTCATACCGCATTGCTTTTTTTTCCAGTTCTTCTTTCTCCGTTCTTCCCGGATTGATAATGACATATACCTGATCCAGATTCACCATGGGCTGGCTCAATGCAACATCAATGTCATACGTAAATGAACCTTCCTCGATATGATGTAGACGCACCACACCAATGAGCAGGTCCTTTGGAAAAACTACGGAATAACCACTTGTCACGATCGTATCCCCAAGCCTTACGTCAGCATATTTCTGGATGGCCTCCAGATTCATCGTCGATGGATCCCTTCCTCGCCATACCAGTGGACCAAAAAATCCACCCCGCTTTAATCGTGCACTGACACTTGTTGCACTGTGAAGCAACGACATGACAAGGCTATAATGCGCCGTAGTATCCGTAACTATACCTACCAGCCCTTTTGGAGTAATGACACCCATACCGGGTGCAATGCCATCCTTTCCTCCTTTGTCCAGACTCAGCATGTTGTTGCGCTTATCAAGTGAATTGTTTACTACCCGTGCAGGAACAACCTGATAAAGAATCGAATAGCCGGAGGAAACGGCAGAAGAATCCTTTAGTTGTTTGGAATTAAACCGAAGCTCTAACAACCGCGCGTTTTCAGCAACGAGACTGTCATATTGCTTTCGTAATTGAAAATAATTGACTGCAGATTGATATTTCGAACTTACGGAACTGGCTAACAACTGATAGGAATGCAGGTAAATTTTTTGTTGCGTTTGATTGTATTTCACAACCCACAATAAACAAATACATTGCAAAATGACAAAGAGAACCAGTGAGCCGTTTTGAACAATAACCTTTGCGAATCTCCACATGGTTCCATCCTGTTATCGGGGCCAGGTCCATTCCAGACCCGGAATTCCGTTTCCTTAAATGCTTTTTCTGTCGATGAGAAAAGAAAAACGATCTGTATTCTTCAATGCTAAACCTGTTCCACGAACAACCGCACGCAGTGGATCATCCGCTACAATCACAGGAAGTTTGGTCTTAAGGGAAAGACGCTTGTCTAAACCTCGCAGCAAAGCCCCACCACCCGTAAGATATAATCCTGTACGGTAAATATCCGAAGACAATTCCGGTGGGGTCAACTCCAGCGCCTTCAATACCGCTTCTTCGATTTTCATAATGGATTTATCAAGGGCCTCCGCTGTTTCTTCATATCGAACCATAATCTGCCTTGGTATGCCCGTCATCAAATCACGACCATTGATGGGATATGGATCCGGCGGATTGTCCAGCTTTTTCAAAGCAGAACCAATGTTGATTTTCATTTTCTCAGCTGTCCGCTCGCCGATTAGCATATTGTGCTCGCGACGCATATAATCTATAATGTCCCCCGTAAATTCGTCCCCGGCAACGCGGATCGACTGATCGCAAACAATCCCAGACAAGGCAATAACGGCTATTTCTGTAGTACCTCCTCCAATGTCAATGACCATATTCCCAATAGGCTCCTCTACATCAAGCCCAATACCAAGAGCAGCAGCCATTGGCTCGTGAATCAGGTAGGTCTCTTTCGAATCGACATGATCCGCTGAATCAAAAACAGCACGCTTTTCAACTTCCGTAATTCCCGAAGGAATGCAGATCACCATGCGCAAATGAGTAAAAAACCTCCTTTTATTACCGATCATACTGATCAAGCCCTGTATCATGGCTTCTGCAGCCTGAAAGTCCGCTATGACACCGTCTTTTAAAGGCCGTATGGTCTCAATATTACGGTGGGTTTTCTCATGCATCTGCATGGCTTTGTTCCCTACGGCAATGACTTCTCCGGTTTTTTTGTCCACCGCTACAATAGAAGGCTCGTCCACAACGACCCGGTCGTCCTGTATAATGAGCGTGTTTGCAGTGCCTAAGTCAACCGCCAACTCTTGTACGAAAAGATTGAAAAGTTTCATTGAAATGCTATGCTGTTCTTTTAACTATCAAAAATTAATCCAAAAAGGGCTTCTAAGAAAATCCAGAGGTTCGCAAAGGGAAAGGATTGCAAAAATACAAAAAATTCAGCTTCCGGCACCTGCGGTAATAAGGATCATCTCATTGGGATCCAGGTATTGAATTGCCAGCTTTTGTAAATCTTTGGCATTGACGGTTAGGATGGCTTTCAAAAGATCTTCAAATGCCTCCGGTCCTCCGTATTCCGTTACGAGTATTTTCAAAAAAGCAATGGTCTGAAATGGCCCATCAAGCATCCTTAAAATATGACCGCATAAATAATTGCGCACCATCTCCAACTCTTCATCAGGGACTTCATGGGTACGTAACAATTCCAATTCTTGCCGGATAAGCAGCACAGAGTCGTCTAATTGTCCCGGATTCAGCTCTGCACTGATATAAAAACACCCTTCATGGACCTGGGCATCCAGACTCGAATGAATGTCATAGGTATATCCTTTGTCTTCACGGATGTTTCGCATCAGTCGGGAACCGAAATAGTCGCCCAGGATGGAATTCAAGACATAAAATCCATAAAAATCGGGATGCTGACGGGGAAACGTGCGTCGCCCCATCTTGAGACTTATCTGACTACAGTGAGGTATGGGAAAATGCGCCTTTCTAACCGTGGGCATTGGAAAAATATGCTCCATTTTACCCTTCAAAGGGGTCCGTGGAAAGCGCTCTGTCAGGCCTTTTAAAAAACTCCTGCTCTCCTCGTGAACCTCGCCACAATAAAAGAGCTCCAGAAAATCCGAACAATAATTTTCCGTATGGTAGCGGACAAGATCGTCCCTCTGAATAGCATCAATCAATGGCTTCGTGGTATTATACCCATACACTGTATCTGCTCCATACATAATAGAGGTGAACTCCCTGTAAGAAACATAATCCGGCTCCGTAAGCTGGTGTTGCAACTGGGAATGCAAAAACATCTTGGCCTTGGAAAGATCTGCTTCGCGGTATGCAGGGTTCAAAATCAATCCCACCACAAAATCAGCAAGATGGTAAAAATTTTTTTGGAGGCAACTCATCGAGACTACCGTGAAGTCAAGATCGGCGTGCACAGATAAATGGGCTCCATAAAAATCAAGCGTATCCGCCACTTTCTCGGCAACGACTTCCGCACTCCCTTCCATAATTTGATTTGCAGCCATACGGGCACTGAGCTTCTTATGTTCGCTCCACCGCCCATTCCGGAAAACAAGCTCAATAAAACTAAGCCCCGGCTTGTTTGTAGGTATCAAATGCAGACGCGCTCCATTACCTTGCTTTATACATTCAAATGGGGGAAATGTCAACTTTTGCCATTCATTGACCAGAGTTTCAAGATGTAAAGGATCAGACTGCATCGGTATGGAGGCATTTATAAGTTGAGAATGATGTATTTTTGTGTCTCATAAAGCGATATGTCGCTAAAGAACGCGCAAATTAACGATCTAAACTCCCTTTCTAATAAAAACAAGTCATGAAATTCAGTGTATCCTCCGGTAGCTTCCTGGAAAAACTCAATACGGTCTCCTCAGCCCTGGCATCCAACCCCGTTATTCCAATTCTCGAGGATTTCCTAATCCAGTCCAATGGCAACCAACTAACGATTACCGCTTCGAATCTGGAACTTACCATCAGCACTCAGATAGAAGCAGAAGTTGAAAAAGGAGGCTCCATTGCCATCCCGGGTAAAACTTTGCTAGAGACTCTGAAGTCCATGCCTGAACAACCGATCCAATTTGAAATCAACGACGAAACAAACGGAATCACTTTGACAACACAGTCCGGTGTATACAAACTTGTCGGGGAAAAAGCAGCCGATTATCCGGAAATCAGCTTCCCGGCAAATGAAGATCACCTGAAGCTCTCCAGCGAAAATCTGTTGAGGGCCATCGACCGCACTTCCTTCGCAACAAGCAACGATGAAATGCGCCAGGCTATGAAAGGAATTTGCCTCAATATCGATTTTAATAATCTCACCTTTGCTGCAACAGATGCACATAAATTGGTTAAGTACAGCCTACTTGATGTAAACAGTAAAGCATCATCCACTTTAGTGCTCACCAAAAAATCAATGCTTGCCCTGAAATCCATTTTGCCAAAAGACGGTGATCTGGAATTGCACTTTGGGAAAGCAAAGGCATTCTTCAGCTTCGACGGCACCATCCTGTCTACCCGTCTGATCGAAGCCAAGTTCCCGGATTATAATGCAGTCATCCCTACCAATAATCCCTACCAGCTGCAAGTAAACAGAACAGACCTGCTTTCCTCCCTTAAGCGTCTGATCGTATATGCCAGCAAATCGACCAACCAGGTTGTTTTCAATATTCAGGATAAGAGCCTGACAGTTACCTCACAGGACATAGACCTGTCCAATGAAGCAACCGAACAACTGACCTGCAGCTATCAGGGAGAACCCATGACCATAGGATTCAACGGGAAGTACCTGATCGAAATGTTGTCAGCCATGAACAGCGAAAATGTCACAGTGGAACTTTCCCACCCAAATAAACCTGGGATATTCCTCCCTTCCGAGCAAGGTGCCGGAGAAACCCTCCTGATGCTGATAATGCCGATTATGGCTAACTATTGATCGGATGAGGATTGCCCTGTTTTTCGGATCCTTCAATCCCATTCATACAGGTCACCTGATCATTGCCCAACACATCGCCAACAGACCAGAAGTCGACCAGGTGTGGTTTGTAGTCAGCCCGCACAATCCTTTCAAAACCAAACAATCGCTCGCCCGAGATTACGACCGGCTGTATCTTGTCAATCTCGCTGTGGAATCCAATCCAAAACTTCGAAGCTGCAATATTGAATTTTCCCTGCCCCAACCCAGCTATACAATCGACACACTCGCCCATCTGAAGGAAAAATATCCGCAACACGAATTCGCACTCATCATGGGCAGCGATAACCTCCCGGGTTTTAATAAATGGAAACACTACGAACTAATCCTTAATAATCACAAGATCTATGTATACATGCGCGATAAAGGCCCGGTAGAACAAACCTATACGGAGCATCCGCATATCATATTTTGCAAAGCTCCCCTGATCGACATCAGCGCCACCTACATCCGGGATTGTATTAAGGCGGGTGCATCTGTCCGGTACCTGGTCCCCGATTCCGTTTTTGAAGAACTGGAAAAAAGCAGAATGTATAAAAACTAACGTATGTTCGTTTTTTACATGCCCTTTAATTAATTCTGCAAGTCCTCAGCCCAATGCTCTGTTTCTGTGCTTTGTGTTTATAAAACATCACACGGAATAGGAATGCCCCCCTTACAATTAATACGTTTTTATTATGGGCAGTATCTTGCTGAACGAAATGGGCCGCCTGAATATATTCTCCCTAATGTGAGTACCCTTTCAAATTAAAAACAACATGCACACAGGAACAATATAAGCGCCGCAAAAAAAAGGCCGGATCTTTACAAATCCGGCCTCATCATACCTTTTCAGAGTAGGAAAAACTAACGATTCACAACGAATCGCTTTATTCTTGTCAGCCCTTCACGGGACCTGCAGATGACATTGTACACTCCACTTTCCCAATCCTGAACATTTAACTCCAGGAATTCATTATAGCTGCCCGGAGTACTGCGGTAGACCTGTTTGCCCTGATGATTGAAAACTTCAATTTCAAACTGCACCGCATCGATGCCCTGAATAAATACTTTATCCGAACTTGGAATTGGAAAAACCATCAGTTCAAAATTTTCCGGGCCAAGGCTGCGCTGCGCTTCCACATATTGAACATCTTTTTTCTCCACAGCTGTAAGCTGCTGACTATATACTTTGATAAAATTTCCTTGCTTATGCTGCCCAAATCCCCCTCCTCCATTCATGGCAATGCAATAATCTTCCACTTCGCCAAACAATGGTGCCGTGCATGGATCTGTAGGATAACCTGAATACGAAAGGATGACGCGCATACGTGTCATTTTATCCGGCATATATTGCGGCATTTTGATTTCTGCACACATGGTCGTATTTCCATTTCCATATACCACTTCTTCTGTGACAGGATCAAAAAAGCCATCGGCATTGTAATCTATCCAGACTTTCCAATACACTTTATACGATGCAGACAGATAACCCGGACTCAAGCAGATAGTATAACTCTTGTTTGATTCGATAATTCCACATGGCTTGTTGAAATAATGATATCCACCATTATCACCCGTGATGGTATCTATACCAGCAAACTGCACCTGATTTATAAACATGTATTTGCTGTTCAATGCTTTGTTTTTACAATAAATACTTTCCTGATCGCAATCTACCGTAACGTAAAAACTGCAGCTGTCTTTCTTTCCATCTTTTGAAGCTACATAAGAAATTTTATTGCGTCCGCAAGGGACCATATCTCCTTTCGAAGGTCCTTCAATTTGCAACAGGTCGTAACAGGAAACTTCCATGACAAACTCCCGGATGGCTGCTCCATTCTGGTCATTCCATCCACCATCGGGAAACATCTCGATAAAATCTTCATTTCCGGATCCATTGTTAGGTTGTCCCGGCAACCAATTTTTGAAAACAAATGGAGCCCCATCAACCCAGCTAAAAGCGCCTTCTGAATTCTCATCCGTACCACCAATCCATGCGGTCTGACCATTAAGCCTGGAGGCGACAAATGTATTTTCTGCAATACTGTTTATTACCGCAAGTTTGCCTCCATTCAATTCTGCACGAAGACGTGCCGTATTCCAGTCTGCAGGCCCTGCTGAACAGAAGTAGCGATGCCCATTAAAGTTACCCATGTAAATGAATCCGGGTATAGAATCTTTACATGGCTTGCAATACCTGACTACCGGAGAGGTCCAATCCACAATGGCACCATTCAGAAAAGGATTATTCCTGATAACCGTTGTGTCGGCAGGACAATCAATCGCAATTTCTGTGCCTTCCACCTTCACAATAAAACTATCTCTGCTCACATTGCCGCAAAAATCAACCGCCGTATATACCACATGATGAGTACCTGCAGTAAAACGCGAACCTGGTTGAACGTTGGATGTAATGGATTTCAGCTTGCAATTGTCTGTGGCCGTCGGTGGTAACCATGTAGCTTCGGCATCACAATATCCGTTTGCATCTACGGTGAAGTCCTCAGGTATTCCAACAATTAAAGGAGCCTCGTCATCCACCAGCTGTATCAGTTGTGAACATGTCGTGCGTAAACCAGATTGTTTCGGATCTTCAGCAATCCAGCTGCGTTCAACCAAAATAGCTCCCGCACAAGGTCCGTCTGTAATCACGCGATCCGAATAGTGTATCACGGGTTGCTCACACTCTGGCTTTCCTGGTCCCGCTACCGCATATCCTGTTACCGAAGGATCCAATCCCAAACCGGGACATCCGACGAAATCATCAGGACATTGCAAAACCGGATTGCGATCGCAACACTGATCCGTTACCAGTACCTGAAACGAACAGGTGTTTGTATTACCACATGCATCGGTTGCAGTATATATGACCTGACTGGTTCCCTTCGCAAATAGATCACCCGGATTGAAATTAGAAGTCAGCGATCCCAACTTGCAGGCATCCGTTGCCTGAGCAGGATCCCAACCAACCTGGATTTCGCAATTGTAATCCGGCTGTACGGTAAGATCCAGCGGACAATAACCAAAGACGGGCGGCTCTGTATCTTCCAAAAGGATACGTTGTATGCATGTTGTTTGGGCTTGATTTTTCGGATTGATTGCTGTCCAGATGCGGTCTATGACTACCCTGCAATTTGTGGATTCGATGACTGAATCTGTATAACTGACCTGTGCCTCCTGACAGGACCTGTGATAAGGATCCACCGTGGCTTGACCAGTAATCGAGGGATCCGTTGAAGTTCCCGGACAGGATTTGTAATCCGCAGGACAATGGATGACCGGAGGATTGTTACAGCAATTTTCTTCTACCGTAACGTAAAACAAACAGTTGCTCGTGTTTCCACAGGCATCCGTTGCTATTGAGACAACTCCTGTCAAACCTAGTGTAAAAGAATATCCCGAAGGAATAGTAGTTGCTATCTGAACTGCTCCACATGCATCTTCAGCTTCCGGATTTTTCCAGTGCACTATGGCCTCGCATTTTTCATCGGAAAGCACCGTGACATCAGGAGGACAATAGCTGAACGTGGGTGCCTGCTGGTCTTTCAGGACAATGCGTTGCGTACACGTCGAATACAATGTGGGTTTTGTCGGATCCGCCGCAACCCAAAAGCGGTCAATTTCTTTGTAACAGGCGGAATCTACATTGATCCGGTCTACATAACTAACGAACGGCTGTTTGCATCCCGGACTGCCTGGTTCTGCGATTGCATTTCCAGTTATAGAAGGATCTGTCGATGTTCCAGGACACGACTCATAGTCCGGTGGACAGGTTAACTTCGGAGGATTTTTACAGCAATTGGCTTCCACTTCAACAATAAACTCACATTTGGAAGTGTTGCCGCAAGCATCGGTGGCTATAACCACCACCCCTGTAATTCCTTCCTGAAAGCGGAATCCGGAAGGTAGGGATGTACTGATTGTCTGAACCGCACAATTGTCTGTTGCTTCAGGTGCCTTCCAGCTTACTTCTGCTTCGCATTTTTCATCAGATAGCACCTTTACATTTG
Source organism: uncultured Saprospiraceae bacterium (assembly GCA_964507535.1). Lineage (GTDB taxonomy): Bacteria > Bacteroidota > Bacteroidia > Chitinophagales > Saprospiraceae > Vicinibacter. Next base: position 42,262 of record CAZDQG010000022.1, read on the forward strand.
GTGGACAAAAACGGATTACAGGTGGTTCTTCATCCTTGAGTATAATCTTTTGCACACAGCTATCCCTCAAATCATTTTTATGAGGGATACTTGCAATCCATGTGCGATGTATCTCTACTTTACAAGCTTCGCGAAGAAGTGTGTCATCGCGATAGCTAATGACAGGCTGAGGGCAATTCGGACCACCAGGCAATGCCTTGGCAATTCCACTTACAGAAGGATCCGTTGAACTACCCGGGCAAGCTTCAAAGGTCTCGGGGCACTCAATGACAGGCTTACTTTGACAGCAATTTTCCCGCACATCAATAATGAATTCACATTTTGACGTATTTCCACATTTGTCCGTGGCAATAACTACTACCCCTGTAATTCCCAGCTGAAAACGAAAACCAGACGGCAGACTGGTCGTGATTTTTACATCACCGCAATGATCTGTAGCTTTTGGATCTTGCCAGAATACTTCCTTTCCACATTGATCGTCGGACAGAACAGTCACATTGGGTGGACAAAATAGAATCGTTGGTGGTTCGCTATCGCCCAGCGTAAGTTTCTGAACACAACTTACAGACTTCGAAGGGTCATCGGGATCGCTGGCTGTCCATGTTCGTTCGATTACAACCAGACAAGTGCCGATATGCAAAGGTTTGTCGACATATTTTACAACAGGTCCCTTGCAATTCGAACTGGAAGGCTGTGCAGTTGCCATGCCACTTACCAGGGGATCCACATCACTCAATTCACAAGAAACAAAATCTGAAGGGCAATGAAGGACCGGTGGATCCTGACAACACCTTTCCTTAACTTCAACATGGAATGTACAGACAGTTGAATTCCCGCAATCATCTTCCGCAGTTATGACAACTTGCGTGCGGCCAATAGGAAACTCACCTCCATTGGGATGTGAACTTTTTAAACAATAATTGCCACATTCCTCCCATACAGCTGGCGTAATCCACTTGTACACACCCACACAAGAACTGTTACTGAATATTGCAGAATCCTTGGGGCAATTAAAAAAAACGGGTGCAGTGGTATCGAGTGTATTGATATATTGGATGCAAAATGAACGCAGATTCGGATCATCCGGATCCGTTGCAGTCCAGGTACGCTGAATTAAAAAACTATGCGGACATTTTCCGGTCTGCAATGTTTTATCCTGAAAGCTTACCAATGGTTCCGGACAGCCATCTTGCCCCGGCTTTGCCTTTGCATGACCTGTTACATCCGGATCTGTAGAAGTTCCAGGACAGCCATTGAATGCAGATGGACATTCAATTTTCGGAGGAATGGCACAAACAAATCCTTGTTTTTGTGTTTCGACCTCCTTGTATTTTTTTACCTGAGCGATTAGGAAATCTCCGGGTAGTATACTGATTGCGAACAATATCGCACTCAGCAGGGGGGAATACTGCTTTCTCATAATTACAGAGGGTATGATCAATGAATCAGCGAGTACGGAGCCCGGTATTAAATGAACTGAATTTCGAGATGGGTGTCTTAAATGTACCTGCCATCCAAATGGCAGCTGTTGTTTTTCCTGATGTAAAAGTACAATTGAGAAGCAAATTTGACAGTTTCGCAAAGAGGTATTTTTACATATTAAATGTACTAATGCGAAAATATCCTATTTACAAAAGCTTATGTTCATACTTTATTTATATAGAAAAAAATGCAGAATCACGAATAATATCCATGAGGTAAGTAACACATTCTGTTTCGAGTCTCACATGTGTTAAGTATACTATATGATAGCTGTAAAAAGATGCGGACTATGTTTAAATGAAAACTGCCTTGCGGAATATCTTATCTATCATTTCATGTATATCTTTCAATCATACCATAATAGGGTACTCGGAATTATAGCGACTTAAAGATCCACTTATAAAATATAGCGTATCTTTAGTATCCGCATGGCATACGGATGATATTATGAATATAAAAAATACTACAGGTAACATAATAAAGTCGATTGTTGTCTTCTTTCTCTTTTCCCGCTTTATTTATGCACAGGACTGCTCCCATGATACCATACCTCCTGTGCTGGAATGCACAGACAGTATTGTTTTAAAAACCGGTATTTGTGGAAATGTATCCATTTACTCATGGGACTTTATTAAAAAAGTATCCGACAATTGCGCCCTGGCGATTGTTTCTTTTGATGAAGCAGGCTTGATTCCCTCCCTGGAACTCCCCCAGTTTGAAATCCAATATGGAAGGAAAAACCTGCTCCGGATATATGCAAGGGATTCCAGTGGAAATTCAAGCCACTGCAATGCTTATTTTACATTTTCAGATGAATTATATTATTCAAACATTCCGGTTCCTCTTCAGATATTCTCTGAATTTGATTACGAAGATTATAGTCCCTTTCAAATTGGAATTGGCGGAAAAAATGGCAAAACGTTTTGGGTATCTCTGGACCAAATAAAAAACAATACCATATCCGTTCCAATCGAAAGCACCATTGATCCCAAAAATTTGATGCTTCGCGTTGACAGCACTGCAACAATGGATAAATCACTCATTACCTCATTTGACCTTCTTCAGAGTGTGAAGCACATTGTTGGATTGAAAAATTTTACGGGAACAGTAAATGAACGCAATGCGGATATTACAGGGGATGGTGTGGTTGATATCAGAGATCTGAAGGCACAATACGACCATATCCGGAAATGGTCGCCCAATGATCCCAACTATGCTCCAAGGTACTCCGCCCAATTTATTGACCTGGGTGGTATCGTTCTTCCGGACACACAGGACTTCCATGTTCATGAGAATAAGGTATACCAGCTCAGTCTCGACCAACTTGGAAACATAAACAGATCCATTCCTGAATCTGCTATTATCAGTAGCTATCCCGTTATTACTTTTCCTGGAGAAAACCTTTACTGGGATGCAAAAGACATTTTGTGCAAACAAGGAAGGCGATACCAAATAAAGTTCAGCCTTTCCGACTCAAGTTCCTTTTTTGCAATCCAGTCCAGTTTGGATTTCCTTCCTGACTTCCTAAGAGTGGATACCCTTTATGTTCCTGAGCAATTCAATTCCAAATTTTATTATAAACTGCTTCCTGAAGCGATTCGATTTCTTTACTTAAATGTATCCAATCCTAAAGTAGAATCAGATTACCCAGAATTTTACCTGACATTCACAGCGATAAAAGACTTTACTTTAAGTACCGTTTTGCAAGCAGTCCCATCAAGCCTGAGTTCTTTTAAGGCAGGATACGATAATCAATTGCATACAATCCACTATCGCTTTCATCAAATTAAAGAAGCAGAAGGAGAACAGGCTACCAATCATTTCTCACCAATAATCAGAAACCCTTCCGATGCTATTTTGCACATAAGTGCTTACGTTCCCGACCCGGAGGAGGATATCCAAATACTCATTGTAAATCAATGGGCACAGCCGGTGTGCTACAAATACATTAAGCTGGAATCAAATGTGTTTCAAGAGGAAATCAAGCTTCCTTCCAGTGGACTGTTTCATATCCGTTTATGGAATCGAAATCGGTCTCTATATTCCGGAACTGCCTTTATTAAATGAGAATATCCACAGAAAGCACCTGTAACCTAGCATACTTACATACGTTAGTTTATCGCGATTGAGTACTTCTGTTTTGATTTTTATCAAAATACTTTTTCATCAGGCCTTTCCACTTTTTTTTGAGCTTTCTCATTTCAGCCAAATTGGAATCTTTTTGCAGGTCATTATAATTGCCATATCCTGCGACAATTGCTTGCTCTAAAAATGTATAAGCCTTGTCCAGATCCCCTTCATGGATATGCAACACAGCAAGATCATAAGATTCCTCCGGACGGTATACTTTCACCTTGCCATTCTCTTTCGAAAAATCCGGTCCCGAGGATTTTACGATTAAAACTTCCATTTCAGGTGGAGCAATAATTGTGTCCCTGATTTGGACCTGCATTTCCATTTGTGCATCCGAAGGGTCCGCCACTCTCCATAACCTATCTTCAAAACTTTCCTGGCTCTTTTTACTGGAAAGAAACATAGTCGAATCCAATTTGGATGCAAGCTGAAACATTTTCTCTGCTTCTGGTACTTGCCCGGAATGCTGATAAAGCCATCCTAAACTATAATATGCCTTAGCAAAGGAAGAATCAAGCCTTAGGGCAGACTTCATGCTTTGCTCTGCTTCCGGCATTCGAGATGTGCGATTTTGTACATTTCCCAAATTATAATACGCAACGGCAGAGCCAGGATCTTTTGTTATAGCAGATTTAAATGCTTCTTCTGCTTCAGGAAAACGGTACGTTTCATAATATATAATCCCCAAATTATTTGACGTAAAAGCATGACTGGAATCCAGCTGGATGGATTTTAAATAAGCGTTTTCAGCTTCAACGAGCCGTCCCGTTTTCATATATACAATTCCCAGATTAGCATAGGCAATGGAATTATTCGGATCCATTCTGATGATTTTTTTATACACCTCTTCTGCTTTTGCAAAATCTTCAGAATAGAGAAAATATGCACCCCATGTACTGTATACCTCAACGGAGTTTGAATCCAGACGAATGGCCTTTTCCAAATATGGCTTGGCCCGCTTGAGGGATTTAAACCTGTCGAGGAACATAAATGCAAGATCCGTATAGGGCAATACCCATTTTGGCTGTATATACATCGCTTTTTTCACATAATACTCCGCAGAATCCGCATTTAAAAATTGATATGCGTACACTTTACTCATTTCAAGATAAACATGGGGTAAATCTTTTTGCCACTTCAATGCCTGTTGAAATTCAAGTAATGCTTTCCGTCCCAAGCTGCGATCGGACTGAATACCCGACAGATTCATGAGATAGCCTTCAAAAAAATGAATCCTTGCCTGAAGCAATGGATACATGTAATGCTCCTTTCCCAATATTTCTGAAGCTCTTTTCAGGTATCTGAGGTACGGCGTGTATTTTTCAAGCTTAGACCTTTTAGAAAGCTTCAATTCGGATAAATCCGTTTTCAACCATTTGTTTAATACTTGCTGTGCGTCGTCCTGCAATGCAGCTGCATAGTTGCGACGCATCATAGAATGAAGCTCGCGCAATCCGGGTTCCGCCATCAGCTTCTCATAATACACCTCGGCACACTGGCCTTCGGGTTCAAATAATGTTTTTTCCTTTAATGCACGGATAAACAACTCATAGGTTTTTTGAACAGAACTATCTACAAGTTGCAGTACCGACTTTTCTATCCCCCTGCTATCAATAGGCGACAGAAGTGCTATCTGTCCAGAATCTTTAAACTGCGCTGCCAATAGAATGGAGGTATCAACAACACTAAGAACCTCCTTTAGATCTCCAATGACTTGTGGATTTTGATCTATCGGCGCAACTTCATTAGATACTCGATCTTGTAAAAATTGATTGATTTCCTTCAAACTTATTTTCGAATCTTTGTTTGCATCTGCCAATCCATATAAACCCTTCAACAGATAAAATGAAAAGACTCCCCGGCCACCTCCCCACTGTTCTCCCTCAATACTATATTCATTGGGTTGGCAGGATAAGATCTTTACCTCGTTTTTAAACTGCCTAGCGAGATATTGACCCGTCAATTGAGCCCCGTTAATTTCATTTCCTGATAGCTTGCCAGAATGACAGGCATCTGCAATTAAAACTACTTTTGCTTTATTTTTAACGGAAAGTGTAGATACTCTACCTTGCAAAACACTTAGACTTAGAGTTCCTCCAATATCATAAACCCGCACAGGAGCATCCCAGCCCAACAAATATCCCGGAGTTTCAAGTAATTTCGAATCTACATCGCCATGCCCTGAGAAATAGATAATAACTCTATCATTTTCTTTACTTACATCAAGTAGCCAATCCAGCGCCATAATAATTTGAGCGCCCGTAGCATTTTTGTTCGTCAAAAGTTTGAGATGATCTCCGGCAAGTCTTCCTCCTGCATCTGATTTCAGGAAATTCGCGAAAGCCTCTGCATCTCTATCTGCAAACCTGAGATCTGGTATAGAAGGATCCTGATAGTCCGATATTCCGACAACCAGGGCATAGACCTCCCCATTGCGTCCAGAATCCAAAGCAGTTGAAGATAGCTGTGTGACTCCCCTTGGCTGGCCATACAAACTAACAATCGTAAGTATCAGCAAAAATTGAAAAAGAAATAAACGAAAAGCCGCAGTCATACTTTTAGTCGGGAAAATATTTTTTGATCAGGACAGCGTACCCGGGCGCATTTCGTACATTTTTAAGATCCGGATCCGCCTGCACGTGTTGTAGATTTTTCAGTCCGAGGTAAAAAGCGCGCTCCAGCAATCCTATTGCGGATTCCGTCTCATTCTGCAAGGAACGGACACATGCCAGGTTATAAAAGGCATCTGCATACCTGGGTTCTAATGTGATGGCTTGAATAAGGGCTTCCTCAGCAAGTTCAAATTGCTTTTGCTCCATATATACAATACCCATGTTGTTATATGCAAAAGCACTTGCAGGATTCAATTGAAGTGCTTTTTGCAAATAAGCAAGTGCTTTATTCGGACTTCCTTTAAGCTGAATACCCATGTTGACATAGGGTATACTCCATGCAGGTGATATATTCATTGCCCGTTCATAATGACGGATGGCTTCTGATCCATTTTTCAAATTACTCCAAATTGTCCCCATTTCATTCTCGATAAATGCCGACTCGCTCTCAAGATCGAGGGCCTTTTGTTGCAACTCAAGTGCCTGCCTTAGCAAACTACTGTCTTTATGCGCAATGGCTTCAAAACGTTTGTTGAGTCCTTCAAAATAATACTGCTTGGACTTCAGGTTTACGGACATAAAGTTGCTGTTGCCCAATAGTTGATTTGCTTTCTCTATATATTTTGGATATCGAAGGTACTTCTCCTGCATATACATGCGCCGCATCCATTCGGAAGGATCAAGGTTCAGGTACGCATTAATGGCCTGTTGCGATTCATCCAACAAACGAACAATTAGGCGGCGCCTTAATTCATTATGCAATTCCTTTATTTGTGGATTTGCAATAAGTTGTTCATACATCAAAGTGGCATTCGGCGCATCGGGTGGCATCAACTGCCCCAACCGAAGTGCCACCAAAAAATCCTGATATAATTTCTTAATGGAATCATTCTGAGCCTGTATAATCTCTGTCTCGTGTTCCAGCCCATCTAAATAAAAAATTCCAGGAAAACGCACATCACTTATTTTGGAATGATTACCAATCAAGTCCTGCTGTGCAACTGCACATCGTAGCTTTTTCCCGGATGCCGCAACAAACAAGCTGCCTTTCGCAGTTTCTGCTCCTGTATGCAAGGATTCAAAATAAGACCGCAGTTCTTTGAACTGCACCTCGCCATTTTGGTCCATGTCCGCCAATCCATGCAAACCATCCAAAAGGTGATGATTCAGTGTCTTTGTCAGGAGACGGGCTTCCTCGATGGAATCTGCTCCAGTCACAGTACTCGTATACGAAAATTGAAGATCAAATACTTCTTTACGCAATTCCGTGCGGGAGGCTTCCTTTACGAACTTCTCTCCTGGAATGGGATAGAGCACTCCGTAATACTGAAAATCCCGGTGCATCTTTCTTACAAGATCCGAGAACTGCCTTACAATCTGGTGACTTCCTGATTGCCCTGAACTGAAGGGTGTATCATAAAAAAATATCTCTTCATAAGCATACCTCGAATGCACTGCTCCGGAAGCATATCCCGAAAAATAAAACAACAATTGATCGCCCTTCATACATTTTGAAGACTGATCATTGATTGCCTGGATCACCTGCGCCAGAGTGGCCTGCTCATTTACCAGGAGTACAATCTGATTTGCCGGAACAGCTCCTCCACTCCTGGATTGCAACCATACCGCAAATGCCTGTGCATCGCGTTGCGCAGAACTTATTTCGGTCAATGTACTGTCCATGTACCGCGACAATCCGATCACAATAGCATAAGTATGGCTGTTTTCCTTTGTTTTGTAGTCCTGTCTAAATGAACCAAAAGAAATATCCATCGGAACCTGAGCTATGCAGGGCACTAGTAAACAAAATCCTAAAAGTTTAAAAAAAGATTTCATGATATATGGGGTTATTTATATCATATGGATACATACATGAATTGGTTATCAGCATGGGACAACGGACTTGAAAATTTCTAGTTCAATCAGCTTGAGGTCCATGTATACCGAATCCTGTTTTTAAATGTTTAGAAATATCCGGAACGCGAAGTGTGGTGAGTTCTTCTCATTTCGTTTGTACCGTCCTTTAAACTTCTCAACTCTTGTGAAGAATCACACACTCTGCATACAAGCTTAAATATAAGTATTTTACCAAAATATATACGGAATTCGATGCCTGTTCTTTCAGATATGGCTTTCATGAGTTATGGCGAAATCAGAAAGCACAAGGATTCTCGGCAATATTGGCTTTGGCATAAACCAGTATATGTGAATTCGCTAATATATAGTTGCCTGGACAAAATGCTTATCCATTATGAGTAGGGATATACTGCAATACATTCATAAGGATTTCAAATAGTACTATATACAGGTAGCGAATACACTTCCCAAATACCTCGTTTTATGCTTTCCAAATTTCGGTCCATTCACTTTCAATCCAAAAATGCATCCTTTTTCGAAAGACTACAAGGCTCGCAAGCCAGGATCAGAAAAAGCCCAAGCTTACAATATTCATTATCTCACTAAAATAAACCCAGCCCATTGATAGGGATCAAGACCAATTTCTCTCAATTCCTTTTGCGCTGCATGAAACGCTTCGGGAATGGTCATCTTATTTCCGCCTTTGTCGGGATCTCCGGTCCCCAACCACTTTTTATAAAAGGTGGTCATTAATAAACTCGTCTGCTTATCCGGAACTTGCCAAAGACTCATGATGATGTATTTCACTCCTGCAATTTTGAATGCACGTTGCAAACCATAAACGCCTTCATTTCCCTGGATATCTCCTAGCCCCGTCTCACAAGCGGACAACACTACCAGTTCTGTCTTCGATAAATCCATCTGGCTGATTTCATACGCAGTGAGAATCCCGTCTTCTCTCCATTCAGGTAATGGTTTTCCCTGCCATGCCTCATTGCCTCCAGCCAAAATAAGACCTGATCGCAACATGGGGTGTTCGGAAATTTTAAATACAGGTTCGCCTTCTTTAATGGATACATTTGGAATGGATCCAGACGCTATCGTGGTGTTAGCCAAAGTAGGGTCTTTCGCTGCACTTGATGTGCTGTCGTCCTGCATGCTTTTTTGTGTATCCACTGTCCGTTCAGGATCCGGAAAAAAATATCCATGTGTGGCAATATGCAAAATACGGGGTGCTGCTTTCTCCTTTCCAAGTTGTTTAAAAGATTCTTCGGTAGCATCAATCCCCTTAACCACCTCAGCCTTGATACCGGAGGCTTCCATGATTTTCTGTATGGTATTTGCTTCCCGCTCCGTTCCGGGAAGATAACTCCAGACACCACCCCGCATCTTGATATCCGGACGCTCAAATGGTAAAGTCCCCTGGGACCTGGATGCGAACGATTGTTCGTTTGAGGTGTGAAGGGTATCTTTTTCAAACTGAATGCCTCCATAAAGAACTGCCGTTTGTTCATAAGAAGAAGAATCCTGGGAAAACACAAGCTGGCGGGTGCTGTTTAAACCAATCAATGTATAGCGATCCGCCAATGTCTGGCTTTCATCCATGGGAATCGCATCTAAATTAATGCGGTGCAATATACCCGTAGCAGAAAAATATATTGTCTTCACGCCGGCTAAACTTTTTACCATGGGATCTATTACTAGCTCCTTCAGATTTTTTCTGGCAGTAGTTGCGGAAATAACCCCGCGGCCTGCATAGGTATATATGGAATTTACATAGTCAAGCCTTTTATCCCCATATACATTTATAATCCCGGTAAGCTCCCTTTCTCCACAAAGGGTAATGAATTCCGAATGTTCCTGGTTATGCTTTGTGATCAATGCAGCATACACAATACTGTCTGATAATCCGGAAGGATTCGCATTGAAGTGAATAAATTCAACGGCCGCCTCCTCTGTACCCAATTTTGCAATCAGTTGCTTTCTCGTCACAAATTCCTTTTCAATTCCACCCTGGTAAACCCGCTTCGCAAGTTCCTTTTCGATTTGATTCACCTTATCTTCAATCTGGCTTACCTCCTCCTGATCCTTAAGGGGTTTTTCATATTCCTTCCCTAGCCTTCTTCGATAGGACTTCAGCTCATTTAACAGACCTAAGCCTAGAGAATCCTTTTGATACTTCCGATAGACCATCTGACTATTTTGCAATAAAAATGCTTTGTAAAATAAGGTATTGTCCATAGCAACATCAGCAAATGCAGGATACTGCATAGCCAGATAATAATCCTTGTCCAGCTTGTACAAAAAATGGTTCAGAAATAATCCAAGTTCATATTCCGATAAATGCAGTCTGGACTTCGATAACTGATTTTTGTAAATCTCAGAGGCTTTCGAAGCCAGCTGACTTGCATCATAAAAATCCTTTTGACGCAGCTTGATTTCTGCAAGACCTTCAAGGCAACGGGCATATCGTGGATGCTGGCTTCCAAAAAGAATATGGATCTGCTTTTCTGCATCATTAAAGAAATACTCCGCCTTATCTGTTTTATTTTGATCGAGATAAAACTCCCCAAGATTCATCACGCTATAAATGTATTCTGAAGGATTGTTTTCTTTTAAACTGTCACAAAGGCTAAAAGCCTTCAACCAAAAAGCCTCGGCCCTTTCAACATCTTCCATAGTTTGATACAACTCAGCCAGATTCCAATAATTTCGGACCTGCTGAATATGATGCGTTCCATAAATCTGTTCAAGCACACTCTTGGCTTCCAAATAAGAAGATTCTGCTTCTTTGTAATTTCCCTTACGAATTTGAATATCTGCCAAACTGATCAGCGCCTGGGCAAAGTCTGCATGATGTCTGCCAAAAAGTTTTTCGCGGATGCGGACTACTTCTTTTGCACACGTTTCTGCTTTCGTATAATTACCTAAATAGTCATACAAAGTATAGAGATTTCCCTGCACCCAGGCTACATCGGGATGGTCCTTGCCTCGAATCTTGGTGAACACCTCCAAGGCTTTTAAATGCCCTTCCTCTGATAATTTATAATCTCCAAGTAAACGGTACAAAATAGCCAGATGATTCAAACTATATCCATAATCAGTACTCTGAGGACCAGGGTTTCGCTCTCGTATTCCTTTGGCTTTTTTATACAACTGCTCAGCCTTTTCGTAATAGCCCATGTCCACATACAGGATGCCCAAATTGTGAAGACTCCATGCATAATCGGGATGTTGTTCGCCTAAAACTTCTCTGCGAACCTCTATAGCCTGTAAATAATATTTTTCACCTTCCCTATAGTTGCCAAGCTTCCAGTATAAACCTCCTAAATTGTTCAATGTCCATCCATAATCCGATTTATCCTTTCCCTGAATAGTGCTTTGAATTTTCAATGCCTCCAGATACAATTGCTCTGCCTCTTTGAGGTGGCCAAAAAGATATTGGGTTCTTCCATGATTGAAGAGCGCAAGGGCATATTTTGGATGATTCCCCCCCAATTGTAACAGTGCTTTCTTTTCGGCAAGCGCAATCACCTGAATGGCTTCATCGTATTTTATTTTAGCAGTGAAGAGCCTGTTCTGCCCTATAAGACTGTCGATTTCC
>CAZDQG010000023.1:0-23843 GCA_964507535.1 uncultured Saprospiraceae bacterium
AATATAATTCTGCTTTACAAATTTGGGAACGCCCTGTACATCTATATCCCAAATGTCGCTGTTTTGATTTTTTGACTCTTCTTTACTGCAAGAAAAACAAAAGAACATCAATGAAAACAAAACTGCGAATCGGGTTCCTGTTAAAAGATACGCTTTCATGGATGATCATTTTAATTTAAAAAATAAACAACAATCCCGATGCACTTTACATCAAGTCATGTAACTAAATGTACTACAGAATGGGTAAACTTTGAAATCCTTTTTAAGGACATCTAAAAAATCATACTACACAAGGTATACAGGTCATTGCATAAAGCACGATGGGCCCAGATGTATAGAGCTTTAGTTAATTTGTACATAGCGAAATGCAGCTGCTATTCATACTGCAATCATGACCATCCTAACAAAATGTTAAGCGGTTTTCAAATCAATGTTTCATGAATGGATCGTACGATAAGATAAATGGATTAACACAGCAGTTCCTGTAAAAATTACGAAAAATTGGAACGGGGCATTTTTAAATTATGTTTTAATAGTGTAACCAAAAATGATTTAAAGATGGGAAAAATGAAATTGTTATCTTCTGTTCTGTTTTTCGTGGGCTTGTTGCTTTTTGCAAATTCATGCAGTGATGACGATGCTGGGTTTGCGAAATTAAAAGTGATTAATGCCTCACCGGATGCACCGCCTGTTGTTGTTCTTATTGATGGAATCAAGCAGAATCCAACGGGGATTAAATTTCCGGAGTATACAAATTACATAAATGTTACGCCTGGAAAAAACAAGATTATTGAGGTCAAAGCTGAAGGAGCTGACACGGCTTTGGTTGCAGGAAAAGTCGATCTTGAAAAGGATAAGAGTTATTCTGTCTTTATGGTAAATGTCTTTACAAAAGTGGAGCCTCTTATTCTCTTGGATGATCTTGCAAAACCAAGCCCCGGAAAGTCTCGTTTTCGTTACGTCCATGTTGCTCCGGATGCGCCTCCTCTTGATGTATCCATTAAAGGTGGACCCGGTTATAATGGGATTACATTTAAATCCGCCACTGGTTTTTCATTGATTGACTCAGGTACGTATCTCGTTGAAGTTCGTATCGCCGGTACTACCCCGGTTGTAGCCAGCTTGCCAGGGGTCAGCTTTGTAGAAGGAAAGAATTACACGCTCTTTATCAAAGGATTTGTAAATCCACCTGCAGGTAATTCCAACTTTATTGGGGTGCAAGTCTTTGTTCAGGAATAATAAAACAAAAAATCAACAAATGGTTTATAAAAAGCGCCAGAGTAGTTCTGGCGCTTTTTATTTTATGAATTTCATTCTGGCCCGATGAAGGAAGATGAAAAACAAGTCTTATCATTTTAGTACATTTCTGGCTACACCTCTCCTTCATTTTTTTCTGTTCCCCCTTTTAATTTCGTCCGACTGCCCTTATTCTACATGATTCGTCCAATATCGTAATGATATTGTATATTAGACTGCCAATACATAAATTACATTTTCCTACAAGCTCTATCAACACATGAAAGTTCTTTATTATTTCTTATTGCTATGCGGAATTCTGGTTTTAATTAGCGCACCGGTTGAAGCGCAAGTACCCATTTCCAAGCATTTTAAATTAATAAAACTTTCTGATGGCGTGTATGCTGCAATTGCATCTGAAAAAGGATATGCCATATGTAATGCAGGCATTGTTGATCTGGGTGATGCAACTGTTGTAATTGATCCTTTTATGACTCCTGAAGCCGCCGAAGACCTGAAAACGGCGTGCAGCGTGCTTTGTAAAAATCCTGTAAAATATGTCATCAATACACACGATCACAATGATCATGTGGGCGGAAATCAAGTATTTGATGGAGCTACAATTATAAGTACAGGCATCACACGCAACGAAATGGCCACAAAACTTCCGGCTGAAATGTCTGAAGACAAAGAGCTGGTTCCTCAAAAACTTGAACAGGTATATCGGGCGGATACTGCTAGTATGTCTTCTTTCGACCGAAAAGAATGGTCCTTGCGAAAATATTACCTGGAAGGCCTTGTGAAATCTTTTGCCCAAGTGAAAATAAGCTTGCCAACTCTTTGCTTTGATCATGAACTCCAATTACATGGCACGCTTCGGAATATACAACTAAGCTGTTGGGGTGCAGGACACACACAACAAGATCTGATTGTATTTCTTCCCACGGAAGGCATCATCTTCACCGGGGATCTTGTTTTCAATACCTTCCATCCCTGGCTTAGCGATGGCGATGTAAGTAAATGGGCGGATTATCTCGATAAAATATCAAATCTGCCAATTAGAACGCTTATTCCGGGACACGGGCCTCCGGGAGATTTAAGTACAATCCATTTAATGAAAAGATACTTTCAGGCAGTTGATTCTATTGCTTCATATTGTCAGCAGAAAAAACTTGCACCCACATCTGTAAATCGGGATAATTTTCCGGAACCATTTAAGGAATGGTACTTATCAGGCTTTATCAAGCCTAATATGCTTTATGCTTTTAATCGAAAGTATAAAAAATGAGGCAGTCCATTTAATGATACTGCCTTTACAATTTTAGTAATAAAAAATTGAACTCAAAGTCCGAGGCCAACGTGCAATCCAAATACCTGTGTATACCCTGAATTTTTATTTGGACCAAAACGGGCAGGAGCAACCAACTCTACAAAAAAGGACAAATCATCACTCAGATTAAAGGACTTGTTGAGCAGGGGCGTAAATCCAAACTGGCCAACACCCGTTTCAAAGGCAAACCGCAAACCAAAAGTAAATCCTCCGGACAATGGAAATAAAATGCCAGGATGAAACAAGAGGTGGACGTCATAGGGATTCCCTAAGTTTACATACGGTTTTATCAAGGGTACAAATTCAAAATCAAATTTGGCCTTGCCTTTTGTATGAAAGGTAATTCCCATCGGAAATCCAATGGCATAAAAATCTGCTTCATCGATATAATGAAGTTCCCCATTCTGGGAAGCCAGGATGGGTTGTACAATGCCAATGTGATACCCGGCAACACCTCGTGAACTTTGTCCCAAAACTCCAAGTAACGGGAAAAGCGCAATCAGAAAAATGATACCATTTCGTTTCATGTGTTTCTACAATTTAAAACTGATGAATTCTATATTTAAGACAAAAATATCTTTTATTGGGTAACCTTCAAATTTTTTTCCACTTTTTTAAAAAATTTACTGCCCGCTATTTAAAACATTGAACCATCCAAAAAAGAGATTTTCCTTATTACACATTATTGCTTCTTTTCCCGAAACTATATGTTTTGATCTCCTCATATCCTGTACCTTGCAGTCCGGCCATTTAAGTCAGGCCTTCCATTGCCATGAAAGCGATTATTTTAACCCGGCACACAAACCCAGATCGGGCCTTTGAATTGAGGGAAGTTGAAAAACCTGCTCCGGCAGCAGATGAGGTGCTCATAAAAACTACCTGTTCGGGATTGAATTTTGCAGATGTGATGATTCGCAGGAACCTCTACGATGGGGCCCCCAAACTTCCTTCCATAATAGGCTTTGATTTGGCAGGTACCGTGGTTGAAACCGGTTCAGCTGTTCATGATATTAAAATAGGAGACCCGGTTATTGCACTTTGCCGTTTCGGGGCTTATGCAGAATACGTATGCACTCCTGCACAGGCCGTGGTAAAAATACCCTCAGGCATAGACCCGCTCGATGCTGTTGCACTTACAACACAATATGTTACGGCGTATTATGCGGCTGCTGAACTGGTTCAGCTCCATCCGGAGGACAAAGTACTGATTCAATCCGGCGCAGGCGGCTTGGGGCAAGCACTGATTCAATATGCTCTTCATAAGAAATGTACCCTGTTTTCTACTGCCGGCTCTGAAGAAAAAATAAACCTCCTCACCAAAATGGGAGTCCAGTACCCCATCAACTATAATAAGGAAGATTTTCGAAAAGTCATTATGAAACACACCCAACATCAAGGAGTAGACATAATATTTGATGGTATCGGCGGCTCCTCCGTTCGTAAGGGCTTTACATGCCTGAATACGGGAGGACGAATTGTCTGCCATGGTGCTTCTGTTTTCATTTCGCGAAATTTCCTTTCAAAAATCCTCTGCTTTTTACAATTTGGTCTCTACCACCCGGTCATGTTGATGATGCCTTCCAAATCCATACTGGGCATTAATATGCTTCCTGTATCCGAAAAGAAACCACAGCTTATCCAACATATCTTACAGGAAGTTGTGCGCCTGACAGAATCAGGTGTATTTACACCTAAAACACCTCACCGCTTTTCTGTTGACGAAATTGGCCAGGCACATACCTTGCTTGAAACCCGTAAAAGCATGGGAAAAATTTGCATCTGCTGGTAAATTGAATCCTGACTTTTAAAAATTTTGTAATGCTATCCGATTAAACTGTTCAGAATGCGGCTCCATTGCCTTTTTATTTCTTCCCCGTCACTTCTATCACATGGGATTCCTCTTTCTGGAAGTGCTTTTACAAAAGCGGCAATCATTGAACTGGAATCCGGCACAAGCTGAACCTGCTTAACCTGTCCCACATAGGATTGCAAAAAACAATAACTGGATTCGGTTTCCTCTTTATAAAAATTGATAATTGGAATTCCACTGCTCAAATAGGATTCTAATTTACTCGGAAGGCCCGGATAATTGCCATTGGAGAAATTCAGCAGAATATCTGTGTTTGCATACGCTTCCAATAAGGATTCATCCGAATTACACAATTTCATACTCATCTTCGCGGGATTCATTTTAATTACTTTTTGCAAAGCTTCACATTGCCTTCCAAAAAATTGAATCACAAAAGATGTATTCGGGCACTCCCTCATGGCCGATAAAATCATTTGGACTTCCTCAAGTCCGTCCCGTATCCCCGAATACGTGGTTCCTATAAAACTGAATCGAAGTGTTGCGGATTCCTTCCATTTCAATCCGGAAAAATCAAGTGCATTGCCATTGAGAATGTATTCAATCTTATGTTGATCCAAACCCAATTCCTGAACATAATATTTCTTTATCATTTCAGAATTAACGACAATAACATCCGCTCTCTTCAAAACAATTCTTTCAATTGTCTTCCGCACAGCGGAGTGACCTCTCTCAGCAATATAGAAAAGATCCCCTGTATCGGCAATCCATTTGTGACCAAAAATCCGTTTCAAAAAGAATCCAATCAAATGGCTACTAAAGGGATTTGAAACCGTGAGTATAATATCATTTTTCTTCCGGATCTTCCAGAAATAATACCACAAAAACTGAACTTGATGAATAAGCTGATCATCCGGAAACATCAATCCATGCAAAAAACGCATGATTGGATATTCCTTTAATCGATTTCGCAAAACTCCGGGATCACTTACTTTAAAACCAACGCGGTATATTTTTGGATCATCCTGTTCCAAAGCTGCTGCAGTCCTGGCGGTGATGAGTTTTGTTTCTGTAATTTCTCCAAGAATAGGAAAGTGCAGCTTCATGCGAAACGACCTGGGATTCCGCAATGGAGTATAATTACAACTAAAAAGGATCAACCGATTCACTTCACAAAATAAGAGATTGTCCACCATACTGAAACAAGCCTACTGTACAAATAAGAACGTATGCGTTTTGGAGTCTTCTGTTTTAGCCCTTCCTGGTGAACTGTTTATTGAAAGGAGCCCGCAATCAATGCATTATAAATGTACAGCAACTCCCTGCAACATAAATTATCCAGGGCATTGATTCGAAGGGACTGCCCTGCTTGTAAGGCCAATTTCTGATACTGCCTGGGACTTAGGCCCAAAATGGAATCAATTATTTCGGTGATCTGACTGCTATCCCCTTCATCTGTTAAAAATCCATTAAAGCCATGCACAACGGTCTCCGGAATATCGCAATGTCTGGAAGTACAAACAGGTGTACTCATCAATAATGCATCTTTTATAAAAACTGGACACCCTCCCTCCGTGTCGTGGTTCTTCGCTCTTTTACTAAACTGTAAGGCAAAATCACTTTGTGCAATGCAATCTAAATATGTGCTGTAAGGCAATACATCTGAGATATGAACAGATTGCATTCTTTTTTTTGCAAGAGCTGCTTTTACTTCTCTGAAATAGGATTTATCTGCTGGCTCCCCGATCAGCTGAATGCTTATTCTGTTTGCATGTCTTTCACGGAGTGCTTCAATCAATCCTAATTGATTCTTCTTTTCTGTAAAACTGGCCGCTTGAATGCACGTAACGGGTTGACCAAAACTTCTTGAATTGCGCTTAAAATCCAAGGAACTCAATAGGTGAATAGGGAATATCTGTTGTCGTGGGACTCCATATGTTTCTAAAAGATGTCTTGAATAGCTTCCTTCAACAATAAAATAAGCACCTTTTTCTGACAATCTTACATAAATCTCTCTGGTTTCCGGGTTTTTAAATGGCAAGTGTTCGTAATCAAATCCATACAATGAAATACAAAATGGCAGCTCCAATTCCTCCAGCAAATTAAAATAACGAACCGCAACATGCCCGAAATGAACATGAATGATGTCAGGTTTTAACTTGCTTACAATTCTTCGAAGCTCTGCAACTCGCCTCCTGTGATAAAGGAAGCTTTTAAGCCTTTCTTTAAATTGCAAGGGATATGGAACCACGCGCTTTTCCCCCAATACCTGTATGCAGGCTGCTGGTTTACTAATAAGAAAATCCGTATGCACCATATGTTCGCATGCCTGGGAACTTCCTTCCAATAGATTACCTAACCAGCTCATGGTTTCCGGTAAATAACAATCCACCAAATGAAGAATTTTATATGATCTCATACCGGTCCTCTTTCAACATTCGAAACCAAACAGCAAGTGAAAGCAGTCGCATTTTTTTCTCTCTTCCAATCACTTCATAAGGAAAATTAAAGGATGCAATTTCCTTCTTAAAATAATTGAACCAATAATTCACTTCGCGATCATATACATTATAATTTATGAAATGGCGGGTTCTTCCAAAATACTGATGCAAAAATTCCTTCGTCTGAGGAACTTTAGCTGCAAGGTACAATTTGTTCATGCGAATACAAGCTGGCGAAATACCCGTTCGTTGCCAGGGAATGCGGAGAAGGGACTTATCCAAATCTGCATTCAGGGCAGCAAGGTAGAATCCATGATGAACCTGAAGTGTGTCATCAATGCTGTAGTTTATTTCCATCCAGTCCATGTTGTAAAAAGGTATCACCAAATGCATTCTTTTTGACAATGCATAAATACTATATGCAGATTGATTTCGCATCCGTTGCTGGATTATATAAGCATCAACACCATGATCATTTAGAAAAGCATCTTGCGCATAACTATCCTGATCATCCAAATTGAAAAGAGTTCTTGCAAATGCATCCTGCATCGGTTTGTTACATTGTTTCCCTTGGGCATAAATTCCACCTCCAAAAAATCCATGAAATACTTTAGAATAAGTCTTCCCTAATCCTTCTGTAACATCGCCTTCATGCACATGTCCAAGATGCAACATGCCCTCCGCTTCCCAAAACAATTTAAGCCTCTTCTTTAACCAACATTCCTTCTGGATTTCCAGGTAATGATGAGGTATTCCAAGTGCAGCAGCCACCCGTTGTGCGAGCTTTAACTCTCCACGCTTTCCCATTGAAAAACTAAAGGTATCCAGATTAAAATGCCGCGATGCTTCCTGGGCAATCCACCTGCTGTCCAACCCTCCACTCAAACTAACTGTTGTACGCTCTTCTGATCCAATTTGCAGTCTGGATATACCCTCCTTAAATGCGTGATTGTATTTTTCAATGAGATTTGAAATGGACTCCTGCGATTTTCTGATCTGCGCCCAGGTCCAGTAATAAAGCTGTTCGACGCGTACTTCAGGATCTTTTAAGCAGTATAAACTTGCGGGCGAAAGTCTGGTAAGCTCTTTAAACCAGGATTGACCACCTAACAAATGACCATTGTTGATGTAATTCGCAAGAGCTGTTGTGTCTGTGTGAAGTTCATGCCTGAGAAGACGGTATAACACGCGGAGACTGCTCGAAATGATAATTCGTGAAGAATCCTGAAAGCGATACAAAGGATAAAATCCAAAGTGATCGCTGATGAGATGAATATAATCGTTTACAGGGTCTACATGAACTACACAAAACAATCCATTCATGGATCTCATAAACCGGTCTAGTCCTTTTGTGTTCCTTTCCTTTATCGAGGTAAAAATATCTTCGGTATCTATGGCCTTGCCCAGCGCACAAGCTCGGCCTATGATATATAATTTCTCAGACCGGAATTGAATGATGGCTTTCGGATCCATTTCACCGGATACAAATACAGAAGTATTCGATGAACTCCAGGCACAAACCATATGACGGATATCCCTGATACCTTCTTTCCTTTTTTCAATAATAATAAGGACATCATTCATTTTAAAAAATCCTCAGAAAAAATAATTCCTTCATTTTATTCTTGTAAAATAAAATCGACCAGGATAGTATGAGAACAATGTGTATGCCTGTTATCAAAAATCCAGCTAAGGCAACTTTTGAAATCAAAATCAACAATACAAAAAGGGATGAAAAATAGATCGCATACCTGAGTATCTGAGTATAAAAAAGCTGCTTATTAGTCAGATACTTCAAAAGTTTATTCAGGCTTATCAACAACACGAAAAAACTTACAAAAATATTGATGATTAAAAATTGTTCAATGTGTGCCTTTGTGAAATAAATCACTGCGATAAATACATAATTAAATACAAGTACAACCACATTCCAGCGCAGTAAATACTTAGACTCCCCCATTGCTAGTAACTGAGAAAACACTACATTGTTAACAGACCGGATCATGGCCATAACACAAATAAATCTTGAAAACTGAAGGATCAATCCTTCAGGGTCCTTAAAAACCAAAGGAATAAAAACATCGAGATTACAATACAACAGTAAATAAAAGGAAAGGGTCACCAATGCATGGCTCAATAACGTTCCCGATACGAGTTGCTGCCTTAAAACTTCTTCATCCTTATGCCTTGCAAGTACAGGAAAACTTGCTCTATTAAAAATTGGATTGATCTTGGAAAAAAGCAGGTAACTGATCTCTGATGCAAAATTATAAGGCCCAAGCATGCGCAATCCGAATACCCCTGTGATTAAAACGGAATCAAAATTTCCTTGAACAAAACTGATCCCCTGGTTCACAAGCTGATACGACCCATATTTTATGGTGTCTTTTGAATCAGATTCATCCATGCTATATATCAGGTTCTTCTCGGTAAATGAATAACACAATAGATAATATATTGCATGACGAAGGCAAAAAGCACTTGCAAATACAAGAACGGGATTGTTATTCCAGATAAAAATGAGAATGCATACAATTTCAATACTCGATGAGACAATTTGGGAAAGACTGATAGTTCTTTGCTGAAAAGACTGCGTCAATAATGCCGGATATTTCGATCCTGCGGCAATCATGGGGAATAATATCAGACTTAACAATACGATGTAGGGATTCTCATGCAGGTACTCCCTTTGCAAAAGAAAGAAAACGAAAAGAATTGCTGTGCCTGCGATAGCCAGATACATCTGGTATCGAACCAACAAGCGGTAGGTTTTTGCTGAATGTTGTGGTTTCTGAATAATAGATACGAATAATCCGGGTTCAAACAATGCTACTGCCAGGCGGAAAACCAACTGGAAAATGGCATAAATGCCCATTTCCTTATATCCCAGAAAACGTCCTAAAAAGACAAAAATACCTACCTGCAACAAGGCCATATAAACACTTGAGGCAAGCTGCCATCTGAAAAAATGATTTAATGCAAGGGATGCTTTTTGTCTTTTATGTTGTTGTTCCAAAAATCCGCTTTATACTGCGAAAATAAAATATCGCGGGCAGGTAATTTACACTTATTATAGGAATCTTCCTGCTCCTTGTGCATACAATGACTGTAAGGCCTTTTATATAAATAACAGCTTCTTCAATATGCTCTTCCGCTTTTCCAAAATGAAGTATATATCTTTTATCCCAAATCAGAACCGGACTGTATTTGATCTTATCCACCCAATCCTCTTTCTCCCCGGGACCGATATGAAGATATTTTTCAAAAGCCCGCGATGAAAAATAGTTCGCCTTTTTTTCATCCTGCGGCAATCCTGAGAGCTCAGTTGTTACAAGCAATGAAAGCTGAAATGTGGCATGATCCGTCAGCAGGTCACAAATTTTACTTACACTGTACTCAAATGGTATCCGTAATCGCTTCTGAAATAAAATAGTTCCATGATCTATTTTTTCATCCACTTTATGAAAACAATATCCAAAATCATGATCTCCCCCTACCTTTTGCCAGAAAACGCTGTGCGTCCCTCTGTAATAGGGAAGAGGAGCATAGTGAAAATTGATCAAATTACCCCTGGCCGCATGAATCTGTTTGGATGAAAATTTTTGACAGATACCCGCAGTCAAAGCAACATCCGACTCCTTCAACAGACCAGTCAGAACATCCTCTCGAATGGATTCAATAGATATCAGTCGTATTCCATGTCGCATGCAATACATGGACCAATACAAGCGGCACACCCAGATATGGTACATTTGCATTCTGCTCTTTATTCCCAATATCCCTCTCAAAATGGCACCTTGTCTTTCCACTGTAAATGTCCTGGGCGCTTGATACACACACACAAAATCCATGGGACACACATTCAAGCGTACGAGTTCTGGCAAGAACTTCTTTGTAAAATAACTCTCAGCAGTACCGATATATAAAATTCTCTTTGGTTTCACTTTGCTTCCTTTCAAACTAAAAAACGCTATCGTGATTTTTGATTAGGCATATATCGAATTGTTACACTGCTTAGAATAGGCCTGAATTTCATTTTAAGATTCTCTTTCAAAACTAAGAAATATACCAATGTCAATAAGATCATTTGGTACTGAGCTTATTTTGAACACGTTTTAAGAATGGTGCACTTCCTGGTCAAGATTCCTTTATTCATAAGGTTTTGAAGCGGAGCTCTGAATCTGCATTTCGTAGTTGCTTTCCATTTATATATTCCAATTATTACATTATCTTTTCGTCCATGAATTCGATTGGGCAAGCCGAAGCCAGTACATTGAAATGGTTGTTACAAGCATACAGCCATGGCATCGGCGGATTTCCACACAGCCGATGGATCTGTTTGCCAGGATGCTGTGCATGGTCCCGCGATTATCCGGAAACCACAGGTTACATTATTGAAAACCTGCTGGAATTCAATAACAGCTGCCTGCCCGGCTTGTCCCCTATCGCAGAATCAGCCGGGGAATGGCTGCTCCGCGTTCAGTCAGATGATGGGTATTTTCATTCCGGCACTCAATTCAAAATTCCTAGTGTATTTAACACGGCCCAAATCCTCTTCGGACTTCATCAACTGTACCTGCACACCCGGGATAACAAATACAAAGCATCTTTGACTAAGGCTTTTTTGTGGCTCATTCAATCCATTGATGACAAGGGAACAATCCGCCAGGGCCTGTACTCCCCTGGTTTTTATTCTGCATATTATGCACGCGCTCTTTGGCCTATGCTGATGATTGATCATAAATATGCAGATTCAGAATTTAAGGAAATTATAGAAAAATCACTGGATCTTCTTTTATCATATAATACATCTGAAGATACTTTAAAAAATATGGGTTTCTTTCCGGATAAACCCGCACTGTTGCATACTGTAATCTATGCTTTGGAAGGATTCTATGAATGCTCTTTGATCCTGGAAAAAGAAGAAATCCAAAACCGGGTCCAAATGGTATTATCAAAATTCGTAAATCGGATTTCTCAAATAAAAAAGACTCCTGGAAGGATCTATAAGGATTTCAGCTTTGATACTTCCTTTATTTGTGTAACAGGACAGGCTCAACTCTGTGCGCTTTTGTTAAAAGTATATACGTCCTGTGGCAACCCGCTTTTCAAGGAAACTGCCTGTTTCTTGTTTGATCAACTTTTAAGCTGGCAAAATCAATCCGATTCGAAAGAACACCATGGTGCGTTTCCTTCCTCTATCCCAATTTGGGGACCTTATTTTCCATTACGATACACCAATTGGACGATGAAATTTTTCCTGGATGCATGCTACCAGATGAAACTCCATTCACAGTCATAAATCCCAGGCCATGATGTCTATTATTATCGGTACTAAGGAGAAGTACACGATTTCATTTGCTTTGAAATACTGTTAACGGATAATCACCATTTTGCCAAATTCATTTTTAAAATACATATCCGTCCCGGTATCGTATGTATCCCAGGATCTGTGATTTTTATCGCGAACAACAAAGCGATATAAGTACACCCCATTTGCGAGCCGGTCCCCAAATTGATCGGTACCATT
The DNA here is from genome assembly GCA_964507535.1 of uncultured Saprospiraceae bacterium. GTDB lineage: Bacteria > Bacteroidota > Bacteroidia > Chitinophagales > Saprospiraceae > Vicinibacter. Next base: position 12,345 of record CAZDQG010000023.1, read on the forward strand.
GTATTCAAACTCTGTCATGTGCGATCCTATCTGCAATGGCCCAAGTTCTTCTTTGCTAATTTCCCGGACCACCTTTCCTGATATCGTCAAAATTTGAATCATGTATTCTTCCGGAAGTACGTCGCCCGTCAATGTGTATACAAAACGGGTTTTCGTACTGAACGGATTCGGATAATTCAATAAGTTGCTGACAGAAGATTTCAATACAACAGTGAAATCAATCTGGTATTCAAGATCTGTAGCAGTATTCCCTGAAGCATCATATGCTGTGACAAATAACGTATAGACCCCATCCTTGGTAAATTGTCCATCAATAAGTGCTTTCACTGCTTTTTCACCCGGGGCTGCCGGAATAAAATGAACATTACTTTGTCCAAAATAAACCCTTTGAGCCGTCCCTCCAGGCTCTTTTATCTTGATCACAAATGCGGAGGTATCATTCAATAGTAAATCCTTATTCTCATCCTGAATGCTGATCTCAATCTGGGACTTGCTGGAAACAATATCCAAATTGATAATCCTGTTTTTATCAAAAGTTACATCGACGTAAGGTTTGCGTTTATCCCTCCTGATATAGAAGGATACAACTGCAGTATTATTGAAAGTATACAGCTCCGGCTGATCATTGTTGGGATTCAATTCTATAAAGAGTTTATATGCACCATATACCAAAGAGGTCGTAAACGAATATGGAATTTTCAAACTGGCCAGACTGGCAAGGGGAGCAAAGCGACGGTAACTAACAACCGTTTGATTTGCTTGATTCACAAGTGTGAACTTTACCAGAAGACTGTCGAGGGCTTCCTCGCCAATGTTTTGGGCAGTAATTTCGAGATTGAAAATATCCCCCTGGTTTATAGTATCTTTTGATTTTTTATATCCAAGAGCAGGATGAAATGCAGCATCCGGAAGGGACACATGATGAACCCTCCAGAAATCAAGATTCGGTGACGTTCTGGAACTGGTGTCCTGTGACTTCCATTCAAGCCTGAGATAGGGATATTGGCTTGCATCCACACTCCGAAGGTCCTGGCTAGCCTGCCCAAGTGGACCAAAGAGCACTTTTTCAGACCCGTTCACATCGACTCCGTAGATGTTTATTTCCTGGCTGTCATCGAGAGTATTATACAAGCTGTTTCCCCAATTAAACTGCTTCCAGGACTTTGCAGGTCCAATCCGGGTGGAATGCACAGACCCGGCAGTTTGCGGGATGGTAAATGAATGGGACACTTCATTTTCGTCTGTAAAGTTTCCAATGCTTTCCCGTACTTCAAAATCTGTCCTGCCCTTTCTGAAAATAAGGATGTAGGGTACCGAATTGAAAGATTGAAGGTTGCGAACCTGTCGTGCTCCCTGTGACTCAAGTACAGAAAATATATTTTTAGGTCCGTCAGATTCCCATAACTCTGGATAATAAGAATATTGATATTGAGTAAGTGTGGAAAATACAACAACATGATCGTTAGGAACCGTTTGCTCAATAAACTGAATAAGCGCAGCACGCTCCGCTGAGGTAGCTGTTTTAAAAATAAAAAAGGGCTTTCCAATATATCTGGAATCTGCGAAACTATTATAGTCTCCACCGGTGCGATTGACCCATAAACGTCCTGTAACCGGATTAAAAACATTTATTACAACTCCTGAAAAATCAGAATTGTACTGCCAGTATTCATAATCCGCTGCCACATCCGTGCCCACATATACGCGTGGTCTGATATACGTGGGTAGCTCAATGTATCCGTTGTTGGCGCGAATTTCAACATATGCCTCAGCATATTTGAATACGCGATCGGGTTCCTTTAATTGCATTTTCACCAGTTCGTTCTGCTGATGCTGGAAAAAATGAGACTGATTCCAGCCACGATCGCTGTTGGACAAATAAATAAACGAAGTATTGCGCCATGCAAACTGTCCGGCTCCAATGCTGTCAGGTGCTACCCTCCAATAGTAAACGGTATTCTGTAATAAAGCTTGGTTGAGTGCCCATGAAATAACACCACCTGTTTGCATAACATTATAGCTCCGCTTTGCGGGGCTGTTGAAATAAGCCGTGGTATCCAGTTCAAAATAATATCGTATAGGTTCGGCAAGTGTATTCCCATTACAGGCAATTAACGTAGGTTGATCTGTATCAATGATTGCAAATTCTTTTGGAAATACCGGCTTGGCCTCATTTCCAAAAATGAATATCGAATATCCCTTTTGTCCATTGATCACCAATTCATTGTTGTTTTCCGCTTCCGGCATGGGCCCTTCTGCAATGAGATTTTTTCCATCAATGCGGATATATATGCGGTTGTAGCCTATTGCTTCTTCACCACCAACGGGTACTTTCAGACTGACATGGCTGCGATCTGAGGGATTCGCGATATTTTGATTAAAAACGATCGTTCGTTTCCCCCCCGGAAATTCCTTTTCTACCGTCACCAATACACTGTCCTTGTAATACGCTCCCAGACTTACAACATCAAACCTTAACTCAAATTCTTTCTGACTTGCAAAGACCAATCCCGGCTCTGTCACAACTGTCTTTGGATCCACAGTGTAATCCTGATTAATGTTAAAATTAAGGCGAATTGCAGGATCTCCATTCAATGTAGTGCTGTATGCTTGTGTAAGCAATCGCTCCCCACCTATTCCAGAAATGGAGTTCACAGTCTCGCGCAATGCATCTCCCACAGGCTTGCCATAATAATTTCCTCCTATCTGTTTGTAGAATTCACTTCCAAAAGCTCCCAATATATCCGGATATCCTGCAGTGGTGTTTGCAATGTATAAAATGGAGCCTTTCTCCGGTGCAAGATTGTGGTCCTCACTTATTGACCGGTTGGGTCCAAACAAAGATCCGGCATAACATCCCATCGCCATAAATACATGATACCGGTCCTTATTCTTGTAGGAATCTACATTCTCGAGATTAAAATCAAGGCGTATGGCAGCGGAATGACCCATAAATGCGATAATAGAACTTCCCTCATTTATAAATGAACGAAGGCGCTCGCTGTTCGCCACCTCAATAGTGCTGCTACTCTGTTTATAAAATGTCTCTACATTCGCCCCACATAAATTATCTTCGATCACCTTTTCCATTCCTGTTAACTGGCTGCTTATAAGTGCATAAATATTGGGGTCTCCACCAGATAAATGAATGATCCTCTTTAACCACTCCCTGCTTTCAAGACTGTATGCATTTGTCTTAAGATAGGATTCATGTGATTTCACTTTATCCAAATAGGACTTTATCTCTGATCCATGAATCACCGGAAGCCGGCCAAACGAACACATGGGTCTGTTCTGATTATCTGAAACCAACATGATATCTGCCGCCGGAGAACAAAAGGTAGGTACAAAAAAATACGTGCTGTCCACACCCGTCTTTCGGTAATAGGGATATTCCAGACCTTTGCCAATGATGAGTACGTATGACATGTTAGGCCAAATGGTACGGATGTATTGACTGAAATTGCGAACGGCCAGACTATGCGTATAAATGCCGTATGCAAACTGATCATATAAGCTTTCCACATTAACCAGAGCAACCTTATAGGATCCTCCTTCCGCTGAGCTCCGGTAATCCGCATACGCCTGAACATAATTGTTGCCAGCTCCATCATCCGTAAGTCTCGGATGATACAGAATTACATAATTGAAATCCGCATTGGAATACTCTTCAAATTGAACTTTTTCGGCCAGGCCTATGTCCTTTATTTCAGATGTATTCCAAATTATAAACTCATGATCAACGCTGGATTCCGGTATGGTCACACGGTACTGCCCATTTGATTCCCTAACGCTTGTTAGATAATACTTGTTTGTAAGGTCATACAGGAATATCTCATTTCCTCCATCAAACTGATCGAGCTCCAGGTATTTCCTGATAACACTTTTTTCGAGTTTAAGCTGTGCAAAACGGCTTTGCAAAAAATCAAACTTCCTCGGATAACTCGCCTCAATAACTGCCACAACCAATTTGTCTTCCGGACTTGCTTCTCCGGAAATATTCAAATCAAAATTTTCCTTGAGTTCGTTTGATGACAACACCAATTCTTTGGTGCGAACTTTGTATCCTGCAAAAATTTCCGTTCCAAATGAATTTCCATCAATCCTAAATTGTGCTTTATGAGACGTGTTATCATCTCCGAATCCGGTTAGCCGGATACGTATTTGTGCATCCGGACCATCGGTATATACCGAAGGTAATGCAATGTTGAATGTCCTGCTTCTGAATAAATCACTGCTAAATCCCTGGCCGGAATCAAATAATGGAAATTTCTGATCACTTCCAAAACCCACTCCCCTTTTAAAGGAAATATCCGTGAAAACCGTCTTTTGCGTTTGTATGAAATAGGCATCTTTCGGTAATGGAGCAGACAGGTCATTTGTGATTTTTTCAACGATTGCAGTCGATACGTCCTGCTCCCAGGTGAGGTAATAGGTCGATGTGTCAGTAAACATGCTGTATTCCGGATTTAATAAAACATCCTGACCCGTAAACAGTGGAGCATCCAATTCACTCCTGTTTTTTAAACCATAAAATAAGATATAATCTGCTGGCCCTCCTTTCCCCCTGGTACTAAGTATCGTCGAAACCGGTTCGCCGTTTCGGATAAGCCGGATTTGCTCAAAAGAAACAGTACTGAGCGGAAAACCCATTTTTTCAAGCAGGGAATATGAAATTCTGTAAACTCCGTCTTCCGGAATTTTCATCTTCCAATAGGATTGACCTGCCTTGATCCATTCATTTCCAAATAAGAACTGCCCGTTGTAGTTCATTTGAGAACATAATCCAAAGGATAAATGGACAAGGAAAAAAAGTATATACCGTTGTTTCATAGTTCAGAATTAGTAGGGTTTCCGCTCTTTCAGTACACAAACATATTAAAGTATAATCTAATATGATTGCATTTAACAAATATATTTACCTTTCGGTGTGTTCTGGTTTACAATTTCCAAGTTATCCGTGTTTTTTTTGTCTATCCAGTTCTTCTTTTGGATGTATGTATTTCGTCAACTTACCAAAACTACGCAATGCATACCCAAATATAACCACCAAGGTGTCAGCCTGATCGTTTGTTCAAAAAATGAACTTCTGAATTTGCAAAAAAATATCCAGCTTTGGCTGAATCAACAATATCCGGAATTTGAACTGATCATTGTCGACGACCATTCTACCGATGGATCTTTGCAATGGCTGCATCAACAAAGCATGCAATCAAAAATATTCAAAGTACTTTCTTGCCCACCGGAAGTCTCAGGTAAAAAACAAGCGCTCGCCCTAGGAGTTCAAAAAGCAAATTACCCATGGATATGTGTAACAGATGCGGACTGCTCACCGGCTTCATCACACTGGCTGGAACACCTGGCAGATTGCTTGAAAAACGACAAAGAAATCGTTTTAGCGTATGCCCCTTACCATACAAGGTCTGGATGGCTGAATAAAATGATACGCTTCGAAGCACTCCTCAATATGTTGCAAACAGGTGGTGCAGCACTGTTGGGTAAAGCTTATGCCGCAACCGGAAGAAATATGATGTACCTGCATTCGATCTTTGACTTGCAAGCGCTCCTCCCGGAACTGCCATACGGTGACGATGACTTTCTCATACAACACAAGGCAACTGCAACAAATACTGCCCTGTGCCTTCATCCGGAGTCCTTTGTCTACACCGAACCCAAAAAAACTTATTTGCACTATTTTCTTCAAAAATGGCGGCATTATGCCAGTTCTAAAAAGTATTCGCACTCTTCAAAATTTTATCTCCTGGCATTTTACACCAGTTTGATTGGATTTTACATTGCATTTTTTGTTGCGATATGGAAAGGAGATTTCTTATTTGCCTCCTTTTTGTTTATCTCGAAATTGCTTGTCTGTTGGCCTGTTTTTTGTAAAACATGTCGCCTGCTGCGCGAATCCGGACTGTGCTTGTATTATCCTCTTCTTGAAATCATCTACTTGCTTCATCTTTGCATGCAACTACCCTTTCTGACTATAAAGAAAAAAAACTGGTAACAATGGAAGACCTCCTGCGCTATTTCCCTCAGTTAAATCCATCCCAACTGGAGGCCTTCCGGCAATTAAAAGGCATTTATGAAGAGGCCAATGCCAAAGTAAATGTCATTTCACGCAAGGATATGGATCAATTCTATGTGCACCATGTATTGCACTCTCTTACCCTTTCTGCTTTCGTTAGCTGGAATTCCAAATGCAACATCCTGGACCTTGGAACCGGGGGAGGTTTTCCGGTCATCCCACTGGCAATCCTGATGCCTCATGTTCATTTTACAGCCATTGATGGAACGGGAAAAAAAATAAACGTGGTCAACGATGTAATACAACACCTGAACATTAAAAATGTGAAAGCGCTGCATATCCGGGCGGAAGACTTCAGAGGTTCCTTCAATTTTGTAATCAGCCGGGCAGTCACGCAATTGGATCAACTCATTCAATATGCACGTCATCTGGTTCAGGTAAAGTCCGTAACAGCCCTGCCAAACGGTCTTATTGCATATAAAGGGGGAGACCTTAAAGACGAACTTGGTATCCTCCCTAAGGGTGTATACCTGGAAGTTTGGAATATCCATGATCGTTTTCCCGAACCCTTTTTTGAAGAAAAAAAACTGGTCTATGTGCAACTCTGAAGTCCCCCGTAACATGCATGTATTCCTTTTCCAGGATGGACGTTTTTGGAGTTGCAGTTTCTGCTTATTTTTTGCATTACTTACAAGTGTTCGTTCTCAGGGTTTTTCTTTCAATACCCGCTGCGCCCTTGATACCAAACTTACAAGTAGTTCGGGCTTGTTGAGCTTGAACGGTGGACAAAGTTTTTGGTCTCAGGCGGATAACAGCAGTCCTGATGAACTTTATGAAATCAATACGGATTGTCACATTCTCCGGACTTTGAAAATACTGAAGAGCCCGAAAACCGACTGGGAGGATATCTGTTCAGATCCTTTTGGCAATGTATATATCGGGGACTTTGGCAACAACAATAATAACCGGAAAAATCTGCGCATTCTGATCCTCAGAGATCCCGCACATGCTTCCTCAGACAGTATTGTTCCTGAAATCATCGAATTCAATTACGCCAATCAACTCGAATTTCCTCCTGCAGCTGATTTGCGAAACTTCGATATGGAGGCTATGGTATGGAATGAAGATAGTTTACATTTGTTTTCAAAGAACCGGACCAACCCTTTTACAGGATATACCTATCAATACAGCCTTCCCGCTAAAGCCGGCACCTATAGCCTCCAGCCGGTGGACTCGTTTAAAACAGGAGAGGGCCTTATGCTTTTTTACTGGGTGACCGGCGCGGCCTTTAATCCAAAAACAAGGGAGTTTACTTTGCTCTCTCATGACCGTCTCTGGTTGTTCCGAAATGTGGATGGAAACCGTTTTTTAAAAGGCCCCGCATCTGAAGTCCTCTTGCCTTCCTACACGCAAAAAGAAGGCATTTGTGCTGCTGGCGACCGCCGCTGGTTTATTACCGATGAGTACAACCCAACATTGCGTCAGGGTGCCAATTTATATGAATTAAATATGGATCCTGCTGATCTAAACGATGTAGCGGATCCTTCATTGGATATGATCATTCTGAATAATCCGGCAGGCAATTTACTGCAGCTCCAGTTTCCCAATTTCAACGCTTCTCTTCGCGAATCACTTCAAATTCTTGATCTTGCCGGCAAACTTTTAATGGATGTTCCCATTGAGGATTTTCGTTTATCCGTCACCGTCAATATGCTTTCCAAAGGGATGTATCTGCTTCGTAAACACTCCAAGTCACGGAATAAACCCTGCCATAAACTTCTCCTTTTACTCGACTGATTTACATTTCTCTTGCTCGCTGCACTTTATGCTCTTTCCTCCATTTTCAGGGTATGACTGCAGCACGCTGTACCGCCCCGGCACCCCATCTGCGACGAATATGGTCCAGTTGCTGCAATAAGGAGATCTGCTCTTGCGTGTCTTCAAACAAACTGATCTGGTAGTGACCCTGCACCAGCCCACTCAACTTCAAACCGACCAACCGGATAAGCTGGCGCTTCTCATAAACTGCATCGAACAACTCATAGCATACCCGACGCAGGGTATCGTCATGGGACGTATATGGTATGCGCCTCTGACGCGAATACGTATTGAAGTCGGCGTAACGAATCTTGACAGTAACACAAGAACAAACACGGCCTCCTTGCCGTAATTCAAAAGCCAGCTTTTCACACATGTCCAGCAACAATACCTTGATGCGGCGAATATCGAGTGTATCTTTTTCAAACGTCATTTCTTTGGAAATCGATTTCTGCTCGTGGTACGGAACGACCGGCCGATCATCGATCGCATGTGCATGCTCCCACAGACTGGTTCCCGACTCAGGACCAAATTCCCGCTGCAGTAAACGCACGGGAATTTCACTCAGCGTGCGAATGCTTCGTACACCCATAAAACTCAACCGCTTGTACGTCTCTTTGCCAATACCGGGAATCTTATTGGTACTCAGCGGATTGAGGAATGCCCGCTCCTCGCCACGCGCTACCTGCAGCATCCCGTTAGGCTTCGCCTCTCCCGTCCCTACCTTGGATACCAATTTATTCACCGACAAACCAAACGAAATAGGTAGTCCCGTCTCTTTCATGAGCTTGGTCCGCAATTCCTCAGACCATTTCATACAACCAAAATAACGGTCCATCCCCGTGAGATCGAGATAAAACTCATCAATGGAGGCCTTCTCAAATAGAGGGGCTTGACCGGAAATGATGTCCGTTACCATGGCAGAATACCTGGTGTAGGAGTCCATATCCCCACGAATCACCTGAGCCTGCGGACACAACCGTAAGGCCATCTTCATCGGCATCGCCGAATGTACCCCAAAAGCACGTGCCTCGTAACTGCAGGCCGCAACAACTCCCCGATTGCTATATCCTCCAACAATCAGCGGACGTCCCCGTAAACTACTATTCTTTAGACATTCCACCGATACGAAAAATGCATCGAGATCCATATGCAAAATAGCACGTTCGTATGCCATAACGGATACTGAATTTAATGCCGATTATTTCGTCAAATATAAGACGAATATTTTATTTTTATTCTTTTGTCGGAATTTTCAACTAATTTTGTAATGTATTTTGAACAATAAAAAGATTCATGTATGTACCTCGCTGAAAATCTGCGCTTTCTCCGTCAAAAATACAACTACTCACAAGCAGATGCAGCCGATAAAATCGGCATCCCACGTACAACACTGGGAGATTATGAACGCGGACATACCGAACCAAACCTGGAATTACTGCTGAAAATTGCAAAAATGTACGGGGTACAACTCGATTCCCTGCTCAACCAAAAATTAAAAAACCTGGCATGGGAGAGCGTAGACTCCCAAAAGCTTAAAATCCTGGCAATTACCGTTGACCCTGCGGATAAAACAAATATCGAACTGGTCCGCACAAAAGCAGCCGCAGGATATATCGACAGCTTCCAGGATCCGGAATTTATTGGCGATCTCCCTCGTTTCAACCTGCCCGCACTTCAGGGCCATTTGCGTGCATTTGAAATTGAAGGGGATTCCATGCTCCCAATGGAGCCGGGTTCTCTGGTCATTTGTAAATACCTCGAACATATCGAAGATATCAAAAACAACCACAGCTATATCGTCGTGTCTCAAAGAGATGGCCTGGTTTATAAAAGATTGCAAAAGGATATCTCACGTAAAAGCATCATCTGTTCCTCAGACAACCCCTTATACCCTCCCTTCCAACTCCCATGGGAAGACGTGCGCGAACTCTGGGAATATCAGGCACATATTGCTTTTCGCGATCCTAAAATGATCCATGATTCCCTCATGGAAGAAAAAATAGAAGATATCCGCCAAAAAGTTACCGCACTTCATAAACACTACGTAGGAAAAGAACTCCCCGCCTGAGATATATACTATAAAACGAACATACGTTCGTTACAGACAAACAGGCACAAATGGGCAGCAGACCAAAATAGAAAAATACACAACCGCTAAAATGGGCAAAAAAAATCCGGAGCGTTGGAACCCCGGATCGTGCGAAATTTTGGTTATTAAACTATGCTATGATACAAAGTTATAAAAACTTGTCATTTTACAATGATCTTTTGAGTTAGGATTTTACCATCCTGATCAATTTTTAATATCAACGTGCCTTTTGCATTTTCAATTTGTATTTCTTTGTTATATGTACCATCAAAATCCTCAATTTTTTCTGCGTACAATTCTTTTCCATTCATGTCTAAAACCGAAATATGAGTTGGTGTCGCTTTCCCTGTAAAGGAAATTCTCATTTGCCCGTTATTGGGATTTGGACTGCTGCTCAGATACTCTACACTAAGCTTACGCTCTTCCGATTTTACAGTCTCTGATGGAGCCCCTTCTTGAAGAGGATGCTCACTCTCGCGAATAATTTCAATTTCCTTGCGTATCGATTCCTGATCGCGCTCCGTACCTTCTCCTTTTTTGATAATGATAACCTTCTCCTGTCCCCCCTCCTTATCCGAAGAATGCAATTTCATTATCTTATCTCCTTCTTTTTTGTCTTCTCCAGATAAAATATATACTTCACACTTCTTTCCTGTATTTCCAGATTTACAGCATTTAGGTAGGCAGCTATTCCGTTCTGAAGAAATCCTCATGCGCTGTTCTTCCTTACGCTCCTGCAGACCAACTTGTACGGATTTCACCTTGGTGCCTCGTAAATATTGTATTTTGACTTTATCCCCAGGTTTTTTACTGGAAAGCAACTCGATTACAAGATCCACAGTCTGACACTCTTTGCCATTAATGGATAAAAGAATATCTCCTTCCTGAAGTCCTGCTTTCTGTGCTGCCGAACCTTCAAATATTTCTGTAACCTGCGCACCGTTAGCACCATCAACATTCTGAAGCATCACACCAAGCACTGCCTTGTTTGCCGGTTTCTGCATACCAGATTCTTCCAATTCAATTTCTTTTTCATCATCAGCAGAAAATACTTCGCCTTCATGAAGTGGACTGCCGTCCCTGCGCTCTTTGGTTATCGTGATGACTTTATCTCCGTCCTTCATATATATTTTCGCTCCATCCTCATGCTCGTCTTTGAGCATCTCGTGCCCATGAAGATCCATGTTCTTGAATGCTGCAAGGTCAATGGTATCCTGTGTTTCTGTAATGGTCTCCTTTCCGTTGACCTTCTCTATAATGCGCTTCTTAACGATAACGCGGTCCTTCTGTTCCGTGCCGGAAGTTTGTTGTGCCACCAATTGGCCAAGAAAAAATGAAATCCCTGTCAAAACAAAAATGTGTTTTTTCATAGTACCTGTTTTAATTTTTATGGAATGTTTTCTGTATGCTGATCAATCCACACACCGGGCTCCAAAGATTCAACTTCAATCTTCAAATCTTTTGAATCCACATTGGAATTTAAAATAAATACCTTGGTCTCAGAGGGCGCATAACAGCGGGGTGTGATGGATAGTATCAAGTTGCTTCCCAAATGCCT
>CAZDQG010000023.1:23943-27797 GCA_964507535.1 uncultured Saprospiraceae bacterium
AAGGTTCTGTTTCAGGTATGCATGCAGTCAGCTCCTGGGTATGGGAACTGTTTACAACCGAAACGGATGATGTCGTCCGAACTGTTGGATGCTTTTCAAAAAATAAAAATCCAGCTAAAAGAATCATACTTACCAATGCCAAATGTTGGGGTCGATGCAAAGTTCTTAACTGCAATACTCCTTCAACGCGTTTGCGCAACTGACGCTTTTGACTGAAAAAAGGCAACGTCCCGGCCGGCACCTGAACACGGCTCTCTTCTATCTGCAATAATAGCTTGGCGTAAAATAAAGGTGCTCCCGTATACCGGCATGCAGATTGATCTGCCTGTAGTTCGCGATCCAGTTTAATGTGACTGTTCAATATATGAACTGCTGGATTAAAAAAATAAATGATCTCCGCTATTTGTGCGAAGAAATTAATCCAATGATCTTTTGATCGAATGTGTGCAATTTCATGAGAAAGTATGCATTCAATCTCCTTAATACCTAAACCGGATATCCAACTGCTTGGAATCAAAATGACCGGTCTCAAGACACCCGTTATAAAAGCAGTATTGATGCTATCACTGTGCAACAATAACACCTCTTTATTAACATGAAAATGTGCCTTGATTTTTTCATAGGAAGAACGCCACATTTCATCATGTATGGTTTGTGCCCGATAAATAAGCTTTTTTAGAAAAATGTGACTGAATAGAAATCGAAGAAGAAACAAGCCGGAACCAATCAACCAAATAATATTAAACCATTCATAAAGTCCATTGCGATACGGAAAAATCCCTCCAATTGGATACCACGAAAGTGCAACAACTCCCCCTACCGACAATTCAATAAAATGATAGACACTACATGTAAAAAGAAACACCAACCCCGCTACAGAAAACAGGTATTGCATGCGCACATGATCGCGAAATAAATACCGCATACACCATACACACAATACAATCAAAGCACCTTGCCAGATGGAATCAAACAGACTAAGCGCAAACGCTTCTGATATGGGAAGCCCATTGCCAATATTAAGTTGATTCATGCCTGTGATTTATGTTCCAGTTCCTGGATAAGTTTCTTTAAATCCCTGATCTCTTCTGCACTGGCCTTATAATTTCCAAGTGTTTGTAAGACCATATCCATCGGCGATCCTTCAAATACATGATCAATCATGTCTTTTACAAAACTTTTCTTCACCTGATGTTCGACAATGGACGCTTTATATATGTGAAGTTTGCCTTCCGCCGTCCGGCTTACCAGTCTTTTTTCACTCATGATCTGCAACATCTTCAGGCTGGTTGTGTATCCAACTTCCTTTTTCCGCGACATGATCTCATTGACCTGCTTGACGGTACTGGGTCCATACTTCCAAAGGATTTGCAAAATTTCCAGTTCTCCTTCGGTAGGCTTCAATTCCTCTTTACTCATATCATTTGTCTAATCGGTTAACAAATTTGTTCATCTTTTGACAAATGTACGAATAATTTCGTAATTTTAATAAAATTTTAACCTTGCCCCTTGTTCTTCCTGGGAATTAAATTCAGATTCATGACTATCATCATATATCTGAATAGCTGTTCCTGAATTCTCCTTTTGCCTTTGATAATCCAGGATATTTCCATTAAACATGAAAACTATTCCAGAGTCTTTGCAACTCCAAACTTAGCCTAGTGCTTCTCAAATCCAATTGCTTTAAATGTTCCATCACGTAGCATAAAACGGATTGCATACCAGCCAGGACTTAGACCGCGAAGATTTAAAATTTTTTGAGCTACATCGTATTCATTGCGTATTGCACCATGGACATCCACCAATTGTATTCTTTTAACCAAAATACCTTCAGGAATTAATAGATGAAGCTCATCTCCGGCAGGAACAGGATATATCCACCGGTCCGCTGTAGCCTCCTCTTCTTCAGATGCAGTCCGGACATCCACTTTGAATGGGATTCGCTTTTCACATCCTTTTGCATCTGTAACAAGCAATTCATAATTTCCAACTGCCAAAGAATCAATTTGCTTTCCCTGAATTTTATAAATATAAGGTGGCGTCCCTCCTTGAATCAGAATATTTTCCAATCCACCATCCGCTTTTCCGGGATTGGCTCCTCGTACTTTGAAACTCACCTGGATGTCCTCTGGTTCGGTAAGCAAAAATGAAAATTGTTGTTCCGTGTTTTTTGCAGACCGGATAGTTAATTGATACATCCCTGCTTTTACGCCTGTAATTGCATTGCCTGTTCCTCCTGTACTCCAATTAAAAATGAAAGGATCGGCCCCCGTCAAATCAAGTATTTCAATTCCTCCTGTTCCCCCATGACAGGAAATACTGTCAATCTTGAGTTTCTTTATATCCGGAACGCTGCAGGTGTATGGCAGGTTGCTGCACTTCATGTCGTCTTCACATTCTCCTTTGGCAATCAGGCAAACGACAGCATTGCTGCCCGGGCACGGCAATACATAATCGGTCTCCGGATTTTTCAAACTGTCTTTGCCAATGACATAAAAAACAGAATTTGAATTTTTTGACTTGGACTTTAAATGTAAAAATTCATAGTCCAGGGTATAATCAAAATCCGCCTTTGGTGTGAGTGTTCCAGCTTTTGTTATGGAATTACGAACTCCTGTCGACATATTGTAAAAACTTCCACTGGAAGTCGTTTCCAATTTGGAAGCACGGACCATGTATTCATACTTAAATCCGGGATACAAACATTTATCGCGATAGGTCGTATCCTTTACATTCCTTGCAAGAACATCAAACGTTGTATTCCCTTCAGTTTTGCGATAAACGGTATATCCATCTGTTGCTTCTGCTACTGTTCTCCATCTTAAATCTACATGAGGTCCTGATTCTACCAATTCAAGGCTGGGTGAACCAACCCAGGGAAACAGGGCTAGACTTGGATCACCCATTAATGCAATGTGCACACCACGTGCGGAATATCCAGCTGTGTAGGTAGAAGAATTATTCATACTAAGCCGGGTCGAATATCCAATATGCTCTCCCAGACCCATGTGGTGGACAGTCCATAAAGGACGGCCTGACCATGCATTGGTTAATACCGTCCCACTAGCTAAGGCTGCTCTTAAAAAATTGTTCTGGCTGTCCCAATCTCCAAAATAACTTCCAAATAAAAAGGTGAATACCGTCTGAAGACTGTCCTTTGCCATATTTTCAGTACTTGAAATACCGGAAGCCCCGGAATAATTACCAGGACCCGCTCCGAACGACCAGGTATAGGATTTTTTCAACAAACTGTCCCGGTAACTCTGATAATACACATTATTGGGTCCATAAAAGCTGTTGAAGTTTTTAATTCCACTTTGACCAAATGCTTCATTTTGGAAATTAAAATTGTCTTGAACAATGCCTCTTCGCTCCGCTTTGATTTGTCCAGTCCTCCATAAATGATTTTTATTGAGATAATTTCGTAACAGCTGAATCTCTGTTTTCGAAAATGCCGGCATGTCATAAAAATCAACACGGCCTACTTCAAGGTCAGCATCTGAAGGAAGCACGCTCTGATCAAATTTACCATCACCAGGTATATTCTTATTAGCCTGACGTGAGGCAACGGAATTGTCTTCCGTTATATCTGTCCACAATCCATCGATATCCGCATAATAGGTATCACTAGGCCATGCCCCCATATGGTCCGGGTGACCGTCAGGATTTAAATTTCCAGAGTAGGGAACCTTTACATGACCCAAAATAAATACCGAACGAAGGTCCGGCTGAATACGCTTAAAATCAGCAATCTTGGCACGAATTTCAACGACCGTTTGCCTCCCTCCGGGAACAAATTGCAATACATTCCAGCCTTCATTGTTCAAATCATTTTTCCAAATATCGATTTCCGT
>CAZDQG010000023.1:27897-50386 GCA_964507535.1 uncultured Saprospiraceae bacterium
TGGGTAGGCTGATAAGCAGAAGTAACACAAGGAACTGTTTCATAAAACGTGATTTATTGGGTGAAATTAATAAAAACCAGCCTTTTTAACTGAATTCCTGCAATCAAAACAAGGATCTGTTCTGCAAAATGACAAGTTGGCATCCCGATTCTTTTACGATGATTTAGAATATTTTAAATATTTAGAATTGAACTTATGTTCGACTTTCTGAGTTTGAAGCATATAGCATTCGTAGTAAAAGATTACTCCAACTTGCTCTTGATTCATTTTTTACGGTCGTATATTAGCGGCCATTTTAATTGAAAATGCAAACAAAAGAAATTCAGGATTTCACATCTAAGGTAAAACTGGCCCTCAAATCCATAAAAGTTTATCAAAAAACGGACAACAGGAAAGCGATTATCCAAATAATCAATTCATTTGGTCCTTTTTTCCTGATCTGGGTTCTTATTTACAATCTATGGGACCACTATACCTGGATCTCCGTGCTTCTTTGCGGATTAAATGCCCTTTTTCTGGTCCGGATCTTTATCATTCAACACGACTGTGGACATCAAACCTTTGTCGCAAACAGTTGGTGGAGAAAATGCATCGGATATTGCTGCAGCCTGGTAAGTTCTGTACCTTATTCGTATTGGGCTAAATCCCATCACTTTCACCACATGAACAATGGCAGACTTGAAGTTCGCGACATTGGTGATATTGATACCCTTACTGTAAAAGAATATGCCCAGCTTTCAAAGTGGCAACGCTTTCGCTACCGCATATACAGATCACCCCTTGTGATGTTTTTTCTGGGACCTATTTATTATATCTTTATTCATAACCGCCTCCCACTCATTCATCTGGAAGAATTTAAAAAACTGAAACCAGGACTTCTAATCAATAATCTTATTTATCTTCTGTTAATTGTTGGCCTGTGCTTTATCCTGGATTGGAAAAAATTTCTAAGCCTGCACCTGCTGACCCTTTGTGCATTTGCCATCGTTGCCATCTGGTTTTTCTATGTACAGCATCAGCATGAACATGGCTATAAACATTGGAAAGACAAATGGGAATTTATGTACGCTGCAATTAAAGGAAGCAGCTATTATAAGTTACCTGCCCTTCTAAACTGGTTTACTGGTAACATCGCCTTCCATCATATTCATCATCTCAACCCGGCGATCCCTAATTACAATCTGAAAAAATGTATGGATACCATTCCATGGTTTACAAAATATACAACCCAGATTCGTTTTTGGGAAAGTCTTAAGTTAGCAACCCATAAACTTTGGGATGAACAACAGGAACGCATGATAACTTTCCGTGAATTTTATCGCCTTGAAAGACTTGGCCTGATACAAGTCTAAGCCTTCTCGTATACATACAAATTTGCACGTGATTGAATTTGGCACATACAGATGCCTATAACACCTTTTAATAAAGGCACTGACGATATCTTCATTCCCGTCTTCCAATAGTTTTCTTGATTGCAAATAATTAGATCTGCTCTTTGAACAGAAATATTTTTTCAAAAGAATTTACACCCTATTTCCAGAATCCAAGCATATTGAATCACTATTTCCACCTGCTGATCGAATAGGTGGCGTTGTAACTTCTTTTCCTCTTGAACACTCCGACCCCTTCTCTGCTCCCCGCTTTATTTGAATTACCTTCCACCGATTCATATATTTTTTTATTCACTTGCCTGTGAAAAAAACCAGCATGCCCGATCCGCTTTAAGCCCGAATAATACAGACAAAATACATCCCCGCTTTCAGGAGTGAAGTACCACTTTTTATTCCAATAAATCCGGTTTCTCGTATTCTGTGCTGTTGGACTGTATACATTAATCGTCGAGACAATACCCGCCTGATCCAAAACCCATTTTACAAAAGCGGAGCACCAGGCATCACCAGGTTTTCCTTTAGCTGCCTTAAGATATTCCTCAACACGGGCACCACGATTAGATCCTCCTTCCTCTCGAACTCCTACCTCTTCAAGATAAATGCAACTTATACATGGATCATATACAGACTGACCAATACCACGATAAAGAAACAATATAAAAAAACCAGCAAGACTAATTTTTGCCATGGATTTAGTTTTTCAAAATCTTCTTTTGATCTATTTTCCACTACCCCCCTCACATCCTTTGTCCCTTTAAAATACCTCCACAGTTTCCGAAAACAAAAGAATAAGGTCAGGTAGGTAATGAGGTTAAAAAAGAAAAATTCTCCGGCAGATAACAAGGCTGCCTGCCAAAATGAAGGATCATAAAATCCAACTCCGGCATCAAAATAATGTTGACACAGGATCCCAAAAAGTATAAAAATCAGAAATGCCAGGGGAACACTCCATACCCCATTCCAAAGCTGCAACCAGTATTTTGTCCTGGACCATCGCGTTGGCGATTTTCGTTCATTTGCTTCCATCATGCATTATATTTTTTGAATCAGATATATCATACCTTTTTCTCACCAGATCTTCCAACTACCTGGCGATTAATGCAATTGTTGTTCCTCCAAGTGCCCCCATTAAAAAATACCACCAGTTTCTATTACCCGCCTTCGCCATTTCTTTTCTTGATTTTTGGAGCTGGGTATCGATCTCTTCAATTTTTAAATGCACCAATTGAACGTATTGTCTGAGGGAAAATAAACTGTCTTGCTGCTGTTGCACATATTTTCCTGTAGTAACACGGAAATCCCTGTTTAATTGCAATAAGTCTTCGTATGATTTTCTGCGTTCATCATCCAAAAGAATTCGCAAGCTGTCGCGTTCCTGCATTGTTGAATACAAACGGGTGTTCAGGTCTTTTGTGTTGAAGAGCAACTGATGGGCCGTTCTATACATACGGAAACTGTTGCCATTTAGGATCCATAAGGTGTCCAATTTATTCAGGAGCGTAGTTCCTCGGTTTATAAAATTTGCGCGAACCGCCGTGCTGTCATCAAATAATATAGCTGCTCGATCCTGACAAAAGACAACCATAGAAATCATGAAATAAAATCCAATTACAAAATTGTGTTTCATCTCCTCAGTCAATTTTCTTTGTTGGTACTTCGCGTGACAATTTCATAATCTCCTGATCAATATGAAGCTGCTCTTGCTTTAACATCCTGACTTTTTGATCCGTATTTCTCAATGTGCCTTGTATATGTTCTTCTAAACCTAGAAATTTTGAATGTACAAACTCTGTCCTCTTTGCAAAAGAACTCAGGCTATCCATCATGTTTCCATTTCTCAATATCAGGTCTTTAAGTACAACATCCGTTTGGTTCAGAATCTGACGTGTACTGTCCAGATTCCTTTGAGCACTCACAAGATGTTGTATGGCCTTATTCAAATGGTCCCTGTTCAAATAAGATAAAACAATTTGAACGATCAACAGAAAGACGATCAGGCCGGCTATCCAACGTATTGTTTTCTCAATAATCATTCTGGATGCATTGAAAGTATTGTTTCTCATGCAAATCTGCCTCGTATGCAAAAGAAATAAAAAGGGATTTTCCCTGTTTTTTGAGGGGAAATTTCCTGTTTCATGAACTGGGCCGTTTTTCTAAATAGCCCTCCTGTAATTGAACCCGGACCCAATTTTCTTGTTTCGTTCAATATGGCTGAACCAATTGTACAATTAACTACTTTACAAAAATCGTTTTCGAAACTGGTGGCCGTGGACCAGTTGAATCTGGAAATTCAGCCGCAAAGCATCTTTGGTTTTCTGGGTCCGAACGGAGCTGGAAAGAGTACCACCTTGCGAATGATGTTGGGTCTGATTCGTCCCGACAGTGGACACATCCGGATTTTCAATCAGGATATGAAACATCATCGCGTTTCGATTCTCCGTAAAATTGGTTGCCTTATTGAAAAACCTGATTTCTATCTGTATTTGTCTGGCTTTGAAAATCTGCAACTTTTTGCAAGACTTTCAGGAATAAAATCAAATTACACCAGTCTTTATTCACTTTTCCAACGCGTTGGTCTTAGTGGCAGAGAACATGACAAAGTAAAAACATACAGCCATGGGATGAAACAACGGCTTGGCATTGCCCAGGCATTACTCCATGATCCTCCTCTACTGATACTCGATGAACCTACCAACGGCCTCGACCCGCAGGGAATTATCGATTTGCGCGAACTTATATTGAACCTGCGAAATCATGAAGGGAAAACAATCATATTATCATCCCATATTTTGAGTGAAATAGAACGAATTGCCGACGATATGGTCATCATTAATAAAGGAAAAGCTATCGTGCAAGGCAAGGTGAGCCAACTTCTCAGCGACCAGGACCTGGTTATTCAAATTGAATGTTCGAATGCATCTCAGGCAGCAGTTATCCTGGCTTCATGTTTCCCAAACCCGCAGTTTAAAATACATTCACAAGAATCATTAGAATGCAGACTTTCAAGAAATGATTTGCCAATGCTACATAAGGTCTTGGTAGAATCGCCGGTACAGCTTTATTCAGTTCAATATAGGAAAAGGCTGGAGGATTACTTTCTGCAAATTACCAACAACGAATCATGAAAGCACTCCTTTATGTCGAATTATATAAAATCCTGAAAAGGCCTAGAAGCTACATTGGACTGGTTGTGATAACCATAATTGTAATGCTCATAGAAGCTGCCATGTACGTAGATGGTAAGAATTATGTGGATTTTATTCTTACTCAACTCGAATCGAGTTTCAGTATCGAAGGAAAGATTCTTTCCGGAAACCTTGTCTGTTATATTATTCTGCAAACATTAATTATACAAATGCCATTGCTCGTCGCTCTGGTTACCGGCGATTTGATTTCAGGTGAAGCTGCCTCAGGTACCTTGAGATACATTTTAACAAGACCTGCGTCGCGTGCAAAGTTGTTTTTTGCAAAATTCATCGCAGGCAATCTGTATGTAGGCATCCTTCTTGTGTGGCTGGGCATTCTTGCTCTTGGTGGCGGACTGCTTTTGTTTGGAGATGGAGATCTCATTGTTCTGAAATCCGATGAGATATTTATTCTTCGCGAGGGAGATATCCTCTGGCGTTTTTTTGCAGCCTTTGGAATCGCATTTTTAAGCCTCGGCGTCGTGGCTTCCTTTTCTATGATGCTCTCTTGTTTTACGGATAATTCTATTGGGCCCATCGTTACTACAATAGCAGTAATCATCCTGTTTACTATAATAGGCTCTCTTGAACTGCCACTGTTTGATGCAATCAGGCCTTTTCTATTTACTACCCATATGATTGTATGGCGAAATATGTTTGATCAACCCCTGGACATGTCGTTGATTGTTTCTTCAACATCGATTCTTGTTCTGCATATAGTACTCTTTCTTGGAATTAGCCTCTTTTACTTCTCTCGAAAAGATATCAACTCATGAGATTTTTACTCCTGTTCTTTCTTATTTTCCAATGTCTTTTTACAAATGCACAGAACGCCGAATCTTTATTTCGTTCTACTTTGGATGAATTTAAAACTATCCAAACATTTAGTGCAGATGTAATGCTGGAGTTCAATATCCCATCCATACACCTGGAAAGGTTAAAGGCTAAAGTGTACTACCAGCAGCCGGATAAATTTCGAATAAAATCACAAGGAATTGCCTTTTTGCCAAAACAAAACCCTTTCACCCTGTTCAAAGCACTCACTGATTCCATAAAATATACAATCATTGAAGGCGGGCCGGAGTGGATAAATGGCACTAACTCCCGACAATTAATACTAATTCCTGAAAACGATCCGGAAATTGTACTCGCAAAAATTTGGGTAGATCCAAACTATAACAGAATTCAAAAATCCCAAATAAGCACAAAAAACAACGGTACACTTGAATCTGAATACCACTATCCCGCAAACAATTCAAAGCCCTTGCCGGAAAGCCTTCTTTTCAAATTTGAAAGTTTGCCATTTAAAATTCCGAAAGCAATGGCGGCAGATTTGAATAGTAAGAAAAAGAATGATGCGAATAAAAAAGAACGCCTCCCCGGATCAATCAAGATGAACTTTAGCAACTACACTATAAACTCCGCATTGCCGCAAAACATTTTCAAGAAAAAGTAAGTAATGGAAAAACCTGAACACAGCTTTTCCTATCGGTGAATTTATCACACCTGTTCAAAATCAAAGACTACATTACCTGAATAGAAACGATCTCAGACTTTAACCCTAAAATAATCGGCAACCCAATCGAACATCTGATTTTCACTCATTTTATTCGCGGTCACCACTTCCCTGAGTCTAGGTGAAAGATCCCGATTCTTATGAATGGCTTTCTCCAATCCAATTTTCATTTCTGCCGGACCAAAAATTACAAACTGGTCAGAATGCATCAACTCCATCTCAATGCGCTTATAAAATGCCGCTTCTTCATGTTCTTTCCTGTTTTCCTGGGTTTTTTCCGGATCAATATACACATCGCCCATCCTTGTATAAGACTTCCCCTCTCCCTTAAACCGTTGATGATGGGTCACGCCGGATTTTAAATGTACACAATGTCTTCCAGCTTCGGTAAAATGAAGAATAAACGCTTCACTACCATCAAGCCAAACTCCACTTTGATATGCTTTCATGATAATACCTTTTTATAATAAAATAACACATTTTGAAAACCATAGGTTTCACTTTTTAAATTAGAAAACCTCAGTCTATCATTTTTCTGTTTTTTATCATGAAACCAGGAAAAAAGGTTATGATATGGATAAGTGATCGCCCTAAAAAATAAGCAAGAAGTTCGCGGCAACGTTTTAGTAATCCCTTTTTTCTTCCGGGCTCAATGTAGGTACATCCCTCTTCAATGAGTACATCTAATGAAGTACGGACCCTTCTAACAAAGTTTTCATCTTGGACATCCATATTTAATTCAATGGAACCATATGCACTCAAATGGTTGAGATTAAACGAACCTACCGTCATCCAGACATCATCCACAATGGCCAATTTAGCATGGAGAACGCTGGGTTGCCATTCATACACTTCTATGCGATGCGCATGAAGCCAGTCATAGAGATAGTAACTTGAATTCAGAAAAATAGGAATGTCTGATTTTCCGGCCAGGATAATACGAATCCGGACCCCCCTCGCCGATGCCTTTTCCAAGGCTCTTCTGAAAAGCATGCCAGGAAGGAAATAACTTCCAAAAATAGTCACCGATCGTTCAGCACGGCGAATTGCATGCAGATAACTAAAGTAAATTTGCTTTTTATTCCGAAACCAGTCATTCTGACGGATGTTAACACGCCGCCGGGAATCCTGTTTTAGTTTATCCCAATTTTCCTTCTTTAATAACGGGAACTTCCTGGCTTCAATTTGATAACATATCTGATCCAATTTTGAGCACACATCACCTTCTGTATACATTGCAAAATCCAGCCATGGAATTTCCTTATCAAAACCACTGTATTTATTGGCTACATTGATACCACCAACCAAAGACCTTCTTCCGTCAACGACAAGTACTTTATGATGCAGTCGTCGGCCAATATGTAGATTTCTAAACAATGAAATACTGGAAAACATCCGGCATTTAATACCAGCCTGCCTCCATGCCGTCAGGAATTTATGCGATAGGTTTTTTGAGCCAAATCCATCTAAAATGACATGCACTTCTACACCACGAAGTGCGGCTCCAATAAGTGCCTTACTTATGAAATCTCCGGTTTCATCTTCTTCAAAAATATAGGTATGCAGTTGAATCCTGATTTGCGCCTCTTGAATAAGAGCAGCCATTTTGTCAAAATAATCCTTGCCGCTGTGAATAAGCATGAGTTCATCTGCAGCAAGAAAACCTTGGTCATAGGCTTTAAATCGCCTTGCTGATATCCTCATGGCAAAAGAATTTATTGGCTAATGGAAAATTTCATTTTTTTGCGATAATATTCCAACCCAATCTTCATAAAAACGTACAGAAAGCCAGCAACAAATGCACTTAACAGTGTACTTCCTATCAAAACGGAAATCCCGATGTAATCCCATTGATGATACCAGTTTTGGAAATTGATCTCTACCGTTCCGCCATAAAACATCGTACCAATCTTATAACTTATAGCCAGAAAAAAAGGACTGGTCAAAAAATTAGAGATCATGCTCCCCGCTATCGCCGATAATAAATTAAATTTTAACCACCGGTATAAAATCAATACAATAAAGGTCCCAAGGCCAAATGTTGGGAAAATACTAATAAAAGCGCCGACAGCAGTTCCGAAAGCAATTTCATGGACGCTTGAATGCGTCCGGGAAATTTTAATAATTCCCAGCTTTATCTTCCGTATTGGAGAAACTTTTCTAAAAATCTTCAGCATCCCTTAATAACAACAAATCGACCAAAAGGATTCAGAAAATAAAATAACCTGGGCTTTTTAGGCCCAGGTTATTTCTAAGTATTAACAATATTACTTTTCCTGGCCTTCTGCAGGTGGCGCCGCAGGTGGCGGTGGCGGTGGTGGCATTTCAGGCATTGGTATTGCTGGGGTTGCTGAATCAAATTCAATTACCCAACTTTCACCGCTTTTCTTTAAAACGGCCATGCACGTGGTCATACCTCCCATTTGCTTACCCTGAATTTTAACATCCGCTTCGCTGTCCCAGGTAATTATGGCTATTTCCGAATTTACCATTCTTGAAGAAGTGAGCTTGTTCTTAAATGAGGGTTTTTCATCCATCATTTTGTCGGTTTCAGCCCAAACTTCCTTCAAGGTTTTTAAGGTATATGTCAACCTACCATCCGGACCAATTTCAGCTGCATTACCTGAAAAGAATTTTGAAAAATTCTTGTACGTTTTTTTATCAAACGCTTCATAGTAAGCATTATACACATCTGTTAAAAACTTTTCAAAGGCCAACTTATTATCCATAGGTAACCTCTGTGGCTTCTTTTGTGCATTCGCTGAAAAGCAGAAACACAAGCTGGTAAGACAAACTAAAAATGTAAGATTCCGTTTTTTCATATGTTGCTTTTTTAGGATAACGAATATAGCGCAAAGTAAGTATTCAGTTAGTATTTTCAATTTACCTCGACACGATTGCATCCAGTACTATTAAAAAGTGCTTTCGTGATTTGAACGGGATCATTTGGTGCTTTGTCCTTATTTTTACTTTCCAAAATCTGCTCAACTATTTAATTCCACTATTATGATCCGCTTCTTTTCTTTATTGCTTTGTTTTTTGATCGTTCTCCCTTCTGATGGAAACACCCAGAAAAACAAAAAAAATATCCAGGAAAAACAACCTGTTAAAGACACTATCGACCCTTCCCTGTTATCCGCATTTCGATTTAGAAGCTTGGGTCCGGCTTTGACTTCTGGCAGAATTGCCGACATCGCAGTAAATCCCTTCAATGCATCAGAATATTATGTTGCGGCAGCTTCTGGAGGAGTCTGGAAAACAACAAACAAAGGGGTTTCCTTTGATCCGATATTCGATAGCCAGGGTTCTTATTCCATAGGATGTATATCCATTGATCCTAAAAATCCTAATGTAATTTGGGTAGGCACAGGTGAAAATAATAACCAACGATCTGTTGCGTATGGAGATGGAATCTACAAATCAGAGGACGGTGGCAAAACATGGAAAAATATGGGCCTCAAACAATCAGAACACATTGGCCGCATTGCCATAGATCCATCCGATCCAAATATTGTCTATGTTGCAGCCTATGGGCCATTGTGGTCATCCGGAGGTGAACGTGGGATCTATAAAACCATGGACGGTGGCAAAACATGGAAACAAATATTATTTGTTAGTGAACACACCGGATTCAATGAGGTCATGCTCGATCCCAGATATCCCAATATCCTTTACGCTGCAGCGCATCAAAGACAACGAAAAGTTTTTACCTATATTGGTGGTGGACCGGAATCTGCACTCTATAAAAGTCAGGATGCAGGTCAAACATGGGAAAAATTATCCAATGGCTTGCCCTCAGGAGACCTTGGCCGCATCGGATTGAATTACTTCCCCGGAAATCCGGATGTCCTTTATGCTGTTGTTGAAGCTCAGGAAGGCAATGGAGGCCTCTACAGAAGTATGGATCGAGGCGCCAGCTGGGAAAAAAGAAGCGGCTATTCTACTTCAGGAAATTATTATCAGAAAATATATTGCGATCCAAAAGACGTCGATAAAATATTTGTCATGAATACCTATTTGGGCATCAGTAAAGATGGTGGCAAAAGTTTTGGTATTCTGGGCGAGAAAAACAAACATATCGACAACCATGCATTGTGGATTGACCCGGAACAAACATCACACTATCTGGTAGGCTGTGATGGTGGTCTCTACGAGTCTTATGATGGAGGACAAAATTGGGATTTTAAACCCAATCTTCCTGTTACGCAGTTTTATAAGGTAGCTACAGACAATTCCTTTCCTTTTTATCAGGTTCATGGTGGTACCCAGGATAACTTCTCTATAGGTGGCCCTTCGCGGACCTTAAGTGCAAATGGCATAATGAGCTCCGATTGGTATTTTACAAGCATTGGGGACGGCTTTGAAACACAGGTTGATCCCGAACAACCGGAAATTATCTATGCCCAATCCCAGTATGGTGGACTGGTACGGTATGACAAAAAAAGTGGAGAAATGCTCGATATAAAACCAATCGAAGGAGAACAAGAAAAAGCCTACCGCTGGAACTGGGATGCCCCTTTGCTTATTTCTGCTTTTGACCATAAAAGATTGTATTTCGGTGCAAACAAACTATTCCGTTCTGATGACCGCGGCAATAGTTGGAAAGCAATCAGCGGTGACCTTTCCCGACAGCTTGACCGGAATAAACTTAAGGTCATGGGCAAAGTATGGAGCGTGGATGCCATTGCAAAAAATGGCTCAACAGATATTTATGGCAATTTGACTTCCATTGCGGAAAGCAACCTCGACGAAAACATGTTATGGGTTGGCACCGATGATGGCCTTATACATGTTACTTCAGATGGTGGCAAAAACTGGACCCTTATCGATCACATTCCCGGTGTTCCTGAACGCTCGTATGTGCATCAAATAATTGCTTCCCAATACGATAAAAATACGGCTTACGTCGCTTTTAACCATCACCGGTATGGAGACTTTCATCCCTATCTTTATAAAACTACAGATGGTGGTAAAAGCTGGAAAGCCATCCAAAATAACCTACCCGAACGGGGAAGCGTCTATTCCATTGCAGAAGACCATGTAAATAAAGATCTCCTATTCACAGGTACGGAATTCGGGGTATTCTGCAGCCTGGATGGTGGCATGAAATGGCTTCCGTTAAAATCAGGCCTACCTACAATTGCGGTGAGAGATATTGCAATTCAAAAAAGAGAAAACGATCTGGTATTAGCCACTTTCGGCCGTGGGTTCTATGTATTGGACGATTACAGCCCCCTCCGGCAACTAAACAAATCAACAACAGAGAAACAAGCTTATATTTTTCCGGTGAAGGATTCCTGGATGTATCTAGAATCTATGCCTCTAGGTGTGCGTGGTAAAGGCTTCCAGGGTGAACGTTTTTTTACAGCCTCCAATCCCAAACCCGGAGCTGTGTTTACCTATTACCTGAAAGAAGATATCAAAACCCTTCGTGAAAAACGGCAGGAATCAGAAAAGGAAAAAAGTAAAAAAGGTGAAGACCTTTATTATCCCAATTCGGATTCACTGCGTATTGAAGACGAACAGGAAAAGCCACACCTCCTGTTGACCATCACCGATCAAAATGGGCAAGTGGTCCGGCGTTTGAAAACGGCTCCTAAAAAGGGAATCAACAGAATAACCTGGGACTTCCGCGTTGCTTCCTTTGCACCAATCGACTTTAATTCATTTGACGAATCCTTCGTCTTTAGTTCTAAAGAAGGTGGGTATATGGCACTTCCAGGCAATTATAAACTGACACTTTCCAAATATGAAGACGGAACTTACAGCCCACTCAATGCAAGCGAAAGTTTCGTCGTAAAAACCTTACACACCTCAAGCCTACCTGAAGCAGATAAACTGGCAATCAACCAGTTCTCAAAAAAGCTTGGCGAATTAAGACGTGCATCTGCAGCTACAGATGCATATCGAAATGAACTTGAGACAAAGGTGAATTACTTTAAACAAGCAGTAATAGAAACACCTGGTTTATCCACAGATATCAGTACTTCTATTACATCCATTGAAATGAGATTAAATAAGGTACATGTTCAACTTAACGGCGATGCTAGCCTCTCAAAAAGAGAGTTTGAAACACTTCCTTCCATCAATGGCCGCATTGGGGGTATGGTCTATGGTCTGTGGTCAACCACTTCCGCTCCTACACAAAGCTACCTGAATTCCTATCAATTGGCTTCGAAGCAATTTGCAGCTGTACTGGAGGAAATGAAATCCATCGAACAGGAAATAAGAAAACTGGATATCATTCTTGAAAAAAGTAAAACACCTTACACACCGGGAAGACTTCCTGATTGGAAAGCGGAATAAGTAGCCAAACAAACATTTGTTTGTTTGCTAGATGCTTTTTTGAATAATGCTCCCAGGCGAGTGCTTACATGGTTGGAGGAGTATCTAATTGAAGCTTCCAGCGCCGATGACTCCAAAGCCAATTTTGAGGCTGTTCTTGAATCGCATGTTCAAGCGCCTCAACATACCTTTGCGTGATCGTGCCCGGATCAATGACTTCCTCTCCGTCCCACAAGCAAATAAATTCTATTTCGTAATAACCCCTTTTTAAAATTCGCATTTTTGGAAAAAGAACCACCGCCTTCATCTTTTCTGCCATCGTTTCGGCGCCAATGGTAAAAGCTGTTCTCTGATGAAGAAATTGGCAATAATAATGCTTGCTGTCGCGAGGAGGACTTTGATCTGCAATAATCAAAAACGCTCCGTAAATACCCTTGCGTACTTGTTGCATGATGCCCCTGTACCCCGACTGGGCGGGAATACATTCCGTACCAAACCGCCTCCTGCCATATTGTACAAGTCCGTCAAAATAAGAGTTTGAAAGAGGTAAGTAGAGCCCAAAAACCGGACGGTGAATCAGTTCCGGTAAAATAGCATTCCACTCCCAATTGCCAATATGTGCAGAATACAAAATGATTTGCTTGCTGGCAGAAGATTCCTTGCCAATCCACTTTGAGGGAACCAATGAAATGCGCTTCAGCAACTTTTCTTTTGTTAGGCCGTGTAACTTGATTGATTCAAAAAGTAAATCGCACAGATGCCTGTAAAAAATTCGCTCTATACGCTGTCGCTCTTTCTCTTCCATATCCGGGAAGGATCGTTTCAAATTTGTTCTAACCACTTCTATGCGATATCCAAGGATATAATACACGAAAAAATACAACAAGCTGGATATGCCAAATCCGACCCGCCAGGGAATTTTGCTGATCAACCAAAATGGTAAAAATCGAATCGGGGTTCGCATGATACGTCCATTCATAGGAATGGACAAAACTACATCAATAATGGTTTTCTTTTACACCACCTGGCCACCTGCAAATTCAGGAGTATTGCCTTTGAAAATAGGCATTTGTATACGTCTTGCAAAAGGACATGGAAGCGGGCTAACCCATGAGCAAATTCTGCTGCGTCATGCGGATAAAGAAGATCCAATACCATACTATCGAAAATTAAGGGTTATCATTGGAACTGTTTGAACGGATATCCAATGTAATAGCTCCATTTACATCCAAAAGATATCCGGGCATAAGCTCGTGCAAAAACGAATAAACATCATCTTCACAGATTCGTAATAAATTTGCCAATATTCCTACAAATTGGATAATAAGTGTTTGAAGTATGCAAAACATTCCATTTATAGTGAAATGAACCATGAGACTGCATGCGTTTTAGAAATGCATAGTCGTGGACTTTGGAGCAACTTGGAATCAAAAAAGGACATGAATTTCATACTTCTTATAAATTATATAAAAAAGTAATAGATTTTTTTTTGTATCAGATTAGCATAATTATTTAATAATAACGAAGTAAATCAACGGTTATTTACAATTATCGATTTATCTTACTTCGTATTTTATCAGCTTCACTGAATGAGGCAGATTTTTGCATCAGAAGTTGGTCATTTTTTCTAATTGTAATTCGTCCATATGAATCCAAGTCTTTCTTCAAATCCTGAGTTTATCCAAAGCACCGATCGTGCACCACATACATCACGTACTTCCAGAATATTAAAGGAACATCCGGAAGTCAAATCTTTATTTGGCCGCAATATCTTTTCATTCCCAATCATTCTCGCCCTCGTAGGAGCACAAGTATATTTATCTTACCTGTTTGCTTCTATGTCCTGGATAATTTTATTGCTGGGTGCATATCTCATTGGTGCATTTATAAGTCATGCCCTGTTTGTGATGATTCATGAGTGCTCCCATCAGCTCGTCTTTAAAAATCATACCGCAAACCGCCTGCTGGGATTGGTGGCCAACCTTCCCCATTTGCTTCCAAGTTATATTTCATTCGAAAAATATCACTTAAAACACCATGCTTTCCAAGGCGTTTACGACCTGGATTCAGACCTCCCGTCCTACTGGGAAGCCCGGTTTGTAAAAAACAACTCGATTATGAAAGCCTTATGGCTCTTGCTTTTTCCCGTCTTTCAGGCCATTCGGATATTTAGAATCCGTTCAACAAAAGCATTTGATGCATGGACCTTATTAAACTTCCTAACACAAATCGTTTTTGGCATTTGTATCGTCTATTTTTTTTCATGGAAAGCACTTGCCTATATGGGTTTAAGCTTCTGCTTTTCTGTTGGCCTTCATCCATTGGGTGCCCGCTGGATTCAGGAACATTATCTGACCGAAGAAGATCATCAGGAAACCTACAGTTATTATGGACCGCTTAATAAAGTCGCCTTTAATGTTGGATTTCACAATGAACACCATGATTTCCCTGCAATCCCATGGAACAAACTTCCTGACTTAAAACAAATGGCTTCTGAGCATTATGACCATCTGAAAGCACATAATTCATGGTTCAAACTTTTTATAAACTTTCTTACCAATAAAAATATCTCCCTTTTCTCCAGGATCATACGTTCTGAAAAATAAAGCGGAATTGCTGTTTTTCAATAAATAGCCCGGCTCATTTTTTTACAAATCGGAAACTTTCCGATTGCCGGCTAAGGATTTCGTTCGGATTATACGTTCAGGAAAACAAATACCTTAATTTTGTTGCATTGCTATATTCCTTTCCGATGCATCAAATACCAAACAACGTAATTCGCCAAATTTTACATTTGCTTCTTATCCTGGCTGCAAGTGCTCTTCTTTTTTGGCATTTACAAACCTTCCTTCCCTCCTTCCTGGGTGCATACACACTTTTCATACTTCTCAGAAAACCACAACATTATTTGACGACACGTCTGAACTGGCGGGTTCCCCTCGCTGCAATAACTTTACTTATTTCAAGCCTGATCCTGGTCATACTTCCCATCAATGGCCTGATCAAAATGATCAGCTCAAGGATTTTACCACAACTTGAAAATTCCAAAGACATCATTGATGCCGTTGAACAGTTCATCCACGATATCGAAGTTCGATATAATTTAGAAATTCTAACCCAGGAACACCTTGCTCAAATCAATGACCTGATGTTAAAACAATCCAGTCAGATTTTATCGGCAACTGTCAATAGTTTGGGAATCGTGGCCGTGATGTATTTCGTTTTGTATTTTTTACTGACTGGCGGTGCCCGCATTGAAAACTTGTTCACTTCCTGGTTGCCATTAAGTCACAGGAATCTCCATTACTTCAGAAAACATCTCAACAGTCTTGTGTACAGCAACGCCCTCGGAATTCCCCTGGTTTCCTTTCTGCAATCCTTGGTTGCATTATTTGGATACTGGGTGGCTGGAGTTTCCACACCCTTCCTTTGGTTTGTGGTGAGTTTCTTTAGCTCCTTTATCCCATTCCTGGGCGCAATGGTAGTGTATGTGCCTCTTTCCATAATGCTCCTGTATCAGGGTCAAACCAATTCGGGAATCTTCCTTCTGTTGTATGGTTTTATCATCGTCGGCTCGGTAGATAACTTATTTCGTCTTTGGATTCAGAAGAAAATGGGTGATACACACCCTTTGATTACACTTTTCGGTGCCATGGTAGGTATAAAAATCTTCGGTTTTATCGGCTTGATTTTTGGACCCATTCTGATCTCACTTTTACTCTTGCTTATAGACGTCTACTTTAAAGAATACGGTCAGAAGGAACCTGCAATGTGAAGCAACCTCTGGTCTCTCTCTTTCTTGTAACTTTGGTTTTCTATTTAAAAAGTAGATATGATACGTGTTTTCTCTCTTTGGATCTTTTTATGTGGGATTTTACCTCTTAATGGGTATAACCAAATAAGCTTTCCCTATAACGGAATTCCCTTTCCGGAATACCAGTTCATTCTTATTAAAAATGCGGTAATACATCAGGATTCAGTTACAGTCCTGGCATCCGGTCAAATGTTGATTCGAAATGGGATCATAGAAGATCTGGGGCCCTCTTTGGGAAATGTGCCAGGAGCTCTTGTTCTTGATTTTCAGGGGCAGCATATATATCCTGCATTTATAGAGCCTCTCGGAACTTACGCCATCCCTGAACAAAAAAGAAATTCTACTGGAAATCCTCTAATTAGTGAAAGACCAGGCAGTTTTTCTTGGAACGAAGCCCTGCGATGCGATGCAGATGCGGCATCCGTTTTTAAATACAACGAGGAACAGGCAAGCCAACTCCGGGATGCCGGCTATGCCCTGATTCAAACACATATTCCTGATGGCATTTCACGAGGGGCTGCATGTATTCTAAGCCTGAATCAGGCAAATGAAAATGAAATCCTGGTGAAAAGCAGATCATCGCATGTAATGAGCTTCAACAAAGGTAGCTCTGCACAGGATTATCCTTCTTCCTTAATGGGCTCCATTGCCTTAATTCGTCAAACGTATCTCGACGGAGCTGCCTATTCTAAGGCAATCCAGGCTAAAGAACAAAACCTGACGCTGGAAGCCTGGAATACACTCATCACCTTACCACAGTTCTTTGTTGGAGGAAACACTGGCAACGCGTTACGGGCTGACAGGATTGCCAAAGAATTTAATCAATCGTACATTCTGGTAGGCGATGGAAAAGAATACCAAAGGGCTGAAGAATTAAAAAAATGCGGAGCCAGGATTGTTGTTCCTCTCAATTTTCCGAATGCATATGAAGTAGAGGATCCTTTCGATGCCGAGCGCATCAGTCTTGGAGATCTAAAACACTGGGAACTGGCTCCATCAAATGCTTCCATACTCACCCAAAAAGGGATCCCCTTTATTTTTACGTCGCAGGGCCTGAAAAATGAAAATATGGTCCTTTCAAACGTTCGTAAGGCTATTCAAAATGGTCTTTCCCAATCCATGGCTTTGTTTTGCCTCACACAAGGTCCTGCCGTCTTCCTCGGTATCTCCGACAAAGCAGGAAGCCTCTATAAGGGAAAAATGGCAAATTTTATCCGCACCGATGGTCCCTTGTTTGAAGACAATTCTCAAATTATTGAAACATGGGTCCGTGCACATCCATACCCAAATTCCCAATACAAAGAGGCGTATAAAATCCATGCAAAATACCTGCTTACGATTGATAGCTTTCAAATGCGCATTGAGTTAAACCAACAGAATGGAAAGATGCACATAAAGATTCTAGAACCGGATAGTTCCAAATATGCAATGAATGGCAGCCTCTCAGATAAGTATTTTAGTGGGAAAATAGACCGGGCTCAATCTGCAGGCCAAATACTCTTTTCTTGCTGGCCTTCAGGACAAAACTGGAAGGGACGCGCTCTTTTAGAAAAAGGATCTTGGACAGATATGAGCTTAAATCTCATACAAACTCTTCCGGATTCTGCAAGCCCACGAAAAACTGAAGTAACAAAGGACAGTGCCGTCAACAGGTCTTTACTGTACCCTTTTACTGCTTTCGGATGGAAGTCTCTTCCTCAACAAAAGGATTACCTCATAAAAAATACAACGGTTTGGACAAATGAAAAGGACGGCGTTTTGAAACGAACAGATGTGCTGATCCAAAATGGTAAAATCGCAAATATTGGCAAAAACCTTCGTGCCGGAGGTGCTCAAATTATTAATGGGGAGGGAAAACATCTGACAGCAGGAATCATCGATGAACATTCCCACATCGCCATAAACGGCGGTGTAAATGAATGCACTCACAGCATCACTTCAGAAGTACGCATTGGGGATGTCATTGATCATCAAGACATAAACATATACAGACAACTTGCAGGAGGAGTAACTACCTCCCATCTGTTGCATGGATCCTGTAATCCAATAGGAGGACAGACTGCATTGATTAAACTTAGATGGGGATTGAATCCGGAACAGTTGAAGTTTGGAACCAATGACCCTTTCATCAAATTTGCATTGGGCGAAAATGTAAAGCGCAGCGGTGGTAATACACTGGAACGATATCCCGATACACGAATGGGAGTAGAAGCACTCTATGTAGATGCCTTTCAACGGGCGCGCCAATATCTACAAGCAAGAAAGGCAAACCCGGAAGGCACCCGAATTGATTTGAAACTGGAAGCCCTTGGTGAAATTCTTGAAAAAAAGCGTTTCATTACCTGTCATTCTTATGTCCAATCCGAAATCAATATGTTGATGAAAGTGGCCGAGCAATTCCATTTTGTGGTAAATACATTTACACACATCCTGGAAGGCTACAAACTGGCGGACATTATGAAAAAACACGGGGCAGGCGCTGCCGGCTTCTCAGACTGGTGGGCCTATAAGTTTGAAGTATACGAAGCCATCCCATATAACGGAGCTATCCTTCATGAACAAGGCGTCGTCACCGCTTTTAATTCCGACGATGCAGAAATGGCTCGCCGCTTGAACCAGGAAGCTGCCAAAGCCATAATGTATGGCAATGTACAAGAGGAGGAAGCCCTAAAATTTGTCACCCTGAATCCCGCAAAACTTCTTCACATCGATGACCGTGTGGGAAGCATTCGCATAGGAAAAGATGCAGACCTGGTCCTTTGGAATGACCATCCGCTAAGTATACGTGCCTCATCGGATATGACCTTTGTAGACGGAATAAAATATTGGGACAAAAATGAAGACCTTGCAAAAAGAGCCTACATCCGTGAAGAACGTCAAAGGCTTATTCAAAAAATGATTCGTGCAAAAAATGCAGGTGAGAAAACGGAAAAGTTTTCATCCAGACGAAAGCGACTTTATCATTGCGATAGCGTTTTTAATGACGAGCAGGAAAACGAAGAAAACGAATAACCCCTTTTGTTTTTATGTATATCAAAAACTCTAAAATGAAATTCTTCAGCCTTATCATACTGTATGTTTTTGTACAATCCGCTTTATCAAGCCAACCCGCTCCGGCGCCGTCACAAAAAGAATCAATTGCAATTGTCGGCGGAAATATTCACATAGGCAATGGTCAGTACATCGAGAATGGAATTCTATTATTCGAAAAAGGAAAAATCAGCTATGTAGGAACCGACCTCTCTAAAGCTTCTGGTGCAAAACAAAAAATAGATGCAAGCGGAAAGCATGTGTATCCAGGATTTATTGCCATGGATTCCCAGCTTGGACTTGCCGAAATTGAACAAGTAAAAGCTACCATGGATACCCGTGAAATTGGACGATTCAACGCAAACATACGATCGTTGATCTCTTATAACACGGACAGTAAAATCATACCAACTGTTCGTAGCAATGGCGTATTAATGGCACAAATCATTGGCCAGGGCGGAATCATACCAGGTCAATCCTCGGTCGTACAGCTCGATGCCTGGAATTGGGAAGATGCAGCTTACAAAACAGACGAGGGCATCTTCCTAAATTGGCCTTACCCCAACTTTAGTGGGCGGGAAAGAGAACAGGAAGAACGAAAAGACGATGGGTATTTAAAAGAGGTAAAATCCATTTCTGACTATTTTTCAGAAGCATATGCCTATAGTCTAAATCCAAATATTACGGAAACCCACTGGGGCTTCGAATCCATGCGCGGATTGTGGAGTGGCAAGAAGACCTTATACATACGCGTTCAACACGCAAAAGCAATTGTACAAGCAGTTCAGTTTGCTCAAAAATTCAATTTGAAACCCGTCCTCGTCGATGCATATGAAGCCATCAAAGTAAGTTCTTTCCTGAAAGAAAACGGCATCAGTCTCATTTTAGGCCATACACACAGTCTCCCTCTTTCTGCTGAAGATGATATAGACCTCCCTTACAAACTACCTGCATTGTTAAAACAGGAAGGCATTTCTTTCTGCCTCAGCAATGAAGGCTTTTGGCAACAACGCAACCTGATGTTTCAGGCAGGTCAGACCCTTGGCTACGGACTCTCATACGAGGATGCCGTTTCAAGTATCACTTTAAATGCTGCAAAAATCCTGGGTATCGATGACCAATGCGGTAGCCTTGAAACAGGAAAAGATGCTACGCTGTTTATCAGTGAAGGAGATGCACTTGATATGCGAGGGAACAAGCTTATTTATGCCTTTATACAGGGTAGGACAATAGATCTGGACAATAAACAAAAGGAATTATACAGAAGGTATCGTTCAAAATACCAATCCATGAAGTAAAATACCGGACTCTATGAATTCGTTGCCTCAATAAATGACACTGCTTTGATTTCTTTCACACGCAAAAACCATTAGTTTGAATTTAAAATGTTGTTGGGCTACCCTGTTCTTTTCCTATTGTCTCCTGGATTTGAACGCACAACAAGATAGTGTTCATATTTTTCAAACAATGGCCGGAGACCAACTGGTCACAGTTCATATAAACAATGGGGATACATTGATAGAAGCAGAACTCGGTGTTGCCTATTCTTTTCCATTGCGTTTTTATGAAAATACAGCAGACCAGGAACGCTATCTAAAATACCGAAGATATGCTATGAAAGTTTACCCATACGCAATTCATGCAGTACGTCTTTATTACCAAATGCTCAAGGCAACAGAAGGAATGTCAGAAAAGGAACGCAAGAATTTCATCAAACAAATTGACCAGAATCTGGAAGAAGAATTTGAAGAGCCCCTCAAAAATCTTACCCGAACTCAAGGGCTTATCCTCACAAAAATGATGGAAAAAGAGCTGGACCGTTCTTTTTACGATCTAATTCATGAGCTGAAAGGTGGATTTGCTGCTTTTTATTGGAACCAATTGGGGAAATTTAATGGATATAAACTCAAAAACAAATACCAGTCCGGCGAAGACGAAATTTTGGATACTGTTTTGGAAGAATTCAGCATGGACGCTGATTTGCAAGACTTAAAATAGGGGTATCGCCTGATCTTATAACCCTCATACGGATTCTGTATGGCAAGGGATTCAGACAGTACTACATGGTTTACATTAATCCTATCTTGCTAATTTTCAAGGACTTTTAAGCCTGATTAACATCGAATATTCCCTTAAGCAGCTGCATTTCATTATTTTTGCACCAATTCAGCTGGTTTTCATTTATTTTGAATCAGGGAATTATTAAAATGGAATTCATAATCATTATTGCTTTGGTCCTTCTCAATGGGGTTTTCTCCATGTCTGAAATGTCCCTTATTTCTTCCAGAAGGTTTAAATTGGAAAATGCACGGAAAAAAGGAAAAACGGGCGCAGGAACAGCCTTGGAACTTTCAGAAAATCCTACGCGATTTTTATCTACTGTACAAATCGGAATCACCCTTATTGGAATTCTACTTGGCTTGTACAGTGGTGAAACACTTACCGCCAACCTGGTAACGTTTCTGAACCAGTTTTCTTTTCTTCAAGCTTACTCCTACAATATTGCTGTGGGCATTATTGTCGTTTTCATAACCTATCTATCCATTGTTCTGGGTGAACTCTTGCCTAAAAGAATTGGTATGGCCTTTCCGGAAACCATTGCCATGGTCCTCGCAAAGCCCATGAAATTCCTGTCCACAATTACAGCCCCTTTTGTTTGGTTTTTGTCTTTTTCAAATGATTTGATTCTGAATATCATGGGTATCCGGAAACCGGCAGATACAAAAGTTACCGAAGAAGAAATTAAATCTATAATTAAGGAAAGCGCGGAAGGCGGCGAAATACAGGATATCGAACAAAATATCGTAGAACGCGTCTTTGAACTTGGCGACCGTAAGGTAAATACCTTGTTTACCCATAGAAGTGACATCGTGTTTTTTAATGTAACAGACTCCTGGGAAACTATTAAATTAAAAATCAACCAGGAAAAACATTCGGCTTATCCGGTTTGCGAAGACAATAACCTGGATGATGTCGTAGGTATCGTTCTTTTAAAAGATTTATTCTCCCCGGACGTCGATGACGATCATTTTAATTTAAAGAATTTTGTAAGAACACCTCTTTTTCTTAATGAAAATACTGCTGCATACAAAGTACTCGAGTTGTTTAAAAAAGAAAAAGTACACTATGGGATCGTGGTAGATGAATATGGAACAACAATTGGTATTGTTACAATGGATGATGTCGTAGATGCCCTCGTGGGAGACGTTACCGAGCACGATCAGGATGAATACCAGATCACCCAACGCGATGAAAACAGCTGGTTGGT
>CAZDQG010000024.1:0-32578 GCA_964507535.1 uncultured Saprospiraceae bacterium
TTTTCAGTCTGGACCCTTAAAACATAGTTCCCGGAAGGGAGTCGATTTGCATCGATATGGAACAGGTTTAATCCAGTTTGTATTTTCAAGCTACTGTTTAAGAGACAAGTTCCAAATGAATTGATCAATTCCAGTGTACCCTCCGCAGCACTGCTTGAATTAAGATTCAAAACAAAATCACCTGATGTCGGATTAGGTTGAAGGAGTGCATTCATTTCGTTCTGAAAATCCTTATTAGCCACTATCATTACATCCACATCACGGCTTACCGATTTTTGACATCCACGGGCATTTGTAATGGTGAGTGTGACCGTATACCGGCCTGATGTAGCATAACGGTGGCTTGGGTTTACAATGCTCTCTGAAGCACTGTTGTCTCCAAAATTCCAACTATATGTATAGTTTCCGGTTAAGCCCGCTGTAAACTGGGAAACATTATTTGCAAAAGTGTAGCTAAAGTCCGCTGGCTCGGAAAAATAATAGATAGGAGCAATGCTGTAATCGGCATTCACTGCATCCCATTCAGCCCAGCAGTCTGTCCAGTTTCTTGACCCGAAAGCACCTACATAGCTCGTTGGTTCAAAATAATTGGGTAGGTTCATAAAATCTGAACCCGTAAGTGCCGGTGAGCCTGTAAGAGGAATTGCCACAGGTATTGCACCATATGGGTTTTGAAGCATCAAATCGCTTGTCTGATTTAAGATCCGGTTCTGAGCTGTAAATTGTCCTGCTACCGTTTTTGTATTCGTAGAGGTAGAATCAAACAAACTTCCATAGCTTGATATAATATTATTTGCCAGCCTTAACTCCTTGGTATTTAAAAAATAATTCTCACTATTCGCACTTTCCAAACGGACGGCAGTAGGGAATCCGGTTATAATCGAATTAAGTACTGACTGTTTTGTGCTGCGTCTCAAATGCATGCCTCTTTTAAAGTTGGAGTTATAGCTTGAACTTGCACTCTCTCTTGGACCAATGACTGTAGCGTTACTGAAGATGGCCTGAGATATTGGAGCATTGGTTGTTCCTTGAGCATCATTGTCCGCTTCAAATCCGTTTGAACCTGAAATGTCAGCTAAAGAGGGATCACTGATTCCGAATACAAATTGATTTTTTCCGGTATAACCAAAATCGGTATCAAACATATCATCCACAGTTTTATAAGCAATGATGTATTTTCCATTTACCGTTCCTCCAAACCATTCGAAAGCATCATCCCCTCCAAAAGAGGACTGAACATGCTCTATTATAGTTTGTGAGCCGACACCACCGCATGTTAAACCATTCGTTTCATTATTTGGCTGGAACGCAATACCTGCAAACTCAATGCGCACATACTTCAATGTTCCGGAGTTATCCAGATCATTTGTTCCTCCATATTTACCATATACAGGATCCAGACCACCTTCAATAGTAGTTTCCCCTGCGGGATTATTGATTTTGGCATTACCCAACAAAAGCAAACCTCCCCAATCTCCGGGGGCGCGCTGACCAGCAGGTTTTGCAGAAGTAAATACGATGGGCTTATTTACCTCACCTATAGCATAGATTTTTGATCCTCTCGTAATTACCAAAGCAGCAGGACTTCCTTTAATGATGGTACCCGCCTCAATAGTCAACACAGCATTATTGCGTACATAAAGGAATGGAGCGCCGGTTAGTACGTATATATTATCAGAAGTCCATTTTGTATCCGTAGTGATATCAGCATTCACTGCAATTTCTTTGGTACCCTCCGAAATTTGTACGGTCTTTGTGAATGATTTTTGACACCCGCGAGATGTTGTGATTGTCAATGTCACTTTAAAATTACCAAGTGCATTGTAAGTATGGGATGGGTTCTCTTCAGCAGATTTTGTAAAATCACCAAAATCCCAGGCATACTTGGCAAGACCTGCTGGTCCGTCAAACTGGACTTTGTTTTTATCTACAGTAAAGCTAAAATCACCAATCCCTTGAAGGTAATTGATTCCTTTCGAATAATCTGCGTTCTGTGCATCCCATTCACACCAGCACGTACTCCAGTTGTTTGTTCCAAATGCGCCTACATAGGTTGTTGACATAACACCTGATGGCATGTTCGCAAAATTAGCTCCTGTAAGTGCAGGAGATCCTGACAATGGTAAAAGGTTTGGAATTTTGGAAACAGGATCCGTAAGCTTGATATCAGACAAGCGGGAAATTGCACGGTTAAAAACCATAAGACTGTCTGCTACTGTTTTACTGTTCGTCGAAGTAGAATCGATATACGTTCTGTAACTTGAGAAAATATTATTACTCACCACAAGTTCCTTCGTATTCAGAAAATAATTTTCTGAATTAGCACTTTCCAATCGACATGCCGTCGGAAATCCTGTTATGATGGAATTCCGAATAGATTGCTTGGTGCTTCTACGGAGGTGAATTCCTCGCTTAAAGTTTGCATTAATGCTGGTGCTACTATCCAAGATGGGGCCTATAATAGTAGCATTTGTAAATACAGATTGCGATATCGGAGCGTTTGTCGAACCCTGAGCATCATTGTCTGCTTCAAATCCATTGGATCCAGAAATATCTGCTACCGCTGGGTCGCTGATACCCAAAACAAATTGGTTCGTACCGCGATATCCGAAATCCGTATCAAACATATCATCTACCACGCGATTTGAAACAAGGTATTTCCCATTTACTGTTCCTCCAAACCATTCAAAGCCATCATCACCACCATGCGACACCTGCACATAGGAAATATCGGTATTTCTACCTACACCACCCAATGTAAGGCCATTCGTTTCGTTATTTGGCTGGAAGGCTATCCCTGCATACTCGATTCGAACATAGCGCAAGATTCCTGAATTGTCATCATCATCCTGACCACCATATTTACCGAGTTCGGAATCAAGTCCACCTTCAATTACTGTTTCTCCGGCAGGATTGTTGATCTTGGCATTTCCCAACAGCAATAATCCTCCCCAATCTCCGGCATTTCTTTGACCAGGGGCTTTGCTACTGGTAAAAACAATTGGTTGGTCCGGAGTTCCTGCAGCTATAATTTTCGAACCACGTGTAATTACAAGACCCGCGGGATTTCCAATTACAATTGTTCCAGGATCAATCGTAAGAACCGCATTGTTTTTTACATAAATAAAATTTACGCCGCTCAGTTCATATATATTATCTGAGCTCCACTTAACATCAGAAGTAATGTCACTTGTAACCTTGATCACATTTTGTGAGAATGCAATAAAAGGTATAAAATAAATAAATACAGATAAAATTCTTTTCATGTTTTTGTGTTTAAAAGTATTATCATAGAAATAATGATACTGCAAAATTACAGCCCAATAAACTGAACCAATGTTGTCCTATTGTTATGAAATGATTAACTCTGTGCGGGATGAACTGCAC
Source organism: uncultured Saprospiraceae bacterium (assembly GCA_964507535.1). GTDB lineage: Bacteria > Bacteroidota > Bacteroidia > Chitinophagales > Saprospiraceae > Vicinibacter. The sequence continues at coordinate 3,388 of CAZDQG010000024.1, forward strand.
TGCACAAATAAAAACAGCCATTCAATAAATTGAACAGCTGCTGTAAAAAAGTGTTGAAATGAAATTTCTTATTTAAGCATAAAGCTTATTCCAAAACTAAAGTTGGAACCTGTTTTATTTTCTGTAATGATAGTATCATCGCTTTCATACGAGCCAGAACGATTTTGATCTTGATAATATCTGAAATACTCATTTAAAATATCAGAGGCAGAAAATTTCAATTGAATTGCATTTCCAATTTTCTGGGTAATTTGAAAATCCAGAAGATTGCGTGGTGCCTCATAGGTATCCAGATATCCATTTGAACCTACAAGCCATAACCTGCGGCCTATTCTGTTATACAACAGACTTGCTGAAAATCCGGAATTCAATGGTTGATAACTTACTGCCAGATTCAGTACATAGGGAGACTGACTCTGCAAAGGTCTTTGTGCAGCATTTTGACCTGCAAATGCACTCAAATCCACTTTTGAATGAATCCAGGCTACATTTGCCCTTATCTGAAAACCAGATAAAGAAGACGTTAGACCAGAAAGATCATATCGTACTTCCGCTTCTACGCCATAGTTTTCCGCACTGCCCGCATTTTGATAATTAAAATTTTTGGTACCTGCACCCAAGGTCTCGTAAATTTGCTCTACCGGATTTTTAAACTTTTTATAAAAAGTACTTAGGCTTATTTGTTGTCCACTGTTTAAGAATTTTTCAAATTTAAGATCGAGATTTGTAACCTGGGTTCTCTTCAAATCAGGATTTCCAACAATTGCAGCGGAAAGATTAAAATCATAAAAGGAAAAGGGCGCAATCTCCCGAAAGTTAGGGCGGATAACTGTGCGGGAAGCAGATAATCTAACATTTGTTCGCTCCTCCAGAGAATAGACCAGATTTAAAGAAGGTAAATAATCGAAATCGACTTCATCGATTTTAATCTCCTTTCCACCATAGGCGAAGCTGTTCAACTTTTGCTGAAATCTTTCGACGCGCAATCCAGCAATGAGACGAAGTTTATCAGCCAAAATGGGATGATCAACCATGGCATAGGCAGCGGTCCCAAGACCGGTTGCTTTGTACGAATCGTTGGGATTGGTAGATTCTTTGAGTACAAAACCACTTGGATTGATGTTCTCAGGAGCAAAAATTTCACCGATTCCAAGTGTAAGCAATTCTAAAGGCACATTTCTGCTTGCATAAGTATACCCAAATACCCTTGCATCAAATAAACGGTCGCGGTAATCGCCACTCAATCCGAATTTCATAATTGAACTGCCAGAGGCGTTCATTGGGATGCTTAGATCAAATCGTGAAGTGTAAAACTTTTCACTCTGATCAGAATAAAAACGACCTGCATAATTTGGGGAAGGGGCACCGATAGGTACATACGCAATGAATGGATCCGCGGCACTCTGGTCATCATTCTTGATATATGTCATTCTTCTGTATGAAGGCGTTTTTCTGTTAACGATGGATTGTGAAACGGACCATTTAAAAGTGCTTCCACCAGATGATATTTCATGCTCACCCGTCAATTGATTATTCAAGTTAAAGGTACTTGTGTACAACATAGAATATGCTTTGATGCTTCTTTGTTGTTCAAGGTCGTACCCATTGCGTTCTATAAACTGATCATCGCCAAGAATGGATGCAAGATTATTCATTGAAATCTTGCTCTTTGGACTCAGATTGTATGTTGCATTGAACATACCACCATGATTGTATACTTTTTTATATTGATTATCAAAGTAGTCATATACCTGGGTCTTATCAATATTGTAATCAGCCCTTCTCAATTCAGAATACTTGTTCGTATTTTGGATCGTAAGAGCCCCGATTACACCCAGCTTTTTACCAAACATGTTCATATTCCTTCCTCCGGACAGCTGGAGAGATGAAGAAGGCATCATAGACTGAAAATCCTTTACCGCCCAGTCATTGCGCACATATTTACTCACTGCGTATTTGGTATCATTATTTGCAAGACCTTCTTTGGTAACCTTCGGATCCAAAGTTCTTACAGAGGAATCGTAACCAAGCACATCTGTATTTCCACCTTCGTAAAACCGGTATGCCTTAAAAGTCGACATGGAATTCATTCCCATTCCTGCAGACAGCTCCATAAATGGTTCTTCACTTACTTCCTTTGTATTTACCTGAACGACGCCACCTGCAAATTCTCCAGGTAAGTCGGGAGTAGCAGTTTTATAGATTACAAGGTTAGAAAGTACACTCGATGGAAATAAATCAAAGCTAAATGATCGTTTGTCAGGCTCTGTACTGGGCAATTGGCTGCCATTCAAAAGTGCATTGTTGTATCTGTCCGACAGTCCGCGGATGATCACAAATTTCTGGTCGACAATGCTTGCCCCGCTTACCCTTTTCAATACATCACTTGTAGATTTATCCGGTGATTTTTTAATATCATCGTTTGAAATACCGGTTATCATTCCTGGAGACTTTTGCTGCAGTGTTGCAAGCGCGATGGCGTTTTGCTTGTTTACCTTACCTACAACAACCACATCCGCCAGTACGGTGGACTCTTCCTCCAATTCAAATTCTACATTTTGTTTTTGGGCAGGAACTATTGTAATTTCCTTCTTGATTTTCTTATATCCGACATAACTTACTACGATATTGTGAGAACCTGATGGAACATTGGATAAGGTAAAATTTCCATCAAAATCTGTAATAGCACCCAGCGAAGTACCTTCAATTGTTACTGTTGCACCAATTATTGTTTCATGTGTAATTTTATCCTTTAATTGACCGGAAAGTATACCGTTCTGTGCAGATAAAATACCCGTGAGCAAGAAAAAACTAATTATACATTTCAATTTCAACATACATTTCAATTTATAGTGCAAAGTTAGGAAGGGCATTGCCCACCCATGGTAAAGTAAAAATTATGTTACCATGATCTTAATGTAAAGTACAGGTTAAGTAATTGTAAATCCTCCGTGGCTAGAGATCACGGGGTGGGCACGTGGATCCTGTAATACTGCAACAGACTTCAGCATACCCCTATATAAGCGTATGAATAATCCATCCCGCCTGTGAAAAATTTCCAAATCCAATTACATGATTTCAAAATCGGGAACAATACTTCCAATTCAAACGTTATATCGTAAAATAACGATAATGGGTATCAGCAAAACCGAGGTATTCAGTACTGCAGAAAACGAACTGTCAACATTTGCAAAAGCTTTGGGGCATCCTGCCCGGATAGCGATTCTGAAGATTCTTTTTAAAAAAGACCAATGCATCTGCGGCGACATTGTAGATGAACTGCCACTAGCACAAAGCACTATCAGCCAGCATTTAAAAGCCCTGAAGGAAGCGGGACTTATCGAAGGCAATGTGGAAGGGCCTTCCACCTGTTATTGTATTGACAAAAAGAACTGGGCAAAAATCCAGAAATCCCTTACACGCTTTTTAAGCCTGTCTCCAAATTCAAAAAATAACTGCTGCTGATATAAACCTTTTATCGTAATATTACGTTTAGTTAAAAAAAGAGATTATGAAAGATTCCAAATCACTAAAAGAACTGGTGCGAAACAAATACGCACAGATTGCCCTTCAGGACAAATCCTCAAATCAATCTTCCTGCTGTGGTTCAGGGTCGTGCAGTACAGAAGTCTATAACATCATGACCGATGATTATTCCCAGTTAAAGGGCTATTCCGAAGAAGCAGACCTGGGACTTGGCTGCGGCCTCCCCACGCAATTCGCACAAATTAAAAAAGGGCATACCGTTGTGGATTTAGGCTCTGGTGCCGGTAACGACTGTTTTGTAGCAAGGGCTGAGACAGGTGCTGAGGGCAAAGTTATTGGAATTGATTTCACAGATGCCATGATCGCAAAGGCAAAAGAAAATGCACAGGCACTGGGTTTTGAGAATGTGGAATTCCGGCATGGCGACATTGAAGATATTCCACTTGCAAATAATGTAGCTGATGTGGTCATCAGCAATTGTGTTTTGAATCTGGTGCCTGATAAACATAAAGTCTTCTCTGAAATTTTCCGCATCTTAAAACCCGGAGGTCACTTTTCCATTTCAGATGTCGTATTGGAAGGGGAACTTCCAGAACAACTTCAACAAGCAGCGGAAATGTATGCAGGTTGTGTATCCGGTGCAATCCCTAAAAATCAATACCTGCAATTCATCGGGAATAATGGGTTTACGCAAGCTACCATCCAAAAAATAAAGGCTATACATATACCTGATGATATTCTGTCCCATTATCTGAACACTACAGAATTGGAGCAGTACCACGAAGGCAGGTTTGGTATATTCAGCATCACTGTATTCGCAAAGAAGCCTGAATTGTCATCGGCATGCTGCGCAGGTGGCTGTTGCAATTAAAAACGTTTTCAGATGCTTGCATAGAATAGGAACATGCAATGCTTCACGAACTTCAGGAGGCTGTCAAAGCAATTATTTTAATTATCCATTCTGCTATAAAACATATGAACCGCAATTTACTCGATCGCGTTTAGTGTACTTTTAGCGAGTATGGCATGGATAGAAAAAATACCCTCTTCAAGTTCACCAATAAGTATACTGTTTCCCTCAGCGGACCAGGCAAGGATTTGTTGAATTTGCCTGATAGTATTTGAAATCCGGACCATCTGGCGGGAATCATCTGTAATAAACCAAACATCATCGGCCTGGAGGAATGTGCATGCTTTCAGGGAATAGGCATACTGTTGTATAAACGGATTTAGGGAAACAACTCGTGCATAATGATCCAGCATTTCCACCAGGCTCATCGATTGAAGCTGCCATTCTTGAGCGTTCGTATACTCGCGATCCTGAATTTCAGTAATCCGAACAGGACTTGCTGAGGGGTAAAATCTGACCCCAGATCGATACGATCTGCCAGTTTGATAGGATTTCATTTTTAAAAAGCGGTTGAACTGGTATTCAAGAAACAAGCCCATTCGATGGGAATGGCTGCCATAGAACCAATGGCGGACAACCCATAAATTCTCCTCACGTTCTTTTGTATGAAATAAAAAGATCCATTCATCAATCAGAAATTGCGAATCCGGAATCTGTGTTTTTTTTAAGGGTACACCTGCATATGCCAGCAGGTCTTCCTTTTCTATTTCGGAATACTTCGACGCACACTGCATTCTTTGAACAAAGAGCAATAAACCGGATAATCGACTTATAAGCAGTTCTGTTGGCCCTGCCTCTTTATCCAAATCAGAAACCATCAAGCGGAGTTTTTTTGCAATGCCAGCTAAACCATGGTCGACCATTCGGCTGGCAATTTCAGATAATTGTGCGGACGAAAATTGATTCGACCGCAAGCCGTCCTGCAATAGGCTATCCAGCCATTTTTTTAAAAGGGCTACCCCCTCAAGGATTTGCCGCTCTTTTTCTTCTGTAATTCGTGAAAATGCCTTTTGCAAGGATGATAGAACTTTGATAAGCTGCTACAGATCAATCGTTACCTTCTTCGCGGATGCCCAAAATTTTCAATGCATGCTGAGAGGCGACCTGTTCCGCACTCTTTTTGTTAAAATCTTCTGCACTTGAAATTTCACTGCCATCGACGAACACTCCCACCTTAAAACGATCCCGCTTGTCTGATTTAAATTTATTGAGTACCCTGAAATCAATTTCTTTTGAATGCTTCTGGCACCATTCCAGCAATTGGCTTTTGTAATTGTCGTCAAACAATTCGAGATGGTCGATATTGATGAAACGTTTCAAAATTTTTGAAAGGATAAAATGTCTTGTGTATTCAAATCCTTGCTCAATGTATATTGCGCCAATCAATGCCTCAAGTGCATTTCCAAGCATGGATTGGGATATCGTAGTCTGATTGAATTCCATCATCAGGTGGTCCAGTCCCATTTGCTCGGCGACATAATTGAGCATTTTTCGTTTTACGATTTTGGATCGCATTTTGGTAAGAAAACCTTCATCTGCTCCGGGGTATTTTTTAAAGAGGTATTCTCCGATCACAAAACTGAGAAGTGCGTCTCCAAGATATTCCAAACGCTCATTGGATTGATATAACCCGCTGGAATCCTGGGTTCCATTGTTCAGGGTGGATTTATGGTAAAAGGAAACTTTAAATATATACAGGTTGGATGGAGTAAAACCGATCAAACCCCGCAGCCGTTCTGCAAAATGCTTTTCTTTGGAAAAAAACTTGTGATTTGTTTTTCGGTAATACTTGTATAAAAATCCTAGCATCGCTTTAAAATCACTGAACTGTTATGCCCGCCAAAACCGAAGGTGTTGCTTAAAAACGCATTCACTTTGCGAGGTTGGGCTTCATTAAACGTAAAATTAAGTTTTGGATCCAGCTCCGGATCGTCAGTAAAGTGATTAATGGTAGGTGGTATAAAATCATGCTGGATTGCTAAAATGCCCGCTATGATCTCAATGACGCCAGCTGCACCCAGTAGGTGGCCCGTCATGGATTTGGTTGAACTGATATTCAGATGGTACGCGTCTTCGCCGAAAACATGCGTTATGGCTTTCGCTTCAGCAATATCTCCCAGAGGTGTAGAGGTCCCATGGGTGTTGATATAGTCGATGTCCGAAGTGGACAATCCGGATTCCTTAAGAGCCAACTTCATAGCAGTACTTGCACCCAATCCATCCGGATGAGGTGCCGTGATATGGTAAGCATCTGCTGTTGCTCCGGTACCTATAATTTCGGCATAAATTTTCGCACCTCTTCGCTTTGCATGTTCATATTCTTCCAGAATCAGAGCTCCGGCACCTTCTCCCAACACAAAACCATCCCGTTCTTTATCGTAGGGTCTGGAAGCGGTTTCATACGCATCATTTCGCTCAGAAAGGGCTTTCATAGCTGAAAAACCCCCAACACCTGCTCTGGTAATTGCTGCCTCAGATCCCCCTGAGATCATGACATCAGCTTTATTGAGACGTATGTAATCAAATGCATTTGTGATGGCGTGGGCAGAAGAAGCACATGCGGAAACGGTCCCATAATTTATGCCCATCAATCCATATTTGATGGAAATATGACCGGGAGCAATGTCAGAAATCAATTTGGGAATCAGAAACGGGCTATATCTGGGAGTACCTGTATTGAGTGCAGCTTCAGAGAGATCGTGTTCCAGGGTGTTAAAACCTCCAATCCCGGAACCCCAAATCACCCCAAAACGGGAAAGATCAGCCTTCGCCAGGTCGATACCGCAGTCCTGCATGGCTTCATCGGCAGCTACCAGCGCATATTGGGCGAAAGGGTCTATTTTTCGGGCTTCTTTCTTATCGAGATACTGTTCCGCAACAAAATCTTTGAGCTGGCAGGCAAACCGGGTACGAAAAAGGTTCGCATCAAAATAACTGATAGGACAAGCACCGCTTGTACCTTTCTGCAAGCCTTCCAGATAAGCAGCCTTACCACTCCCTATAGGAGTGAGTGCACCAATACCGGTAACGACTACACGTCTCATGCAATCTGGGTTTTACCCGGAGTATGTCCAAAATTCCGGAAGCCCCGCATAGTATCGCTTAGCTTATTTACAATTGGCTTCAAGGTAGGCTACTGCCTGACCTACTGTTTGAATCTTTTCCGCCTGGTCATCGGGAATTGACGTATCGAATTCCTTTTCAAATTCCATGATAAGTTCAACAGTATCAAGGGAATCTGCACCAAGGTCGTTTACAAAGCTAGCCTCCAGGGTCACTTCGGATTCATCAACGGCCAGTTTATCTACAATGATCTTTTTAACTCGTTCTGCAATTGTTGACATGATATTTGTTTTGTTCCTAGTTTTAAAACCAAAGCGCAAAATAACGGATTCATAGGTCGAATACCAAAATAATTTTCGCTTTTTTTAATGAAACCCCACTTGCTTTGCGTTGTTTATCAATAGATATTCGCTCCTGTAATTCAGATTACACCAAATGATCCACCATAACACGAAAATTATCGCTACAGTTGGCCCCGCCTGCCGAAGTTTCGAACAATTGCTCGCGCTGGCCCTGGAAGGGGTTGCAGTTTTTCGCTTGAATTTTTCACACGGAAGCCACGAAGAACACGATCAAACGATTCAGAACATACTCAGAATCAATAAAGAGTACGATGCCCACCTGGGAATATTATGCGACCTGCAGGGTCCCAAACTACGTATCGGCAAAATTGAAAACGACGGCTTCCCCATCCTTCCTGGCGAAACGCTGACCATGGTCAATGAAGATTGCCTGGGAACAAGGGAAAAAGTGTATATGAGTTATCCAAATTTTGCGGAGGACGTAAAAGAGGGAGAAACCGTTCTGGTGGACGATGGAAAGCTGGTTTTTGAGGTACTGGAAACCAACCGGAAAGACCGGGTTCTGTTGAAATGCCTGTTTGGCGGCATGTTAAGTTCCAATAAAGGGGTCAACCTGCCGGATACACAGATTTCTTTGCCCTCTCTTACAGAGAAAGACCTTAAGGATCTCGATTTTATTTTGACCAAACCGGTGCATTGGATTGCACTTTCTTTTGTTCGAAAAGCAGAAGATATCGAAGCTTTACAGCAACGCGTGGAGACTGCAAAGCATCCTGCAAAAGTGTTGGCAAAAATTGAAAAACCTGAAGCCCTGAGAAATATTGATGCCATCATTAAATCCAGCAATGGTATCATGATCGCCAGGGGTGACCTGGGCGTGGAAGTCCCTATTGAAAAGTTGCCTACCCTCCAGAAAATGATCATTGGCAAATGCATCCAAAGAGCGCGTCCGGTAATTGTAGCCACACAATTGATGGACAGCATGATCAAACAACCAAGTCCTACCCGAGCCGAAGTTACAGACGTTGCAAATGCGGTTTTAGATGGTACCGATGCCGTTATGCTGAGTGCAGAAACATCGGTTGGTGATCACCCGCTAAAAGTGGTGTTGGCCATGAAAAAAATCATCCATGAAGCAGAAAAACACTATTCGATCGTGCACAAGCGGCCTAAGCCCGATGAAAAATCATCCACCTTCCTTTCAGATGTCGTTTGTTTCAATGCTGCCAAAACAGCAGAAGACATCAAAGCGAAGGCCATTATAGGACTTACCGTCTCCGGGTATACCGCTTTCAAAACATCTTCCTACCGCCCCAATTGCCCTATTTATATATTCTCCAGCGCAGCCCACATGTTGGGCACCCTTAATCTCGTTTGGGGAGTGCGGTGCTATTTTTACAACAAAATGAGTTCTACAGATGAAACCATTGAAGACCTTATCGCTCTGCTGATTAAGGATCATAAATTAAAAAGTGGTGATCTTGTGGTCAATACGGGAAGTATGCCCATTCATAAAAAACTCAGAACCAACATGCTTAAAGTTACTGAGGTGGAATAAAGGACCAGGTCCCATTCTTAAAGCCAATCACACAACATGTTTAAAACCAGATTCCAGATTTTCAAATTCAATTATAGTGCTTGCATAATACTCCTGTTTGCAATACTACTTTGTACAGGCGAAATATCTGGCCAGGAAGCGGAAAAGAGACTGGAAAATCAGAGCCAGCTCATTGAAGCAGTAAAACAAGATCAAATAGGCAATCCGGAAAAAGCTATCCAGATTCTGGAAAAGCTCAAGTACGAACCGGAATTCAAAGCAGTGAGTTTTTACATGCTGTCCAGACTTTATCTGTTACTTGGAAAAGAAGAAGAGGCCCTCCGCGCTATAGAACAAAGTGTTTTGAATGAACCCGATAACAAATGGTATGTGCTTCTTAAAGCCAATATGAATGAACATGCGGGGCAATACACAGAAACAGCAATTTGCTATGACCAATTGAGAAAACTGGAACCGGCAAATTATACCTTTTACGACAATGCTGCATTCTTCTACCTCAAAGCCGACAAATTTCAGGAAGCCCTCGCCATCATGGACCTTGCTGAAAAAACCTTTGGGCTAAACCCCCAAATCGCCATGAAGAAATCCTATGTCATGGAAGGCACACAAAAGCTGAAAAAAGCAATTGAACTTGTGGAACGCTGTCTTATGACCTACCCAAATAACGATGACCTGAAATCAAGGCTCCGAACTCTCGTGTTTCAAACGCGCGATTCCAAAATGATAGAAGCATACCGTCAGAAATATCATTTCGTGGAAACAACAACAGACTCAAATCCACAAGGACCAAAAAATTCGAACCTTGAAAGTTGTGTTCAGGATAAATCCCTCAGTCTCGATCAAAAGATTAAATGCTTCCTGCAACTTCTGGATCAACCTGGTTTTCAAAAATCCGGGGAACTTTCAAAATTACTTCCACTCACTCAGCAACTCATTGAACAATATCCGGATGATCCAAAACCCTATTGTCTTGGCGGAGATCTGCATTTTCTCAATCAGGATTACCTAAAGGCAAAAATAAACTACGAGAAATCGGTCACAAAAGGCCCTGTTCCTTATGCGGTTTGGGACAAACTGTTACAATGTCTCACAGAATTGGGGCATTGGAATGCTGCAAGGAAATATGCACATGATTGCATGGAGCTTTATCCAAATCTTTCGAATCCTTACTATATCCTCGCGGTCTCTAGCTTTCATTTGAACGAGCTGAATGAAGCTTTACAATATCTCGATCAAATTGAACCCATGATCAGCCACAACCTCAATAAACAAGTGGAATTGCTTGTACTCAAGGCTAAAATCAAAACCTTGCAACAAGTTGATGCCAAAGAATTATGGAATACTGCATTGGAAAAAGATGCCATGAACTGGGTAGCACTGGAACAGCTTTCATGGAATTGTGAATCTTCCAAAACGGATCTTTCAAAAGTAAAATGGCAAACCTTGATACCTAACTGCAAAAGAGAAGAAGCCTTTACTTTATATCAAAAGGCGAAATTGTTTTTTTGCAACAACCAACTCACAGAAGCACAATCAGAAATAGCACATTTGCTTCAATCCAACAATTCTCAGAATCCGCTCTATATTGAACTGGCAATTAAGATATATCGGGCTCTCGGGGATGAAACCCGCTTAAAATCACTTACTTCACGTCTGAACGACTTAAAAGAGAAGCAACCTTAGGATGAACAAATGTTCGTACCCGATTTGTATCGCACATCTTGCATTATTTGGAATCATGACCTTTGCTTTCCCAGGATGCCGTAGTCTAAAATCTTCCACAGCTGCTGAACTTCCAAAAAACAAAGTACCCTTCGAATCCCTGACTTCACAATCGCTGATTGAAAGGCTTATGGACGATCAGAAATGCCCCTATTTCTCTGCACAAGGACAACTGGAGGTGGATCACGAGGGAACACATTTTGATGCAGCAATATCCGTCAAATCTGTGCGGGACAGTGCGTGTACCATTTCTCTGAAAAAACTGGGCATTGAATTAAGCAGGGTGTTGATTTCCAGAGACAGTTTTGTTTTGCTCGACCGGACACAACAAATATATTACAGCGGATCCATTGAGGAACTCATGGACACTTACCATCTGCCCATTGACTTTTATATGTTGCAGGACCTTCTGTTGAGCGGATATATCCTTATTGATGACATGAACTATGAACTTAGCAATACAGATGGATACTATGTACTTAAAGGCCTCCGGGAATCGGGTAGCTCGGAACTTCATTGTGATCCATACACACTTCGTCCCATGCATTTTATTATTGAAAATAATGAAAACCGTACCTTGATTTCAGCACTTCGTTACAGTGCAGGATCGACTTGTACGATACCCTCGGAATGGACGATACGGAGTGATATCAAGAGCGGGCATAAATTGCTTAAGGCACACATAGAATGGAGCCAGGTAAGTACAAAGGCACTTTCTGAATTAAAATTCAGCATCCCAAAACACTATACAAGGGAAACGCGATGAAAAGGAGCTCCAGAATTATAGTTCTCGCAGCTGCCCTGTGTGTCCTTGGTAGCAAAGGAACGCCGATGTTTGGCCAAACTACTGGAAACCGTTCTGCGGAGGAACTCAAATCCATACAGTATTCAATACAGAAGACCGAACAACTTATCAGGAGCGCTGCAGATAAAAAAGATGCAGGACTTAAACAGCTTGAACTTCTTCAAAGCCAGATCAGTTACCGGAATGAACTTCAGGATGCACTGCAGGATGAAGTGAAAAAGAATACAAAAGAACTGGAACGTCTTAGAGAAGAATCCTTGAAACAATGGAATCAGATTCAAAAACAGCAATCTGATTATTTCATTTTGCTAAAGCAAAAGTTCATCCATCGTAAAACATTTAATCCGCTCCTCAGCATGATTCAACCTACAGAACTTGATTCAAAAATGAGGCGATGGTATATCCTCCAACACCTTGAAAACAAAATCAGATTCCGTCTTGAAGAATTAAACAAAGCCAATCAGAAATACAAGGAACATATACAGCAGCTGAACAGGACAGCATCTATGAACGATTCCCTTATAAAAGAAAGTAAACTGGAACAAGAATGCCTTGTACATGATAAGACGCAAATCCAGAACCTGATCCGCGAGTTAAGCAGTCAGTCTTCCGGATTAAATACAGAACTTATTGAATACAAAAAGAAAAAGGAAGAACTCGGTAAATTGATTGCAGGAAGCATTGCGAAAATCCCTACTACAGGTCCTGTAAAATCAAATGCGAAAATCTTTCTTCAGTATCCCATGGAATACCCTACCATCCTGTCGCGTTTTGGAAATAATATGGAAACGGGTAAAAGTAAATTGGTCATTCGGAACAACGGAATTGATATGCAATCATCGAATCCCTTTGTGACTGCTGCCCTTGATGCCGAAATAATTCAGATCAAAAAAATGCCAAGCCAGCAATATCTGGTAATTACAAAAGCAGACCAACTCTACCTGGTGTATTCCAATTTGAAAAACGTGTTGATGAAGGAAGGGGACCGCATTGAGAAAGGGGCGAATCTGGGACAAGCCATTCAAAATGAAAATGGACAGTTTGAACTTCACTTTGAAACCTGGGAAGGGCGAAAAGCCGTTAATCCCATGCAATATCTGAGATAGTCCGGCTTCACATATAAATTATAACGAGAACCTTTTAAAGACTTTAAAAAATAAACATAAAAGGCCGTCCTGTTGAGGACGGCCTTTTATTATATTGCTTTAGAAATAATTTGAAACTATTTCTAAACGAAATGAAATTTAATGAACAACTGTTAACTTCTTAACAAGAATTTCCTGACCCACGCTTACTTTGATGAGATAATTGCCATTCTCAAGAGAAGACGTTTGAACAGGAAGGTCAACAGATCCATTCCATGTTCCATAAGTGCGTTTTGCCATTGTTCTTCCCATCATATCCAAAATTTCCATTCCGATGGCTTTCTCTTCTTTCAGAGTAAAGTGCACCTGAGCCATATCAGAAGATGGATTTGGACTTACAACCACCTCGCCAGTTACCGCTACGGGATTTTCAGAAGCAGTAAACAAACCTTTTGCAACCGCCTCATCAAAACTGATTTCGCTTGCATTGATGATTTCGCCGTTTGGATCGAGCATCATCACAACAAGCTTCAATTTAGACAAATTGGATGTGGTCGGAATGATCCAGTCATAGGATTTGATGTACGAGGTGTTAGCAGGAATATCGCTTGGCAGGTAGCCAGCTTCCCCGGCCCATCCATCCATAATAGCGCGTCCAACATGGTTGTATACCATGCGGGCTGCAGGTACAGGATTTGGAAGTAATTCAAATCCTCCCATGACTCCGTTTGAACCTCCTGCATATGCATTTGACTGGTTGTAGCCTGAAGCTGTTCCTTTTACCTCGTCTTCCACCACCACAAGATTGAAACGGTAGTCCCCGGAAACACTTTCCGTAAATGTAGCTTTGGCTTCCATACGTAACATACGACTGTTAGGATCAAAAGCAGCTCCACAATCGAGAAGAACCGGGGTGAGTTCCACAATTTGATCATAAAAAATGGGTTCAATTGCACTTGGATCGCTTAATGTCCTTCTGTTTGTAATTACACTTGGAAAACCTGTAAATCCGGGAAATGTAGTTAAACCTGCATCATATGCAGTTACTGTCATGGGGTCGCGATTATGCACGGCAATACCGATAAAATGATCCGGAAATAAGCGGGTCAATGAATCGAGGTACACAGCACCTCTGGGACACCACTGGCACCAGGTACCTGTGGCTTCTTCAACAACTATTTTTTTACCAGGTGCAGGATTTACACCTTCCAGACTTACTGTCTTGCTATTGTTGGCAGCTTTGTCATCTGTGAGGCCATTGATTTTAGTAATATTCACATTGAGTGTGGAAACACCTGGAGTGTAGGATACCTCTTTTGAAAGTGGAAGAGCTGCACTTTCTTTAAGTGAATCCAGACTCAAACTATAATTCTCTGTCACTTTTGCACCCCCGTTGATCGACCATTCTACTTCAGCTGAAGTAACTTTCGTGCGTCCCACATTTTTAATTTTAATGGAAGCAGATGAACTTGTTCCGGCCAACCCCTTCTGGCGAACGGTTGCCTGCGTCAGTGAAGCATCCAGGTTAGGTGCAACAAAAGCTTCAAAATTATAACTGACATCGTCGATAAAATATTCCGCCTGATTATTGGAACTAACTGGATAAATATCCATGGATGCTACTGCATTGTTTGGATTGGACCAGCTTCCGATAGATTTATTATCGATGAAAGCTTCCCAGTTGTTGTCCGTCAGGTTTGCAACGACTTTCAATTTAAACCAATTGTCTTTAGGATGTTGGCCTGTAGCTACAGAAGAGGAACCACCCGTTCCCAATGTAAAACGAACTGCACCGTTGGGATCAAAAAATGCATCCAACGACCAGATCTGGCCTACCACAGCATTCCCCTGGAAATTGAAATAAGCTCCTTTATTGCTTACTACGTACATCCACATTTCCAAGGTAAAGGTTCCGCTAGTTCTGCGTCCACCAAAAGGAAGGATGATATCTGCAGGACCGCCGGAAGCAGAAGTGGATAAAAACTTAAGTGAATTGACACCACTGTGAGCCCTTTCATTGCTCACCTTGTTATCGTCAGTTCCTCCTTTTGTGCCGCTCCAGGTTTTCCAGGTATTGGAACTCGCAGCTATGTATGAACCCGCAGTGTATTGTTCGAAATCATCCGAAAATGAATTCTGTGCAATCAGACAAAAACTGCCGGCCATGAAAAAAACAACATGTAGAAATTTCTTCATACTCCAGTATTTGATGTTAATAATTTGAAAAGTGATCCAAATATAATTTCTTTTTAGCCAAAGAATCAAAGCTTAACAATCAGGCTTTTACAGCTTGTTCAGATTTGTTAAATAAAATAAATATTTAATATATTATATATAGTATATCAATTATTTAAATATTATTTTTCGTCAAAGGGTAAAACCTCCGGAAAGTCTTCCTCCCCTTCTTCGTCAAAAGGCATCACACTGTCCGGTATTTCCTTCTCACTTACCAGTCCAAGTTTCTTTAGCTTTTGTGCTTGTTTGACAACACTTCCCCTGCCATCTCGTAGCTGATTTAAAGCCCTCTGGTAGCTGTCCTGGGATTTATTGATGTGCTTTCCGACATCGTCCATACTTTCAAGGAAGCCCACAATTTTATCGTATAATTTTTCACCTTGCTTTGCAATCTCAAGTGCATTTTTACTTTGCTGCTCGCGTTTCCAAAGATCTGCAACAAGTTTCAATGCGGTAATCAAATTGGTCGGACTGATCAACAGGACGCGTTTGGAGTACGCATAGGCCCACAGGTCCTGGTCCTGCTGGATTGCCAGTAAATAGGCAGGTTCGATTGGGATGAACATCATGGTAAAATTCATCGTACCTGCAACCGTGTCGTATTTTTTATCTCCGAGTTCATCGACATGCCGGTATATGGAGGCAATATGTTCCTTCAGTGCAAGCTCTTGCTCCTCCTGTGTTTCTGCAGCACAAAACCGGTCATAGGATACCAGTGAAACTTTAGAATCAATGACGATGGTCTTCGATTCCGGCAGGTATACGATGACATCGGGTTGAAGCCGCTTTCCATCCTCATTTTGAACGCTTACCTGGATCCGGTATTCCCTGTTTCTTGCCAATCCCGATTTTTCAAGTATGCTTTCAAGAATCACTTCTCCCCAGTTACCCTGCTTTTTGGATTGCCCTTTTAAAGCAGAAGCAAGATTGTTGGCCTCCTGACTTAATCGCTGGTTCATCTCTACAAGCTCCTTTACTTTTTCCTCAAGTGAAAATCGTTGCTTAGATTCCTTGTCATAGGTTTCCTCCACTTTTTTCTTAAACTGGTCCAGGTTTTCTCCGAGGGGCTTTAGCAAATTGTCGATATTTTCTTTATTGCTTTGGGTGAAGCGTTGGGCTTTTTCTTCAAGGATTTTTGTAGCAAGATTTTGGAATTCCAGCTGTGCTTGCTTGCGCAATTCTTCAAATTCGCTACGTTGGCTATCTAATTTATCCAGGAGGTATTTATTATGGCTGCGCAATTCCGCTATGCGTTGCTGCAGCTCCGATAATTCTTTTTGAACTGCAAGATGTTCTGCTTTTACATTTTCAAATGCAGATTGAATATGTGCCTGCCGCTCAGTTTCATTTCGAATCTGATTTTCCAATGCTGCCTTTTCCGCTGTAAGTTGTTGCCATTGGACCCGCATTTGCTCGTATTTCTCTTTCTGTTCGTTGAGTTGCTGATCGAGTTCGTTGATGCGGTCTTCACGCAATTCCTGTCGGATCAATGCTTCCTGAATTTGATTCCGCAAAGGATCAGACTGCTGGACATGTCGCAACCAAAACAACAGCAAAGCAATCAATCCTATAGCAAGTCCAACAAAAAATTCCATAAATGCAAAATGCTCCATAGTTCAAATATACATAGAAATGCATCGGTCTCCGGAGCATGCATGTCAAGGTCTTTTCCGTATTCGGGATGTTCTCCTGACATGCGGTGTATCAAATCGGAATTAAATAAAAAAGCCGGAAGATTTCCGGCTTTTGTGATTTTATGGTGTTTCCAATTTTATTCCTCGATACAAGCGCAATCCTGCTATGAGAATGCAGGCTATGCCGAATAAGAGATTCCAGGGTTGCGGAACGATTTCATTATACCATACGAACACTCCCAATCCTGCATAACTTAGGGCTAACAGGAAGTAAAAGAGTTTCCTGATCGCCATCTATTAACCCTCAAGTTTAAACTTAATAGGAAGCGTAAAGCTAACAGGTACAGCCTTTCCGTTATGCTTGCCAGGCTTCCAATCCGGCATGGATTTGACCACGCGAACTGCTTCTTCATCGCACCCGCCTCCAATTCCTCGTGCCACCTGGACCTTGCTGATATTGCCCGAAGAACTCACAACAAACTGAATTACAACCGTTCCTTCTATTCCGTTTTCCTTCGCAATGGTGGGATAGCGGACATTTGAACGGATGTATTTCATCATGGCAGCTTCCCCATCCGGAAATGCAGGCATCTGCTCGACGTATTTGAAAGGTTCTTCTTCTTTCTTTTCTTCCATAACCGGAGGTGGAGGCTCTGCAAGTGAAGCATCTATACCACCTTCCTGACCTTCTTTGGTTTCTGTTGAAATATCCTTATCCTTCATTTCTTCCAAGGTAGGTGGGGGTGGTTCCTCTTCTTTAACCTCTTCATCCTTTTTAACTTTCGGTGGAACAAATTTGATCTGATCCCTGATAGGAGGAGGTTCCACCTTTGGAGGAGGTGGTGGCGGCGGTTTTGTAGGGTCCATAGGTGGCGGTTCTGCAAGCACAACCTCTTTCATCACCTCTTTGGCTTCTTTTTCCGGGATCCACCCTTTAATGATCTTGATAATCATAGGCATGGTGATACCCAATACAAAAAGAATGATGGCAAGGATAATTCCCCTCGCCATACGACTTTCGTAGATCTTGCGTAAGAAATAAGCACCATAGGTCTTATTCCGCCCTTCGAACACGATGTCGTCCATGGTAAGCTTTAAATAATCCTTATTTTCCATTTTAAATTTGGATTAGTCTTAATTGAAAAACAATTTCACTTAACATTTATTTCCTGACCTGACCTATTTTAACACAAACTAAACTATCCACGGGGTCATCCGGCTTCAAAATGGCGTATGTCCTTACATCATTGATCGTCATTTCATCCAACACATCCACGATATTCTTGTATTTGGAAGCAGGTAAAGGTTTGATCATGACAAACAGATTGGTCGTATCCGTCCATTGCTCATGGACCTCCTTAACCCTGCGCTGGATAATTTTCCGTAGGCCGGTTGCACTATAGTCTACACTGTCAAGTGCCAGTTCCGTATCTGCATTAATTTCATCAGGGGATACATACCAAAATACTTTATCGTTATCGCCCAGCAAGAGGGTAACGGTTTTAGACATTTTAATTGCAGGTATATCCTTTTCCTTGATGTTTTCGTCCTTAGGAGGCTTGATGATCTCCATGGTCTTCGGCTTATTGAAAGTCGTAGCCAACATGAAGAAGGTGATCAGCAAAAATCCAAGGTCCACCATCGCCGTGAGGTCCACGCGCGTGGACATCTTTTTCGATCGCGCTTTATTTTTCCCTTTTTTCGCACCACTCTGGGGTACGTTCATTTCTGCCATAACATTAGAACTTTAGATGCATGATGGAACATTATTCCTTTGCGCCCCTGGCCGAGGTGATCAGGTTGAAGCGGTTTACTTTTCTATTTTGTAATGCTTCAATCACCTTGTCAAAAGCTTTGTATTCGGTCGTCTTATCCGCCTTGATGGCTATCCGTAAATTGTTATTTTCTTGTCTGGACCACAAAATGAGATCCTCTAACTGGTGTTCACCCCCTGTCGTATCAATCTTAAGTCCGGGCTGCGCATAATTTGCGCGTGCGTTCATATCCATTGATAAAAAACGAGGTAACTCGCGAATGTCCATTCCCCACAATTCAAGCAGGCGAAAGGCATCCCGCTGGTCTTCTGTAAATTTGATGCTGTATCCTTCTTCAAGCCTGGTCAGAAGTTTCAGGCGGGTATTCTGGTCGTCCAATCCAAAAAAGACCTTGCCTTCCGGAGAAATATGGAACATAAGGATATCCTTATCCGGAATTGGGATCTGCGCCGTAGAGGAGGGGATGTCAATCTGAACCACTTCCTGCGGCCTGAACTTGGTCGTCAAAATGAAAAAGGTCAGCAATAGAAAAGCGACGTCGCACATCGCAGTCATGTCGATGGCGGTACTTTTCCGTGGAACTTTGACCTTTGGCATGGTTTATAAATTAAACGCGGTGTATTAATGTTTGGAAGCAAACGTCTGTGAAATCGAGAACCCTGCTTCATCAATACCATAGGTCATACTATCGATACGGGTAGTAAAGTAGTTGTAGGCAATGATGGCCAATGCAGAGGTACTGATACCCAAAGCCGTATTGATCAAGGCTTCGGAAATACCCGTTGACAAGGCAACGGCATCCGGAGCTCCTGCGGTAGCAATGGCTGAGAAGGCCCGGATCATACCAAACACCGTACCCAAGAGTCCGAGAAGCGTAGCAATTGATGAAATGGTAGCTAGGATAACCAGGTTCTTCTCCAACATCGGTAATTCCAAAGAAGTGGCTTCTTCAATTTCCTTTTGAATGGCCAGCACTTTGTGATCCGTATCAATACCCGTCTTGGTAGACATTTCTTTATACTTAGTAAGGCCTTCGCGAATAACATTCGCAACAGATCCTTTTTGTTTGTCACATTCCGCAATAGCCTGATCTACATTATTTCCGTCCAGCAAACTTTTGATCTTCCGTACAAAACTTTGAATGGAACCTTTGCCGGATGCTGCACCAATGGTAAAAAGCCTTTCAATGATCACAGAAAGGACAATGATAAAGTTGGCCATAAGAATCGGTACAAGGGGTCCGCCCTTATACATCATACCGAGGTAATCGCCGGGATGCGGGTGACCTTTTGGATCTCCATTTTCAAAGTGAGAGGTATCCCCTAAAATGTAGTTGTACACGAGAAGTCCTACCACCAATGCCAATGGAATCGTGATCGTGGCAAACAACGCGCTGAACTTGCTGCTCGAGGAGTCGCCTGAGGCTTTTGCATTTGGATTGCTCATAACAGTCTGATATTAACAGTTTTGAATGATTGTGATAAAATATTATTTCGAAATAAATTTAATTAAACGTGTTTTGCAAAATTTTATACTGTTCCTTAGGCTACCAAGAAACATTTGCAGAGCGTAATAATAAAACGAATTGCGAATAAAATTGTGCTGTGCAGCGGAGGCCTTTAAAAATATTTGGCATAGAGAAAAAAATTGAAGTGTAAAAAATTGTAATCCATGTAATTATGCATAAAATTATTATATCATGAATACCTCTTTTGAAAAATTAATATTCCGATCATACCAGAAATCAGAAAATAATCGGGTACGAACCGACAAAGGCGGTAAAAATTTACACCAAATTTAATTTTGAAACAGATTCCGTTTGCGTACCGCCAAGACCAAATAAAAAGAGCCGCGTGCAAAACTGCAACGCGGCTCGATCATGTCTTTTCAGGTATTGGAGTTATTACTTGCCCTGTGGGTTCAGCAATTCAAAGAATTGATCCAGTTTAGGCAGAACGATAATCTCGGTACGCCTGTTTTTCTTTCTTCCATCTGCAGAAGCATTGGATTCTTTTGGATCATACTCGGAGCGGCCGCCAGCAGTCATCCTGGAAGGGTCTACTTTATATTTCGCTTGGAGCATTCGTGCTACTGCAGTAGCTCTCTTTGCACTCAGATCCCAGTTGTCCGCAATACAATCGTTGGACATTGGCACATTGTCTGTATGGCCTTCAATCAGAATATTCAGGTCTTTGTGGTCGTTCAACACCTTAGAAATTTGTTCCAGTACTTTGCCTGCACCTTCATTAATAATGGCACTTGCCGTGCGGAACAACATTTTATCAGACAACGAAATAAACACGACTCCTTGACGAACTTCTACGTTTACATCTTCAGAATTCATGCCTGACAAAGATCTTTTCAGGTTAAGCACCAGAGACAGCATCATGGAATCTTTGCGTGCCATCGCCTTGTTCAGGTTGTTGATGTATTTATCCTTTTCATTCAATGCATCCAATGACTTGCGAATGCTTTCTGCACCCGCCTTACTCACAATTGAAAGATCTGCAAGACGGTCGAGCAGGTTGTTGTTGGTCTTTTTCAACATGTCCATTTGCTCCGTCATGGATTTCATTTTGTTGTTGCAGTCAGAAAGGTCGGTTTCCAGTTTTCCGGTTTTCATTTTGCAGTCAGCAGCCATTGCATTTTTGTCCTTTTCACAATTCGCAAGATCCTCCTGACATTTAGAAAGACTTGACTTTGCATCATTCATTTGTGCTTCCAGATCTTTGTATTTCTTACTGGATACACATGAGCCAAGCAGTCCAACACTAACAATAAGATAAAAAATCTTTTTCATAATATTTGGTTCGTTATTTTAATTAAAATTGGCCTCAAAATTAACTAATTAAGCAAAATTTGGGCCAAATTTTATGTTAACACAGCTTTGAAACTATGGAAACGAATCCTTTGAATGTATTTGGTAAGGAATTAAAATCTTGCAGCCTCCATCCTTTGACCGGTTTTTACAGGGATGGCTGTTGCCGTACAGGCAGGGAAGACCTTGGCATGCACACCGTATGTATTGTCGCACATGCGGAATTTCTTGCATTTTCAAAAAAAATGGGGAATGACCTGAGCACTCCCAGACCGGAATTTCATTTTCCAGGCGTGAAACCAGGAGATAGCTGGTGTCTGTGCGCTTTAAGGTGGAAAGAAGCCTATGAACAGGGGTGTGCACCGTATGTGAAATTGGAAGCAACCAACCAGGATGTACTGAAATACATTCCATTTGAAAATCTGTTGGAAATGAAGTTTGTAGAGGACCCGCTTTAATGGGAGGAAGGTCCTCCGGGAATTACTCCTTATCTGGAGGAACAGAAAAAAACTTTTTAATGATCTCCGCTGCCCACTCTTTTCCGCCCAAGCCAAAAGCAAGTGCAAAAGCAAGTCCAATCGACCCAAAAAAGATGCTTACCACATTGGTGATCAAGGCTTCACCAATCCCAATCTGGGTAAGGGATATGGCTATTGTAAAAAAGGCAATACAATAAAATACGAGGCGGCCAATAAGGGTCGGATTATGAAACCTGGACTCTTCCAATAAACCAGACACCAGACCGGAAACAAACTCGGCCAGGTAAAATCCCAGAATCAATACGACAACGGAAAAAAATACATTCGGAATAAATAAAATCAGTTGGTTCAGCAAATCAGAGACCACCTGCAAGCCAATCAATTCAAAAAACTTGACAAAAACGATGAGGAGGATCAGGGAATAGACCAAAAGAGCCATAAGCCCTGACAATCCTTTTTTATATCCTTTTCGTTCCAAAAACCGGTGAACAGCAGACTTTTTTGCAAGACGGTCCAAGCCCAGCCAATGACTCAGCTTGTATACAATCCATTGGATGAATTTCGCAAGTATCCAACCTCCCCCTAAAATGACCAGTGCATTGATGATTGCAGGGATGGATCCTGCAAAGGAATTCAGGTAGGCGTTAAAAGCATGTTCGATTTCAGTC
The DNA here is from genome assembly GCA_964507535.1 of uncultured Saprospiraceae bacterium. Taxonomy (GTDB): domain Bacteria; phylum Bacteroidota; class Bacteroidia; order Chitinophagales; family Saprospiraceae; genus Vicinibacter. The sequence goes on from CAZDQG010000024.1 coordinate 25,928, forward strand.
CACATCATGCAGGTATTCAGAGCTTCTTTAGCACGAAGATACGCTACCGGGCTTGATTTTATCTAGTACCGGAGAGCATACGAATTGCCTTATGCGGAAATGCACAGCTTGGATTATTCTTCCTGGGGATTGAGGTCTTCGGTAATTTTCCGGATGACCTTGAATTCACTGAGAAAGGTTTTGGCAACAACCCTGAAAATCGTGTATGCAGGTATCGCAAGAACCATCCCTATAATGCCGCCTATGCGGGCTCCTACCATAATCACAATAAAAATTTCCAGGGGGTGTGCCTGGACCTTTTTCGAAAAAATATACGGCTGAATAATGAAGTCATCTAGCATTTTTATAATAAAAAATACCGCTAATACTTTAACCAGCAACGGGATGGTCTGCTGATAAAAATCCAGTTCCAGGTTAGAAGAAAGGGTAAGCAGGCAGGCAAATACAGCACCCATCAAGGGACCGAGATAAGGAATGATATTAATGACCGCATAAAAGAACGCAATAAGAAAGGAATTTTTTATTCCAATAAAACTCAGCATAATTACAGCCAGGATCATCAATATCGTCATTTGAATTGCGATCCCTCCAAAGTAACGGGTGAGCAGGACACTGATGTCATCGATAACATTCTGTGCCTTTTTTTCCAATCCCGTAGGAACGGCAGCTACTACGATCTCGGTAAATAAGCCACGCTCTTTAAGGAAAAAGAAACTGATAAAAATGACGGAAAACAAACCGATGAGCAAATGACCGGCTTTTGCCAGCAGCGATCCAAAAAAACCACTGATCTGTCCCGGATCAAAATAACTACCAATAAAGGACTTAATCTGGTCAGAAGCACTAGGTCCGGGTTCAAGTCCCATGGAACGCAGCCAGTGATTCATTTTTTCTATAGGCTCCTGTAATGCCTGGGAAATGGCTTCAAAATCCACTTTTGAAAGGACCACCGCTTGCTGGATAACCAATGGGATAAACAACCATAGCAACAAACCAATCAACGAAAACAAAATAACCAGTGTTAGCAACGCTGCCAACGATCTCCCAAAACTAAATCGCAGGAATTGCAGTCGCAATAAAAAAAAGCTCATAAAGGGTTGTCCCACCATACTGATCACCCAACTGATCAATATGTAACTTACTACTTCAATAAAATAACTGAACACCAATGCCAACGCACACAACAATACAATACCAATGATGTACCGAATATATTTCTGCCACATGTCGTAAATATACTAAGCTTTCGCAGTGGACTCTCATTCAAATGCACTTCCTGAAGCCTCATCGCGTGAATTCTTTAAAATTGGATATATTGCCCCTTCAAGATGAATCTATTTTCAAAATCTATCCTTGTTGAATGCGTTTGGTGCTTAGGCTCCTTACTTACTGCCTTGCTATTTCTACTTCCCATACGGATGTATCCGGTAAACTACCCTTTTTGGTATTCCAATTTCTTTTTTATCCTGCTGTCCTGCACCTACGGTCGCTGGATCTTTTTATGGAAGTATGTGCCGTACGCCTGGTCCATGAAGACCAAAGCAGCCCTGATCCTACTGGTAGCGTTCAGCTTTTTCTATGGTTTTCAATTGTTTTATGAGTTCCGTGCATACCTCAATGAAATAGGCATTCAAGACCTGGTGGATCCCCTTGAGCAAGCGGATCAATACAGCCTGTCAACCTATGTGCGTACGGAAATGGTTTTTTGGGCTACCTGCTTTCTTATTTCAGCCGCCATTGCTCCATTACGTCTATTTTGGAGCATCTGGACGCAATACAACCGAAATGAAGTATAACTCCACACAATAAAACATCCTCCGTATGTCTTTAATTCAGGAATTCAATGAGTACCGCAGCAGGACGAATGATCTCATCCTTTCCCATGACAATCTCGCGCTGAAGCGATTTTTTTCACTGGACCATCAAATGTATCAGGAAGGAGCACTTTCTGTCCAGACCAAAGAAATGCTCGGTCTGGTGGCTTCCATGGTATTGCGCTGCGATGATTGCATAAAATACCATCTTCAAAAATGTCGCGAGGAAGGCGTCCAAACAGAAATGATTTACGAAGTCTTCGCCATTGCAAATATGGTAGGAGGTTCCATTTGTATTCCGCATACCCGCAGGGCCGCTGAGTTTTGGGAAGAACTTCTTCGGGAAACTGCGACACCTTAAAGAACTCATTTTTCAGGATCCTCACGGGACCATACCATCGCATATCCTCTAATCAAATTTGCAGGATCCGTTCGCTTTCTTATGGGCATAAAAAAAGCCCAAATTTGCAAGGCGCAAATTCAGGCTCTTTCGACTAAGGTCTCAAAATAAGAAAACTACGATCTTTATCTGAAGGAACAGAATATCAACTTAGGGACCCGAAGGTCTTCATATATATCGGTAAAACTGGAAGCGAGAGGGTATTCAATCGTTATAGAATATACTGTCGCCGGGATTTGGTGTAAAATTAGATTTTATCATCATAAAATCCAAATAATCAACGTAAAATATTACAAAAAAGTTTATATATGAAAATGAATTGTACCCGGATTTGTCCTGTGTATTTGAATTTCATAATATACATATTTGTTTAATATGTAATTATATATTAAATAAATTTTTAATATATTTAATAAAAAAAAGTAGAGGCTGCCCCTCCAATGACAGCTTCCAAATTGTCGTAAAGTCCAAATCCTGAAAACCTGCAAATGTGTATATTTGCCTCCCCGCCCGGGTGGTGGAACTGGTAGACACGTACGTTTGAGGGGCGTATGCTGAAAGGCGTGCAGGTTCAAGTCCTGTTCCGGGCACTATGAAGGAAACGGGCATCCCCGTTTCCTTTTTTCTGAAAATGTATCCCAACTTTTACGCGAAGGAACACGATGCATTTCCATACGTTCCCATCTGTACCTTTGTTAAAATGATTTTAAATCTCAAAATTGTTTTTGCATACCTTATTCGGATCCGTCTAATGATAAAAATCAACATGAAACAAATTTTTTACCTGGCTCTCAGTATGATGCTATTTGGCTCTTGCGCTAATGTCCAAAAAATGATAGACCGGGGTGAATATGACCGGGCAATAGACAAGCTGGTATCCAAAATGGCAGGAAAAGACAAGAAAAAACACGAAGATGTCCTTGCCCTGGAATATGCATTTAAGAAAGCCCAGGATCGCGATCTCAAAAAAGAAAAAGACCTTCGCGAAGAAAACCAGGCTGAAAACTGGAGCAGCATCTATAATCTTCACAACCTGATCTCCATCCGGCAATCCAAAGTCGAGGCCCTCCTGCCTTTGTACTCTTCCTCAGGATACCAGGCCAGTTTTCATTTTGTCAATGTGGAGGAGTTGAAACGCGAATCCAAAAAAAATACTGCAGATTTTTATTACCAGTCTGCACTCCGTCTGCTGGATGAAGCCAGAAGCAGTGCTGAAAAAAAATCCGCCCGCGAAGCCTACGAATACCTGAACCGGATCGACCCTTTGTTCAGTAACTATAAGGATAAAGACCAACTTAAAAAAGTAGCGCTTCAGCTTGGACAAAAGCACTACCTGATCAAGCTCAGCAATGAATCGCGAATGGTTATTCCCGAAGATGTGGAACAGCGCATGTTACAGTTCAGCCTGGACCACCTCAATAAAAACTGGAAATCTTTTGATATGCACAAAGATGCATCCATCGATTATGACTACCACATCCTGGTGCGCATCCTGGATCTGCAATTCAGCCCGGAACGCGAGCAATCCAAAGTTATTGATGACGTTTACGAGGAAGTAAAAGAAGAAGTGTTGAAAGACCAAAAAGGAAAACCTATGAAGGATTCTTTAGGAAATCCTGTGAAACAGAAAGTGATAACCAAATACAACGCCACTATAGAAGAAATCACCCAACGCAAATCTGTTCAGTTGGGTGGTGTCGTGGAATACCGCAATATGAAAAACGGAGATGTCGAATTCAGCGAGCCCCTTTCCATTGAAGGTCTTTTTGAAAACAAAACCGCACGATTAATAAAAGGAGATGCAGAACATGTCAGTGACGAAATTCGAAGGAAATTAAAAGGACGTATCATGGCTTTTCCAAGGAATGAGGAACTGCTTCTGGACGCCAGTGAAAAGTTAAAAGTGCGCGTAAAAGCCATTATCAACAAACGCGAAGAGTAATTTCAAATAATGCTGTTCAGGTCCATTAACAGACATCGACAATAATCAATTTACATGAATTTGATTTCATGGATTCTTATAGTTCCCGTTAAACTTTACCAATGGCTGCTTTCTCCCCTGCTTGGTAAAAACTGCAGATTTGAACCTACTTGTTCCAATTACATGATTCAGGCGCTTCAGGAATGGGGCCCCTTCAAAGGTCTCTATCTGGGATTAAAAAGGATTACAAAATGTCATCCCTGGGGATCTCATGGTCCAGATCCTGTACCGGTCAATCCAAAAAAACACAGACAACACACAGACAAGTAATTGACCTGCTGTTTCAAACAGGAACAAAGCAATTTATGAACATCTTATTGGAATGAAGGGACACCTGCTCAACCAACTGGTTGCATGAAATAAAAAGCCCCGATAGTAAACAATAACCAACCTTTGTCCTTTGACAAGAAAATAAATACTATCGGGGAGCTCTTTATACGTGTAAATTTAAAACCACTTAGATGAAAAAAAGTTCTACAAGTGTTAAAATTCCTATTGGGAATGCAATGGGACAAGAATTTAAATCAAATTTAGTAAATTTAAACCCTCTTTGAAAAAGTGTTGATCATTTAAATAATACCAATTAAACATTATTCTATGCGTATTTCCTTCTACTTGTTTATCTGTATACTGTGTTTTGCATTCAGTACCCGGGCACAGTCTCCCAGAAAGGTGCTCGTCGAACATTTCACACAAGCATCCTGTCCACCATGTGCTTATTACAATCCTTTGATAACTCCAATTTTGGAGCGCAATCGCGCAAAGGTCGCATGGATCTCCTATCAGGTTTCATGGCCGGGAGTTGACCCAATGAATAAAGACAATCCTGGAGAGGTTCAAAACCGGGTAAACTTCTATAATGTAACCGGTGTTCCGGATTCCTATTTGAACGCCGTCAGTGCAGGCGCCCCAACGAATACCATATCCGATGCGTCCATCCAGGCTGCCGCGTTAATTCCTTCCCAGTTTGAAATCAAGCTTCAAAATAAAATTTTACCGGATTACAATTCCATGGAGATTACTGTTGAAGTTAAACGCACTGCCGCACTCACCGGACTAGCCATAATGCGCGTTGCAGTGCTTGAAAAAGTAATCACCTGGTTAACTGCACCCGGAACAAATGGAGAAAAGGAATTTCACCATGTGATGAAAAAATTCCTTCCCAATACAACAGGTACTTCCTTGGAAGATCTTGACAAGATTGGTGAAAGTAAAACCTTCAGTTTCATCTATAAATTTGACAAGTTGTATGATTTCAGGAATCTGGAGACCGTAGTGTTCATACAAAATGATGTAACAAGAGAAGTTTATCAGGCAGAAAATTCAGAACTCGAATTACAACCAAGTCAAGGTGCCGATATCGCCATCAAAATTGCAAGTGCTACCGGCAAATTTGAAGATTCTCTCGTTTGTGGGAACAGCACCAAACCTATAGTAAAGTTTATCAATACCGGCTCTTCAGCAGTTACAAACATGACGATTGCATACAGCATCAATGGAGGCATTCCGAAAAGCTATACATGGACAGGCAATGTAGGATACTTAAAAGAAGCAACGATACAGCTTCCGGCAATTGATTTTACGGCATACAAAGGTGAAAATAAATGCAAAATAGAAATCACAAAAGTGAATGGACAGGATGACGTATTTCCAATCAATAATATCATTGAAAACAGTTTTTACCCTACACCTTCAACTACCACTTTTTCAACTTTTGAAATCAAACCCGCAGCGCAGCCATCACAAATCAGTTTTAAAATTTATGACGACAACAATACCATCATCCAGGAAGGCGGGCCATTTACGGACAATACGTCTAAATCCTATTTCCTGCAATTACAAAAAGATCGTTGCTACCGCATTTCTGTAACGAACAATACAACAAGCTTGAATGGCACATATAAAATTCTGGATGACCAAATGGCACAGGTATTCAAACAAGTGGTGATAGGAACTGGTACCTTTAGCCGGGATTTCGGAACGTTCAGCCTTGTATCCGGAACAAAAGATGAGGCATCTAAGCAACAGGCGTTTTCAGTATATCCCAATCCTGCAAATGATGCCTATACCATTGCCATGGATTCTGATATCGCAACACCCGTTGTCATTGAATTGTTAGATGCTTCCGGCAAACAACTGTTACAAAAAACAGAACAGTTGCATCAGGGAACGAATAACTTTCAAATGAATACTCAAAATCAGAAACCAGGTATGTACTTTATCTCTATCCGAAGTAATACAAATAAATCGCTTTTGAAATTCGTAATTCAATAGGCATAAATGAATTGTAAAATCTAACCCTCGCATACAACTCATGCGGGGGTTTTTTATTTAAAATTGTCGCCTCGTAAAATGTAGGATGCACTCTACATATGGCAAGAAATGATGCCTGTAAACAAGACAATACATGTACGTACAAAAAACGTTATCGAACAAACAGCGGATTCCGGTTTGCT
>CAZDQG010000024.1:32678-49685 GCA_964507535.1 uncultured Saprospiraceae bacterium
CTTTTAAAGCACCAAGTACAAGGATGATAGTGATACTTTTAATCCAAGAAGCTCCAGTCTATGATACCAGGCGCCCCCATGCAATAGCCGCAATAAAATCAGACTTTAAAATGTCATTCAAATGCCACAGTTTAAAAAAAGCGTCGGCTTGAATACGTACAATATTATGGTACACAAGCATAGATCATCAAACAATATTTTACAGACTCCAGTCTAAAAGTCTTTCATCTCTCCCACTTAAAACTAACATCGTTCCAGTCATCCTAAATCAGAATATTCATGAACGGGTTACCATGAATCGAATACCTTGCAAGGGAAGAATCCAGCCCAAGCCGGAGAGCACGCAAACGTACGTTTGTTAGATAGAAATGGAAAACCCTTGCAGGTTTGCAGAAATACCCGACTCAATGACCTCTCCGCTCACAACAGCGCGCATTACGCTAAATCCCAAATTCCGATTCAGCATAAAAAAAGCCGGATTGAAGATCCGGCTTTTATAGGTAGCATTTTTATTGTAATTAAAAATTGAAAACGAGCCTTGCAAACAACCTGCGACCGTTGCCACCCATCTGAACGGCATCATAAGGTCCTCCGGTTTCGTTGTTATAAGCCCATCCTGCTGCTCTCGGTACATATCCCAAATCAGGATGAACATTCCATAGATTATCCGCACCTACATAAATATGTGCTCCATCCAAGATGCGAACGGATGCATATAAATCATGCACCCACTTCCGGGTATAATTGTATTCATCCCTGTAACGCACATTTGGATCTGAATCGGAAGGCACTTCCGGATCAAGTGTCTGAAAGTCTCCATATCCCAGGATGTCTATCTGTCCATATTGTGTCAACCTGGAACCAATGCTGAATCGCGACCAGCTGTATTCAAGACCCATGCCGAATTTGGTTTTTGGAGCGGAAGCAAGTAAAAAATACTGCTCCCTCGCACTGAAGAAGTATTCTTTATTAGAAGGCGAAGTATTCAATTCTGCAGGAACATTGATCTGGTCAATTTTCATTTTCTGAAAATTGGCAGTAAAGAGGTATTTCAAACTTGAATTTTCAAATTTCTGATTATAGTCAAGAACGACATCTACCCCATTGTTGGTTGTATTAACTGCATTTGCAAAAAACTGTGCATAGCTGACATGCAAATCTTTTAAAGTGTTCCTCAGATTCTCACTTAATGATTCATCATCCGCACTAAATTGACCAGAAAGAACCACGCGGTCTTCAACTTTCACATGGTAGGCATCAATGGACAACGTAAGATTATTGACAGGTTTGATGCTAACTCCAAAACTGAGATTCAGGGATTCTTCCTGCTTCAATTCCGGAATGCCTGCTGCCTTCGTGATCGGGTTTGAGTTCGGTGCAATCTTTACTTCGGAAATTTGTCCACCCTGAACGGTAGTAAATGTGGAACTGAAATTGATTTGTTGCAAGGAGGGTGCTCGGAAACCCGTACTCAGTGAAGCCCTTAGTGAGGTCATGTTATCGAATTTATAACGACCCGCCAACTTGAAGTTTGAAGTGTTACCGAAATCAGAATAATTTTCAAAACGGTAGGCTGCGCCCAATAGCAAAGATTTCGTAAGGTCTGCTTCGACATCTGCATACAGGCCAACTGTATTGCGGGATGCATCTACTTCATCGGAGGGCTGATATCCAGGAAAACCTTGGGAACCGCTGGCTTTATCCGAATTGTAATTCTTATAGGAAGCCTCTTCCCCACTATATAATTGGTAGTTTTCACTTCGGTATTCTGCACCAAAAGCCAGATGCAAGCCATTGAGTATGGATCCGAATTCACGGCCAATGTTGAAATTGGCAGTATTCTGTGCAAATGAAAATCCACCGTCATCAAAATGGGTTTTATCTGCACCCAATCCTGCATTAAAAGTCTTATCACCGAAAAAATGAAAATCATTTTTTCCATAACTGTTGCTCAAGTCCCAATTCCAGTTATCAGCCAATGTACCTTTAAGTCCAACTGTACCAGACAGGTCTTTGATTTCGGTCTGAATATGCGGGTTGTAATAAAAGTTGCCGTCTGCATCGGTCTTTATAATTCCCGGGACCTGGATGATATTTCCTGAAGCATCTGTCGGAAATCGTTCCGGATTGTCATTAAATCTCCGGGTAAATGCAAATGCATCTGCATCCCTGAAATTATAAGATCCAAAGCCATACACAGATAAATTTCCGGAAGAATTTAAAGGAAGATCCAGGTTTAACAAACCACCATAGGCATTCAAAGATCCATCACCGTGCGTTCTCCGGTAAATATTGAATGGCAGGGTTCCCGTAGGATCCTGGCGATAGGTTTTTCCCAATTTCGCATAGTCCGCAGATACATTAAGAAATCCCCCTTTGCTTCCCAATGCAATTCCATAGTTGGCACCAACATTCAGGCTTGCTCCATCAATTTTATTACCGAATTCATTGTAGCCTTCGTTTTGCAATAAGCGCGTATTGTATGTATTATCATAATTAGCACCATAGGATATATTTCCACTTAATTTGCCCGTACTGGATTTTGTAATAATGTTCATAACTCCCGCGATTGCATCGGAGCCATATTGCGCGGAAGCTCCATCTCTCAATACTTCGATGCGATCAATAGAGGACACTGGAATCGCATTGAGATCCGTACCTGAATTCCCTCTTCCACGGGTACCAAAGACTGCAACAAATGCAGATTGGTGCCTCCGTTTGCCATTGAGAAGAACAAGTGTTTGATCTGGTCCTAAGCCACGTAGTGTTCCAAGATCAACGTGGTCCGCACCATCTGAACCGGATTGCCGGGTATGGTTAAAAGAAGGTGTGGTTGCATTTAGCATGGCAGTAATATCAGGCTTTGCACTTGGAAACAGTGCCTGCCCAACCTGAATGACATCAACTGGTACAGGGGTCTCTGTGCGAATACGGCCTGGTCTTCTCGTACCCAGAACAACAACCTGATCCAACTCTGTCAATGCTTCTTCCAATTGAATCATCAGTGGCAATTTGGAAAAGTCTGACCATTCAACCGACTGGTAACCTACCATACTGAATCTGATTTTTTCACCAGGTGAAATAGCAATTTGAAAACGCCCCTGATCATCCGTGGAAGTTCCCCTGGCAGTTCCAATTACCTGTGCAGAGGCACCAATCAAAGCTTCCCCGTTATGGTCTTTTAATTGCCCGTTGATTATTTGTTGGGCTTGCATAAACAAGGGCAAGAATATGCATAGCACGCATAGAAATCGCATTTGTCTCATGGCTTTCGTTTTAATTGAATGTGAATTTACAAATATTGGTATGAATACATATATGGAATATCTTTTTATGTACGTAAGGTGGAACTCAAATTATACCGACTTTTTTTGCAGGCTAAACAAATGCATACAAAAACGGCCATCTTTTATAAAAGGATGGCCGTTTTCATGTGCTTTTTTTTGAAAAAAATTACTTCATCACTTCAAACGGTACTTGCTTTAATCCATTATCAGAACGAATCTGAAGATGATATAGCCCGTTTGGCAAATTCTGAATTTGGAATTTGGCAGTATAATGATCGCTACCATTGCGGTCTATATGTTGTGACAAGACTTTTCCGGAATTGTCATAAATTGAATAGATCAACCTGGAACTTGGAGTGTTCAATTTTACTGTAGCTGTGAAAACATCCTTTATTGGATTCGGGTAAAGGTTAATTTGTGCTTCGTCATCCGTTAGTTGCTTGCTTCCTACCAAACAATTTCCTGAGAACACCAGGACCGCGGATAAGCCTGCACGTAATCCTGTAAAAGAAAATGCAGCATTTTCTACATCTGGCACACCTGTATTGGGATCATAACCGGTAATTCCAAAATAGGGAGCGTCTGCATCCGTCAACAAGCCTGCTGCACTCAGAACAGAATTATTGCAGAGGTAATCCATTCCCTCGTCAAATCCGAAGAAAGGCAATTCGGAACCCGCATAGCGAATTCCTACAAACACTTTAAAATTATTTGAAGGAATTGTAAACCCTGCATCTCCCGTAGCAAAATCCTCCAATGGTATCCTAACCACTGCACCGGTCCGTGTATCCGCTGCATCAAAAGTGTAGGTTCCCAATGCAAGGAAACTCAATTCAGCATTCGTAACTCCACCGTCACCATCTGCATCGTCCCATCCATAAAGGATTGCTTCCGGTGTCAGGCCAGCAAGTGTCGCGGGCGAAGAAATGGACATGTAAAACAATACACTGTCAACTTTACAACCAGCTCCATAAGGAATGTTGAACCCCGTTACATATTCGGCATTGGTTCCGTCTGAACGACGGTATGAATTTGTTGCTAAGGGATCACGTCCGCTTGCAGTCAAGCGCGCTTTGGATAATAAATCTTTAGACAAAAAGAATTGAGACACTCCTGTATTATCAAATGGAGAATTGTCCGTCTTATCCGCGCTAATGGTATACGTAATGGTCCCTGCACCTGGCTGATTACCCGGCACTTTGCCTGCCAGGTCCGCTGACTCGAGAAATATATCACGTGTGGAATCGATTTCGATTACGGTTGAATTATCTGACGTTTTATCATATAACGTGGATGCAGTTCCTCCGTTTGGAGTAAAGGCAATTTTTCCATTCAGCTGAACACCAGATTCTATATTCAATCCTTTGTTGGTAATACTTGCTCCTGGGACAAAATCAAAATCTCCAGCATTGCGGATCCATCCTGCAGGAAATGTTCCATATGGTGCGTGACATAATCCTGCACGATTGTTTGTAGCCAGATCATGATCGAATTTAATATTCCCAATGCTGATGTTTACGGCACCATTTGCAAGTGCAGCCTTAATCTTTTGGCCATCTTCATAAGACAGCATTACGACAGGTATGGTAACAGAAGCACCATAAGTTCCTGCACCCATTCCGGCAACGCCTCCATTGGGAACATTATTGAATATTATGCATGCAATACCACCCCAATCCTGGGCTTGAAGCGCCTTAAAACTGAAATTACAGGTTCCCCTGTCTACGAGTACGATTTTACCGGCCAGTTGGGCTTTATTAGTGACCGTATCACATCCATCTGACGAACTGGATCCCATGTCTTTCATCAATACTGCATCTCCAGTCCAGATGTTTGAAGTCAGATCCGCACCCCATCCTGTAGCTGTTCCAAATTGGTATGTTCCCGCGAGAGAAGGAGGAGAATTCACTACCACGGACTGTGTCCAGCCGGCAGCAAATGTGAACAAAGCACAAAAACTAAGTATAACTTTCTTCATATGTATGGTTTTTATTTCAAGTAAATTTAGCTAAACCTTGAAAATAGTTGCAAGCTTTGTCAAACTAAAAATATGAGACCTTGTAGATTCTTGTTTTTCAACTGTTTAACTCAATGATACGGGACAACTTTCAGCTCCTTTTTAAGCTTGATCTGCTCTTCCTGATTGGCCAAAAAAGAATCAGATACGGACTGGTATACAAAATCATGAGAAAAGACCTTGCCGCTTTCGTCATTTGGACCGCTGATCAGGAATACGGAATATAAACGCTTAAGAAACGAGGTGCTTTCTTTTGCCTGATGGATATCTGAGTGCACTTCGTAAAATGTTTTCTGCTTATGAGATGCTTGCATATTTTCCATCCTGAAATTCGAGACACTTGAAATGTCCGTATATAATAGAAACTGCCTGGACCAAAGCTCTTGTTCTATTATGTCGAGAAGGACCCTGCATAAATGATCGGATCCAATCCAGGCGAAAGGCTTTTCCTGATAGTTGGGTTTTTGTCCGGGTGGATACTCCAACAAGATTTTTCCAAGACCACTTCCAGGAGTGAATGGAATATTCAAAATACAGGTTTTCAAACCTTCTGCCTCCGCCCTCCACACTTCCATTTCGCATTCAAATTTCAATTGCGCATAATAACTGAAAAAGAAGGGATTTCCCTGGGCATCAAGCCCAATATAAAGAGGGTTTGCAGACCGGGTCAAACTGAATGCAGTGCTCACATAGATGAAAGAAGGTACGCTATAGGCTAAAGCTGCGTTTACCAGGTCCCGGGTTGCAAGTACGTTCCACGCATACATAGAAGGCCTGTCTTTTTTAGCATAGGACTCCAGTTGTGCCAGGTGAATAATCATATCACAGCCTTCCAGATGGTGTTCGAAACTTAAAGAGTTTCGTATATCCCCACGGAGCCATTCTACCCCACTCTTTGATGTATAGCTTGTTGCACCAAGGACTTTCAGTCTATGGCCCTTTCCGATGAGATGGTCTATCAGAACGGAACTATAAGGATCTGAGGAGGCGGTAATGAATATGGTTTTAACGGGCATCGATGGCTTGATTTTTCAATTCCAGGGTATACCTTGCAACGGAATCAATTTGTTCAGGACTTAATTTAGAAGAAAATCCGGTCATCAGATTGCGCCCCATGGAAATTACCAACTTTCGTTCTTCAAGCTTCAAATTGGAATACTGGAGGTTGATGGCGCCATTTACTCCAAGACTTCCATCGGCTCCATGGCAGTTGGAACAATAATTTTTGAAAAGCTGCCTTCCTGTCCGCACTTCCGGATTCGCGCCGGTATTGCCTGAACAGGAAATAAAAAGGAACAGCATTCCAATAATGGAATAAAATTGCATTCGTTAAAAAATTGACCTGTGGTAGTGTAAACTATACCTTGCAAAAATAGTTTTCTTGTAATGAAAAGTGGAATGCATAAATACATCCTTGATCGTTGAATCCTTAAATGTCCTTATAAATTCCGAACTCCGCTAATCCAAAAACCGATTCCTGCCCCATTCGCAAATTATTAATGAGTGATTATCATACATTAACAAAGTATCCAACATGAAGCCGTCTGAAAAAAGCATCTTTGTAAAAAGCCATTTTATGCGCAAAATCTACTCCCTGGTTCTTTCTGTTTTTTGTCTGGTATTTCAAGTCAAAGCCCAGGAGGCATTCACTTTGCAGGAAGCTCAGGCATATGCCGTAAAGAACAATTACAAGCTTCAGATACAACGAACGGATGTTCAGGATGTAGGTGAACAACTTCGCGAATATCTTGCAACCGGAATGCCGAAATTAAGTGCCTCCGCATCTTATAATTACTTTTTAAAACTCCCAACGAGCATATTTCCAAATTTCATTGAACCTGCAATTTACGATGTCCTGTTTGATGAAAACTTATTACCCCGCCGGGACCGCCCCGATCCAGAGTCGATCCCTGTCCAGTTTGGAACAAAACATAACGTCTCTGCCGGACTAAATCTCAACACGATGTTGTTTGACGGTAGTTTTTTGATAGGCCTTAAGGGAATGCGCATGTACCGGGATTTGATTACAAAACAAATTCAGCAATCTGAAGCTGATACCCGGTACCAGATTAGCAAGGCGTATCTGGCATCCCTGCAGGTCCATGAAAGCATAAAAATCATCGAAAAGAATATATCCAACCTGGAGAAAGTAAAAAATGAAGTCCAGGAAATCTACAAAGCCGGATTTACGGAAAAGCTTGATGTAGAGCGCCTGGAGCTCTCTCTACAGAATCTTTTGGTTGAAAAAGAAAAACTGGAAAAGATCCATCGCATCACGGAAAACGTACTCAAATTCCAAATGAATTATCCCTTGGATAAGCCTATCGTACTGAGCGACCAACTCGATCAGTTGTTAGGAAAAACGTATCTCGAAGTTATGGATCCTGGCATTCAGATGCAGATCGAGTCTCGCCCGGAATATCCTGTGATCATGCAAGGTATAAAACTGGCTGAATTGAATATCAAACGCTACAAGTCGACCTATTTACCAAGCCTTCACGGATTTGCAAGCTACCAGCAAAGTCTTCAGCGCAACAGGCTTTTCGATTCAAAAGATAATGCCTGGTTTCCTACTTCGAATCTTGGAATTAATTTCAGTTGGCCCCTTTTTACAGGATTCGACCGAAAAGCGAAAGTTCAAAGAGCAACTATCGTATATGACAAAAGCAAAATGCAGTTTGCAGAATTTGAAATGGCCGTCAAGCTCGAATTTGAAAATGCCAAAACGGCTTATCTGAATGCATTGTTAAGTCTGGATGCCCGGAAAAAATCCTTGCAACTTGCTGAAAAAATTTACGAAACTTCTCGAATAAAATTCAAGGAAGGAGTAGGTTCGAGTCTGGAAACCACCTCCGCTGAGCGCGATCTTTACCAAAGCCAGGCCAACCTCATGGAGGCACAGATTAATCTCATCCAGACGAAGATCGATTTGGATAAAAGTCTGGGTAAATTATAAGAACGCATCATGAAATCACTTCGCAAAGAATATGTAAAATCCACACTAGATCTGAGTGACCTTCACCAGGATCCCATTGAGCAGTTTCAAAAATGGTTCAGGGATAGCATTGCACATGACCAGTCAGAGCCTAATGCAATGATTCTCAGTACAGTGAATGAAGAAGGCAGACCTTCATCTAGAGTTGTACTTTTGAAAGAAGTGAATGCAACAGGGCTTATCTTTTTCTCTAACTACCTAAGCCGCAAATCCGTAGAACTTTCCGCAAATCCATTTGCAAGCTTGCTGTTTTACTGGGATGTTTTGGAGCGTCAGGTTCGCATCGAAGGCCAGGTCGAAAAAATACCTGATGAAGACTCCGAACAATATTTTTTCAGCAGACCGGTAATGAGCCAGGTTGGAGCCATCGTTTCGCCTCAAAGCCAGGTTATTCCAGACCGTGCATTTCTGGAGACCCGCTTCCATGAGATGATGAAACAGCCTGAACATATAAAGAGACCTGAACATTGGGGAGGGTTTTGCCTCAAGCCTGATTATTTTGAATTCTGGCAGGGCCGCGAAAGCCGTTTACACGATCGGTTCGCGTACCGCAGCAATTCCCAGTCCTGGAAGATTGAGCGCCTTGCTCCATAAGGCTAGTGTGTCTACTTAAACAGTTCTATTTTGACAAATTGTCCTGGATATCAGGCGGAATGTCATGTTTTTTGCAATGGCAC
This sequence comes from uncultured Saprospiraceae bacterium, assembly GCA_964507535.1. GTDB lineage: Bacteria > Bacteroidota > Bacteroidia > Chitinophagales > Saprospiraceae > Vicinibacter. The sequence continues at coordinate 41,655 of CAZDQG010000024.1, forward strand.
ACAGATTGACCACTATTTTCTACCGGGTCTGAGCCAAAGGACGCAAACCAAACAAAGCCCGGTCAAACTATGAATTTTGAACACATTTATATGAGCAATCCCCTGCAAGAGGATTCCGATGTATTGCCTTTCGTGGCCGTTGCGGATGACGAGTTACCCGTTCAAGAAGACCATTTTGGAGAAGTACTTCCTGTCATGCCTTTGAAAAATACGGTATTATTCCCTGGGGTAATCATTCCAATTACCGTTGGAAGGGAAAAATCGATCCGTTCGGTCGAAAAGGCAAACGAGTCCGATAAATACATACTTGTACTTACCCAAATGGATCACAATACAGAGGATCCTGGTGGATTGGATTTGTACCAAACCGGAACTGTTGCGCGCATTGTGAAACTGTTGCGCATGCCAGATGGTAGTCAAACCGTTATTCTTCAGGGGCGCAAAAGATGTAGTGTGGATCAATGGATCTCCCAGGATCCCTATCTGCTTGCTAAAGTGCATAAAAGGGAGCATGTCGCCTCCACAAACGCATTGGAATACGAAGCCATGATCAAATCCATTCAGGAAAAGTCCAGAAGGATCGTAGAGCTGACCCCGCAAATTCCAAATGAAGCGCAGGTTTTATTGCGAAATATCAACAATGACCGGTTTTTATTGCACTTTATTTCTTCAAATCTGAATATTCCAATTCAGAAAAAACAGGAATTGTTGGAACAGGACAACCTTCAAAAGAAAGCAGAGGAGTTACTTGTATTGCTAAACAACGAAATTCAGCTCCTGGAAGTAAAGGACCAAATAGAAGCACGTGTGCGTACTGATCTCGAAAAACAACAACGGGATTATTATTTAAACCAACAGCTGAAAACGATTCAGGAGGAGCTGGGTCAGGATCCCGTTGAACAAGACATCGAAGAATTGATTAAACGTGCTGAAGCCAAACAATGGCCTGCATCCGTAAAATCGCATTTCGAAAAAGAACTGAATAAGATACGGAGAATGAATCCACAGGTAGCAGAGTATTCCGTACAGATGAATTACCTGGATCTTATGGTGGACCTCCCTTGGAATGAATACACTAAAGATCGCTATGATTTGAAGAAATGCATGCAAATCCTCAACCAGGACCACAATGGACTTGAAAAGATTAAAGAACGCATTGTTGAGCATCTTGCCGTATTAAAACTGAAAGGAGACATGAAAGCTCCTATATTATGCCTGGTTGGGCCTCCTGGTGTTGGTAAAACATCATTGGGAAAATCTATAGCAAAAGCTCTAAACCGCAAATTTATCCGGATGTCTCTTGGAGGATTGCATGATGAATCCGAAATACGAGGCCATCGCAAGACATACATTGGTGCAATGCCTGGCCGCATCATCCAGTCCATCCGAAAAGCGCATTCTGCTAATCCTGTTTTTATTTTGGACGAAATCGATAAAATAGGAAAAGATTTTCGGGGCGATCCTTCTTCTGCCTTACTGGAAGTCTTGGACCCTGAGCAAAATTCAAGTTTTCACGACAACTACCTGGATCTTGAATTTGACTTGTCAAAAGTGCTTTTCATCGCAACAGCCAACAGTTTAAGTACCATTCAACCGGCTCTTTTAGATCGCATGGAGGTGATTGAATTACAAGGCTATAGTACAGAAGAAAAAATTGAAATAGCAAAGGCACATCTGATTCCTCAGTTGCTTGAAGAGCATGGCGTTAAACCCAAACAATTTAAAATCAGCAATGAGGTATTGGGCCAGATCATCCAGGAATATACCCGCGAATCTGGTGTCCGGAGTTTGCGCAGACAATTGGCCGGTGTTGTGCGGAAAGCCGCATCCTCGATTGCCATGGATCAGGTAAAATCCTTTCAGATTAAAGCTGAAGAATTACATGCCGTACTTGGAATTCCAAAATACAGCAATGAACGCTATCAGGAAAAGTTACCGCCTGGTGTGGCCATTGGACTTGCATGGACGCGGGTAGGTGGTGATATATTATATATTGAAACGAGTTTCGCCACAGGTAAAGGAAAAATGGTATTAACGGGTAATCTGGGCGAGGTTATGAAAGAATCCGCAACTACTGCGTTAAGCTTCATCAAAGCACATGCTGCGGATCTTCAAATTGACGCAGACTTTTTTGAAAACCACGATTTACATATTCACGTTCCTGAAGGTGCAATTCCCAAAGATGGACCATCGGCAGGTATCACCATGTTGAGTTCTATCTGCTCCGCAATAAAACAAAAGCCCGTAAAACCCTATTTAGCCATGACAGGCGAAATAACACTGAGAGGCAAGGTGCTACCTGTGGGTGGAATAAAGGAAAAAATTCTGGCAGCCAAGCGCGCAGGAATTCAAACCATTATGCTGTGCAAGGAAAACAAGGCACATGTCGATGAAGTAAATCCTGAACACCTGAAAGGACTGGAATTTCATTATGTTGAAACCATGACCGAAGTATTGGAATATGCACTCGGGATGAGCCGGTTTTAAATGTTTCCAAAAATTTTATTTTAAACAGGCCCTTGCATTGCTCGGACGTAATACTGAACAAATAATTAACGTTCGTTAGCATTATCCTGCTGTTTCTCAATATAATCTTTCCTTAGCCCGGCTCCACTTTTTAATAAGCAATCTCTTGAGATAGACTTATCAAAGTTTTCAAAATATTAACCAACCTTATCTGTTTACCGGAGGTCCATCACAATAAAAATGCCGGTTCATATGTTGAACCGGCATGCTATGCTGTTCGAAATAATCCTATCTAACTACAGTAAATACTTTGTTCACAACTCCTGATGTCGTCATAATCTGCAACACGTATTCGCCTGCAGGAAGAATATCAGTCAGGATGCTTTCCTGACAATATCCTTTAACAGAATTTCCTTTGAATGTAGATTGAAACATGGTTTTACCATTGTGGTCAAAAATGCGTGCCTCAAATGCTTCCTCAGTCGGCTTCCAGATCTTCAGGGTTAAAACATCTGCAACAGGATTTGGACTCAGCTCTACCTTTAATGGTCCTGATCCATTCACGTTCACTGCAACTATTTTACTATAACTGAATCTGCCGTTTTGATCCACTTGCCTTAACCGGTAATAATATGTACCCGGGGAATTGCAGGTATGATCTTCATATTTGTATTCATGCGCATTAGAGGATGCGTATATGTCTGCATCCACACGGTCCAAATCCTTAAAGTCATTTTCGGATTGATGTTTTCGCTCTACAACAAAATAATCATTGTTTATTTCAACACCAGTACGCCAATCTAAAGTCGTAAACTGTCCGTTGAACTGGCCTCCGAAATACAACCATTGCAGAGGCAAAGCTTGCGCAACCAAACCAGCATCGACAGTAGGTCTGACCTCCCCGGCAAGTATGCGATACATTTTTGTGGTACCATAACCAAAACTTCCATCAACATCACTATCAAGATCATCAGATCCGGCGTGAGCTGCAGTGAAACCATATACATTTCCGGGAATGGTAAATTTCACATAGTAATCGCCCTGTGAAATTCCGTCCAGGTTAAACTGGCCATCGAATCCAGTAACAGACTCGCTTATTTTATAGCCTTTGGTATTGTACGCATCTACTTTTACTTCTGCTACCGGCGGTTCTGCGTAATCCTGTATTCCATTCGAATTGAGATCCAGCCATACATGATCTCCCATCATAGCTTTGGTTTGGAATCCTCCATTGATATTTAAAAACATACTTCCACTTCGCACTACAAATATCATTGTGGAATTGATGCCATTTTCATGGGTGATGTAACTGTACTTGTCTGGATTTCCACCTACGTATGGTTCTCCGGCACCAAGATGACCCGGTCTCTCAAACTTGATATAATAGGATCCAGGTTTAATGCAGCTAAATTTATAATAACCGTCATCTGAAGGTGTTCCGGGTTTTACAGCAGTGAGCATACTTGCAACGACGGCTCCGGAGTTCGCATCGATTAAGTAAACATTCAAACCATTTATGCCCTTTTCATTCGGATCATAAATACCATCCATATCCAGATCATTCCAGGCAGTTCCTGCAAGCATAGGACATTCAAACAAGCCTGCATCGAATGTACTTTCTGATTCTCCAGGACTGAGATAGGTAGCTGCTGTTGTATTCACACCATTACTTCCATCCACATCGCTATCGCGGAAATCCGATCCGATATTTGCTAAAGTAAACGCCCATCCGGAAGGTGGCTGAAATTTCAAATAATAGCTTTGAGGCATTACATAATCAAACTTGAAATAACCATTCACATCTGTTTTTACAGTTTTGATGAGTTGATTATTCGCTTTATTGTACAAGGAGACCATCACATCTTTTATGCCGGGTTCTCCTGGCTCCTGAATTCCATCGCCATCCAGGTCATTCCAAACAAAATCACCCATCGATGCCAGTTGAACCAAACCCGCATCGTAGTCATCGAAAAACTGAAATCTGGTCAGGTTAATACATGGACCAACACCTGAGGTGCCGGCATCACTATCCAAGTGATCATCTGCTCCCTGATCCTGTAATGTGAAAGCATAATCCGGTTTGTATGGTTTTGGATCAAAACGCACGAAATATTGCTTAGGTATAGCCAAGAAATCAAAGGCATATCTTCCAATTGCATCTGTTGTATCTTTCCTGACCAAAGTTCCATCGCAGGAATAGAGATACACTTCCACATTTGCAAGTCCGGGTTCACCGGGATCCTGAATACCGTTTGCATTCAAATCATCCCATGCCCTGCCCGCCAACCTGGCAGCTGGAAGAATAATTTCCGTTGGATCATCGACAGTCCCCATATCACCCGGTTCCCCGGGATTGGTTCCACCAAGGTTCGGATCATTTGTACTGTTGAGTCCGCTGTCAGAATAATCATATGCATCCTGTAAATCATCGTCATCATATCCCACGGGATCATCGTTCTTAAGCATATCGCCTAAAACGATTCCCTGGTTTTTGTAAATATATTTTACAGGTACGAATACGACTGAAAGTGAAATCCGGATCGCATCTCCAGGCGACAAGGTTCCACCCTGAAGCACATCCAATAATTTTAGATTTGAAGCACCGTTAAATCCTGAATTCAGATAAAATGGATTTGAGCTATTCAAATCGATTTGCATGAATTGGATGCTATATTGTCCTGAAACTCCCGGAATCCCCGCTACATATGTTCCAAATTCACTACTAAGATTATCTTCAAGTTGCAGATCTCCAAGGGTTACATTTCCGTTATTGCTGATATTGAATTGGAAGTTTGTGGTAAAAGTTCCATCCAGATTATTGATAACACTAAGCAACTTTTTAGCGACTCCAACACTTGGGTATTGCGGTAAAATAACAACCGTTGGGTCATCTGGGTCGCCATCCTCATCCGGGTCATCATTAGTAAAATCATTCGGATCATCACTTCGATCCGTAACCGGATTATTTTTTGGATCCCATCCTGTTGCAGTGGCTATGTTAATAAACCTGCCTTCATCAATGTCTGCCTGTGTAATAACATACACTCCACTGAACGTTGAGGTATTACAAAGACCAACAGGTAACATGGGTATGGGTCCTCCAAAGATAGTAATCAAAGGATCCGAAAGACTAACATTTCTAAGTGTGACATTGCCCGTATTGCAGACCCGGAAGGTATAACTTATCGTCTCACCCACATCTGCGTTGCCATCATTGTTGAGATCATGCCACACACCTGATTTTTCCAAAGTGATGCGGGGATCCTGAGGCAGATAAATCAATTCATCATCACCATCCGTAATATATTCATTTTGAGGATCACGTGATTGAACAGTTGCGAAATTATATCGTTCGCCCTGATCTATGTCACTTTGCTGTAGCACATACACTCCACTGAATGCACCGGTACTGCATTGACCAGGTGCTAAAGTGATTGGGATTCCATTGATACTTATCAATGGATCAACAACAATAACATCATGTAATGTCACATTACCTGTGTTGCAAATTGTAAACGTGTAGCTGATTGTTTCACCGGCGTCTGCGTTGCCATCATTATTTAAGTCATTCCATATTCCTGACTTCACAATATCAATAGCTGGTGCTTTTGGAAGTTCTATCAACTCATCATCTGTATCTGTTACAGGAATGGATTGAGGATCCAGACTCGTTACAGTAGCAATATTATAACGTTGGGTGGCATCCACGTCAGACTGATTCAAGACATACACACCAAAAAAATGTACCTGATCACACTGCCCAGGGGCCAAAACAATAGGACCGCCATTTATGGCGATCAATGGATCACTTACAACTACATTATATAAAGTTACATTGCCTGTATTGCATACTGTAAAACTATAGCTTATGGTTTCCCCAGCATCTGCATTGCCATCACTATTCAGATCATTCCAAACACCTGTTTTTACAATGTCGATACTCGCTGCCTTCGGCAATAAAACCATTTCATCATCACGATCCGTTACTACCTCGTTTTGAGGATCATAACTATGTACCGTAGCTACATTATATCGCTGACCTGCATCCACATCCGATTGTTGCAATATATAATTACCACTAAAGGTAATTCCATCGCATTGACCCGGCGCCAAAACGATAGGACCTCCTACGACTGTAATTAATGGATCTGAAACAGTTATGTCATGTAATGTAACATTGCCGGTATTGCAGACCGTAAATACATAATTGACTGTCTCGCCTGCATCTGCATTGCCATCATTGTTCGCGTCAACCCATGCTCCTGATTTTATAATTTCAATACTCGGGGCTTTTGGCAAAAGAACCGTTTCGTCATCGGAATCAATTACCGGAATACCCTGAGGATCATAACTGCCCACAGTTGCAAGATTGTAACGCAGCCCTGCATCCACATCCTGTTGATGCAGAACATATATTCCATAAAAACTTACTGCATCACATTCACCCGGCGCCAATGTTACCGGTCCACCGGAAACTGTAACTATCGGATCATGTACATAAACATTATAGAGTGTAACATTTCCTGTATTACATACCGTGAATGTATAACTGATCGTTTCGCCTGCATCCGCATTTCCATCATTGTTCAGATCATTCCACACACCTTTCTTCACAATGTCAATATGTGCTGACTTAGGCAGCAATACCGTTTCATCATCAGAGTCTGTTACGGTTTCTTCCTGAGGATCCCTGCTGGTGACAGTCCCTGTATTAGTTCTGAAACCATTATCTATGTCACTTTGTGTTAGTGTATAAATTCCACTAAATTGAATGGTATTGCACTCAGCAGGTGCCAATGTAATAGGACCTCCCGATACCGTCAACAAAGGATCTGTCACAATAACATCGTACAGTGTCACATTTCCTGTATTACATACTTTAAAGGAATAGCTGATGGTTTCGCCTGCATCTGCATTGCCATCGTTGTTCAGATCATTCCATACTCCGGTCTTTACAATATCGATACTTGCTGATTTAGGCAATTGTACCAATTCGTCATCGAAATCCGTGACTGGTATATTCTGAGGATCCCTACTTAATACCGTGGCAAGGTTGAATCGTTGGCCGGCATCTATATCAGATTGCAGCAGATAATAAATGCCGGTAAATGTCGATAAATCGCATTCACCGGGATATAGGGTAATAGGGCCTCCAATTACTGTAAACAAGGGATCACTGACAAAAATATTTGTAAGTGTGACATTACCCGTATTGCACACTTTAAAAGTATATGTGACCGGCTCTCCCGGATCCGCATTTCCATCATTGTTCAGGTCATGCCATACTCCTGTCTTTACGATGTCGATGTTTGCAAATTTAGGTAAGAGCACCAGTTCATCATCGTAATCATAAACAGCCACATTCTGAGGATCCTGACTGTTTACTTTTGCTTGATTATAGCGTTGTCCTTCATCGATATCAGATTGTTGCAAAATATACGTTCCACTAAACGTACTTGCGCTGCATTGCCCGGGTATCAAGGTTATAGGACCTCCGCTCACCGTGAACAAAGGATCTGTCACCAGAACATTCGTTAGCGTCACATTTCCTGTATTGCACACCGT
>CAZDQG010000025.1:0-49261 GCA_964507535.1 uncultured Saprospiraceae bacterium
AGCACCCTATTGTTTCTATGGGTCGTTTTTGACCTCTTCACCAACCAAAATCAGGCTATTATATGATGTACATCACCTATAAAAAAGGTTCTAAAGATTAGGATTGCATAAATATGCCTATTATGAAAACCATTTCATTCATTTTAGCGATTTTTTTAATGGCTGATGTGCATGGCCAGGGATTAATTAACATACAACAGGAAGCCAAGCAGGGATATGCAGGCCATTATTACGATGTCTGTGAGACAGATAATGGATATTATGCCCTAGGCACGATAAATAACCAGAATGAGGTGTTAATATGGCTTACCCGCTATAACTATTCAGGCCAGGTAATCTGGTCCCATGAATATGTGAAACAAGGATTAAATCCTAATGGTCTGCCCTATTTATGGTGGGGGGCAAAGGTAAGTTTGGCCAAAGATGGCGGGTGTTATATTTTGGGCAAACAATCGAGTTATTTGGGTGGTGGAGTTAATGAGTTTAAAGGAATTCTCATTAAAGTTACATCCAATGGAAATTTGGATTGGGTACATTATCATGATGTCCTGGCAGACAATACTACACCCTGTGATTTGATAACGAACAAGAATGGATCCGTTGGACTGGTGGGCCAGGACATTGGAGGAATTGGACATTTTATCAATGTAAGTGCAGCTGGAGCATTGCTCTTTGACAAAACGTATAAAGAAATAACGGATACGGATCTAAAATTAACTAGCCTGGCTGAAATAAATTCTGGAGGATTTGCTCTTTCAGCCTCATTAAGGACAGGCAACGATCGGGATCAGATGGTTTTAATACGAGCCGATGCTGGTGGAAAGTTGCTATGGCGCAAATCTTATTTCAGCGGTGTTTATGAACAAGGTGATTCCATCAAAGCGTACCCTTACTCGTTGCTGGTTACAAAAGATGATAAAATCGTTGTAGGAGGAAAAATTCGAAAAGGGTATATAGGCAATTCACAGGCTTTTGTATTGAAAGCGGATGTGAATGGAGCTGTGCTTTGGAACGAAATTCCACTTGAAAACAAATATCCAGGAAATGTCAATGACAATCAAATCACAAAAGTTTTTGAAGCCAATGGTGATCTGTATTATAATTTCAGAGAATATGTCATCACGTATTTCGGAATCAACCTTCAGGAGTATAAATTTTCAAATCATATTCTTCAGACCGGTTATGAGACGAGTGGTCTGGATCACGAACGCAACTTTGAATTTGTAAATAAATTTGGGCAGCCGGTTTTTATTGGGGGTGGAAAATTATCATTTGGTGATGTTAGTAAAGGATTATTGCTGACTACTACTCCGGAAGGATTGTGGGTGCCACCCACACTGGTTTCAATTGAAGGTAATTCATTGCAACCTTGGATGGTCAGTCGCGTTAAACCTCATATTGAAGTAAGAAGGAAATTTCAGATCAGTGAAGATGTCGATTTTCAAAACGTGGTTTACGAGAAGATCGCCACAACTGATTCTACACAATTGAATTTGAAAAATATTAAATCTGGAACTTATTTTGTTAGGTTGGGGACTTTGGGGCCATTGAATAATATCATTTACAACGATCCGGAACTATTTAAATATGATAGTCCATCCGATTTTGCTACACGTGTTCTGGATTTCAGTAGTCAATATGGTGCCACCTCCTGGTCAGCAGAGCAGTCCCTTTTTGCTCCAAATGTTTTTCCAAATTATGGGGATAATTCTAAAGCATGGGCATCTGCAACAGCAGATGGACAGCGTGAATATTTGCATTTGGGATTTGATATATTGACCAGAATCAAAGCGGTAAGAATTTTTGAAACATTCAATCCCGGAGCTATAGATACTATTTACGGAAAAAATGCTGCAACAGGCAGCTGGGTTGTTCTTTATAAGAAAGATGCAAGGGTAGAAGCGCCTGCTTCAAGGGAGTGGCGCGTTGATTTTAATCCAACGGACTTTAAGATTAATGAGATCCGATTGGCAATTAATTCACCTGCAGTCCCAGGTTGGAATGAAATTGATGCTGTAGCAATCGTACCTGCAGATCCTGTAAAGGACGAGAACATAGATAAGGATTTAAGTTGGATTCCATATTTATATTATGCAAGCGGAGAATTACATATCAGGTGGAATATCGTTTCCAATGAATCATTTTGCTTTCAATTTTATTCTTTGGATGGAAAAATGTTAGGCAATGAGTTCGTAGTAAATGACACCGATCATTCTAGGGTAAAATTACATATTCCAAATTCGAATTTTCTTATTGTGCGCATTTTTGGAAAGCATGGTTCAGTTTCAACAAAAGTTATACAATCGTTTTATTACAAGTAAATAATTAAATTAAAACGAGCGTACATCAACTTATGTTTAGCTGGAGAATTGGGAATATATTCAAGTACTCCTAATTAATTGGATTTGAATATAGATGGAAGTTTGATTAAAAAATTTCTCGAGCGTCGACTTTCTCAGGACTGCATTAAAATGCAATCCTACTGATATTTATTTATCCTTGATCAGATCCATTCCGCATTCCGGGCAAATACCAGGCTGTTCAGATATGACATTGAGATGCATGGGACAATAATACTTCCCAATCAACGCGGGATTATCATTCTTATTTAATAGGAAAAAGCGATAAGAGATGCCAAGTGTTGCCTGAATTTTTGATCCAACCTGTGTATAATGCGGAGAACTATTGATGTATTGATAAACGGGAAGATCGGTCGAAGCGTACATTGAAAATTTGTTCCAGGAAACATTGAGCTGTGGAGTGATGAATACTTTTTTATATCCAGTCGCTTCCGGATAATAATTGGATGGTTTGCCATACAGCAATACATTTTGATTGATATTCATGCGATCCACCCACTCATACCGCAACTGAAGATTGCAAGCTAATTTTTTGTAGATAGGCCTTCCGGCAAAGAGTCCTATGCTAAAATAGTCACCCAGTTTTTCGCCGTTGGGATTCCAGCCTTTTTTAATGTAAATGACATTGGAAGACAAATTGATTTTATTGCTTGTATTCGCAAGGGAAAATAAGGTATAAAATATGAGATCCTGTGCTCCGGATGCCAGTTGAACGGCTTGTGGTTTTGTGGTGTAATAAATTTGTTGCGTAAAGGGTTCAATATTGCCCGTAGAATCATTGTAACTTCCTAATGGAATTTTAAATCCGAGTCCAATGGTTACATCCGTTTTTATGTTTTCTTTTGTTTTGTTAAAAACATTGTAACGTGGAAATAAAATCAAATCTCCAATGCCATGCGAGGTATAGGTCGTCGCTGGATCTCCATTCAGACCTGTTTCTTTTTTGTTAAAGTAATATCCACTTTCCAGGGACAAGGTGAGTTTATTGGAAACACCATACGCTAGGCGAAGGTATTCGTATTGACTTTTAAATCCATTAAATGTTTTCGCTTCACTCCTAACATCTTTCTTGTAAAACTTGTCGGTACTGATAAATTGAAAATTCGTACTGAGTTCCATCTGATGCTCCAACAGTACACCTTGTGAAGCACCGGCTGCTATAGGGCAGGCATTCCCGCCAGCACAGCATTGCGAATAGCCCGTTTCAAGACACAATGAAAATAGAACGGGAACAAAAAATAATTTTATTTGCATAACATGAGCTGTACGTCCGGATATTCCGACATTACTCGGGAGGAGTGATTTCTATGGGATAATTATATTTAATGAGCTTTCATAAGTTCCGGCTCTTAACTTCAGCAGGTACATTCCGGATGTAAGTCCGGCTGTATTTATTTGAAGTTGATTGTCACCTGAGTTCATCTTGCCCGAATACAATTTTTTTACAAGATTTCCTTCTAAATTGTACATCTGCAGCCTAATATCTGAAGACTCGGTAAGATGCAGTTTAATTGTAGCGCTCTGTCCGGTAAGCGGATTTGGTGTAACACTGAAATCGTTGATAATCTTTTTGAATTCATCTATGGCGGTCACAGATAGAGCAGCGTCGATTGCCTTTTTAAAATTGACGACATTAATCGTGTTGTTGGCATTAAAGAATACGGTGTGACCGGAACCTCCAATCACAACAAGCTTTGGCATTCCATCTGTACCATAGTGAGACATTTTAATCAAAGCATTGGAGAAACGTTGAGAAAATGAAGATTGTGGTATGCCGTTCGAATTGGCCCAACTATCCAGAGATTTACAATTGGTATCCGCATAGTCATCGATAAGATAAAAAAGCACGCGATTTGGATTCGTCGTCTGGAAGCTGTTTACCACATTGTACGCACTTAATGCCGGACCGATGCAGGTTCCACAAGGCATGACCCAACATAAAACGATCACATATCCGGAGTCCAGTTCACTGAAAAGTTCATGCGTTCTGGATAAACAATCATTGCATTTGAAATTGGTGGCAGACTGTGTAATACCGGATAAAGACATCAGGCAGAGGGCAATAATAAAAAAAGGAGCTTTCATGATGATGCGGATTAAACCTAACAAATATAGAAAATAAAGAGCAGAGGATATATCTCTTTTGTGGCAATAGGATCTAGCAACATTCCGAAAATCAAGTTTTTTTCTGTGTTCCTTCCCGGGTTGGTTAGCAAAATTGTCAATTTGAGTCATATTCCATTTATTTCGACAGGTTTACCATATTTCCTTAATACGCGATCTAGGAATAGACTTCTGGCACTCAGCTGAATTTAAAAAGTTATATAAATATCACATTATTGATAATAAAGTGATATATTTGTAACAAAATACTATAAATATGAATCAGATTAGAAGTAAATGGCTGTCAAAATTCGCCGTTTTAGCCGTTTTGGCGGTCCTGACCCCCATCACCGGTAATGAGTACTGGATGAGCTTTCTTGGATTTTTATCGTTCCTTGCATTTACCCGGATTCGTTCGGATGAGCGTTATCAGCTGAACATCGATCGCGCGGCACGCAATGGATTTATCGCCTCCCTTTTGTGTATTGTAGGACTGGTGCTTTGCATCGCTTCAAACCCGGCTCAGGATACCTTGGTGTATGCCATTGAAATTACGCTGGTCCTTGTTTCCCTGACTTTTTCTGCATCCTATACCTATTATGATAAAAAGGGAGTATAACAACCAATCAGTATTGAAGAATCGCTTAAAGGAGCTGCGTTCCTTGCACAATCTGTCACAGGAGGAGCTGGCAGATATGGTTGACGTGAGAAGGGAAACCATTGTCCATCTGGAAAACAACAAATACAATCCTTCTTTAAAACTGGCCTGGAGTATCGCACGCGTGTTTCAGTTAAAAATTGAAGAGGTTATGTGGTACGAGTAATAGTTTATGTTGCATAGATGCGGATAGATATGTGTTAATTGCGAATTTGTAGGTGAGGGATGGTCAAATCCTTACTTGTTTTATCCGTCAGAGAATTCGTTTCGGAAGCAGCGAATTATCCAAATGGTGTATCTTTAAAATATGCCAGGGTATAAAAATCTATTTTTTGCTTCTTTGCTATTTTCTGATATGGTTGCGAATGTGCAACTTTCAGCCCAATGCAATCCTCCCAGTGCCCTGAGCTGTAATGCAGTTCAACTTCTATGCTCCCTGGATGAATTGAACGGTCTTGCTTGCTCCAATGCAGGCGCACAACCGAGTACCTGTTCGCCTATCTGCGCACAGGGTGGTGCAGCTGAAAACACTTGCTGGTGGGGCTTCGCGGGGAATGGTGCTTCCGTCACGATAACAATAAATGTGGGTACTTGCACAAACAGTCAGGGACTGGAGTTTGGAGTTTTGCGAAATTGCAAATGCACATCGCCTGTGGCCTGCAAATCTGTCCCATGTGTTCCACCCGGTGGTTCTGAATCGATAACAGCGATTTTGGATCCATGTGTGCAGTATTTTCTATGGGTAGATGGTTGTAATGGGGATGTCTGTGACTTTACAATACAAACTACCGGTGGCGGGCCCCCCACTTTACCACTTGGATTAATAAATAATAATCCCTCAAGAGTCATCCAAGCGTGCAAAGGCTATTGCAGTTATCGCTTTTTTGTGGACCCTCCTGGGGATTATTGCTATTCCAGCTATGCATGGACCTTGGATGGTGTAGATCTGAACCATAGCGAACGCAATCTGTATCTCGATTTGCCCAAAGAAGGAGATTTCCAACTTTGTGTGACGCAACAGGTGATGAATCCTGCAAACTTCTCAATGGTGTGTTCAGAACAAGGTCCCCAGTGCGCCACCGTCAAAGTCCGCACACTGCCTGACCGCTCTGGTCCTCCCCGGACGATTTGCTGGGAAACGGCAAATCCGAAGGGCTTCAAATGGTTCAATCAGTACATTTATTCTTCCGGAGAATACAGAGCAAAGATTTCCGGATCTGACTGTTGTCCATTTGATTCAGTTGTTACCTTTAAGGTATTAGATAAGCCTTCTCCCTCAGCTGTTTATTACATAACGTGTAATAACCAGCCCTATACAGATGTTCTGGGTCGCATGCATAAGCCTTGCCTCGATAATAAAGAAATCGTACTAAATAAAACAACCAACCCATACAAATGTGACAGTTCCATCTTGCTCACTGCAATCAATGTGGATTATGCTCCCGCGTGGGAAGTCAAATGCTTTGGCAGCATGGTAGAACTCATTCCCAATATTAAAATTCTGGAACCCTGTGATGCGGGCGAAACGTATGAATTTGATTACAATTGGTATTTGAAAAAGGATACGACGAACCTAATCAGCAAAGATGAACGTTTGTTAGTACCGGCAAATTCCGAAGAATATGTGCTCAAGGTGCAGGTTATAACGACCATTGAATCTGAAATAGCTGTGTGTACCAGGTCGTTTTATGAGACTATCGACGAGGGAAAGGTTACGCCGGCCTGTTTTTCCATTTTGGGGGAACCCGTATATTGTTTTGACCAAACCACTTTATACCGTATGGATTCCTTTGTGGCAGCGAAAGTGAATATGTACAATTGGATGCTTGATCATGGTCAAATCATTTCAAATCCCGACAGTTCCGCAGTGTTTGTAAAATGGACACTTAATCCCGGAGATACTGGAAGGATCTGCGCATCCTATACGGTAGATTGCGGTGTAAGTTGTACAAAATGCCAGTCCGTAGTACTCAATAAGGATATTGCGGGTCAGGATTTCAGTCAAAAAGGACTATCAGCCTATTTGGACGCGCTTCCACATTCCGGAGGAGTCTGGAGACTCATCAGCGGTCCGCATCCGGTAAGGATCTATGAACCTTCAAATCCAAAAACCAGAATTTCTGCCTACAATTATGGTTTGTATTGTTTTGAATGGACGGTCATGGACAATAATTGTACCCTCCGTGATACCCTGTGCGTGGAATTGTACAGTGGCAAAAGAGCGAGTCCGGAATACCCAAAGAATTTTTTCGATTTCCGGGCTAGAAAAGAACGGAATACGGATACTTTAAAAGCAGAAGTTTCAACGCCCAGTTTAATCAACGCTTCAGGTACAAGCTATATTACAATGCAGGCATTGGATGGATCTGTGTTACATTATTCCTGGGTTAGTTTAACAGGACGTATCGTTTCTCATATGCAGGTATTTGTGGAATCCGCCACGCAGCGCATGGAAATCAGCTCACCTATGGAATCGGGAGTTTATTTTTTGCAAATTCAATATGGGAATTTTGTTGATGTGAGAAAGGTTGTTGTAATCAGGTAATCTGCATCCCCATCAAGGATTCAATTTTTTGACCTGTAATAATAGGGTTGCCTCAACAGCCTTCATGTTTCTGTGGTGCAAGATGGGTGTATGATTGGATTATTTCATCCTGTTAGGTATGCCCATGTGGAGTAGTGTCAGGATAGTTGTATTTTGAATAATCAATGATTTGAATTACATTTGGTAATGGCAATTTTATGTTGCAAGAAGTAATCTTTTCTGTATGAGCCAACCAATACACGTCAAGACCCAAATAAAGATCAATCACTTCCGGATTGCCTTCATGGTCATTTTCTTTTTCGCGTTCCTATATGGCATATTATGGATCCTACAGCACTTAGACAATACTGTATTACTTAATGTGACCCGGGTGCTTGTCGGTTTTGTGTTTGTATTTCTTGCGGCATCGCCTTATGAATGGATGGTACATCGGTATGTCTACCATCGGGTTGTGATTCCATTTCTTAAGCCTATTTATAAAGTGCATCATCTGAGTCATCATTATGTGTATTTCCCGACGTGGAGGTATGTCACTTCCGGTGCAGCAAAACGCATTGATTTGTTTTCTGAAACCAATACAGAAGTACACGATACCAAATGGGGTAATGCCTTCATTTTTTCAATGCATTATGCTTTTTATTTTGTCCTTGCTATCCTGCTGATTATGATACCAAGCTGGTTGCTCATTCAGGATTCTTTTGTATTGTATGGGCAAATTGCAGGATCCCTGGTGGTTTCTAATCTTTTCATTACGGTACATGATTCCATACACAGACCAGGTACCAATCCCATCATGGAATCCCAGTTTTGGTTTAAGTTTTTGGACCGGCACCATTACATTCACCATGTCGATACAGAAGCCAATGTGAACTTTCTTTTGCCTCTTTCCGATTGGATGTTTGGCACCCTGCGACTGAAATTGACCGATGAGGAATTGAAGGAACATGGAACCCTGGAAAAGGCCAAGGCTGTTAAAATCGGTTCCGGTGAAGCTGCACATATTGCCTTGAAGCAGCTTTGAGGTTTGCATCATAGGCCTCTTGATAACATTTGAAGTATATGCCCTTGCAATATTGATGGCTCCATTTTAATTTCCCCTATACTTGCATCTGGTTTTTGTTATTTGACTTTGTTCATAATAGATTTGTTGGAGTGGTTTTTTTAAAAGCTAAAATGCAGATATTTAAGCGCATTTTTAAATGGCAAATCGTGTATGTGTGTATTGTGCTAAAGCAATTGCGGTCTTCCCTTATTTTTTCTTTTGGGGTCCTTTCTTTTTACGTATATTGGAACGTACTGTCAGCTTGGACTGTTGAAATGTGCATGCATGCCATCAAATAAGGATATATGATAAGTTCAAAAATAGATCAAAAATTTCACCATCTGTGGCATTTGATTGGGAATACACCCATGCTTGAAATTATATACCGTTATAAAGAGGATACCCGCCGGATTTTTGTAAAATGTGAGCATTACAATTTAACCGGAAGCATCAAAGACCGAATGGCCTTGTATGTGTTGCAGCAAGCATATAAGCATGGTCTGATCCATCACGGGACTACTATTGTGGAGGCGACCAGCGGAAATACCGGAATTTCTTTTGCTGCAATCGGAAGATCCCTGGGACATCCGGTTACGATTATTATGCCTGACTGGCTCAGCAAAGAGAGAATCGATATTATTCGAAGTCTTGGAGCGGAGGTCATCCTTGTTTCAAAGGAACAAGGAGGATTTCTAGGGAGCATTGAACTGAGCAAAGAGATGGCATCTCGTGATGCAAACATCTTTTTGCCTCGGCAGTTTGACAATCAAGACAATGCGGAAGCCCATGAAAAAACTACCGCCAAGGAAATCTGGGTGCAATTGCAAAGCGTGAATTTGATTCCCGATGCATTTATAGCAGGTGTGGGAACAGGAGGAACGGTAATGGGGGTGGGCCGATATTTGAAATCTAAAAATTCAGAAATCAGGATTCATCCTCTGGAACCGGCAGAATCACCCACACTTTCAACCGGCAAGAAAGTAGGTACACACAGGATACAAGGTATTTCTGATGAATTCATCCCATCTATTGTGCATTTGCAGGAGCTCGACAAGGTCCTACAGGCACACGATGGCGACGCGATACTCATGGCCCAAAAACTGGCTAAACAACTAGGCCTGGCAGTTGGCATTTCTTCCGGGGCAAATGTAATCGGTGCAATGCAAATTCAAAACCAATTGGGTTCTGAAGCGGTTGTTGTGACTGTCTTTTGTGATAGCAACAAGAAATACCTGAGTACGGACCTTTTAAAATACGAAGAACCGAAAAGAGATTACCTGACACCCGAAATAGAATTCGTGGAGTATAATCCTATTCACAGGTTGTAATTACAATTATATGATCCATTTGAGTGATTCGATTGAATATATTTATTTGAAACGAACTACAACACACTGATGGCAAACAAACAGTTATTAGGAATTCATGTATATGTTTTGGAATTCATGTTCTTGTCGACGCTCTTTCTATTTAAATTTCCGGATTCGAATGAAAAGATGCGTGTAGACATGGATTTCTTCAAAATGCAAACACAATTACAAATGAAAACCATGCATCTGTCCAGCCCTGCCTTTAAAAATCAAAATACAATCCCTGCCCAGTATACCTGTGACGGGAAAAATGTGAACCCTGCTTTGGAAATACCGGATGTGCCAAAGGGGGCTAAATGCCTTGCACTAATAGTCGATGATCCTGATGCGCCTGTTGGCACATGGGTACACTGGGTCGTATGGAATATTCCCATTACGGCACGGATCGAGGAAAATTCCATACCAGGGGTCCAGGGTGTTAATGATTTTCAGCAACACAAATACGGAGGTCCTTGTCCCCCGTCTGGAACACACCGCTACTTTTTCAAAATCTATGCTCTTGATACCTTTCTGGAACTTCCGGAGTCTACATCAAAGACACAGTTGGAGCACGCTATGAAAAAACATATCTTGGCGCAGGGAGAGTTGATCGGAACTTACAAGCGTCGGACGTGATAAGGATATGCAATCCTGGTGTAGTGAGTTACATTCAAGTATGCATGTACTTTTCTTGTACATTTCTCAAAAGTATTTATGCTAAAACGGATGATTTGAATTGATCTCCCAGGTTCCTTGCTATAAATAATGTATTTGAAAATTTGTTTTTCGACTTTTGTGTGCAGAGATAAAGGCTGTTTATAAAACCAGAGCGTCTGGGTTACTGAGAACGGCCCAATACATTGTTCCTTTGAATCCGGATTTAGATTCATTTTTCAGGAATAACCTTCCGGCTTTTTAGTGTAAATTATTTTTCGTAGATTTAATCGGTTTCTTTTGGACATGAAATGAATATTGTGCAGGTGTGTTTTAGTACATGATAAACAGGAATCTTGCTCTAAAGGACATATGAAAGAGTTCTGCTTTCTTTTTTGTATTTTATACATGCTGGGTATAGACACTGCCCGGTCACAATCATTCATTAAAATTGAGTCAGACAGGGAGCTGGTGCGTGTTGGAATGAATGTATCCTGTTTTGTCGATAGTTCTGCGAACTTTTCTGTGTATGACGCGATATCCAATTTCCATAAGGGTAATTTTTACCTCAGCAACCAAGCTGTTCCCAATATAGGTATTTCAACCGCGGCACTGTGGCTTTATTTTAAAATATCCAACAGTAGCGTGCAGCAATGTTATCTCGAAATCGCAAACAATGGATTGGACAGTATTTCATTATTTGAAGTTCGCAACGATAGCCTTGTGGGTGAAAAAAAATCTGGCGTTGGACTCGTCTGGAAGGATCGCGAATTGCGCAACAACAATTATCACTTTCTGTTATGCGAAGCAAATGAAACTTCTAAAGAATTTTACCTGAGGGTTCGACATTCGCGTGGCACATTTCTTCCAATGACTGTTGGGACTTTAAAGGGATATGCGGAAAAGTTTCATAAGGAAGATTTTATGATGGGTATTTATTTTGGATTCATGGTACTCATGATACTGTATAATCTTTTTATATTCTTTTCGGTGAAGGATCTTTCCTATATTTATTATGTCATTTATGTGTTTTTTATGGCACTCATGAATGCGTCCTTAAGTGGATTTGCTCATGAATATGTGTGGGGGCCGCATACTTGGATAGGCCAATATGAAGATGTGATTTCATCGTTACTTGGAATTTCCGGAATTTTGTTTGCGATGCATTTTTTGCATACAAAGAAAAATGCCCTATTTATACACTATTGTTTTATCGGACTTTTGGTTTCCTTTAGTCTAGGAATTATTGTTGTAGTTTCTGGCCATTTCATGATGGGAACTATATATGTTGAGATCAATGCCCTGATTTTAATTTGTACTTTTTTTATTGCGGCGTTTCAAGTCATGTTGAAGGGATATCGGCCTGCAAGATTTTTTTTATTTGCCTGGAGTGCATTGTTATGCAGCGTTGTACTATTTGTTCTAAAGGATTTTAATGTACTGCCCTACAATACACTGACAGGTCATTCCCTTAAATTTGGTTCCGCAATAGAGGCCTTGTTACTTTTGTTCGCTTTGGCGAATAAACTCAATACCATAAGGAAGGAAAAGGAAGAAGCACAGTTATCGCTTGTCCAGCAACTACAGGACAATGAACGGATAATCCAGACACAAAACATCATGTTGGAAAGAAAGGTGGAAGAGCGTACTGTCGAATTGGCATTGGAGAAAAAAAAGACGGAGCAGCTGCTCATGAATATCTTGCCTGAAGAAACTGCTAAGGAACTTATAAAAAATGGGATGGCAAAGGCGAAAAGATTTGAGGAGGTAACGGTAATGTTTACAGATTTTCAAAATTTTACAAGTACCAGTGAGCAATTGGATCCAGAGGAACTTGTTCAGGAATTGAATAATTATTACACGGTGTTCGATACGATTATCTCGCAATATGGCATCGAAAAAATTAAAACAATTGGCGATAGTTATATGTGTGCTTCGGGTTTGCCACTTGAAAATGCAGCGCATGCAGAAGTAGTGGTAAAAGCGGCAATCGAAATTCAACAGTTTATTGTAAGCAACAAGAAGAGAAGTTCAGCAATTGGGGCACGATATTTTGATCTACGTATTGGGGTTCATACAGGTCCTGTAGTGGCTGGGATTATAGGGTATAAAAAGTTTGCCTACGACATTTGGGGTGATACGGTAAATATTGCCTCGCGAATGGAATCCTCCGGTGAAATCGGAAAAGTAAATATTAGCGGAGCTACATATGCACAGGTTAAAGATAAATTTAACTGCACCTACAGAGGTAAAATCGAAGCAAAGCATAAAGGGGAGATCGATATGTATTTCATAGAACCTTGATTGATTTATATTGGAGAATAATTTTAACACATTTCTTTTGGACTATGTTTTTTTATATGAACTTTTTATGACGGCAGGTTTGTTATGAAGTAATATGCATCAGGCAACGTTAATCTCAATTATTGGGTCTTATGTAGAGTGCACTTAATTTACGCATTATGACGAAAATTACATTTTGGGCCTTATTAGGCTTAATTTTTATAGTAGATTCAATAAGCAGCCAGCCTGGATCATTTGTTCCCCGAGGAATGGGTGGAGGCGGTGCTCTTTTTTTTCCCAGTATAAATCCGGCTAATGACAATGAATTCTATGTGGCTTGCGACCTGAGCGCAATGTTCCACAGTACGGATTTTGGGAAGTCCTATGAGCAGGTGGATTTCAGGAAGCTTCAGGCGTTCAATACATCGACGTATGAGTTTACCAAGGACCCCTCCATTGCGTATTCAACATTTAATGATGGAAACGAAGGTTATCCCGTTAAAACAACAGATGGCGGAAAAACCTGGAATCGGTTGGCCGCATATAATGTTTCCACGTATGGAACAGTATATAGCTTAAAAGCCAACTACAATAATCCTCAGCAAATTTTAATAGGTGCATATGGTGACATATTGATATCCAATGATGGGGGATTGACCTTTCAACTTGTGAAGCATACTTCAAGTAATGGGGCTGGTATTATTCTTGGCGGTGTGTTTTGGGATAATCCGTCCATTTTTATTGGTACCAATGAAGGTTTACTTGTTTCAAGAAATTCAGGGCAATCTTTTGTCTTGAAAAATACCGGGGGCATGACGAGTGGTCAGGTTATTTGGTCTTTTTCCGCAGCGAAGGAGCAAGGAAAATTGAGGTTCGCATGCATCGCTGCAAATACGTCTGGAACTTATAATGGAATAATGCCATGGGATTATTATGGTTTTGCCAAGGCAGTATATACCATGGATGATACTACCTGGGTATGGGTGAACCGTTCTACGGGGATCAATTTTAATTCAGATTTTGTAATGTATGTAAGCATGGCTGCCAATGATATCAACACAATTTACCTGGGAGGCCATGACGATGCCCTTAGCGCGCCCCTTGTAATGAAATCATCTGATGGCGGTAAGCTATGGTCAAAGGTGTTTAATACCACCAATAACGCAAATATTGTAACTGCCTGGGAAGGATATCAGGGCGATAAAAACTGGAGTTGGAGTGAAACATGTTTTGGAATTACCACTGCTCCAAATAATCCCAACAAGTTGATGTTCCCAACGTATAGCAATGTACAGCTTAGTGACGATGGTGGGAAAACTTGGAGACAGGCATATGTGGATTCGCGGGATGAACATCCTGCAGGAGTATCCACACCAAAAAACAAAAGCTACAGGAGTATAGGACTTGAAAATACCACCTGCTGGCAAATTTTCTGGCAGGATGCAAACACCATGATGGGCTGCTACAGCGATATAGGTGGAGTTCGCAGTACGGATGGTGGAAAAACATGGGGATATCAATATACCGGTTTCATGGTCAATTCGCTCTATCGCATGGTAAAGGGACAAAACGGATATATGTATGGGGCTTGTTCGAATATACACGATATGTACCAAAGTACGCGTCTTGCAGACGCCCAGTTGGATGCAAATGACGGAAACGGCAGGATTGTTTATTCCACGGACAATGGACAAACATGGATGAGCTTACATACATTCAACCATCCGGTGTACTGGCTTGCAATCGATCCAAAGAATGCAAATACAATGTATGCATCTGTAATACATTTTGGAGGGACCCAGGGATCTCAGCTTGGGGGAATTTACAAATGCACAGACCTGAACAAAGGTGCAACATCAAGTTGGACAAAATTGTCCAATCCCCCTCGTACGGAAGGTCATCCGGCCTCCATTCAGGTTTTGAATGATGGCAAGGTGCTTTGTAGTTTTTCCGGCAGAAGAAACAGTAGTGGGGCATTTACAGCCAGCTCAGGTGTATTCCTTTTTGATCCGCTGTCAAATACTTGGAAGGATGTTAGCGATAAAGGAATGCAATATTGGACAAAAGACATCGTCGTGGATCCGTTGGACACGACACAGAATACCTGGTATGCTTGTGTGTTTAGTGGATGGGGTGGAGCCCCTAATGGATTGGGAGGTTTGTACAGGACAACCAATCGAGGGAATCAATGGACGAAACTGACCGGTGCCATGTTTGATCGCGTTACTTCACTCACATTCGATCCCAAAAATGTGAACCAGGCATATCTGACTACGGAAACACAGGGTTTATGGATTTCTTCAAACATGGATGCGGCTAGCCCCAATTGGAAACTGGTAGACGCGTATCCATTCCGGCAACCGGAGCGCGTATATTTCAACCCATATGATCCGGATGAAGTTTGGATCAGTAGTTTTGGCAATGGCATGAAAATGGGAACTACCAAAATCACGGAAGTCTCAAACGAAAAGGATGCGTCTCTTAAATCGTTTGAGATAATGCCAAATCCTGCTCATGGCTCGACTGATGTACGTATTCATTCAGAACGGGAGTGTACTGCTCAGCTTCATGTATTTGACTCGCATGGGAAACGTATTATAACCGATCAGGTAAAACTTCATGAAGGCTTCCAAAAATGGGAAATTAATTTGAATGGATTAAAGCCTGGAGTATACGTTGTATCAGTTCAGACAGCAGATGAAGTCCAATTTCAGAAACTGATCGCAATCTAAATAGATGGCTTCTAATAATCAGTGTGCAAAATTTGAATTCTGATAAATTGTTTTCTTCTGATAGGCTTGGCTACATGAACGATTGGTCGCAAATTTTGACCAGGCCCGATTGACTCTTCTTTTATTGATGAAGGCTTCCATGCAGGAAAAAATTTCGGAAGTTTATATCCTTGAAATACTTTTGTCTGGTATTAAACAGATCATATGACCAATGCAATCCTTCTGGAAGACGATCCTGTGCTTTGTAAAGAGATTAAGGAATTTCTTTTATCCAGGGACATTGAATGCGATACCGTATTTGATGGCGATGTATTTCTCAAATGGATAAAACAGAAAACCTATGCGATCTATTTGCTCGATATCAATGTGCCAAAGGTCAACGGACTGGATGTTGCAAAAGCCATCCGGGAGACGGATGTTCAGACTCCGATTCTTATGCTCACCGCCATGGGCGAGATCGGGGATAAAATCGAGGCGTTTAAGAAAGGGGCAGATGACTATCTGGTTAAACCATTTCATCTCGAAGAGTTGTACATCCGTGTCGAGGCACTCCTCCGCAGAAAGGATAGACCTCAGCAGGTTCAGGATATCCTGCAAGTTGCGGACCTGCTAATCAATTTGGACGAGCAAACTGTTACACGAAATGGCATACCTGTCAATCTTACTCCCAAGGAATTTAAACTCTTGAATATACTGGCTTCTTCGCATGGACGCATTCTTTCTAAAAAACAAATTGCCGATCAACTATGGGACTACCACATTGAAACCAATCAAAACGCTATAGAAGTGTATATCAATTTTCTTAGAAATAAAATAGATAAGAACTCTGATGTCAAACTGATACATACCAAAATTGGATTTGGCTATTATTTAAAGGCGGAATAAATGACTATTAAGAGCAAGATATCTTTCTACATCATTATCATTTTTACCCTTTTTTTTGGCATTATTTCAATGTTGGTGGTGTGGCTTTTTTCAAATTTCAGAAAGCAGGAATTTGAAGAAATTTTAAAAGACAAGGCGTTGACATCCATTGAGTTGCTTGCGGATAGGCAGGAAGCTGATAAATCATTACTTAAAATTATTGATCAGAATTCGATCAATAAACTATACAATGAAAAAACACTCATTTTTGATGCAGAGGGTACGCTTATTTACAGCAGTCTTGATGATACAAAAATAAGTTGGTCGGCAGGTGATTTGGATTACCTAAGGAAACATAAATCATTTTTTAAAAAAGATGTAGACAATGAGCTCTATGGATTTTATTATGATACACAGGATAAGGACTTTTATGCATTGGTTTCTGCCAACGACAATTATGGAAAAAGAAAATTGAATTTCTTAATATCCATCATGGTTGGGGCCTGGTTTTTATTTTCAGCGGGTACCTGGTTTTTTAGCTTTTACATCGTTAAAAAACAGTTGTTACCTCTCGACCGGTTGCTTGAAAATATTAAAAAAATAAATCATCTGAATATTCTGGATGAATTGTATGTAAAGCCAAAGAGCAATAACGAAATTGATCTGATCAGCAATGAATTTAATTTTATGTTGTTGCGATTGAATGATACATTTCTTAGGCAAAAGGAGTTCACTGCTCAGGCTTCGCATGAATTGCGCACACCGCTTGCCAGAATTTCCGTTCAACTTGAGAACTATCTGCAACACCTCCCCAGGAAGGATCAATCCTATTTTAATGGTATTTTAAGTGACCTTGCGCAATTAAATGAATTGATCAATTCACTTTTAATCCTTGCTCGCATCGAGGACCAGCCATTGGAAAAGCGGGAAAGGGTTCGTATTGACGAATGCATTTATAACAGCATCGACCGTATTGTGGCCTTGTACCCGGATGTTAAAATAAACCTTACTATACAACCCTCTTACCAGTCGGATTCCAATATGGAAGTTATAGGAAATGGTTCCTTATTGGAAATTGCATTTACCAATCTTTTTAAAAATGCATATTTATACGGTGACAGGAAAGTAGTTTCAATAGATATTTTAGATCTAAATGGACGTATCGCGGTACGTGTTACCAATTCCGGAGAGCCCTTGACAGAAGAGGAACAAAAGCGCTTATTCAAGCCTTTCATGAGGGGTAAAAACGCCGTGAGACATACGGGAGTCGGGTTAGGTTTGAGGATAGTTCACCGCATCTTATCAACCTATGGCTATAAAATTGAGTATGCTTCTGTGGATCAACTCAACACATTTACTGTTTCCTTTTGAAAACTTTAAGAAACTTAAGCATTTTTTAAGCTCAGGCTTAAGTCGATCTTAAGTTACCTGCGTGAATTTTGTCCTGTATTTCACATACAGGTCATTATGAGAATTATACACTTTTCCATTTTTATTTTTGTTATTGCTTCTTCGTGTTATGCTCAAAGCAAGATGAGTCTTGAACAATGTGATTCTTTGTTTATACGAAATAATTTGCAGCTCCTTGCAGAACAGTATCATATCGAGGCCGCCCAGGCTGCAATTATTCAGGCAGGAATTTGGGATCAACCTTATTTTACATTTGAGTTGAATGCCTTAGCTCCTGATAAAGGTGCTTTTTTTAATGTAGGCGCAAAGGGTCAAAAGACATTTGCTATTCAGCAACTGATTTACCTGGGTGGTAAAAAGCAAAGGGAAGTGAATGCGGCAAAGAGTGACAAGCATTTGGCGGAGTTGCAGTTTCAGGATCTCTTGCGTAAACTTAAGTTTGAACTTCGACAGAATTTCTATGAACTATATTTTAATCAACTAAAAGCAAAAAGTATCACTTCGCGTTTGGCGAATCTGGATACCCTGATTTCTGCATATGCATCTGCTGAGCAAAAGGGCATAATGCCTTTAAAAGATGTGGTGCGATTACAATCACTGGCTTTGTCTTTTAAAAATGAGTTGGTTGGAATCCAATCTGATATACTATCATTTCAGCAAAATCTGCAGCTTTTGACTGGTATGGATCAAGTTGTCGATCCTTTAATTAGCGAGCAGGAGATCAATTCGAAACTGCATCAGGTGGTGGTTTTGAGTGACAGTATGCTTGAAGCGAAGGCATGGCGGAACAACCCTGATTATTTGACTGCTTTGGAACTTTCACAAAATACCGGGTTGCAGCTTCAATGGCAGAAATCGTTAAATATACCTGATATTACAGTGGGTGCCTCCTATGATCAAAGTGGTGGTGCATTTTCGAATCAGCTAAATCTCACTTTTGGCATTCCACTTCCTCTGTGGAAACGCAATAAAGGCAACATACAGATGTATGAGGCAATGTTGAAACAAAGTCAGATCAACGCTGAACAGAAAAAGGCAGAACTGCGTGCGATGCTTCAAAATGCAAAGCAATCGCTCCTGTTTTTGCAAAAACAATATTCTGATGCAGCAGGCATTTTTAAAAATTTTGAAACGGTGTATGCTGGTGTGTTACAGAATTTTCAAAGACGAAATATTTCATTGATCGAATTTACGGATTTTATGGAGAGTTACAATGAAAGTAATTTATTCTTCAATGAAATTAAAAAACAGATCATGGTAGCAGGTGAAAATCTGAATACCCTCGTAAATGAAAAAATTTATTAATCTTAATTCCATATTATGAACAGGATTATTTCCACGCTTTTTACAATTCTTTTGCTTGCTTGTAATAAGGAAGAAAAACCAGTTGACCAAAGGCAAAGTTTTGTTATGAGTGACAAAATGCTAAGTACGACGCAATGGGCTGTTGCCCATCAAGAGAAAGTAAAAAATCAGTTGAACTTCTTTGGTAAAATTACTGCTGACAATAATAAGATGATTGAAATATTTCCAATGGTGGGCGGTAATGTTACAAAAGTTTTTGTTGAGTTGGGGGATTTTGTTCATAAAGGTCAGTTGCTGGCAACCATCCGAAGTTCGGAGGTTGCCAGTTTTGAAAAGGATATGGACGATGCCCGGAATGATCTGGTTGTAGCAAAAAACAATTATCGGGTAACTCAGGAATTATTTCAAGGCAAATTGAACACTGAAAGAGACGTTTTAGAGGCTAAGAATAACCTGGAAAAAGCGGAGTCACAATTGCATCGCGTAGAACAAATTTACAGGATATACAATGTCAAGCCAGGAGCTACATATGAAGTAAGGTCCCCACTGGATGGGTTTGTTATTCAAAAAAATATCAATCAGGATATGCAGCTAAGGAGTGATAAAAGCGACAACATTTTTGATATTGCTGAAATAAATCAGGTTTGGGCTCTAGCCAATATCAATGAAAGCGAAATTGGAAATGTAAAACTTGGAATACGTGCAGAGGTTACATCTCTAAGTTATCCTGACAAGAAATTTTATGGTAAAGTAGATAAGATCTATAATATGATTGATCCGGAAACAAAAGCAATGAAGGCAAGGGTTACGTTGGAGAATCCAGGATTTCTTTTGATGCCGGAAATGCGTGTCGCATTGAAGTTTTCCTATGAGGAAGATAAATCACTAATTGCAATCCCCTCGAAATCCATTGTATTTGACAAGAGCAAAACCTATGTCATGATCTTTAAAGATAAAAGGACGATGGAAACGCGACAGGTGGAAATTTACAGGCAGGTTGGGGATATTACTTACGTGCAGTCTGGAGTAAGTGAAGGGGAAAAGGTACTGACTTCCAATCAGCTTTTGATATACGATGCATTAAACGATTGAGTTTTCTTTATGATTTGCATAAACGAAATAACACAAGATGAACAAACTGATTAAAAACATTCTCGCTTTTTCGCTAAAAAACAAGGTATTTACCTTTTTTGGTGTTATCGTTCTGGTCATCGCTGGAGTTGTCGCTTTTAGAAATATGCCTATTGAAGCATTTCCGGATGTTACCAATACACAAATCATCATTGTTACAGAATGGA
Organism: uncultured Saprospiraceae bacterium; assembly: GCA_964507535.1. GTDB lineage: Bacteria > Bacteroidota > Bacteroidia > Chitinophagales > Saprospiraceae > Vicinibacter. The sequence continues at coordinate 20,604 of CAZDQG010000025.1, forward strand.
ATGGACGCAGTGCTGAGGAAATCGAGCGTTTTGTTACAGCTCCTATAGAAATTGCAATGAATTCCGTGCAGAAGAAGTCCAGTGTGCGAAGCATTACGATGTTTGGACTTTCGGTAATTAAAATTATTTTCGAAGATGGCGTTGAAGATTTTTTCGCAAGGCAGCAGGTTAATAACCTTTTAAGAAATGTTTCTTTACCTGATGGAGTTACACCTGATGTGCAGCCACCATATGGTCCAACCGGTGAAGTATTCAGATATACTCTAAAGAGTGCATCGCGAGATTCCAGGGATTTGCTTACCATCCAGAATTGGGTAATCGATCGGCAACTACGTTCGGTTGCTGGAGTTGCGGATGTGGTTGCTTTTGGTGGTCAGGAAAAAACATATGAGGTTAGTGTTGATCCCACCCGTCTGGCAAAATACGATGTGACACCTCTTGAGGTTTTTGAAGCAGTTAATAAAAGTAATCTGAATGTTGGGGGCGATGTTATTGAAAAAAATAAACAGGCCTATGTCGTTCGCGGCGTAGGTCTCCTGGGATCCATTGCGGATATCGAAAATATTATTATTAAGGAAGCGGGTGGGAATCCAATATTGGTTAAAAATGTCGCAGATGTAAGTGAGGGATCTATGCCTCGTGTTGGACAGGCAGGCCTCAATGACCAGGATGATGTCGTTGAGGGAATTGTCGTAATGCGCAAAGGTGAAAATCCAAAGGAAGTCTTGGGACGAATCAAAGGGAAGATTGCCGAGCTCAATGAGAGAATTTTACCTCCAGATGTGCACATGGTCACTTTTTACGACCGCGATAATCTCATGAATTTTACGACCAAAACAGTAATGCACAATATGATCGAGGGGATTTTGTTTGTCACTTTTATTGTCTTTTTATTTATGGCGGATTGGAGGACAACAATTACAGTTTCTATCATTATTCCACTTTCCCTGTTGTTCGCATTTCTCTGCCTGAAAATGAAAGGAATGAGTGCCAATCTTCTTTCATTGGGTGCAGTCGATTTTGGAATCATTATAGATGGCGCTGTTGTAATGGTAGAGGGTGTATTTGTAACATTGGATCATGTTGCGCATAAAATGGGGATGGAGAAATTTAATAAGCTTGCAATCGGTGGACTTATTAAAAAGACCGGCACCGGATTAGGAAAAGCTATTTTCTTCTCCAAGTTGATTATCATAACCGCCTTGCTCCCCATTTTTTCATTTCAGAAAGTAGAAGGTAAAATGTTTTCACCATTGGCTTATACCTTGGGTTTTGCTTTACTTGGAGCATTGTTATTTACCTTGACACTGGTTCCCGTCTTATGCCATTTGCTCCTCAATAAAAATGTGAAGGAAAAAAAGAACCCATTTGTACATTTTTGGAATCGTCTTGTCGAGACCGGTTTCAACTGGACATTCCGGCATAAGATTAAAACACTTGTAGCAACAAGCGTAATCATGCTTGCAAGTTTTTTTCTTGCTTCGTTTCTTGGTACGGAATTCCTTCCACAACTTAACGAAGGCGCACTTTGGGTCGAGGCAAAATTTCCTATGAGTCAGGGACTCACAGAAACAGTTGAGAAGACAGCCGTATTGCGGAAGGAGCTTCAAAAATTTCCGGAAGTAAATGGCGTTTTAAGTCAGGTTGGACGAAGTAATGATGGTACAGATCCAAGTGGTTTTTATTACGTTCAGATGCAGGTAAACTTGATTCCAAAAGAAAGCTGGAAAAGGAAAATATCTATGGATGATCTGGTGCGAGAAATGGATGACAGTCTTAAAAATTACCAGGGTATTGGCTATAATTATTCCCAGCCAATTATCGATAATGTGGCTGAAAGTGTGGCTGGTATCAATGCATCGAATGCTGTTAAAATTTATGGCGATGATCTGGATGAGCTTGATAAAATTGCCAACCAGGTTATTAAGCAAATAGAACATGTGCCTGGCATCAAAGATGTGGGAATACTTCGCAATGTGGGTCAACCGGAAGTCAATGTAATTTTGGATCGCGAGCGAATGGCTGCCTATGGTGTTCAACTTTCCGATGCCCAGGCCGTATTGGAGATGGCTTTCGGCGGGAAAACTGCAACACAAAAATATGAAGGCGAAAAGAAGTTTGATGTGCGGATCCGTTATCAAAAGGAGTACCGCAAGGATGAAGATGATTTGGCGAGTTTACTTGTACCCACAATAACGGGTGTTAAGATTCCATTGCGGGAAATTGCAAGTATTAAAAAACTTACAGGGCCTGCCTTTATTTACAGGGATAACACCAAGCGGTTTATCGGCGTGAAATTCTCGGTACGGGACAGAGATTTAGGAAGCACCATCGCTGAGGCTCAGAAAAATGTAGAGAAGAATATTCATTTACAAAGCGGTTATACGATCGGTTGGACAGGGGAATTTGAAAATCAGGTGCGTGCTACGGGCACCCTGGCAGAAATGGTTCCAATCAGTCTGCTGGGGATTTTTGTTTTGCTATTTATTATGTTTGGCAATGTAAAGGACAGTTTAATTGCACTAACAAATGTTCCTTTTGCAATTATTGGCGGTATCATTGCTTTGCATTTGACAGGTATCAATTTTGGAATTTCAGGAGGCGTTGGATTTATTGCATTATTTGGCATCTGCATACAAAATGGGGTACTCCTTATAAGCGAGTTTCATTCCAATTTAAAAGAAGGCTTAAGCCTGGAACAATCCATTCTGGAAGGAGTTAAAGTCCGAACACGGCCCGTAGTTATGACCGCACTGATGGCTTCCATAGGACTACTGCCGGCAGCGATAAGTACCGGAATTGGATCGGAAAGTCAAAAACCGCTCGCGGTCGTGATTATTGGTGGGCTAATCACTGCAACAATTTTGACACTTTTGGTATTTCCTATCATTTTTTGGATTTTCAATAGGGTTCACCACGAAAAAATTGCATAACAATTGATCGTTGTTTTCATGTTGCACCATAATGCGGTATGGAATAAACAATTCTTTTTCACCGTAGTTGTGTCTCTTGAGATAATGATACAATGGGCATTTGTTGGCATCTTTCAATTTTAAATTGATCGGATGACAATGGATACGTTTAACTTTTTTAAAGTATAAAAATTGTGCTTATTAAAAAGTATGATGCATATTCAAATTATTTTGGAAGGGTAATCAGAATCTATGTAGCCCAGTTAACGTACATAAAATGATTGAATTGGAAAGACCCGAATTTTAAAATGAATGAATACTTATCCCGATTGTTCATAGAAAAGGGAACACTCTATAAGCTTGAGTTTTCAAGATTTTTTAAGAAGATGGCGACTCTTGAAGGACGGATCATTGTGAATTTTTCTATTCATGAAAGCGCCGTGGTTACGGAACCATCCTCATACGGCCAGCCATCGAATTATATAGCGTGCATCTATGTTTTCATTATTTCCTCAATTGCAATTGATTAGATTTAAATTATTGTAATAGAATCATCTATATATAAATAAAAATACTTATGGGACTAGTTCTCCTCAAACCCGGGCAAATTGGCAAAATTCTTGCAGCTCAAGGGTGTGAGAACCATAGATGTAGATTTGAAGAGCATGCGATCCCTGTTTCTGGGACTGTTTTTGATTCCGGGCCTGTCAAGCGGACAGACTATTTGTACGTCGGACCGCCAGGCACCCAATTTGAACAATTGCCCCGAAGGCCTAAGTTTTACAATCCCACCAGGTGCGTGTGGTGTTCCTGTCAATTGGACAAATCCATATGCAGATCCGGATAACTGCATTGCAACGAATGTGATTTCCACTGCTTCGTTTTTTACCTACCACGAAGGTCCGGGAAATGGAAACAACGGTCAGTTGGTATTTTTTGGTTCCGATTCGATGACTATTGTCGGCACGACAAATGGTACCCCAGGCAATGGGTCGAATCACTTCAATGTCTGCTTTTATGCAAATTGTTCAGGTCAGTTAAGTTTCGATTGGCGGGCTAAAATGAATAATGGAGATGGATTTTCCGGCGACCGGGTTCGTGTGATGATCACACATGCCGTTCACGGTGCTAACGTAAATGCAATATTGACTTCTGGAAATGGAGCAACTGCCTCGGGTGCATTTTTATCCGTTTTGATCCAGGAAGGTGACCGGATTTGCTTTGAAGTTCAATCCGACAATACCTTAGGTGTCGATAGCTTTACAATCCGCAATTTTACCTTTCTTGCAGGACCTGTCAATGTCGTTCAAACGAAAGGCCCCGTTCAGGGAGAACTGCTTCCTCCGGGGGATTATCCTGTTGAGTATAAGGCCTCAGATTGCAGCGGCAATGTTTCTACCTGTCTTTTTAATCTGCATGTGGAAGCGTCCACTTCTCCTGAATTTATCACAACATGCCCACAGGATATTACCGTCAATTTATTAAATAATGGGGCGTGCGACAGCCTGTTGAGTTCGCTGGTTCCCAAATATGCAGGTCCATGTCAACCTATATTGGGTTTTCAATATGGTCTCAATCCATTACAAAATGGAGTACAAGCAACGGAAGCTGCTCCCTACGGTTTAGGGGACGGCATCGTCGGAACGGATGGCCTGGCCTATGTAAGTCCTGATAAGGATTCGCTGATTTTGGTTGGGATTAACAATGGTACGCCGGGTAATGAAAGAAATGATACGTCCATACTGAGCACCTGCATTTATCCCAAATGTCCCGGAACATTTCAATTTGATTGGAGGGCTTCTGTTGGCAATGACGGATTCAGAAGGGATGAGGCTGGAATTTTGTTCAACGGCAGGGATAGTATTCTTGGAAAACCTCCCGGAGCATCTTTTGCACAAGGCACTGTGACCATTCACGCGAACGGGATAGACCCACTCTGCTTTTATGTGCGGTCTACGAATATGTCAATGGAAGACACATTCATTATTACAAATTTTAGTTTTGTTCCGGATTCCATCATTCCGGTTCAGACCCAGGGACCTGATTTGACCAAGCCGGTTGAACCCGGTCATTACCAAATCGCATTTGAAGCCACAGATTGCTATGGTAGATCTAACAGTTGTTCGTTTCATCTCACGGTAGTCAGGAGAGGATCAATGGCTTGCAATGACCGCGTGCATATTTCCCTTGATGAAAATTGTCAGGCGTATATTACCCCCGGAATGATTGTAAATGAAACGTGTACGAATACGTTTCGAGTGGAATTGAGCAAGAATGGAAAGTATGTGCCCAATCCATTTGACGGTAGCTATCTCTCGCAGCTGATAACCGTAAAAGTAAAAGATACCTTGTCCGGAAATTCCTGTTGGGGAACAATTTATGTCGAAGATAAATTTCCTCCCAGGATCATTTGTCCTGAACCGATTACCGTATTCTGCAATCAGACAGATTACATCATTCCGGAGCCTATAGTGATTGAAAAATGTACTGCGGTAACGAAATACCTGATTTCTGATGTGGTCACCAAATATCCTTGTGACTCTGCATTCGCTGGAAAAAGAACACTGAGCTATTACTATACGGATGCGTTTGGAAATCGTTCGGATACCTGTCAGCAATGCATTTATTTTAAACGAATTGACCCGCAGGTAGATATAGTGTGGCCAAGGGATACGGCTTTTGAGTGTACGGATTTAGATTCTGTGCCTTCTACCTTAGTTACAGGTGTGCCTCTCGTTGGCGGACATGAAATTTATCCCAGTTGGGGACTTTGCAAGATCGGTATGATCTATGAAGACCAGATCTTGTATGGCTGTCCTAAGACGCAAAAAATTCTTAGAAAATGGACCTATGTAGATTGGTGCCAGCCCTTTGAAAGAAGCATTACAACGCACATCCAGACCATCGCAATCAAGGACGAGAAAGGTCCTGTTATTGCATGTCCGCAAAACAGAGTGGTTTCTACAAAAATTGACAAGTGCAGTGCAGACGTGCTCATAGAATCACCAGCCATATTAGAAGAATGTTCCCAAACCCGCATTCAGGTTGGATACAAATATGTTGCAAATGGTGACACAGCCAACTTCGATGGCAGTTTTACTCAAAATATTTCCACACATCCAGGAGGATTGTACACCATTCATGATCTTCCACTTGGATTGAATTGGGTGGTATTCCGGGTAAGCGATGAATGCGAAAATCATTCTGATTGTGCAACAGAAGTATTGGTTGAAGATAAAGTTCCGCCAACTCCTGTATGTGATCAAAAAACAGTGGTTACACTGACTACCTATGGCACTGCTATGCTGGATGCGGAATCATTAGACGATGGGTCGCATGACAATTGTGGCATTTTGAAATATGAAGCGCGCAGAATGGATGAAGGGGTACCATGCGATACAGCCTATGGAAAGGAATGGGCTCCGTCTATTCTTTTTTGTTGTGCAGATATCAATAAGACGCGTATGGTCTCCATGCGTGTGTGGGATATCCATGGCAATTCAAATACCTGTATGGTTGAAGTGCAGGTACAGGATAAATTGGGTCCTGCAATTGTTTGTCCACCTGATATTACGGTTTCTTGTGAATATGAATTCTCTGAGCTTTCTGTGTTTGGAACGGTTCGTTCTTCACTGAATGACCGAAAGCAAATTGTAATTACCGATCCCAAAGTGCAGTTTGGTGGACAAGCCCTTGATGGATTTGCTTATGACGGCTGCGGAGTTCGTATTGCGGACACGGCTACCTATGACCTTCGTTGTGCTCAGGGAAAGATATACCGGAGATTTGATGCCTACGATCCTGGAGGATTGCGTTCATATTGCATTCAGACAATTCAGGTGAGTGACTATACACCGGATAATGTGCATATCCAATGGCCAGCAGATTTTATAAGCAATACGGTGTGCACGAGTAAGCCTGATCTTTCGCCGGACATTACGGGCAAGCCCATAATAACGGGTGTGGACAAGTGTTCCAATGTGCTTACATCTTATAGTGATGAAGTGTTTACTATTGATCCGGACGCCTGTTTCAAGATATTGAGAAAATGGGTCATTATTGACTGGTGTTTGTATAATCCGAATGAAAAAAATCCAAGTGGATATTGGACGAGGATCCAGGTAATTAAAATTTCAAACAATGTTCCTCCGGTCTTTCAAAATGCGTGTAAAGACCTGACCATTGATGCGATAGGGCAAAATTGCAGCGCTTTTGTTGAACTGCATGCATATGCATCGGATGACTGCACGGATTCAACGGAATTAAACTGGAGTCATGTTGTCGATCTCTTCAATGATGGAAAACAAGATTTGAGCCATTCAGGTACGGGCAATGATGCATCTGGCGTCTACCCTTATGGAGTGCATCGGATTCAGTTTACAGTCACCGATAAATGCAATAACTCCAGTCTTTGCAGTTATCTGATTACGGTACGGGATGCTAAAGCACCTACCCCGTATTGCATCGGTCAGATTGTTACAACAGTGATGCCTTCTTCACAAAGCATTGAAGTCTGGGCAAAGGATTTTAATTTAAATAGCTCGGACGATTGTACCCCAAAAGACAGTTTGAAATATTACTTCCTGTTGAATGGAAAATATGTTCCATCCCTGGTGTTTGATTGCTCGTACATTGGTTTAAATACTTTGCGCATCTATGTCGTAGATCAAGCAGGAAATTGGGACTATTGTGAAGTGACCCTGGAAATTCAGGATCCCAACCATGTCTGTCCAACAGGACTTCGGATCGAAGGCAAGATCAGCACATTGGGAAATCAGGTAGTTCCAAATACACGTGTGAATTGGCAACGAAACAATCCCCCTGGTAGCTTTTACACGCTTACAGATCAGGAAGGAAAATATGTCTTCCAAAACCTTACATCAGGTCTGAGCTATAGCATTCAGGCGGAAAAGACAGGTGACGATGTACATGGCGTAAGCACCTATGACATTGTTTTAATTCAAAGACATATATTGGGCATTCAGACATTCGACAATCCCTACAAGTACCTGGCTTCTGATGTAAATGCAAGTTGTACGGTTACTGCAGCAGATATCGCTGAAATCAGGAGACTTATTTTGGGAAAAATAAGTGCATTTACAAAATGCCCCTCATGGCAATTCGTCCCGGTTCACAGTCCTGTACCAAATCCTGTTGATCCATGTCTGTTTGAACATAATATCCGGTTTGAGCCTTTGCAGGAGCAGCAAACTAACGCAGATTTTTATGCGGTCAAAATGGGAGATGTCAATTTTGATGCAGATGGTTCCCTGACAGGTAATTTAAGCACAAGAACGGCACGGGAAATTGAATTGTATGCCTATGCGCAGGATGGCCCTGCGGGCACGGAACAAACCATACCGGTGTACGCATCAGATATCATGTCCTATGAAGGTTTGCAACTTTTGTTTGAATTTGATTCGCAAAGCTTGCATCCGAAGACGGTTGTAGGTGCACAGTTTGAAATCCGCGATGACCAGATTGAAATTCATGACAACAAGATTGCTTTGTCTCTTTCCGGTCAGCAAATCGAGCAAATTGATCCTGACCTGCCATTGTTTTATGTACATGTAGCAATAGAGGCTTCTTGTGATCTTTCCAAGGTAATTAGGATAAACCAGTCCGCTATACACGCGGAGTGGTATGATCGTAATTTAGAGATCCATCCCATACGCTTTGAAATAAAAAATCGCAATTCCGATCATAAAGGCGTGCATAGTTATTTGTTGCAAAACAAGCCAAATCCTTTTACCGAAGAAACAACCATCGGATTTACTTTGGCCAATGACCAGGATGTGGAATTTCTTTTTTATTCTGCAGGAGCTGAACTTTTATACCGCATTGCAGGAAACTATTCGAAAGGATATCACGAGTTCATTGTACATAAAAGCGATCTGCACGCATCGGGTGTTGTTTTATTGCAAATGAAAACGAAGGATTACTCAGCAACGAAAAAATTGGTTCTCATCCATTGAGCTCATTTTAAATGGAAGTTCAATTTCCATTTTATACAGGCACACGCGCAGTATCTATGTTAAAGGTTTATTGAGCCTGATTCCTGCAAGCATTGTTATGACATGCATTGAAAAGATTTATCGCACAAGAGGATCTGTTGCGGTGTGGTTGTTTTTGTGGAAATCCGATTTACGAATGCATGCATTCAAACAGTAATCGGGAAATGTCCGGGTGGTAATGTATTCAAATATTTTTTTTATAAAACAGGATTTCACAGATTATCTATGCAGATGAATTGGAACCGCGACTTTTTATTGCGTGTTTTTATTAGAAAGCAAGGTGATGAAAAGGGCTGTGTTGTTTCTTACTATTTTATATGCGCAATGGATTTGTGCAGCTTCTATATATGCCCAATGCTGGACAGAAGTATCCTCAGGATTCGACCATAGCATAGCAATCCATACAAATGGGAGCCTTTGGGCCTGGGGCTCTGGAAACCTCGGGCAGCTTGGAGATGGTGGAAATCTGAATAGATTTAAACCGGTGGTTGTCGCAGTGCCTGGAAAATGGAAGCGAATCCGTTGTGGTAATGCTTTTACACTTGGTGTCAAAGAAGATGGATCCTTATGGTCGTGGGGTGATAACAGCAATGGCGTATTGGGCAATGGAAACCGCGTTTCTTCAAACATACCAATCCAAATAGGTAGAGGATTTGACTGGGAGGAAATTGCAGCAGGTAATGACCACTGTCTCGCTTTAAAAAAGGATGGAAGTTTATGGGCCTGGGGTAGAAACGACCATGGTCAATTAGGGGATCAGACAACAGACGATGTATTACAGCCAAAACAAATTGGTGTATCGAAAAATTGGAATGCCCTGGCAGCTGGAAAGTATTATTCAATGGCTTTAGGCGATGATGGTACACTTTGGACCTGGGGAAGAAATAGCTCCGGGCAACTGGGCGATGGTAGCTACAAGGATAAAACAGCGCCGGTAAAAATTGGTACATATACGGACTGGATTCAGATCGCCTGCAGTCCATTTGATGAGCATAGTGCGGCATTGCGCTCCAATCATTCGCTATGGCTTTGGGGAAATAATGCACAGGGCCAATTAGGTGATGGCACTACAAAATCCCGAAATGTTCCGGAACAATTAAGCACGGGTATGGCTAAAGCTATTTGGGTGGACGTGCATTTAGGATACCATAACAGTTTTGCAATTCACGACAATGGCAGTGAACACTTTTTATTTGCATGGGGTGATAATTCTTCTGGAATGTTTGGTGATGGAACCAAAACAGACAGGCTTACACCCGAACTCAGTGCTTTAAATAAAAATATACCTCACATAGCTCCGGGTTATAGCCATGTGGTCGCGCAACTTGCCGACAGTTCCCTATGGTCATGGGGAAGCAATGCGTCCGGTCGTCTGGGCCTGGGATTACAAGACGCAGAGCGATTGTCTCCGGGTAAAATCTCTTGTCCTAATGTGATTGGAGTAGAGGATCTTGAGCCTTCTGGATTTGTTACATTGTATCCTAATCCGGTAGCAGGCCAATTTCAAATAGTGTGTTCAAACAACGCTTTATTCAGGAGTTTCATGATTTCAATTTACAATAGTACAGGTGGTCTTATGTTTCAGATAAAAGCCCGTCCACAAACGGATATTCCTATTTTGGAATCGCTACTTCCCGGTCCGTATTGGATGCACGTAAAGGATGAATCGGGAAAGGTGGTGCTTCTTCCTTTTATAAAAAGCTAATGAGATTTTGCAAAATGAAAGCTGGATTGCTTCTTAAAGTCAAAGCCGTTTAAATACAAAGGTAGACCAGCGGATAAAAGGGTTGAATCGGAGTTTGTACATTTGTCACTCACTCTTGTCAACCGTGCATCCAAAATTGAATAAACTCTTTACGTATTGCTTCTTGTTTTTCTTAATAACGCTTGCTCCGTTTCTGTTGTGGACATCAAAGGGAGCATTTTCATTGTGGTGCAGCAACGTCCATAGTCCTGCAGGTGATTTTGTTTTTCTATATCTCACGCATCTTGGAAGTGGATACTTTGTGGTACTTGCCGGATTGCTGTGCCTATACTGGAATCGAAACCTGGGCTTAAAAATTTTGATTGGATATGCGGTTTCAGGTATTCTTGTTCAAATGTTGAAAAAGCTCGTTTTTAAAGGGTTTCCTCGGCCTGTTGAATATTTCAAGGAAATATCCGATCAACTGCATTGGATTGAGGGCCTGCAACTGAATCATTGGAACAGCTTTCCATCAGGTCATACGGCCTCCGCTTTTTTATTGGCTGCGGCACTTTCTTTCAAGTTTGAAAGTAAAGGGATACAGCTGCTTTTATTTCTGTACGCATGTCTGGTTGCTTTTTCCAGAGTGTACTTGTTGGAGCATTTTCTAATGGATGTGTATGCGGGTGCAGCAATTGGATTTTTAACTGCCATTATTATGGAATATTTGCTTAAAAATGACAAAGGGCCTTTGTCTAATTAAAAAGAGAGCAATATCTGATTCATTACATTATGGATTGTTCATGGAGCCACTTCCAGTAAAATAGTATCTGTGATTTTAGCCACAATCCGTTTCTTTGCAATAATTACAGGGTTCTGATAGACTACAAGATTATAGCATAAAGTGATTAACTGGATAAAAAATGTGTATTATCCTGCATTGCGCAGAAATTGGCAGGAAGCTGTAGGGAGTACGAAATTTCTGATTGTTTTTGCTGTAACAGGTTTCAGTTCGATTGCTTTTTATCTTTGTATAGGACCTTATCTTAATTTTATTGAATCCAGGCATGGCTGCATATTGGAGGACGAATTGCTTAAAGTGATTCCCTCTTTTGATGTTTCCATTATTATTTTTTTGATCATATACTCAGGTACCCTATTTATACTTTTCTATTGCATAGCCTACCCATGGCGTCTTGTAAGGGGCATTCAGATTTTTATACTTATGAATATGGTCCGTGCACTGAGTTTGTATTTTACCCCCCTGAATCCGCCAGAAGGGATCATCCCTTTACATGATCCATTGCTCAATATTTACATATACAACGATCACACAAAGATGAAGGACTTGTTTTTTAGTGGTCATACGGCAACATTGGTTTTCTTTGCGCTCATGTCAAAGGAGTATAAAATTGCGAAGCGCATTTTTATGCTTGGCACACTGGTTATGGCGGCATTGCTGCTGGTTCAGCATTGCCATTATACCATCGATGTAATTGGAGCTATGGCCATGACCTATTTTGCGTACGGATTGATCAAATACAGTTGGAAGAAATTGGGCTGGCCCATTGAGGAGGGCAGGCCAATATAGTGTACATGCCCTGTTGATGGGAATTCAGCCAACAGCATTTGGTACTGCAGGCAGCTTATTTTAGATTGCGCATGAATAATTTCAATTTATTATACATATATTATAAATTTAATATGTAAAATTCATTTATTCAATGTTCTGCTAATAAAGGTTTGAATTAAAAATCCTTGCTATCTTTGCTGATTCAAATAAGGCGATGAAATGAGTTCTCTGGAGCGAAAGATTAGCAGCATATCCAGTCAGGTTGATTACCTCAAGGGTCACGATATTTATTTGTTTTACCGCGAGTTAGACTCAGCGCAGGACCCTGAAATGCTCGAACATGGTCGTAAAATCCTGATGTTTGGCTCCAATTCCTATTTGGGTCTTACGACACACCCCAGGGTAAAGGCCGCAGCGATAAAAGCAATAGAAAAATATGGCACCGGTGTTTCTGGTTCCCGTTTGCTAAACGGAAACCTAAGCATACATAGGGAACTGGAAGAACGACTGTCAGCCTATATGGGCAAAGAAGACACTGCAGTTTTCAGTACCGGATTCCAGGCCAACCTGGGCGCGCTTCCCCCACTTATTGATCGATCGGGATATCTTCTCATGGACAAATTGAGCCATGCTTCAATTATCGAAAGTGCATCGTTGTCTCATGCCAAAAAACTCAAGTTTGAACACAACAACGTACAGTCGCTGGAGAAGCTTTTTAACAATATCGATGGCGATGCATTGAAAATAGTAGTCACAGAAGGCATCTTTTCAATGGATGGCGATATAGCCCCTCTTCCTGATATTGTCCGCGTGTCTAAAAAACACGGTGCAATGATCATGGTGGATGATGCTCATGCTGTGGGTGTATTAGGCAAGAATGGATGCGGTACCTCTTCTCATTTCGGTTTGACGGACCAGGTCGATCTGATCACAGGCACGTTCAGTAAATCCCTTGCAGCCTTAGGAGGATTTGTAAGTGGTGATAAGGATGTCATTCAATTAATAAAACATACTTCCCGTGCATTGTTGTTCAGTGCGGGATTGCAGCCAGCTTCTGTAGCAGCGGTCATGACTGCTTTAGATATTATGGAAGAACAGCCTGAATTGATTGGTAATTTGTGGGAAAACACGCATTACTCCATCAAAAAATTAAAGGAAATGGGCATGGACGTTGGGTTGGCTGAAACCCCGATTATTCCAATTTATATCCGGGATGACCAGAAGACCTATTACATTGCCCGAAAGCTGTATGATGACGGTATCTTCGTCAATCCGGTGGTATCACCTGCTACCAGCGCAGATTCTGCTCTTATCCGGTTTTCTGTGATGTCGACACACACAAAGGAACAAATAGATTTTGCTTTAAATAAAATCTTTGATCGTTCCCGCGAAGTTGGGGTGATTTAATCCACTATACCATGATTTCAATAATTCCTGTTCAAACCAAGGAGGAGCTCCAACGGTTTATTGACTTTCCTTATGAACTCTATAAGGACGATCCTAATTTTGTTCCTGAGCTGTTCATCGCTCAGCGGGATCACATGGATCCAAAGAAGAATCCCTACTTTGAACATGCTACGATGATTTCCTTTCTCGCCGTCCGGGATGGGGTTGACGTAGGGCGGATTGCTGCTGTCCACGATAAAAATTTGATCAGTTACACCGGAGAACTTATTGGGGTATTTGGTTTTTTTGATCTTATAGAGGATTACGATGTCGCAAAAGCACTCCTGGATGCCGCCTCTTCCTGGTTAAAGGATCAAGGTTTGAAATTCCTGGAAGGCCCATATAGTTATTCGACGCATCATGTCTGCGGACTGCTTGTAGATGGGTTTCAGGTTCCTCCATCGGTCATGATGGCTTACAACAAACCATATTATGCAAGTTTCGCGGACCGGTATGGCTTGAAGAAAAAAACGGATGTCCTGGCTTATCGCATTCTGGCTACAGATTTTCCCGATCGCCTCAAGCGGGCTCTTCCTTTGCTTGAAGAAAAGTTTCGCCGCAATGGGATTTCAATAAGGCCCATCAATATGAAGCAATTTGATGAAGATGTTAAAAAAACCTTGAAGGTTTATAACATGGCATGGAGCAGGAATCTCGGATTTACCCCAATGACAGAAAAGGAATTTCTTCATGCGGGAAAAGATATGAAAATGATTATCGATCCCAATCTCGTATTGATTGCAGAAAAGGATGGAGAACCTGTCGGATTTTCATTGGTGTTACCGGATATCAATCAAATTCTTATTAAGATTAAACGAGGCCGTCTTCTTCCAACCGGAATCTTTAAACTTCTGTTTGGAAAATCGGCTATAAAATCCGTGCGCATTCTTGCACTCGGTATTGTTGAGGAATACCGAAAACTTGGGATAGATGCCTATTTCTATGCAAAGGCGTTTGAATATGCAAGCCAGCATAAAAAATATACTTCCGGGGAAGCTTCCTGGATTCTCGAAGACAATCTGGATATGAATAATGCAATCATAAAAATGGGTGGAAAAGTTGAAAAACGGTACCGCTTTTTCCGCATGCCCTTGAGTTGATTTTATAAATTTTACATTTCAGAATAGAGTTTGAAACTTTTTTGAATACATTATTGTTTGGAATAAAACGATCTCAAAATGGCTAAAAATTTTGTATCGAATTCTGAAGAGTCCATCCGGATGTTTAAAAGTGGGATTCTTGAATCTTTATCCAAAGTTCACTTTTCAGTACCCTTGTTTCTTTATATCCCCGTTATCACTTTTTTATCTTTGAGTTCCTTTCAATTGGGCCTCGGTCTGGCAGGGTTTTTAGGATATTTCCTTTTTGGAATTTTTATATGGACCTTGACGGAATATGTGCTGCACAAACATGTTTTTCATTATATACCTACCTCAAAATGGGGTTTACGGCTCCATTTTATATTTCATGGGGTACATCATGATTATCCTCGCGACAGGATGCGGCTGGTGATGCCTCCGGCCGTAAGCATTTTAATCGCAGTACCGTTCTACTTCTTTTTTTTCTTGTTTTTTTCATCAGTACATCTGAATGCATTTTTTGCAGGGTTCCTGTTGGGTTACTTGTTTTACGATATGGGCCACTATGCCATACACCATCTCAATTGGAAAAATCCCTGGTTTGTCAAAATCAAGCAACATCACATGCTCCATCATTATCATGACCCTTCAAAAGGATTTGGAGTAAGCTCGCCCTTATGGGACCGCATTTTAAGTTCTGACTTTCCCAAGGAGTTGCGTATACCTTCCGGAGATTCCCATTGAATAACTGAATTCACATTTGGGTCTAGACTGCACGCTGCGGTTCTACTGACTATAATGCATTGATGTCTACTGTTCTCTGGGCAATGCTTTTGCATCGAGCGTCTTTAAAGAGTCGTTTATCTATTATTAGCAGTGTTTGAATTCCCGGCAATTTGCAAAGGGGTTCTATCTTCGTTATTCGAAACACCTCGCATGTGCCCTATGTCTTCACAAGCTCACAAAATGATAGTAACCGGCTCCTCTGGCTTGATCGGGTCGGAAGTGGTTCGTTATTTTGACCTGCTGGGTTGGGAGATCTATGGAATGGACAACAATGGGCGTGAGGATTTTTTTGGGCCTGCAGGCACCACGAGAAAAAACCAGAAGAAACTCCTGCAGGAGACAAAAAACTTCACACATATTGAACTGGATATACGCAATCGCGAAACCGTGCTGAAGCATTTTGAGGCAATTAAACCGGACTACATTGTCCACACCGCAGCGCAGCCTTCGCATGATCTTGCTGCACGTCGTGTTTTTGATGACTTTGATACAAATGCAACAGGTACACTCAATGTTCTTGAAGCCACGCGACGCTATTGCAAGGACGCTCCTTTTGTACATTTGTCTACCAACAAAGTGTATGGCGATGCACCCAATCGATTGCGACTGATGGAATGTTCCACGCGATGGGAGTATGAGGATCCCAAAGATTTTAACGGAATACGGGAGGACTTTACGGTGGACCAATCCAAACACTCTTTATTCGGTGCTTCCAAACTCGCGGCAGATATTATGGTTCAGGAGTATGGCCGGTATTTCGGGATGCAGACCTGCGCATTGCGCGGTGGCTGTCTTACCGGTCCAAATCATGCCGGCGTGGAACTGCATGGATTTTTAAGCTATCTGATAAAAGTAAATTTAAGTAGAGAGTCCTACAGGATCTTTGGATATAAAGGAAAACAGGTGCGGGACAATATCCATTCCCATGATGTGGCGCGATTTATCGATTGCTTCTTTCAAGAGCCACGTTCCGGTGAGGTCTACAACATCGGAGGAGGAAGGGCAAATTCATGCAGTATACTGGAGGCATTTGATCAGGTATCCCAAATGACAGGTATACCGATGCAATTTTCTTATGAGGAACAACCAAGGGAAGGAGACCATATATGTTACATTTCCGATCTGGGCAAAATGAAACTGCATTACCCGGAATGGAATATCAGCAAATCGCTTGAATGCATTTACCAGGAAATTATTGATTCGTGGAAGGAAAAAATGCAGTAGCAGATCATCCTGATGTTCAAAAAATCCTGTACGTCTCCTGGACCATACCACCGGTCCAAAGCGGGAGCGCTTTTATTACCCATCAATTGCTTAAAAATTTCAAGCCGGAGGAATATGCTGCTATCGGCGGAGGCAAATTTCTATACAGATGTTCAAAAGATTATGATGGTGTAATGTACCATTACTGCTTTACTGAGCTGAATGTGAAGGGACATGGCGACCGATTTTTTTTCCCACTACGTGTATTACTTTTTCCATCTTTTCTGTTATCGATGTTCCGGATAGCGAAAAGGAATAAAGTGCAGTTGGTTTTGGCGACATTTCCGGATGCCTATTACATGACCTGCGCCTGGATGGTAAGCATCTTTATGCAGATTCCATTTTATGTTTATGTTCACAATACCTATGTAGAAAATCGCACAGGGATCTCGCGGTGGATTGCCAACGTACTGCAATCGCAGTTTTTCAAAAGGGCAGTACGGATTTTTGTGATTAGTGAAGGGATGCGTGCATTGTATCACCACAATTACCCACAATGGAGTTCAAAGCTGCATGTTTTGCCGCATAGCTTTTCTCATTTTCCGGAAACCCGTACAAAGGATTCCGAAGGACGATCCGGCAGCACAATTAAACTGGTTTTGATTGGAACAGTAAATGAATCCAATATCGATGCGACCAGACGGGTCATTCAGCTTGTTGCCAAACATGCTGAAAAATATCAACTTGATATATACTCTTCTTCCAATAAGCAGCTGTTGAAGTTGAAGTATCAACTCGATTTGGATCTTCCGGGAATACGCTATTTTGAAGCGGTGCCCCAGGAACAGGTGGATCACATACTTCAATCGTATGCTGCATGCATCCTCACACATGGATTTACGGGAGCCTACAGTGCAGTGGAATACCAAACCATATTTCCAACGCGTACAATTCCGTTGTTGCTTTCCGGAAAACCAATTTTAGCGCATACGCCTCCCGGAGCATTTTTGACGCAGTTTCTTGAAGCACATGCGTGTGCCGAAATCGTGACTTCCAAAAATGAAGAAGACCTCCTTGCGGCCCTGCATCGCATAACAGCAGATCCGGTCCGGAAGGCAGAATTGACCGGACGACAAAAAACTGCTGCCCAAATGTTTTATGGACCTGCAATTTGTGCGCAATTGCGATTCATGATAGATCAGGATATGGAAGCCTGGAAACGCTCCCTTTCTGCGAAATAGATTGCATTTCCCAATGCATCGAAAATTTCGGACATTTATGCATCGAATCCAATGAACACCATGACAGGTTCCACCAAATCATCAGGTAAGTCTGCATTGACTTTTATTTTTCTTACGGTATTGATAGACGTCACAGGTTTGGGCATCATTGTGCCCATCTTACCTCAGCTCATTCAATCACTAACTGGCGGAAGCCTCAGTGATGCAGGTGCCTGGGCAGGATGGCTGGCTTCTTCATTTTCCATAAGCCTGTTTCTGTTTGCACCGATTATGGGTGGACTCAGTGACCAGTTTGGCAGGCGGCCGGTGCTGCTTCTTGCACTCTTTGGATTTGGAATGGATTATCTGCTCCAAGGCTTTGCACCCAGCCTTAGCTGGTTGTTTATAGGCCGCATCCTGGCAGGCATATGTGGCACATCATTTACGGTGGCAGCAGCATATATAGCAGATGTAAGTCCTCCGGACCGGCGGGCCCAGAATTTTGGACTCATCGGCGCCGCTTTTGGATTGGGATTTATTTTGGGACCTGCATTAGGAGCTTTGCTTGGTCAATATGGAATTCGCGTACCTTTTTTTGGATCAGCTGCCCTCGCACTATTGAATCTCCTGTTTGGTCTATTTGTAGTTCCGGAATCTTTGGATGCTGACCATCGAAGGAGATTCAGCTGGAGTCGTGCAAATCCATTTGGAACCATGCGCGTGTTGTTTCAATATCCGGTCATCAAAAGTTTTCTCGTGTCGCTTTTTCTGGTCTACATGGCACAGTATGCACTGCAAAGTACATGGTCCTTCTACACTATGGAAAAGTTCCAGTGGGATGGTAAAATGATCGGCTTATCATTGACTTTGGTGGGCCTTATGGCAACGATTGTTCAGGGGGGGCTTTCTCGCATTATCATTCCGCGTCTTGGCAGTCGCAAGTCGATCCTGCTTGCTTTTACAATTGGTTTTCTGGGTTATTTGGGCTTTGCCTTCGCGAGTCAGGGATGGATCATGTTCGCAATCACGATTCCGTTTGCATTGAGCGGACTTGCAGGTCCTTCCATTCAGGGCCTCATATCCAATCAGGTTCCCGTAAATGCACAAGGTGAGTTGCAGGGTGGTATGACAGGCTTGATGAGTCTTACCGCTATTCTGGGGCCTTTGCTTATGACACGCCTTTTTAGCCATTTTACGGCGTACAGATCAGGTTTGTATTTTCCAGGGGCTCCTTTTTTTATGGCAGCATTACTCGTTTTATCAGGAATACTGTTAATTTTAAAACCCCTTTCAAAATTTACCGCAACATGATACAATTGAAACCGCGTATAATATGGTCATGCCTTCTTATGCTCCTGGTACAAAAACTTGCATTCACCCAGCCAGTGACTGATGATTATATCCTTTGCCATAATGCCCTGGCTCATAAGACCTTTAATTATCAGCCAACGGAACAGGAAATGGCTATGATGGAGAATTCCAATAAAAGAAGCGACAGCTTTGATATCTGGAACTATATTATCGATATCGATGTGACCAATTATGCTGGAAAATCTATAAAAGCCAATACAACAGTCCGTTTTCGCACCAAGTTAGATAAGTTGCAATGGATCGTTCTCGATCTGCTCAATTTACAGGTGGACTCTGTGTATTTTGAGGGGAACCCAGTCTCCTTTAATTATGATTCTGCGCAGCTTGTGGTATTCTTTGACAGAGCATTGCCCTATGATCATGCGAATCAAGTGACTGTGTATTACCACGGAGTTCCCACCAGGGATCCTGTCTGGGGCGGCTTCTATTTTGCAGATGATTATATCTACAATCTGGGTATTGGTCTGTCCACAACACCTCCGAACTTCGGCAAAGTGTGGTTTCCTTGTTTTGATAATTTCGTTGAACGAAGTACGTATGACTATTACGTCACGAGCACTTCCGATAAAAAAGCATATTGTGTCGGGACATTTATGTCCGAAGACAGTGTTGCTCCTTCAAGAATCCGCAGACACTATCGTATGAATACTCCTATCCCTACGTATTTGTCCTCCATTGCAGTAGCCAATTACGCAGTTTCCACGATAGACCATCAGGGTATAGACACCATAATTCCAATACAACTTATTGCAAAACCCGGAGACCTTGCCAAGATGGTCAACCAGTTTGAAAAAATGGGAATGGCAATAGATGCATTTGAGTATTGGTTCGGACCGTATCGTTTTGAACGTGTAGGCTATGTGGCTACGACTGTCGGAGCTATGGAGCATCCAACGAATGTGGCCTATCCTATAAGTTCCATTTTGAACAGCACCCTGATCCAAAACGAACGTTTGTATGGTCATGAGCTGGGACATCATTGGTGGGGTGATATTACAACATTGGACGATGCGCGTGACATGTGGATCAAAGAGGGAAATGCAGAGTACAGCAGCCACCTTTTCATTGAGCACGCGTATGGTAAATCAGATTTTATTGATGCCGTTAAAAGCAATCTATCTAACATCATTTTCAATGCGCACCGCAATGACGGGGCCTACCTTCCATTATCGCCCATGCCCTACAGCAGTACCTATGGGACGCATACCTACCGCAAAGGTGCTGCAATGATTCACAATCTGCGGGGATATTTGGGTGACGATAGATACCGCAGTGTTTGTACCGTATTATTCGACAGCTTGTATGGAAAATCTATGAACGCCTATGAGTTCCGTGATTTCCTGAGTCGAAACAGCGGAATGGACATGACGGCTTTTTTTGATGACTATATTTTTAATCCCGGGTACTGTGGATTTTATATCGATTCTAGTCAGGTTTACCAATCTGGAGGTAAAATTTATTCACGCGTCCGTCTTCAGCAGAAATCACACCATGCCGCACATCTTTACAGAGATGTTCCTATCGAATTGGCGATGTACGACCGTAATCAAAACAGGCAATCTGTCAAATTGATTGCAGGAGATACGGTCTCTTATTTTGACGTTCTGCTGCCGGATGGATTTACGCCCTCTGTATATCTTCTCAATGAAAGGCAGGACCTGAACCTTGCTACCCTGCAAAGTAACGCAGTCATAACTAAAACCGGAACTGCAAACATTCCTTATACTGGAATGGTAGTCAATGTTTCTTCTGTAACAGACAGCTCGTACGTAAACATTGCACACCATCTGGTAGGACCGGATACGGACCGCAAAGCTGCCAACATTAAGATCATATCACCAGCACATTTTTGGCAGGTTTCTGTAGTTCGCAATGGCGATCTTACGATGGACGGACGGATTGAATACAACGGTTCGGATTCCCTGAGTATTGATAAGGACATCCTCTTCAAATCAGAGGACAGCTTGCTGCTCGTGTACCGCAAAGATCACAGTGAACCGTGGGTCGAGTATCCCGATTACAACAAACTCATTGTGAGTCCTAACGACCGTAAGGGATTTGTGCGCATTACGAAACTGATTGCCGGAGAATATGCACTAGCAAACGGATACCATCAGCTTGTTCAATCAGAGGATGTGGCGAAAGCGGGTGTTCTCATTTATCCCAATCCCGTTAAAGACAATTTGTTTATTCATACCCAGGATGACACCCATGCCATTGAGCATATGGAGATTTATGATGCTTCATCCCATTTGGTGATGCGAACCAAATCAGAATGCCAGCTGGATGTTTCCTGTCTTAATTCGGGCTATTATGAAATTGTCTTCTTTGATAAAGCCGGGAAAATGATGTATCGCAATGCCCTCATCAAAGAATAGAGGAACAATAAAAAAGGACCTCTAATTGTCAGTGATTATCGATAAAATGTAATCAAAGCCGGAAGCTGACTCCAGCTTTAAGAGTAGAAGTAAAGAAGTTATCGCTATTTGGACCAAATCCAAGACTGCCTAACATTTTACCAAGTTCAAGTTCCGTAAAAAAGCGCATTTTGGGATTCAGATCTCGGTCATAGCGAATGCCTCCAACCAGATTAGCATAACTGTTAACACCTACGCTGCCACCTTGCAGTATGCCCTGATTTGCCTGTAAACGGACACGGGATGCAATTTCTGAAGGTTGACTGGGATCAAAGGAAATGCCCTGTGTAGCTTTTCCATTTAAGTTCGTAAGTGTATCAACGGAAAATTCATTGTGCAGGGACGCGGAGATGGAGAGTCCTGCCTTAGCAGAGATGCTCCAGTTGTTTTTTGCGTACAATACCCGATGCAAAAGAACGGGAATATTTACGATATGGCTCTGTAGCTTATGAAAACGGATTTTGTAATATCCCGTTTCAAAGCTTCCAAGAGTTTCTGACATGTTTGGCTGATAGTGTATGCTCTGGTAGGATATTCCGGATTCTACCATCCATTCTGCAAATTGACTTCCCACAAATAATCCCAATGAATGGCCAAGTTGCACCTGATGGA
Organism: uncultured Saprospiraceae bacterium; assembly: GCA_964507535.1. Taxonomy (GTDB): domain Bacteria; phylum Bacteroidota; class Bacteroidia; order Chitinophagales; family Saprospiraceae; genus Vicinibacter. Next base: position 42,921 of record CAZDQG010000025.1, read on the forward strand.
AATGGCCGGAATTCTGAACAAAGGAGGGAGAAGTAATATAGTTGATCATAAAACCAGCAGAAAGACCAATCCATCTTGTTATGTGTTGTTGGGTCGTTGATGGATGGATTCCATGTTGTACATTCAAATTAAATTCTAGCGCATCATCCTTAGGCAGTAAAGTTATTTCAGCCGGCAGCTTCAGCTCATCTGCATGTTGTAGAGCAGTTTTCAGGAGGCCGACATCTATCGTGTTATGAGTTAGAGCAAGATCGGGTAGAATCTGGTCTTGCATTAGAGAGGGTAGAGATGCTGACAGATCGCTATTATTTTCAGGCTGCAGAGCTGCGGCTGCATATACCTTGGCAGTCGTTTGATATTTTGAAAATCCGGTAGCAGAGGACTCCACATTTTCGTTTATTGTAGCCTGGCTCAGTAAATCTGTGGTTCGGAATTCAGGAGTTTTAGAAAGACCCGATGGTTTGTCAAGAGATGTTTCAGTTCCTTCCGTGATATCGGGTTGTCTGCTTATCGGTTTTAAGCTGGTCTGATCAGTGGAAGCAACCGAAGGAAATTGGCCCATATTTTTCTCACCATGTGCCTGCGCAAAAACTTCGATCTTCCTCATCCCTTTTTCATAGGGTATGATGTGCGTCAGACCAATATTATTTAAAGTCCAGAGCAGCAACAACAACAACAGGGATTCAATTGCCCGCGTAGTAATGATCTTTTGTCTCCGCTCGGTGTGTCTTTTAAGTTTGGCCTGGAACTCCGTCCATTCGATTTCTTTGGAATTTACCTGGACATCCTGAAGGATTGATTTTATTTTTTGGTCAAAGAGGAGGTCTTCTTCAACCTGTGACAACCGGCGTTGCATGAATGCCCAATCCGGCTTTGCACCCACATCAAATTGCTCCAGTTTTGACTGGATTTCCCGGTCAAATACGTCAAATTTTGCCATGAAGCATTTGCTTTAATTTTGTCCGGGCCTTCACGAGGTTGGAGCGCGAGGTACTTTCTGTTATTCCCAGTTCGTCCGCAATTTCTTTATGGGAATAGCCTTCAATGGCAAACATATTAAACACCGTCCGGTAAATTGTAGGTAGTGCCTGAACACATTTCATGACCTCTTCTGCGGTTATAGCTTCTATAGGACCACTTTTGGTGTAGGTCAGCGATCTGGCTTCATCCAAATCGCTGGTGATCCTTCTGGATTCTTTGCGGTAATAGTCAATGGCGGTATTTACCATAACCCTTCGAATCCATGCCTGCAGCAATGATCCCGGCTCATAGCTCCCAATATTCAGAAAGACTTTAAGAAAGCCTTCGTGCAGAATATCGAAAGCATCTTCAGGGTTGTTTGAATATCTCAGACAGACTGCCATCATGGTTTTATAGTGATCTTCATAGATACGCTGCTGAGCCCAGGCTTGCTTATCTGCGCAAGCTTGCACAAGTTCCTGTTCGGAAGGATTCAGCGGTATGGCAAGATGTAATGGCATCTGTGGAATAGGCTTACTAATGTAACGCTTTTAGATACCGAACGCTGCTTTCCACGAATTTATTTAGACATGGTAATTTTTAAGTAGCAGGGGAGCCAAAATCTTCATTTGCCGACAGTGATGCCCTACATTTGCCTTGAAATGCAGCTGCAAGCCAATCATAGCTATCGAATTACGGGCTTTGCCGATCTCGTATTGGGCGCCCGGCTCATCAGCATTGGCATATATCCGGGTAAAATCATAGAAATCAAAAGGATGGGATGGATGGGCAGCGCCTATTATGTCTGCGTGGATGGAAGCCATTATGCTTTACGGGAGCAGGAGATCCGGAAAATTGAATTGGAGCCCCTGGCAAAAAAACCTACCACATGATCAAGTGCGGACTGGTTGGGAACCCAAATAGCGGGAAAACGAGCCTCTTTAATGAGCTGACTGGTTTGCATCAGAAGGTCGGAAACTACCCTGGTGTGACGGTGGATACCAAACAGGGAAGAATGGTCCTTGAAAGTGGTGGGCATATCAATTTGATTGATTTCCCCGGGGCATATAGCCTGCACAGCAATACTTCAGATGAATTCCTTCTGACCCGGGCCTTGCTGGATCAAAAAGATCCCTTTCACCCCGACGTCATTCTGTACGTGGTCGATATCCAGTTACTCGACAAACAACTGTTGCTGCTGACTCAAATTTTGGATTTGCATTTCCCGGTGTTGGTATGCCTGAGCAATTGTGATCAGGTAGACACAGCGACCATTGAAGCAAGCCGCATTTTGTTGGAGCAGCAACTCGATTGTACGGTCATCCCGGCAAGCATTAAAACGGGATTCAATTTGGACCTTCTTCGAAAAGCGATTAATAGTTTGATAAAACAGGCCTCTGACTACCGTCGTGGCAGGGATTTTTTTTCCATGCCTTCCGAATTGGAAGAGCAGTATTCGAAACAATCCGAATTCGAGGTGCCGTATCAGTTTTATTTATGGAAACATTACGGTTCAAAAATGCAAACCAAAGCAAAGCTTGTCTTTTATGACAAACAGGAATCACTGCGTTTGCAGGTAGAGGACACCATGTCCAGGTATCGCATGATGGATTCCTGGATGACGGGCATTAAAAAATCGATTCCAGGATCTTCCATGGCCTTCACGGAGCGGATCGATGCATTGTTGACCCGACCTGTTTTGGGAATTGCCATTTTCACGGTAATCATGTTTCTCATTTTTCAGGCAATCTTTTCATGGGCAAGCATTCCCATGGATTTTATTGAGGAAGGTTTTAGCAGTTTGCAATCTTTTCTTGAAGTACGCCTGCCCCATAATGGTTTTACAGACTTGATATTGAATGGGATCATACCCGGATTGAGCGGTGTGATGGTATTTATTCCACAGATTGCCATCCTGTTCTTTCTTATCAGCTGGATGGAAGAACTCGGATACATGGCCCGCGTGGTGTATTTATTTGACCATATCCTGAAATCACTGGGCTTGAATGGGCGATCACTTATTGGATTAATTAGCGGTGGAGCCTGTGCAATACCTGCTATCATGTCGACCCGGACAATCAGCAATAAAAGGGACAGGCTGGTGACCATGTTTGTAATCCCACTGATACCTTGTTCGGCGCGCATACCAGTGTATACAACACTGATTGGATTTATAGTTCCGTATAAGGAAATATTCTGGATATTCAACAGTCAGGGTCTGGCATTTATGGCTTTGTACAGTTTGGGAATTTTGATGGCTTTGTTCACTGCTTTTGTGATCAAGTATTTCGTCAAATCCGATGAATTGAGCTATCTGGCCTTGCAGTTGCCCGATTACCGTTGGCCCAGAATGAACGAAGTTTTACTTGTTGTTTATAATAAAGTGCGAACTTTTGTGGTCGAGGCCGGACTGATCATTTTGGTAATCAGCATGATATTGTGGTTTCTTGCCAGTTTTTCCTGGAAGGGAGAATTGGACCGGGTGGAAGCAGATGTACGCAATTCTATGGAAGCACGTTTTGTACCGATGGATTCTATAGAGGCAATGGTGGATGCCCAAAGATTGGAGCATTCATTTGCAGGAAAGATTGGCCAAAGTATTGAACCCTTTTTTGAGCCCCTTGGCTTTGACTGGAAAATTTCAATTGCCCTGATTACCTCATTTGCTGCAAGAGAAGTATTTGTTGGCACCATGTCTACCATATACAGTCTTGGATCAAATGATGACGAAACGATACTTCGCAAAAAAATGACGCTTGAAGTGAGGGATGACGGAACTCCTTTCTACGACCGTAAGACCAGCCTTTCTTTGATTTTGTTTTATGCCTTTGCCATGCAATGCATGAGTACATTCGCAATCATGTGGAAGGAGACCAAATCAAGACGTTGGCCTATTTTACAATTCTTGTATATGGGCACACTTGCCTATGTATTTTCCTGGATGGCCTATCACTGGTTTTGAGGGATGGAAGGCAATGTTGTAGGAGCATTGCCGGTTGGTTTTTCAACCTTATATACCAGGTATGCGGTTTCCCCCCTCAAAGAAATAATGATGTATTTCTCCTTGTAATGAAGGGTTACTTTCTGTCCGGATTTGGAGGCCTCTTCTACCTGATGTGCCACATCCGCATTGGAAACGGAAAAATTCCAGATGTTTTCGGAAGGTTTCCCACCCGAAGGTGAGCCTCCAAAAAAACCAAAGTTCAATTCACCTTCATAGGTTTTAAAAATATATCCTTTATGGCTGATTTTTGTCACATACCCGGTTCTTGTTCCGGTAGAATAATTAGCGAAAAGGATAAATGCCAGAAAGCCAAGGCCTAATAATACGAGGATCAAAATCGATATTTTTGTGTATTTCCACCACACCATTGATTTCGTTTTTAAATTATCTGCGATACTCATGAAGGATACTTTTGGGCGAAATTATAAAATTCCCTACCGAAGACATTACATAAACATAGATTTGCAAAGGATAATTCCATTTTGAATCATATGCAGGAACGGGATACCATAGTTGCCATTGCTACTCCTCCGGGTGTGGGTGCTATTGCAGTCATCCGCATGTCGGGTCCGGATGCGGTAAAGCTGGCTTCTCTGGTTTTCAGGGGAAAAGATGTGAAGGCTGCGGAAAGTCATAGTGCTCATTTTGGTTCCATACAGGAAAATCAGAATGTTGTAGATGAAGTAGTGTTAACGATATTCCGCGCGCCAAGGAGTTATACCGGGGAGGATAGCATAGAGATATCCTGTCATGGTTCCCATTACATTCAACAGCAGATTTTGGCCCTTTTGATACGGAAGGGTGCCCGGTTGGCAAAACCCGGAGAATTTACCTTGAGGGCTTTTCTAAACGGCAAAATGGATTTGAGTCAGGCTGAGGCGGTAGCAGACCTGATTGCTAGTGAAAGTGCTGCTGCGCATGACCTGGCGATGCAACAAATGCGCGGCGGCTATTCCGAAGAATTGAAAAGACTGCGCTATGAATTGATCGGATTTGCATCCATGATCGAGCTGGAATTGGATTTCAGCGAAGAGGATGTCGAGTTTGCAAACCGCGATCAGCTCTCTGCACTGAGTAAAAAAATCACCGGCATCCTCGATGCCTTGATTGAAAGTTTTCGTTTGGGGAATGTCTTAAAGCAAGGTGTTCAAACGGTTATTGCAGGAAGGCCCAATGCGGGCAAGTCGACCTTGTTAAATGCATTGTTGAATGAAGACCGTGCACTCGTCAGTGAAATTGCGGGTACCACCCGTGATACCATTGAAGAAGAACTGAACATCCACGGGATTGTTTTCCGGTTGATAGATACGGCCGGTATTCGCGAGGCTACAGATGTCATAGAGCAAGCGGGTGTAAAACGCACCATGGAGAAAATTGCACAAAGTACCTTGCTGATATATCTTTTCGATGTGCAGACGATGGATGTCGACGAGGTGGCGAAAGACTTACAAATGTTCGTTCGTGGCAACTACAGCCTTATTCTGGTCGGAAATAAAATGGACCGGGGACTGCCTGCGGACAAAGTACTGGCATTGGACCGCTTGGGTGATATCCTGTATATTTCATCCCTGGAAGGTAAAAACCTGGACGCACTCAAAGAGACCATGTATCAGCGGATAGCGGGATCTGAGGAATCGCCGGGCCATGTCATTGTAAGCAATGTCAGACACCTGGAGGCGCTGATCCACGCCCGCGAAGCATTGCATGATATTGTGCAGGGCATCGAGGGACATTTCAGTGGAGAAATTACTGCACTTTCCATCAGGAGGGCTTTAAATTATCTTGGGGAGATCACAGGTGAAGTAACGAATGACGATCTGCTTGATTTTATTTTTTCCAAGTTTTGTATTGGAAAGTAACTTGACAGGCTCTATTATGTATATAATACTTGGAAGCCTTACCGGTGGTCAAATTAATGCGTATCGAAGAAAATGTTGCCAATAGCTATGATTAAATCGAAAGTTGAAGGGTCAATACGGTATTCCCATTTGTAATTAATGGCATTGTATTGATAAATATCAGGTATCTGTGATAAGTATGGTTCTTGTGTATGTATGTATTTCAAAAATCTTTCCAAACTGCTGTGAATGTCATAACGCGACATCTCAGTTGTGATTCGTGCGCTATGAGTAAAATCATGGATTCGACTTATTTTTGTTTCATTGTGTTCAAATACCTCTTCATCGTTTCGGTTGTTTGAATTCATGAATTCATGTAATGCGCGAGGAATATTAAAGGAAGGTTTTTGATAAGTAGTAAAGGTATTCATCTGATATCTATGCAGTGCACTTCCATGTGATATCATTCTTGCATTGATTTTCATTTCCATTTGTGCTGTAAACACAATTTGACTTTGTATTTGAGCAATCCCGAATAC
>CAZDQG010000026.1:0-48812 GCA_964507535.1 uncultured Saprospiraceae bacterium
ACTCTGAAATCAGACTCTGCCGACAGATTGGGGCGCAAAAATACCATCTTTTATCTTGTTTTTACCCAAATTTTACAAAATTTTCGATAAAATCTTTCTTTCACTTAAGGAATTAAAATAAAAGCCTCGCCACAAATATCGCCAAATACATATTTCGGTCTTGTTTTTAACTCCTGGCAGACCTAATCAAAAAGAAAAAAATGAAATCCTCAAAATTTTACCAAAGTCCTATTATTTAAGGTATTCAATAGGGATATTCTACATATGAGCCCCATATTTTTTACCTGCCGAAGCAAATTAATTTTAATTGAACACAAGGATGCTTCATCAAGGAATTAAAGGGTACTTGATTTGGAGGCTGATGTTTTACATACCCGAATAAGGTTCATTTCAATAAATTTAAAATATCAGCAATACGGGAACCCTTAGTAATTTGAGAGAAGCAAAACAATTTGGCGAAATTTGATCACAGCTTACCCCCTCTTTGCTGCGCACCCCCCTATTACCATATAATTCCTAAATTGTTCAATTGTTGGCTTGAAGGTATTTAGCCGATGAAAAAGGAAAGCATATTGTTTTAAGATATACTTACTTCTTGTTTTTTTGATATGGCTTTCCATTGAAAAACCCATGACTGGTCTGAGAATGCTTCCATATTTTCATGAATTGATTCCGCAAGGGCTAGCCTACATATAAACCTGGCAAACGCATTAATGGATCATAACGAGCGATGTGTTTTTGAAATTCCCCAAATAACATGTTACGAAAAGAAATCACATAATCAGGAATAAGGAATTGGCTGGATCTATCTAACACACACTCAAATAATTTACTAACCAAATTGCACGAGTTTGTGCTTCCAATATTGTTGATTTAATGGAAGCATTTTGGGAAAGGTGCTTTGGCGTTTTATAAGGCCGATACTATCTGAATGTGGGTAATGGTTCTGCTTTGTTAATTACAAAATCATCAACACCGAGCAAACCACAGGACATGATTCCCCGATTGCAATTTATGCCAATACGACGGATGGGGGATGGACCCTTGTCAGCAGAGAGGGAGGGCGTGGGTATTTTCTACTCATCAATACAGAGGGCCGCGTGATGATCAAAAAGGAAATACAAGAAAACACGGTTCAATCCTTGCACACCCAAGAGCTCCTTCCTGGTGTTTATTGCTGGAAATGGGTAGGTCAAAACAATGTCCAAACCATTCAGGGTAAACTGCTGATTTCAAATTAGAATTTTTGAACTTTAGTTCTTCGCTATCATAATGAAATCTTCAGTTTATAAGGTAGGACTATTTTAGAATTCTACTTTCAAACGCAGATTGAATCGTTGACCGGTCAGGTAGTTTGGTATTGCGAACTGGTAATTGTATAGCGTTTTAATCCAACTTATAGAGGCTTCATTTTTGACCTTAAGTAAGTTGTAAATTTCTGCGCTTATCCATGCCTGGCGACAAAATTTAAAAAAGGATATGGAAGGTCTCTTCTTCGCAAACTGGTCCCACAGCTGATAAGAAAATCCAATATCAACGCGATGGTAGGCCTTTAGATTTTGATCGTTGCGAAAAACCACATTGGCGCCTTTCAATCCGTATGGCAACCCACTTGCAACCTGTATATTCAGGTGCATCTTAAATTTATCGTTTTTCGGAAGGTAATCCTGAAAAAAAAGACCAAGAGCAAAAAGTTGATCTGTAGGTCTGGGAACATCCTTTACAATTTTTCCATCAGGGTATTGTGGATTTTGCTCGCGATGCACGATTCCATCTATTTGTTCACGCGTTCTCAAAAAAGAAATATTGACCCATGATTCTGCACCCGGTACAAATTCCCCGTATATGCGATTATCCCAACCGACCGCATAACCTTTCGCTTCATTATTTCCGGAATACCGAATGCGTACATTATCCAGATCATATGGAACAAGATCCCATAGCGATTTGTAATACAATTCAGAAATCCAACGAAACCTTGATGGACTTATCTTATGCATATAAAAATCCTTTTGTAGTCCTATGACATATTGCATGGATTTTTGAGATTTCAATGCATAATTCAGGCTGCCATCCCTGGTTCTCATTTCGCGATATAAGGGAGGCTGATCATAGCGTCCACCAGACACCCACAATTGCAGATGGTCTTTACGTTGAATAGATATCCACTCTAATTTTATACGAGGATTGTAAAGGAATTCCTGGTTCAATACACTTTTATGCATGCGGATTCCAGGAGTGCATTTCATCAGAAAATCTTTGTCTGCCCGCCATAGGATTTCATCCTGCAACCATAAGGCATATTTCTCATTATGGAAATCATTTTGAGACTTATAGACTTCATTTAATTCCAGACCATCCTCTGAATAAGGCAATGCAAAACCGGCAGAATCCAGCCTTTCCCATTCATTGATTTTGTCCTTGAAAAACTCCTGGCGAAAGAAGCCACCCCACTGTATAAAATGAACAAATGCATTCTCTTCACTATGGATTTCTACACCCGATCTCAGTTCATGATGATGGGTCCAGGACCGCAAATAATTTCTGGTGTACAGGTGTTGTGTTCCCTCTCCCCATAGCTTTACCTCCTTTCCTTTCTCATCCGTATTTCCATTTTCAACCTCAACCAATCTGTAATATCCCAGAATATCAAATTGCTCTGCTTCATAGCCATTATAGAGCGTAGAACTGTATTTGATAAAATAAGGGTACCTGCTTTTGTCAGAAAAGTAATTCAGGTTAATGCCCGTCATACGCTGATCGAATGCATCCGTTTCTGAGCCTTCAAATGCGGTATTCAAATTGACTATCTGAAAGAAGGAACCTTTCGCGACGGAGGAAGACTCGGGCACGAGTTTGAAATGACTTGAATTTATATTTCCTATCCATGAAAGGACCAGATTTTTTCTAAGGTCAAGGCTCATATACGATTGGATATCCAGAAAATCAGGTTGGTATTCGCCTTCCACATCCAGGCTTCCCAAAAGATAGCGGGTTGTTTTATATCGGGCTCCCAATAGATATCTCCATTTCTTACTGCTTTTGCCGGATCCTGAGACAGACGATGATCCTTCAATATGGGCACTGCCTCCCAAGGCACTTAAAGTAAGGCTTCCCCGTAAAGAATCCGGAACTTTGTATCGTATGTCCAGGACAGAGGAAAGCTTATCACCAAAGCGGGCTTCAAATCCTCCCGAATAAAATTTTAATTCGCGAATAAGGTCTGGATTGGGAAAACTTAAACCTTCTTGCTGGCCATTGCGGATGAGTTGAGGACGAAAAACCTCGAAATCATTCACGAAGACCAGGTTCTCATCATAACTGCCTCCCCGGACGCTGTACTGGGAGGAAAGCTCGCCCCCTGCACTACTGCGAACCCCAAGGGCAATAGATGGCAGGATGCTTTCCAGATTGCCACTAACAAGTGGTAGTTTTTCAAAGGATTTGACGCGTTCTTGAATACTGGACTCTTGACCGAGTTTGCCAGAGCTGATTTCGACTTCAGGACCTATTCTTTTTTTCAACTTCTGGATCAGCGTAAATCCGGAATGCAGGCTTTGGCGCTTCAGGATCAGCGTCACGGATTCGTATCCAAGCCGGTTGAAACGGACGGGAAATTCTTCCGTATCGGGAATGTGTAAAATAAAATTACCTGTTGAATCGGTCTCTGCATAATGCGGACTTTCCGGTATATAAACCGTTACAAAAGCCAGAGCTGTGCCATCGGTTTCATCGACGACCTTTCCCCGTATGGTCTGGCTGAAAGCCGGTAGCCAGAGCACACTTATAATACAGGCAAAGAGCTTTCTGTAAAAATACATGTTCAAAGATGCATGCCTTATAACGAAATGATGGTGATTCTAAAATTCGAATCCCTGAACAGAAATTGATTTTAACTTATCTATGACCTCCACAGGATGGGGATCGGCGAATACCGCATTACCTGCTACCAGAACATCGGCTCCTGCTTTCAATATGACCTCTGCATTCTGAAGCCCCACTCCCCCGTCCACTTCAATGAGTACATCCAGATTCCGGGCAAGAATTTCTGCTTTCAGGACCCTGATTTTCTCAAGGCTCCGGTAGATAAATTTCTGGCCGCCAAATCCGGGATTAACCGACATCAGGCATACCAGGTCGATTTGGTCCAAAACATCATATATCTGGTGCACATTCGTATGAGGGTTAATGGCTACGCCTGCCTTCGCTCCGGACTCCCTGATTTGCTGCAAAACGCGATGCAAATGGGGACAGGCTTCAATGTGAACAGAAATATGGTCCGCACCCGCCTTTCGGAATGCATCAATATATTTTTCAGGCTCAAGGATCATGAGATGCACATCCAAAGGCTTCCTGGCAATTTTTGAAATCGCTGAAATGACCGGAAATCCAAAAGAAATATTGGGTACAAACCGCCCATCCATCACATCCAGATGAAACCAGTCTGCATTGCTTTCGTTAATCCATTGAACTTCTTCTCCGATGCGGAGAAAATCACATGATAGCAAGGATGGTGCGATACGTGCCATATAATTTTATTAAACTTACAAATGGTCTATGAGGAAATCGTCACATGGAATTCGATTCATGCAATATTATAAAAACAAATCATATGAATATGTTCATTAACAAAAAACCTGTCGAGGATCGCATGATTACTGTAAATCGGACAGGATTTACCTCCTTTTCACTGCCTTTCGCTAGCTGAAAAGGGTACATCAAACACTCCATTGTTCGTGAAAACAGCGAAATAAACAAGAGCTCCCGCTGCTCAAACATTGTTGTAATAATACACTTCATCAAAGGGAATCGAAGGCATTACGTGAAGCCGTAACCACACATTCGCAGTCGTCCATACGTCTTGTGCACAATATCGTGCGATCCGGTCCAAATCATGATGCTCATAGTACATCTTTCCTACCTGACTTCCGTCCATATCCTCCTTTGGGCTGTCGAGGCCAAGACAGGCGGAAAGCAGATCCAGGGAAATGTAGTGTTTGATGTCTCCAAATTTCCAGAGGTCGAGTGTGTCGTGGAGATATTTTAATTCCCATGGTTTTTTTCCTGAAATTTGCAGGAGCGCAGGCAACTGCAAGCCCTGTATCAAAGCCCTCCGACAGATATACGGAATGTCAAACTCCCGGATATTGTGCCCACAAAGGGCATGCCGCTCCGGATTGTTGAAATGCTGCTCTAAAAGTTCAAAAAATTCTGTTAGCACGGATTCTTCATCATGCCCCGAAATGGTTTTAATACGGAGTTGGCCTTTATTGAAAAACCCAAGACCTATGCATACGATCCGCCCAAACTCCGCATAAATTGCAGCTTTTTCCTCGTACAACTGCTCCAGTTCCTTTCCTGCTTCCTTCTCCAGAAAAAAACGCATTTTACTTTCAAACAATTTTTTCCAACGGGAATCCAGCTCAATTAGATTTCTAAAATTACTAACAGTCTCAATATCTATAAACAATATATTATTAATATCCATAATACAACTAGCTGAAGCTTTATTTGAATTGCAATATTATCGTACGAAATATAAGCTTTTCCTTGTTTAGTCCTTAACTTTACATGCTATTCATCTTCTAATATATTATCTATGGCTACTTCAAACTCAAATGTAAAAGCATTGGTCATTATAGCCCTCCTGGGTTTATTTGGACTTAATGTATATCAGTTTGTCAACAACTCCAACTTACAAAAAGACAATCTCGCAAAAGAAAATGAACTCGTTCAACTTGAGGATGCGAAAGCCAAGCTGGACAAAGATTACCAGCAGGCTATTTCTGATCTCAATGACATGAAAACCAATAATGAAGAATTAAACCGCGTCATTGACTCACAAAAAGAAGAATTGCGCATTCAGAAAGAAAAAATAGGATCGCTTCTCACCGATAGCAGGAACCTCACTATTGCGCGCCGCGAAATGGAAGCAATGAAAACCAAAACACAGGAATACATCGCTGAAATCAACCGCCTGAAATCTGAAAATGAGCAGCTAGTTGCAACCAACACCGGGCTACAACAGGATAAAGCAAACCTAACGCATCAGGTTGAATCAAAAAATGCGGAGAATCAACAACTCTCACAAGTAAAGGAAAACCTTGCTGCTGAAAAAGAAAACATTGCAAAGGAAAAGGATAATTTGAGCCGCCGATACAATCGTGCAACTGCCATCCCGGTAAATAAAATTAATGCAGAAGCGTATAAAGAACGCGAAGGAAAAAAGGCAAAATCAGTTTCCAAGTCTGCCGAAACAGATTACGTCGAGGTATGTTTTAAAACAACCATAAACAAGAATACAGAAGCCGGTACTGAAAAATTTTACATCCGGATCATCTCCCCTACCGGTGAAACCCAATCCATCGAATCAGAAGGATCTGGAGTAATCCGGAATGACCTCAATGGAGAAACGATAAAATATTCAACTTCGGTCACCACACCTTATGCAAATGATGAAAAAAAGATCTGTGGAAAATTTAAAAATCCCGGAGGCTTTTCGACAGGTGTTTATAACATTGAAATATTCAATAAAGGATATCTGGTTGGTACTTCCACCATCAAATTGAAATAAACGGTCAAAATAATCCCTGCATTTCTTCATGTACTTTGATTAGCTGAATGCTACAGCCATGTGGTTTGAAACCGCTTTTAATTTAATTGGGTATACGGTAACCTATCTGGAATTGATCTCCGTTTGCTCAGGGATCCTCGCGGTGTATCTGGCTGCAAAAGAACGCATCTGGACCTGGCCTGTAGGTATTCTCAATATCATTACTGCATTTTTTATTTACTTCCACGTGCAATTGTATTCCGATATGTTCCTGCAGTTGTATTTTTTTGCGATCAGTATCTACGGTTGGTGGTTCTGGGCCAAAGAGCAAAAAACAAGGGTCCCTTTAAAATATTTGAATTCCGCTCAACGGGCGCGCTGTTTGATCCTCATGCTTGCCTGCAGCATGGGATTTGGATGGTTTATTTCAAATATACATGTCTTCTTTCCCGCGCAGTTTGAGCATCCTGCTGCCTTCCCTTACGCAGACAGTTGGGTAGCTGTGAGCAGCATACTTGCAAACACGCTGATGGCACAACGGTATATCGAAAACTGGATACTGTGGATACTGATAGACCTTCTGTGCGTGTATCTCTACATACAAAAAGACATCCTGTTCATCGCATTGGAATTTCTGGTATTCCTGGGTATTGCCATCTATGGCTTACAAAACTGGAGACGTTATTTTAAAACTCAGGTGCAATTAAGCTAAACTCCGGAATGCCTGTTCCAAATCTGCGATAAGATAATGGGCATCCTCCAATCCTACATACAGGCGGACTAAGCGGTGGTTTTCATCTGATGCATCAAAAGCCTCACGCTCCATTCCGGCAGCCTTAGGAATGATTAAACTTTCGTATCCTCCCCAACTTACTGCCTTTAGAATATGCTTCAGTTGATTGCAAAATTGTTCGATTTCCTGAACTTGCTCTGCACGCATGACAAATGACATTAAACCACATGCCCCCTTCATTTGTGATTTGGCAAGCTGATATTGCGGAAACCCCTCATCCAGTGGGAATAAAACTTTTTCAACCCGTTCATGCTGTTTAAGGTAATCCAGTACTTCGAAGCTGGTTTTGGTAATACGGTCCAGACGGGAAGGCAAGGTCCTTAAGCCCCGCATTAAAAGCCAGGCATTGAAAGGTTGAATTCCATTTCCAGCCATCAGGTATTCGAGCTCAAATATTTTTCTAATGTGCCTTTGGCTGCCGCATACTACACCGGCAACTACATCGCTATGGCCCGATAAATATTTTGTTGCAGAGTGCAGGACAAGGTCAACTCCCATACGTATTGGTTGTTGATAATACGGACTGCAATAACTATTGTCCAGCACAGTAAGAACTCCATGTTCTTTTGCAAGTTGTGTAATAGCCCGTATATCCTGAATTGCAAAATCCCAACTGTTTGGCGATTCCAAATAAAACAAACGAGTGTTTGCTTTCATTGCTTTCCGGAAGTGATCCGGATCACGGCCATCAACATATTCCGTCACAACCCCAAATCGAGGCAAAAAATGATCAAATAATTTCTGGGCCCAGCTGTAGGGATTGCGAACAGAAACAATGTGGTCCCCTTTACTGACAAAAGGCACTACGGAAGAAAAGATGGCCGCAGCCCCACTATTAAATACCAAGGCATCTTCCGCACATTCCAACGCAGCCAGCTTTTGGGCCAGGATATCTACTGTGGGGTTTCGTCCACGTGAATAAATAAGGCCCCCATATTCATCCTTGAATCGCTGTCGCATATCATCGACCGAATCAAATACAAAGTTTGAAGTTTGAATAATGGGCGGTGCTACCGCATTAAAATAATGCTCCCGTGATTCACCCAACTCATTGAGTATATAAGACCACTCGTTCGTATCCATTCACCGTAGTTTAGGTTTCTGGCATTTTTAAACCAGGTTTCATAATCCATTTATAAATTACCAGCAATGAAATCAATACCGCGACTGTGGTCAGGCCAAAGTACGGATTCATCAGTATACTGGATACACAAACAAAAAAATATGCAGCAATAAAAACCAGAGGCAAAAAGGGATAGAATCGCATGCTGAAATATGTTCCTTCTTTCTGATCTTTCATTCGTTTTCTAAAGTAAAAAATACTTGCTGCAGAAAACATCATACCGAGCGAGTCCAGTATCATAACAAAACCCAGAATTCTTTCGAATGTTTCAGCAAAAAATACAACCACAATACTGGTAAGTGCAAAGACGCTAAGCCCAACAAAATAAACTTCACGACGCTCCCATCGGGCAGCGAAGGATTTAGGCAAAACACCGTCGCGGCTCATTGC
This sequence comes from uncultured Saprospiraceae bacterium, assembly GCA_964507535.1. Classification (GTDB taxonomy): domain Bacteria; phylum Bacteroidota; class Bacteroidia; order Chitinophagales; family Saprospiraceae; genus Vicinibacter. Next base: position 8,860 of record CAZDQG010000026.1, read on the forward strand.
ATACATTACACGGGGATTGCTCATCAGGTTTACATTTACAAAAGATAAAACGGCCAACACCAAAAAAATTGAAAATATGGTTGCTGCGCCGGGTCCAAGCCACCGGTCTACGACAACTGCGGCAATTCCATTAGCCTGCTTCAGTTCATTAAAACCCAAAACCTTGTAGTAACTGTAATTGATCAGCATATATAATATCAAAACCAGGGTCATTCCAATGAGAATCCCCTTTGGAACCGTGCTCCCTGGTTCTTTGACATCTTCTCCAAAATTGATCGTTTGCTGATAGCCCCCATAGGTAAAAGACACCGTAACAAGTGCAGCACCAAATGATGTAATCCAGTCTTTCAAACCTGGAGCTGACCCTACGGTATTCGCAAAGGAAGATTGCGCATGTGATTCGGGAAAGAACAATGCTGCAATGACAAATAATATCATTGCAATTTTTACAAGCATTAAAATATTAAGCGTATTGGAGCTCATTCTGAGTCCAAATAAATTCAATCCATAAAAAACTGCGATCATAATAACCGCAATCAATGGTTTCCAAAAAATTTCTGAGCCGGGTAAAAAATACGCACAAAAGTATTCGCTGCCGATAAGGGCTACACCACCCAATGAGGCCGCATTCGAGACGAGAATGACGCCATTGATGGCAAATGCTATGGACGGATGATAGGCTTCTGAAAATACCCTGTAATATCCACCGGTAACTGGAAAGCGGCTACCTATTTCTGCATAGGTCATCGCCCCACACAGCGCAACCAGTCCTCCAAAAAACCAGGCGCAAAAAAAAATCGTTGGATTCAGGGCAACGCCTGCAGTCACTGAAGCTGCCCTGAAAATGCCCATGCCAATAACCAGGCTCACCACAATCATGCTGATGGAAAATAAACCGAGTCGTTTGTCTTGCTTCATACGATATTGCGAATCTAAACTCTTCCTTTCATTTCAAAGGATCTATTTCACTACTTCCGGAAAATTGGAAATTCAACATACACCAGGTATGCACTTAAAATGTTCCAGGAAATGATTACATTTTGTTTTAAAAGGATCTTGTTCCATTTACAACAAATGGCACTGATGATAAAAAAAAATATAATCTTGTTTTATGCATCAGCTCCTCCAAACCGGTCTCTTCCATGAGGCACCCTTCATTATTCAAAAGTAAAGGATCCGGGTGCAATTACGAGACTTCCGCTGATTTTTGGCTTCGGTTACCTTGTAAGCCACCGGTGTGGATGTATATGAATTGCTTAAAATGCAATTTCTCTATATTAGAAAGGAATGCATTCATTAATGGACCATTATACACAATGTCCAATGGAATTCCTGTGACACGTGAAAATTCTTCAATGAATGAACGTAGCAATGGATCTGATTTTCCAAAACGCCCAAATTGTATATCTGGAAGCCACTTTACCCTCGTGCTCATTTCAAAATCGTACAACGCATTGCGTACCCGGTGTTGACTGGCAATATGAACATACCGTGTACATTCTAAAAAACCTGAAATAGTTGTTCCGGTCCCACAAGGACATACAATTAAGGTGTGTTCCTGGTCAAATTCCACCGGCAGCTCTTCCAGGATATCTTTGCATCCCCTGATCCCTGGCTCACCAGCTCCTCCTTCAGGAATCCAATACCGATTTCCGTAGCCAAGTTCTTTAATATTCAAATCCCCGTTTCGCAATTGCGCTGCCTGAACTCTGGTTATGGGAACACATTGCGCATCCCATTTTCTGGCATCTAAAATGGTTTGTGTTTGAAACGCGGAGTTCCAGCCGTATATCAGATTCGTGCATGGTATACCTAATTGATGTGCTGTATAACTGAGTGCATGCAAATGGTTTGAATGTGCACCTCCCATGCTGACAATACCATCGTAATTACCGTTATAAAATGCTGCAAGATGATGTTTCAGTTTCCTCCATTTATTGCCGCATATCACCGGATGGATAAGATCATCCCGCTTTATAAATATAGTTTTTTCTAAACCAGGTATGACCAAAGCTTCGAAAGCTGATGGAATGTTCAGTGTGCCAAGAAGTGCGCTGTACTTATCTGGGTCCGGCTTCATGAATTAAAACGCTCCAGTTCGACGTAATTTAAATTCAACAGGCAAGCTGAATTGGACGGAAACATTCCTGCCTTCATTTTTTGCAGGAATCCAATCCGGAATCAGACGGACCACTCTCAGTGCCTCAGCATCGCAGGAGGAAGTTAAGGACTTTAGCACCTTAGGATTCCGGACACGTCCATATTTATCTACAACAAAACCAATGAGGACAACTCCTTCAATCTGCAAGCGCATGGCCTCCTGAGGATATAACAGTTTGGATTGGATAAACCGGAGTAATGCTACCTGCCCTCCCGGGAACTGAGGCATTACATCCGCAAAATCCACTGCAATTCCAGATTCCAGGTCAGAAGATTGCGATCCAGGCAAGCCCTGAGAACCTACCGAATCTTTCTGTTCAGATTTCTCATCTGTAACTTGCTTATTGACTGATTGTTCAACCACTTCCTTGTCCTGTACTATCTTCAAATCATCTTTTCGCTTGGATTGTACGGGTTCCTTTTCTTGCTGTTGTTTCTTTGGCACCGGAGATTTTGGAGCCGTGCCGGGTAATTTGAATTCAGGGGGCGCATCCATGTGGACTTCTGTCATGTAATATTCCGGATTTTCTTCTTGACCCCATTCTATAGAATACAACAGCAACATAGATATAAACAACACAATAGAAAGGAGCAAGGCTAAAGACATGCGCCTGTTGTACTGCTTGCGGAGAGGATAAGCCCCATAGGATATATTCCGTTCCGAAAAAATCAAATCCGCCATCTTATCCGGCGCATAGGAACGGAACGTAAAAAAACGGAACAATAAATCCCGGAGACTTTGTAAACTCATGGCAACAGGAAAAATCCCAATTTAAACTGAATGTACCATTATAATATTGCTGCTTGAAAGCTTCTTAATTCCTGAGATTCCACAATCCTTTTTAAGCAAGATTCGTTTCGTACAATCAGGTTTTACTTTTTCTCAAATAACCAGCGAATCGGCCGTGTCAAATTAAAAGGTTGCAACACTTTCTTTATATTAAAATTATTTTTAATATGTTCAAGTATTTCGCGTTCGTCATCTGAAACGAGGAATAAATTCCGGTCAATAGGTGAAATGGTCTTCAATTTTTCCATTTCGTCTAAGAATTGGAGTAAATCCCGATGATATGCTTTCCCATATATAATAACAGGAAAATGGACAAGTTTCCCGGTTTGAATCAAAGTCATGGATTCAAAAAATTCATCCATAGTACCAAATCCACCCGGAAAGACAATAAATGCATACGAATATTTGATCAATATGGTTTTGCGGGTGAAGAAAAACTTCATATTTACCCAGGAATCCAGGTACTTGTTTGGAAACTGCTCCCGGGGCAACTCGATATTACAACCAACGCTGCGTCCGCCGACGCTTTTTGCCCCTTTGTTGGCGGCTTCCATTATTCCCGGGCCCCCGCCTGTCATGACTGTAAAGCCCAATTTGGCAATTTCTGCAGATAATTTTTCCGCTGCTTTGTAATAAGGGTTGTCTGAAGTAAACCTGGCTGAACCAAAAACAGTAACACATGGCCCGTTAAAATACATTTTGCGGATCCCCTTAAACATGTCCCAGAATACATCGATCACAAACCGCAATTCTGAAAAACGGCTCATGGGGCCATTCAGGTATTCTATATTCTTTATTTTTTGATTACGTTCCACGCTTGCAATGATACGCAAGCTTAAAAAAATAATGGCTTGTATCTGGTTTTTTTCTAATTTGCACCAAGCCAAACCTTAACTTACTGCACATGCCGGAACATAGCTCTCCCCTTCCAACTTCAGTCATGGCCGACCGGCTGATACCTTCAGAAATCATTAAGTTGGCCTTCGATATTCAAAAAATGATGCAGGATGGGCAATTTGTTTACAATTTGACCATTGGAGACTTTGATCCTGGAATTTTTCCGATCCCGGGTCCTCTAAAGTCAAACATACATAAGGCCTATGAAACCGATCAAACCAACTACCCCGCTGCAAATGGGGTGGCAGAATTAAGACAGAGCTTGTCCGCATTGATTTCAAAGCGGCTTAAACTCGATTACAGTTCTGAAGACATACTCGTATCAGGTGGGGCAAGACCTCTCATATATGCGGTTTATAAAACCCTCATTGATCCGGGAGACACAGTTATATTTCCTGTTCCTTCATGGAACAATAATCATTATTGTCATTTAAGCGGAGCCAGGCCTCTCGCTTTGGAAGTTGGGCCAGAACAAAATTTTATGCCCCTCGCACGCGATATAAAGCCTCATATTGGCGATGTGACACTCATTGCACTGTGCTCGCCACAAAATCCTACAGGGACGGTGTTCACCAAAGAAGCTTTGTTGGAAATTGTCGAGTTAGTGATGACGGAAAATAAAAAACGGGAAGGAATAAAAAAGCCGGTTTATCTGATGTACGATCAGATCTACTGGGAACTCTGTTTCGGGGCGGTTGAGCATGTTCACCCTGTTCAACTTCTACCGGAGATAAGGCCCTACGTAATTTCCATAGATGGCATGTCTAAAGCATTCGCCGCAACAGGTATACGGGTTGGGTGGGCCTTTGGCCCACATGCATTGATGTCGAAGATGCGTGCAATCCTTTCCCACGTTGGTGCATGGGCTCCCAAACCCGAGCAAGTTGCCACATCCTGGTTCTTAAATCAGGAAAAGGATGTTCAGGATTATCTGGATTGGTTTAAGCCTGAAGTGCATGATCGCCTTCAACAGTTGTATGAAGGTATTATGCAATTAAAACAGAATGGCTTCCCAATTGATTGTATTCATCCGCAGGCAGCCATCTACCTTACCGTCCGTTGCCCATGGAAGGGACTGAAAAATGGAAATCAAAATTTGAAATCTCAAAATGAGGTTACACAATATCTATTAAGTACCTGCAAATTGGCTTTTGTTCCTTTCAAAGCATTTGGTGCTTCAGAAGATTCAGAATGGTACCGCATCTCCGTGGGCACCTTAAAAAAAGAAGACATTGCAAAGATCATCGCTGCATTGCGTAATGGGATGGAACCCTTGGTCTAGCATGTTCTGGAATGACATTATTAAATCGCATTACAAACAGCATATATGAACCCAATTAAAGGATTACATGCGGTAATCATGGCAGGCGGCATTGGAAGTCGTTTCTGGCCCTTAAGCAGGAATCAAAAGCCCAAACAATTTCTGGATGTCCTGGGCACAGGGCAAACATTGATTCAGATGACCTTTCAACGTCTTGCTAGAACCATACATCGGGACCATATTTGGGTAGTCAGTCATCAGGACTACAAAGATCTTGTACGACAGCAACTTCCGGATATACATCCAGAGCGAATGCTACTAGAGCCGGAACGAAAAAACACTGCTGCATGCATACTCTATGCGACAAAACATATTGAGCAGATAGATAAAGATGCCCTTGTTCTGATTGCACCTTCCGATCATTTGATTCTAAATGACGGGGAATTTGATCAGGACATCGCAGAGGCCGTTTCATTTATACATTCGAATCCGGAAGCATTACTGACTTTTGGCATCAAAGCATCGAGGCCTGACACCGGTTACGGTTACATCCGGTTTTATCCGGATGCACGTCAGGAATTCAACGTCCACCCGGTTGTAAAATTTGTTGAAAAGCCGGATCACAATACCGCATTGTCCTACCTGGCAAGCGGAGAATATGTTTGGAATTCGGGAATGTTTTTATGGGCTAATAAAACCATTGACAAGGCACTGATGAAATACCAGGCCCAGTTGTACAAGTTATTTGAAAACTACCGGCCAGGACAATCGATTTCTGAAATATATAAGGATGCACCTTCGATTTCCATAGATTATGCCGTCATGGAAAAAACAGATGCAGCATTTGTGAAGACGGTAGATTTCGGTTGGTCGGATCTTGGCACATGGACCTCCTTATATGAACTTATGAACCAGGACGAACAATTCAACGCACTCCATGCAGAAGTATCCATCCTGAGCCAGGTCCATTCCTGTCTGGTCCGCAATGAAGAATCAAAGCTGATTGCTCTCCATGGTGTGGAAAATCTCATCATCATCAATACAGCAGATGCGCTATTGATATGCGATAAAAATCAGGAACAAGCCATTAAAAGCCTGGTAGGCCATATTGAAGTAAAATATGGTAAAATGTTCCTCTAACTATTCCCGATTTCCGGTGTACGCTATTTCATGATCATCACTTTTTCAAAGTGACGCAAGGTTCCATTTGAAATACATAAGATATAACTGCCCGCTTCCATTTCCGAAGTATGGATAATCCTATCAGAAAGTGTGACATATTGTGCATGACACAGCTCTCCGGTGACCTTATAAAGCTGAAGCTGCGCAATCTCCCCAAATTCTGGAGAAATCCGAACCTCAAAGTACTCCTTTGCAGGATTGGGGAATACCCAGCTTTTCTGAGACTGCACCGCACTACTGCGCTGTTTATAATCGGGAACTTCACCAAACGGCTGTTCAATAATTTTTTCATCCAATAATTCCTTTACGCTTTTCGTATGCTCAGGACACTCTATTGGTGACAGCACCGTGATGTATTGAACGCGCGTTAGTGAGTTGGTACCGTTCGTATTTTTTGCAGTCAATTTGACCGCATATTTTCCTTGTTTTTCGAATACAACTATAGGATTTTTCTCAGTTGATACAGCCGGATTTCCGGATTCAAACTGCCAATCCCACTGATTAACGTCGACGGAAGAACGATCTGAAAATTGTACTTTCAATGGAGGACAACCGGATAGCACATTAGCTGAAAAGTTGACCTTAGGTATGAGATATACGGCAATATGGCGAATAAAGGTGTCAACCCCACAATTATTTGATACGATAAGTTTCACATCAAACTCTCCTTCCACTCCGTAATCGTGAACAGGATTCAGATCAAAGCTTGCCTTTTTGTCGCCAAAGTCCCAGATATAATTCGTCCCATCGATGGTTTGATTGGTAAAGAACACTTTAAATCCCGTTATACTCAGATTGAAATTTGCATCTGGTTTTGTCCGCACTTCAACAAATTCTTTTTTCGTCAAAGAGTCAGAATAGAAATTATTGGATGCCACCAATTTCACGTCGAACTTTCCTTTTGCCGGGTACGTAACCAAAGGATTAGGATCTGTGCTTGTTGCCGGATTTCCCCCTGGAAATGTCCAGCGATAGGTGGTTGCCGACTGTGAACTATTTTGAAACTGAACTTTATAGGGTGCACAACCTGTATTCCTGTCAGAGGCAAAGGACACAATGGGTTTTGTTCCAATGGTCAAATGACCATAGGCAGTATCTCTGCCGCAGCCATTGGATGTTATGTAGCATACATCGTAATCCCCTTCTTTAAAGACAAAAGTGGGATTTGCATCCGTACTGCGACCTATGACAATGCTGGGATCTTTTCCATCCTTGAAAATCCACTCATGGTTTTTTCCATAACGGGATTGTTGTGTAAAGTACACGGTACCCACATCAATGCTGTCTTTGAAAGCTGCAACAGGAATACTATCTACAGATACAAATGCCTTCTTTGTAACAGAGCTGTTGAATCTTGCACTGTAGACCGTCAGACGTACATCGTACATGCCGGGAAGATCGTAACGTACAACCGGATTCTTTTGGGTCGAAATACTGGGAGTTCCTCCCGGAAATTCCCATTGCCAGTTGCGGACATTAGGTGTGGACATATCCTTAAAGTGGATGTTGCCTGGCGCACAGGTTCCTGCAGTGTCAGCATCAAAATCTGCTGTAGGAACGCTCACGACGATGATTGTTTTCTTCAGCGTATTTTCTCCACAGTCATTGCGAACGGTCAAGGTCACTTGATACGTGCTGTCTGTATAATATACATGGTAAGGATTTGCTTCTTCACTGGTTTCACCATCGCCAAAATTCCACAAATACTCAACAGCCCGCTGAGATTGATCTATAAAGAATACTTCGCGTCCTTGAATTCCCCAAGTGAAATCCGCACGCGGTATATCATTAATTTCAATGAAATCCGTTTTAGTGAGGGTCACATCGCATCTGTTGTTACCTGCTTCCAAACTTACCGGATAAATACCAGGTGTTTTATATACGACTACAGGATTCTGCAGGATTGAAGTATCTGGCATTCCACCAGGAAACTTCCATTTCCATTTGGTCGTATTGGTAGACAAATCTTTGAACTTTACCGTAACGGGTTGGCATCCATAGGTTATATCCGATACAAAATCAGGAACAGGCGCCTGTGAATTTGGGCATGTTGTCAGGCATTTTCTTTCCAGGATGGTATACATCTTTACGTAGGAATTGAGAGCATCCTTTGACAGGAAAGACCACAACGTACTTCCATTTGGCAAGCCAGGAGCCATGATCGTTCCGCCCATTGGACGGTCGTGAATCATACTCCAGTTATGACCTAACATATGTGCTTGTAATGTCAGGTAATCCGGTTGGCGACCACCGGGACCCCAATAATCACTGCAAACATTTACAGGATCACCAACTGTGCAAATGGAAGCCTGGACTGCTGCACCAACCTCGCCAAGAGGGCCAAATTTTGATGTCCACAAGGTCGCAACATTGTATTGCGAACCTGAAAATATATTGGGTGCATCGGCTCCGAATTGCGCAAGCATGGCATTAATATCGTTCAGGGTTCTCCAGGGATCCTTTGAAGGATCATCCGCAACATAGGTTCCCGTAACCTGGTAGGAATATTCATTTTCAAATTCATCGTCATATACGGTTTGCACATCAGCCAGGATGGTCATCATTTGATTTTCTGTTTTGGCAACATCGCTGCCGTATTTCCTGAACATGATGTTATCTGCAGCAAGACAGATCTTAACTTCAACACAAGGAAAACAGGGACGACTTTGTACTGCAGATTCGACTTGTTGCTGAATCGAATTGGATATGGTCTCATCTCCCTCATTGTGCATGCCACAATGGACTCCGGCTGAACCTACCACATCAGAATTTTTATAAAATAAAAACTGTTGGGAGGCAGGATAATTGGCATTTAGGCTGCCTTCATCGAGCGGCTCGATAAAATAGCGTTCTCCTTTTTCGTACAATGTAATCTTTAAAAATCCATCGGCTATATATAAAGCGGCCTTGGACTGGTTGTCGCCATTTACAAAACCCTTGAAAGTCCTGAAGTCCTTTCGTAACGGCAATGGACGGTTTGCGTTGCTCGCTGATTTGCGGATGTAATCAGGGTGGATGATGGAATATTCAAATAACTGCAACTTCAAAGTTCTGTCCGGAAGTTGCAAACTCAGTTCTTTGACATTTCCAGGAATATCATCTATTGCTTTTTGTAATTGGCTAACATTAAATTGAAGTACCTGATACTGCTTCAAATGAGCATCGGTTCCCGCAACCATTTTTGTTTGCAATGGACTCAAAACCAAATTCTGTGAAGAAGCTATAAATGAAGTACAGAATAAGAAAAAGAATAAACACCTCATGATGTATGTGTTTTGAATTTTAGTAAATGAAAAAACTCACAGGAGCACGTGCCGCTCCCTGACTTTGTAAAACGAAATCAGGAATGAAACATATCAGATTTATCACCTTTGGAACTGCGTAGAATCTGAATTGTTTCATTCCTGACTTTGACTATTGTAAATCGTATTTTTTAAATTAATGGCTAACGATAATTTTATCCATATACGTTCCGGTACCTGAAATGATTTTCAGGATGTACGTTCCATCTGGAAGATTCGACAAGTCAAAGGAGTACGCTGAAAAATCAAGCGTCTTTGTTACTACTTTTTTACCGGAGAGCGCATACAATTCTAATTGTGCGGGCCTCTTATCACTGGCATCAGACAGTATTGTCAGGTGCTCATCCACGGGGTTTGGGAAGATTACAGGTTTGGCACTGCTGGATCTGAATTCAAGCTGGGAAGACTCATCGCCAAAAGGATTTTCAATAATCTTGCTATCCACTAAGGTTTTGTCCCCTTTGGGATGTTCAGGACACAATACCGGAGAAACGACCTGAATATATTGGACCCTGGTGAGTGCATTTGTTCCGTTTGTATTGCGTACAGTTAACTTGACCGTATATTTTCCGGGCTTGCTGAATACTACTTTAGGATTTTTAGAAGTAGATACGGAAGGAGAGCCATTCTCAAATTGCCAATCCCATTCAATTACGTCGATGGAAGAGCGATCATAAAACTGAACAGTTAATGGTGCACAACCTTTTAAAGTATCTGCAGCATAGTTGACTTTTGGAATCAAATACACAGCAATATTTTTCTGGAACGTATCCCAACCGCACTCATTTTGTACGATGAGCTGAACGTTAAATTCGCCTTCAGAACCGTATTCATGCACTGGTTCCTTTTCGAAGGAAATCTGGCTGTCGCCAAAATTCCAGAAATAGTTATTTGCTCCAACAGCCTGATTGGTGAAGAATACTTTAAAGCCTGAAACGGCATTTGAAAAAGCACTGGTCGGAAGTTCCTTTACAGTAATAAAATTAGCCATTGCAACTGAGTCTGAAAACAAAGCATTATAAGCGACCAGACTCACATCGAACTGACCCGTTCCAGTATAGGTCACAACAGGATTCCGGGCCGTACTTGTGGACGGATTGCCCCCAGGAAAGTACCAGCGGAAATCTGTTGCAGCTGCTGTTGAGGTATTTGTAAATTGAACCTGATAAGGGATACATCCCAAAGGCTCACTAACCTGAAAGCCGGCAACGGGCTTTTGACCTATTGCGACTTGTGAATATGCGGTGTCATATCCACATCCATTAGATACGACATACATGATGTCATAACGTCCTTCCGTGTAAGTATGACTTGGATTGGGAATTGTGCTGGTATTTCCATCTCCAAAGTTCCAGAAATGTGTTTTCGCATATCGCGAAAGATTACTAAAATCAACCGTGTTGCCATTAACAACCTGACTGAACTCGGCATCCGGCAAACTGTCTATGGAAATATATATCTTTTTTGTGAGTGAATGATTGTATTTGGTACTGTAGACGGTAAGTTTTACATCATACATGCCGGGATTGTCATACCGTACGATCGGGTTGGTATTGAAGGACAAACCAGGTGAGCCTCCGGGGAATTCCCAAACCCATTTGACCACATTGTTTGTGGATTTATCAAAAAACTTGATGATTTTTGGTGCACAACCTCCGATGGTATCTGCTTCAAAATCCGCTATTGGCAAGCTGATTACGGACACTTTTTTCTTGAAGGTGTGGGTGCCGCAATCGTTCGTCACCTTTAACGTGACTTCATAGGTACTGTCTCTGTTATAGATATGAATCGGGTTGGTTTCGTCACTTGTTTCGCCATCTCCAAAACTCCACAGATATTCATTCGCCCTTACAGATTGATCGATAAAGAACACTTCCCGACCAGCATTGACACCAAAACTAAAATTGGCAACAGGCACATCATTGACTTCGATATAACTCAGCTTGGTAACAGAAACTTCACAACGTGCATTTGAAGCTTTTAAGGAGACTTCATACGTTCCAGCCACTTTATAGACAACCACCGGATTTTGTTGTGTGGATGTAGCCGGGGTTCCACCGGGAAAGGACCACTCCCATTTGTCTGTATTTTTGGAAAGGTCTTTAAAATGAATTGTAACAGGTTGGCAGCCATAGGTTACATCTGCAATAAAATCAGGCTCAGGGGCTGCCGAATTCGGACAAATTGCCAGACAACCTCCTACCAGCTGATTTTGCCCTACATAATTATTTAACGAAAACACCGAAGCAAAAGACCATTGGGTACTTCCATTAATCGTTGGAGCCATAATGGTCCGTGCCAAACCTGGATCATGCTCCATGCTCCAGTTATGTCCAAGTTCGTGTGCCTGAAGTGTTAGGTAATCACCTTGACGGCCTCCGGGACCAATGTAATCGCTACACACATTATAGGGTGTCGCCATGCATACCTGGGAAAGATAGGCAAGACCAATTACACCGGTTGTAAATTTTGCCGTCCAGTTTGTAGCCACCTCATATTCAGAACCCCAAAAAATATTTTGGGCATTGGCCGTAAAAATGGTCAGCTGCTCATTGATATCGCGCGTCATATTCCATGGATCCCGGGTTACATCATCAGAAGCCCAAAGACCCGTGACTACATATTCATAATCATTTGTAAACTCATTGTCGAAAACGGTCTGGACATCTGCCATAATAGTCAGCATCTGATTTTCTACGGCAGCCACACTTCCATATTTTGAAAACATGGAGTAATCTGCAGCCAAACCAATCTGGACTTCAACACAGATCGGACAATCCGCTGAAATTTCCCGCCGCTCGATCTGGCGATGTGCATCGTTCAAACCCTTGTTTAAATTTTCAGCACCGCAGCGCACTCCGGCAATAGGATTTACATCAGATGTCTTATACAACAGGTACTGCTGAGATGCAGGTATCTTTGGGGATAAACTTCCTTTGTCCAGGGGCTCAATAAAATAACGGTTCTGACCGTCATCAATCATCAATTTCATAAACCCATCTGCAATGGAAAGGGAAACCATAGAGCTTTTCCCCTTTATGCTGCCTTTGAAGGTTCTGAAATCCTTTCTATTGGGCAATCGGGTCGGATTCTTTGGATCGGTGGTATTGCGTACGAGTTTGGGCGATAGCAAGGAATATTCATATAATTCCAGCATCCATGTCGCTTCCGGAGTCCGGATAGCAAGCTTTTTCACATTTCCCGGAATAGCATCAATTTCCTGCTCCAGTACCTGTGGATCTAAAGCAAGAATATGGAATTGATTGATGTGGGCCTTTGTAGCCGGATCCACCTGGGTGTTGAAAGGTGTAAAAGTCACGGATTGTGCAAAAACCTGAAATGCGGCAATGCACAACAGTACGAGTAGAGAATTTTTCATGTATCAAATGCTTTAATGTAATAAACGACAACTGTTTTGTTATAAACTTTGCTCCGTCGAATGTAAAGGTAAGGGGGCTCTTTTCAATAAATAATTTGGAATCACATCAAATTTACAGACAAAAATGCAATCCAAATTTTTTTTAACACGAAAGGAAGACGGAATTTTATATAAATTTTTTATTTAATCTATACTTTATTGATTATTAAGATTATATAAAATTTGCTTTTAGTCGTCCATTTCGGCTTATTTTAGTACCCTAATTTTCACATCCATATTCGCTGCAATACGCCTACACAATCAATAGTACTATCATGTTTTTAATTCCTAAAAGTTTGAATTCGGGCTTTATTGGCATGTTCGCCCTGAGCGTTCTCCTAACTTCCTGCTCGCGTGAATCTAAAACCTCAGAAAATACTCAAAACGCAGGTCCAGAGTTTATAAAAATGAGTGCTGCAGAAACAGGGGTCCATTTTAACAACCTGCTGACAGAGGATGAGGAGAACAATGTCCTTATCTATGATGGATTTTATACCGGTGCCGGCGTGGCTGTGCTGGATGTCAACAATGATGGATTGCAGGATTTGTTTTTTGCTTCAAACCAGGGACCTGAGAAACTCTATCTAAACAAAGGAAATTTTAAATTCACGGATATCTCTAAAGAAGCCGGAATCGAAGGTGGCAATGAATGGTCCGGTGGAGTTACGATAGCTGATGTAAATGGCGACGGCTGGGATGATATTTATATTTGCAATCATATGTATCTGGATCCTGAGCGCAGGAGAAACAAACTGTACATCAATAATAAAAACAACAGCTTCACGGAACGCGCCAAAGAATTTGGCATTGATGATCCCGGATTTTCCATACAGGGTTCTTTTTTTGATTACGATCTGGATGGAGACCTCGATCTCTTTGTTGTCAACCAGCCTCCCAATCACAATGAAACCAGGGATGCCCTAATGGCCACCAACAAACCTGACTTCCAATACAGTTCACACTTATACCGCAACGATGGGAACAACCATTTCACAAATGTTACAGAAGCTGCAGGTGTCAAAGGATTTGCATTCAGCCTGAGTGCTACCATCGGCGATTTTTTCAACGACGGGTATCCCGATATCTATGTCGCAAATGACTATGATTATGGTGACTATCTCTTTGTCAACAATGGTGATGGAACCTTCCTCAATGTATCCAATTATAGTCTGCGGCATATCAGCAATTTCAGTATGGGTGCCGATGCAGCAGACATCAATAACGATGGCTTCCTGGACATTTTCGTGGCAGACATGACTCCTGAAGACCACTACCGGAATAAAACAAATATGGCCGGTATGAATCCCGAAAAATTCTGGCAAATTTCAAAAGCGGGAAACAACTTTCAGTACATGTTCAATACCCTTCAGCTGAATCAGGGAAATGGCTTGTTTAGTGAAATTGGTCAGATGGGAGGCGTGGCAAAAACAGACTGGTCATGGTCACCGGTTTTTGCTGATTTTGATCTCGATGGATACCGCGATCTCTTTGTTTCTAATGGTATACTCAGAGACATCCGCAACCGGGATTTTCTGGCGTATGCTATTCCCGAATTCAAAGGAAAAACCACACCCCGTGTAAAGATCATGGAAAAAGCACCTTCCGTGCCTCTCCAAAATTATTTGTTCAGCAACGACGGCAAGCTTCATTTTAATAACGTTGCTTCCAAGTCTGGATTATCCGATCTTTCGTTCTCACAAGGTGCTGCGTATGCAGATCTCGACAATGATGGGGATGTCGACCTTATTGTCAACAACATGAATCAGGAAGCTTTCATCTACAATAATCAGGCTGTAGAAAAGAAAAAAGGAAATTACCTGCGCGTAAAACTCGAAGGCTCAACTATGAATAAAAAATCATTCGGTGCAAGAGTCTTAATAGCCTACGGCCCTTCAAAGATTCAAATGGCTGAGTTGATCAATACCCGTGGGTATATGTCTACTTCAGAACCTATCCTGCACTTTGGTTTGGGAACTGCCGAAAAAGTAGATTCCATTTTTGTAAGATGGCCAAGTGGTCAATACATAAGGGTAGACAACATCAAGGCAAACTCCACCATCACCATCAAAGAATCGGATGCCAAGGAACATATGAATGAACAGTTGTTTCAGGAACTTCCCTTTATACTTACCGATGAAGTTACCAAAGACTGTTTTGACGGCATCGCTCACTCAGAAAATCAATTCGACGATTACAAACGCGAAATACTCATTCCATACAAACAATCTACACTTGGTCCTCCGCTGGAATCGGGAGATGTCAATGGGGATGGTTTGGAAGATCTCTTTCTGGGCGGTGCTGCAAATTTTTCTGCCCAATTATTGATCCAGCAAGCCAATGGAAAATTTATAAAATCTTCAAATACCCCGTGGAGTAAATATGCCGCATCGGAAAACATCGACATCCACCTCTTCGATGTCGATAAAGATGGAGATCTGGATGTCTATTTTGCCAATGGTTCAAATGAATTTCCAATAGGCTCACCGCTCTACTGTGATCAACTGTTCGTCAATAATGGCAAAGGAGTGTTTACAGATGCTACCAACCGAATCCCTAAACTCAATTTCAGTAAATCGGTTGTGCGTTCATCGGACTTCGACAAAGATGGAGATCTCGATCTCTTCATCGGTGGACGCCTTGTTCCCGGCCGATACGGTCAATCCGAAAGAAGTGCAATTCTTGTCAATAACAATGGGCAATTTGAGGATAAAACCGAATTGCTAATACCCCAGATGGCAAAAGCCTTTGAATGCGTAACCGATGCGATTTGGATCGATATCGATAAAGACCAGGATGAGGACCTCGTTGTTGTCGGAGAATGGGCACCTGTTCGGATTTTCAGAAATGACAAAACGCGCTTTGAGGAAATTTCTTCCTCCATGCATACAGACAGTCTGTTCGGCTGGTGGAGTGCAGTTGCAAAAAAAGACATCAACAATGATGGATATGAAGACCTCATTCTGGGTAATGTGGGTCTGAACACGAAATTCAAAGCAAAGCCTGAAAAACCGTTCCGCCTCTATGCAAGTGATTTTGATGGAAACGGAAGTTGGGATACCTATTTGGCGTCCTTAAGCCCGGAAGGCAAGCTGTATCCGGTTCGTGGGCGTCAGTGCTCTTCCGAACAAATGCCCTTTATTTCCGAAAAATTCAAAACCTATGACCAATTCGCAAAAGCATCTGTAGAGGAAATCCTTGAAGGAAAAATGGAAGGTAGTACGCAAAAGATTGCCACGGAATTCCACAGCATGGTGCTGATAAATGACGCAGGAAAAGGATTCATCAAAGATTATTTACCTGCAGAAGCCCAGATTGCACCGGTATACAGCATCGCCTTTTACGATTTCAATAAAGACGGTACGGACGATATTCTTCTCGGTGGTAATTATTACAACCGGGAAGTGGAAACTACCAGAAGTGATGCAAGTGTTGGACAGATTCTGATCAATACCGGTAACGGCTCTTTTCTTGCCTTGGTAAATTCCGTTTCTGGTCTCAAATTTTACCACGATCTCCGCGAGTTGCGCATAGTAAAAGGAAAGGACAAAACCTTTATCATCGGAGCAAACAACGACGAAAAACTTCAGGCGTTTAAGATCAATGGCTGATGAAAACGGGAAGACTTGTTTAGATGTAGTCTGATTCCATTAGCACTCTTACATTGAGATACAGTCATGTCGTCCTGTGCAGATATTTTTTTAACTACAAATGGCGACCCATTCTGGAAGCTTTAAATAGCTCGTATCTGGGCTTTAAAACAACACAGATTCGTACCAAGCAAGCTTGTGATGCCGTTGATTTCATAAAACAAAAAGAATGCCTTCATTCAAATTGAATCCTTCACGAAAAGCTGTGCTTTATTGCCCTTACTTATTTAGAAGGACCATCTGCACTGACTTCTCTATGGGTGTTTCAACTGAAACATACACGGCACTCATATGCATGATATTTTGAAGTTCCGGTATGCAGCTATGCATTCCAAGGTCAAGCCGCATCATCTTCTTTTCATATATGCTGTTTCCTGAAAGATCCGAAACCGTAATGCGTACATCTGATTTTTTTGGCAGTTGAAACTGAATTGTAAAATTTTCTTCAGCCGGATTGGGGAAGATAAGCACCCTTAAGTTTCCCTTACTTTGGGCATTCAGCACATCGTGGGTTGATGTAGTTTCTTTTGAAAGAAACACTTTATAAATATAGTTACTTGCTTCACTTTCATTTCCGGTATTCGTAAAAAATATGTTTTCGGCGGAACTACGGATTCCTCCGTATATATAACCTGCAAGTACTCGGCCTCCGGAGATTTTGTCCAGATCTAAAACGCCATTTTTGAAATGAGGCAGGATTTCCACGGGAATAAATTCCGATCCTGCACCCAACAATGCAGGCATTTCAACAGGAAGTTTGAACTCAGCCATCTCTCCTTTCGCGTTTCGCGTTACACGGGCAATTGTTTTTACGAAGGGAACATTCGGATCAGCAATCAATATTCCCGCACTGTCGTGATATTGTGCTATACCACCGAAAAAAACCGTATGCATTTCATTTTTTAATTCGGAATACAAGGACATAGATGGGCAATGGTAATGATTGTAATATTGTTGAAAGCCTGGTTCGGCCTGGTATCCATTTTGATCAACAGTCACACAATTTAGAAATGGCACATCCATTCCGGGCTGGAATACTCCCGAAAATAAACTGATCCCTTCCTTGCCGTTGGGCAATATCTGCGATTCTGCATTATAGTCCCTGCGATGCAAGAGCATACTATCCGTATGCGATTTCAGATGCTGAACGTTGATCTGTACCCCATCATCGGCAAGGGAAAAAATGCGAATCGAATTTGTATACTCCTGAACAAATCCGGGACCATGATTCGGACCCATTGGATTATATCGACCTATAAATTTTTGGCCACCAAGCAAATAAAATGCATCCTCGATTTTTCGCAATCTTCCCCCCGTAACCTGAAATAATGGATCCTGGATTTGACGAATAAATGGCCGCATGTTCCGGGCTAACATCACTGCTTTTATGATCTCCGGGACATTCAAAATCGTCATTTTATCATAGGTGGTATGGTCTCCCAAAACGGTGCTGTATCCATACCCACCCAGACAATACAAAAAGTCTCCTTCCTGATAAAATTCCATATTACTCGCACTCAACGGCTCACGGATTTCTGAAGGCAATGAACTGATATCGGCTGACCAGCTTTTCATTTGTTCGGGATCCACTACCCATATTTTAGTGTTATTGCCTACCAGATCAAAGGAAGCAAATGGTTGTCTTCTGTGCAGTCCATCCAGCCTTCCACCCAGGATAAGCCATCGTCCCCCCGATTGCCCGAAAGCATAAGACTGAAGCCCACCAAGCCCCGGAATTTCCAGAGGTTCAAGTACGAGTTGAAAAGGTGCAATCTGGGATTGAACAGATGTATACAGAACGACTCCTAAAAGAGCGAAATACCATTTATAAATTTTCATTTTACTCATTTATATACGAATTTGACGAACAGGGATGCACATTTCAATTCCATTGCAATCCACCACAGTTACAAAATGAATTATCCATCAGCGCTTCCCGTTTTTACTAATATATTCTTCACCACATAAATAGGGATGCTTTAGGCTGCAAGTATACCAACTGGATTAAAACAAGCCAAAAACTCCTATGACTAAGCACATATACCAAAAGTAAGGTCAATTCTCGTTCTGCTCTGTTACAATAGTTACATTACTCTTGTTTTAATATAGAGATATACAGATAAGGGAGCCTTTTTATACTCCCAAATACTGGAAACAGACAAAGCACACTTTTCATTGCAATCGCGCTGATCCCGGACTATTGTAAATCAGACCGGTTTCACTGCCTTTTTCTTTCCTTTAAGTTGTATATATTTGTGTGCTTGTTGCACCTTGATGCCGGTGTAGCACAAATTAGAATCATCATTCATATTATTAATTATTTTAAAAACATGAAAAATTTAGGATTCCTTTCAATTATTGCGATTGCCCTTGGATTAATGGCCTTCACTCCTGACCACAAATCAGATAACAAAAAACGGATTCATGTGTGCAGCAGTGACTCGAAACTAGATTTCGATCTCGTAAACAAAACGGGCTATGATATTGAAAGCATTTTTGTCTCGCCAACTACCGAAAAGGCATGGGGAGAAGATATTATGGGTAAAGATTTACTGAAAGATGGAGAAACTGTAGAAATTTCCTTTGATCCGGGTGAAACGGACAAGCTTTGGGATATCTATGTAACCTGGCATGGATACGATGCCAGCGAAGATGTGTATTGGGTAGGTTTCGACCTGAGCAAAATCAGTGAGATTACCTTGTTCTATGAACACGAAACAGGTAAAACCTGGGCGACTACAAAATAGTCTTGTAAACATATACATACAAGTCCTGAGATAACAGGACTTTTTAAAATCCTCATTCTTTCAGCGTCTATTGAAAAATGAGGATTTTTTTTTGCATCATCAGGCTGTCCTTTCTTGAGTCCTAAAGAATGTGGTAGTGACTTAATGCTTAACCATGCTGATGTTAAAATCTGCAATTATTTTCTAATACCCTTTTTCAAACAAACTTTATGTTCGTTCAAAAACGAGACATTCCATTATTTCGCTTAATCAGGCCAGGTGAAATCTAATTCTAGCAATTTCCTGGCATGCGATTAAAAAATATCCTGGCACTCTTTTCCAGATCCTGCTTGTGCTCTTGCATCAAATCATGTGGAAACTCCTTCTAGCCCGAGTATTTAAAAAATTGCGCGATCCATATGATTATTCATTTTATCCGGAACACATGATTACGAGGTATCCACTGCACATACTCCTAATAAAATACTGTATTGGTAAAAGTACATAGTGATTTCTCCCTTACTTATTTTGACGGTTCTTCCATTGGGCTTTCAACTTCCACTTTTGGCGGAATCAAATAATACAGAATAGGCGTAACCAATCTACTTAATAAAGTACTGCTGATCAGGCCCCCGATAAGAACTATGGCAAGCGGACTTATCAAAGGAGAGTTTTCCAAAACCAATGGAGTCAATCCACCAATTGCAGTCATAGATGTAAGCAGGATCGGAAGAAAACGCGTCTCTGCCCCATCCATTACAGCATCAAGCAAAGGCATGCCTTTCTCGCGCAATGCATTTGTGTAATCCACCATGAGAATAGAGTTTTTAATCTCTATCCCCATCAAGGCAATGATGCCTACAGTAGCAACAAAAGAAAGGGTTTCCCCGGCAAAAAGCAAGGCGAGTAAAGCTCCGATAATACCCATCGGAATTACACTGAGCACAATCAATGTCGATTTGAACGTACGGAATTCCAAAATTAAAATTCCCAGCAAACCAAAAACAGTGAGCAGAATTACCGTCCCAATCCCACCAAAAGATTCTTCCCTTGATTCCCGGACACCGGCTGCTTTAATCCGGTATCCGTCGGGCAATTTGACTTTTTGATCAATATCATTCAGAATGTCTGTTGTTAACTGGTCAACGTTGACGCCTTCTCTTGCAAAGCAACTGACAAGCGCATATCGTTCTTTATTAAAGTGACGGATGATGGAAGCCGAAGGACGCAATTGGATTTTTGCAATATTGTTCAAAGGCACCAGGCTTCCTGATGCAGAAGTCACATGAATCCGGTCGAAAATGTCGAGCTCATTTTCGGTATTCCTGCTGATGCTTACATTGAGTTTAAACTCATCTCCTTCAGCATTGCTGATATCGCCAATCTGAATACCGGCAATGGCTAGTCTGACCGTTTTCGCGATTTCTGCACCTTGAAGCCCAAGCACACCAGCCTTCTCCCTATCGATTTCAACAACCAGATCTGTTTTTTCGTATTTCAGGTCGTTTCGAACATACATACTGCCTTCCCGGTCGCGGATCACCTGTTCTATTTCCGCACCCAGCTGTTCAAGTGTATCCAGGTTGTTTCCCAGAATCCGGATTTCGACAGGCGCGGTGATGGGCGGCCCCTGCTGAAATCGCTTTACTTCAATTTTTGCACCTGCAATACCCGCCAGTTTTTGTCGCGCCTGCTCTGCAAAAGAAACGATATCTTTTACGTGGGCTTTTGTATCCAGATATACTATTATCTGCCCAAAATTTGCTGCATTCTGTCTTTGAAATTCATTGTAATAAATTCTTGGGTTCCCCTTACCTGCGTTTGCACTGATATGATCAACCCCAGGCATAGACAGCAATTGTTTTTCAATATTCCGCAACACGACATCTGTATGATGTAAATTGGAGCCTGGTTCCGTTTCGATGTCAATTGTCAGAATCGGTTTTTCCGATTCGGGAAACAGACTGAATCCCAGCTTAGGTATGAGTGTCAGGGAAGCCATAAAGATGCCGGCCGCGGCTACCAACGTCCATACCGGATGCTGCATACACCATGCTAACAAACGTTGGTAAGGCGCATTCACATAGGTTTTGAAAGCATTGAAAAAGAAGTTACCCTTCCCGTGACTTTCCGACTCATGCGCTTTTAACAGAATGGAAGATAAAAAGGGTATGATGGTCACCGAAACAAACAGCGAGGCAAGAACCGTAACCATTACAGCCATAGGAAGCGAACGAATGAAATCACCCGATCCTTCCGGAAGATTGGCCAGGGGAAGAAATGCCAGCAGCAGGGTTGCCGTACACCCAAGAATTGCGACCATAATATGATTTGTCGCTGAAACGGCAGCCTCAAGTGCTGAGATTCCCTTCCGCATATAACGTTCGATGTTTTCGACAACCACAATACTGTCATCCACCAGCAATCCCAGAGCAATGACCATCCCCACAATACTGAGCTGATTCAAGGTATAACCCATCAGGTCCAACAAGAATAAACCAATACTTAAAGAAAGCGGAATAGAAATCATTACGATCAGAGACGCACGTGTTCCCAGTGGGAGCAAGGTAAGAAGCACCAGAAAAATAGCGATGGCAAAATCCTTGCCAAGACCTGCAAGTCTGTTGCGAACTCCGATTTCCTGATCAAAAGCGTGTTCCAGTTTAATACCAGCGGGAATATGTTTTTTATATTCTGTCAAAACACCTTCGATCTGTTTGCGCACCGAGATGATGTTCTTTTTATCCTTCATCGCTGTGATTACCCATACTGCGCGTTTTCCATTGTGTCTTGCAATATGGTCGAATTCCTGATCTGTAAAGTAGATGTTTGCAATCTGGTCCAGTCTCGTTGTTTTTCCATCGGGAGTCACCTGAACAATAGTTGACTTTACATCCTCGATATTCAAAAATTCCGTAGTGGTCTTGATATTGTATTTGCGTTTTCCAAGATCGATGTCTCCACCTGGAATGTTGATATTACTGGCCTGAATCAAACCAAGTACCTGATTCAACCCAAGTTTCATCGCGGCCATTTTGTCCAGATCCAGATCAATGCGCAGCTCCTTCTCAGGTGAAGCCTGAACTTCAACCCATTTTACGTCTTTGATTTTTTCAATGTCCTTTTCAAGGCGCTCTGCCTCGGACTTCATTAAAGACATCGAAGCCGTATCGGACACCAGCGCAGATTGGAGAATAGCTACATCACTGCTTGCTGCCCTTTGGATTTTCAATAGTTGAATTCCGTCCGGTAACTCCGGCCTTATTTTATTAACCTCCCTGATGACATCATTGTTCTTTGCTTCCACATTGACACCATAATTGAACTCCGCAAGCATGAAGACCAGACCATCGTTGATGGTGGTATTTATTTTTTTTACATCCGACAATTGATATAACTCCTCCTCAATGGGCTCTGCTATGAGTTTCTCCATATCGGTAGGATTGGTTCCCGGATGTACGACGATAATTGAAAATATAGGAGCGCCAAAAGGAGGATCTTCACCTCTTGGCATATTGAATAAGGCATTTATTCCAAGGACCATTGCGGCAATGAATATCACCAGGGTAAATTGCCAGTGCTTCACAAAAAAGGAATTGAAGGACATGCGTTTCAGTTTGGAGTGAATAAAATTGTACGTTCAGGATTTCGCTTATTTCATAACCGTATCTCCATCTTCCAGGTACATGGCGCCCGTGGTAATAACTTCCTTTATTCCTTCGAGGCCGCTGCTGATTGCCACTTTATCACCTAGCAATTTCGCAATCGACAGATGCAATTTTTTTGCCTTGCCGTCAACAATTGTATATGCATAGGCCAATTGACCGTTGGACTTTACCAGTGCTTCTGATGGAATAAGAGTAAAAGGTTTGGAGTCTTCCACTACAATGCGGACTTGCGCTGTCAATCCTGCAGCCAACTCAGGTGCAGCGTCCCTGAATCGGATCTCAACTTCAAAGGTGCCGCTTGCATTTCCACCTACAGAAGATTTTTTTGATACATATCCCTTGAATACTTTTCCGGGATATGCATCCATGACAATTTCAGCAGAATCGCCCGGATTGACGCGAGCCCAGTCCCTGTCAACAAGTCCTGCTTTAATCATCCAATCACTTGTTCCAATACCAAGAATATAGAATACCGGAATTCCGGGACCAGTGATCTCACCTTGATGAAGAAATTGTTTGACTACCTTGCCAGGTATGGGTGCCTTAATTACGCTGTAATTTTTATTGAACCGCGCAATGTCTGCATTGCGCCGTGCCATTTCATATGCGGTTTGAACATTTTGAAACTGCTCCAATGTGGCTACGCTGTCCTGATACAGATTTTTGACACGCTGAAGGTCGCGATCCGTTTTTATGAGGGCTTGTTCTGCCTGCTGCACCTGGGCATTGATTTCGTCCATTTCAAGTGTAGCGAGCACCTGTCCCTTATGAACCATATCACCCTCCCTAACATTTGTTTGTCTTATAACACCTCCTGTCTTAAAGGAAGGCTTTGCCTCCCGGTCACTTTGTATAATACCCAGCACCTGAATATCCGCATGCTCATTATATGCTGTTACTGTTGCCGTCTTCACATAATTCACGCTGAAATCTGTCGACGCAGTCGTCTCCTTTTTTGCGGAGTCCTTGACACAGGTTAAAAAACAAAGTGCACTGATGGCACATAAAATAATGGATACACTTAACTTGTTCATATATTTCAAATTTGGAACTTATTCAATAGGATAACTTGCACGTACATACACATATTCAGACCATCGCATCCATGCATTCTGAAGCGAAATCGCATGCTGAAGCCTGGTCTGCGTAAGCTGACTCTGGGCATCTATCAATTCCAGATAATTGGAACTTCCTTCTTTGTATTTGAGATAGACCTCCTTGTACAATTTCTCTGCATGGCCAATCCGCTGCTCATATGCACGCGCTTGTGAAACCGAGGATTCTAAATTTCTCTTCGCAATTCGGGTGTGCAATTCAAATTGCTCCGACACTTCTGTTTTTCGGGCTTCAAGACTTTTCAATTCCGAGCCAAGCATGTGCTTGCGGTATGCATGCCTTTTGGTATCAAAAAGATTCCATTCGAGATTGAGTCCAAAAAGCACATAGGGTGAAAATCCAAAATCAAAATCCTGTGAACCCAGGTCCAGCTGCGCACCTACCCGCGGCAGGTAAAATTGCTTTTCCTTTTTCAATGCTTGTTGTTGCATCTCCATGCCCTTGTCTATTTGAAGAAGCTCTTCCCGAATACGCTGCGGCTCCTCAAGGGATGCAGGGTAGGCATTCAATTGGATGTCATAATAATCCAATGAATCAGACGCAATGCCGGTCAAATAACTGAGATACTCTTTTGCATTTCCGATCTGGGCAGTAATGTCCATCTTCTGCGCAGATACTGTAGCCATCTGAGATGCGATCCTGGACAATGCGGAAGGAAGGGAAACCCCATTGCGAATCATGCTCTGGGTTGTTCGGTGGGCTTCCAGTAAGAGACTGTCCGTGCTCTGGTAGATCTCTAGCACGTGCCTGGCAGCCCGAAGCTGGAAGACAGCCTGCATCACTTCGCGCGAAAGCAGTCGCTTAAAAGACTTGGATTCCAATTGTTTCAGCTCCATTTGACTGCGCTTAATGTGTTTGTTGATGGACAGATCCGGGTAGAACAATGGCTGGCTGACCCGAAAACGCATGTCGTAAAAATTATCCGGCAGAAACTGTTCCTCCACATTGCTTATTTGAGGAAAAGCATTGCTATTGGTGATTTGATTGAGGGAAGTGTATACCGGATTCAGCAAATCTCCTACGGGAATAGATATGTCGCGGCCTCCGTTTGCCAGAGTATACTGCGCTCCGAAAACCACATTGGGTCCATACATGGCTTTAGCTTCCCGCAATGCCGCTTCTGCGCTTTGCAGTTGAAAGTCCAGGGATTTCAAATGAGCACTTTGTTGCCAGGAACGACGGATGAGAAGGTCCATATTCTGGGCCTTTGCACTTGTTGTGTAGACCAGAATGAAGAGCAAGAAAGGATATTTATACATGTTATTTATATTAACACTGTTTATTAAAAATTAAAAAAAATCAGACCCTGAAAATGCTGATCAGCATAGAATCTAATGTCTTGTTTATCAACTCTTTCGTTTGATTCCGGCCCACAATTTCCAATCGCTCCGTTTGAGCCAGGTTTACAAGCCCGTGGACGGTACTCCATAAATGCAAAGCCAGGATCCGTTCCTCAAGACCTTTCAAATGAAGTTTATCGATGGCCTCTTTACAGGTCATTGAAAGAAAATTGAACATGGCCATACCTTCATCCCAGTCTTCCATGCATTTTTCAATGTGTTTCATGGGCTTATCAGAATTGAACATGAGGTCATACCAGTCCGGGTTCTCGAGTCCAAAGTTTACGTATGCTTTACCGATACTATGAATCCGCAGGACGGGATCGGGTTCTGCAAAGGCCTGCACCATGTATTTGTTCATCAACATAAATCCAAGCTCCATCAGTTCGTGGAGGATGGCATCTTTGTCGGCAAAATAAAGGTAAATCGTAGCCGGACTGTACTCAATCTGGGTTGCAATTTTGCGAATTGAAAGCCCTTCCTGGCCTTCTTTAAGCAAGATCTTTTTGGCAGCATCCAAAATCAATTCCTTGAGTTCTGCCTTTTCCCGTTCCTTCCTTTCAGCTGTTCCCACTTTTGATAAATCGTATTCAATTACAGCGCAAATATACTAAACACTGTTCATTGGAATGAAATTCAGGACAGATTTTTTATTTTTTTTTCGAAGGCATTAAAAGCCTACGCCTAAATAGAAAATATATTAATTTATTTTTAAATATCTATGTTATTATTTATGAGATATTTAAATTGATAAATTCGAAGCTAGCCTTTTTCAGAGACTTCCGGCTTGGCCAACAGCTGGATCTGCTTGGTCATGTACACCCATAAGGACAACATGGCAGCAAAAAGCAAAAGAGACAGGGTGGGATGAATAAATGCAGAGGCGATAATCAGTAAAACAATGATGGGGCTTACCCACCAAAATTTCATGACCCGCGCTTCAAAAAGCTCTAAATCCACCAGGGGAGACAGGATTTTATTTTTCCAATAATACTGCATCTGAATGGATGTAATGATGGTGGAATACAGATAGAGTCCTCCAAATACGACATATGATCCGGGATTCATGGGATATTCTCCGATGATGGACGCTGCAAAAGGCAAGAGGCAAAAAGGGAGTAGCATCAGCATTACCAAAACAGCCATAGTGTTGGTGTATTTATTCAATAAGGTAAAAAAAGCATTATTGGCAAGCCAAATCTGAGCCACGGCAAGAAAACACAACAGAAACGCTAAAAAGTGAGGAAGGAGTAGCTGCAGTTTTTCCATCATCTCCTTCGCAGAATGATCATCCTCCAATTCTGGTAATCTGAGTTCTAAAACCAGTAATGTAATGACAATGGCAAGGACAGCATCGACAAAAGTATTGAGGCGGTCCAGTTTTTTCCGGTGGCTTTCTTCGTGTAACATGATGTATCCTTATTTTCTTCTTTAACGCATGAGATTTGGCAGTCTAAAAGAAATGTCGAATTTCAATAAAAGTATTGAATTCTCTTACAAACAGCATGCATTATGTAAAAGAAGCAAAACGAATTACGCGAAGTACCTATGCTACATACACCCGGAGCACACAGACGAATACCCTGAAACTCTACCCGGTTTCAAACAGGAAACAGAATCTTACATCCTGTTCTCCGCAGTCATTCCTGTACCCTGAATCTCTTTTTGGATCTCGATATCTTCAGATTGCAAATTGATCCGGCGTGTGATGTCACTCAGCGAACTCAGCCGCTGCAACATATAGGGAATTGTATCCAGACCCTTTGTGAAATTAACCACATAAAAAAAGATACCTACCAGACTTCCTGCTGCCAGGCCGGTGCCTGCGTGAGAATTTGTAATGATCAAACTTGCAGCGAGAACAATTAAAACAAACAACTCCATAAAGCCAAAATTCCAGGCTTCCTGATCGCTGATTCGGATTTGCCATGTTCTCAAATTGGTATAATGGCTCCGGACTGCATGGTAGTCTGAATTTGAAATGATGTTGATTTGCTTTTCGAGCTCATCATTTTTCTGTTTGTTTAAATACAACATGCGTTTCCCATAAATCCGGCTGAGAAGTACAACAGGAACCAACACCGAAACACACAAAATCACAACGGAAGCATCGTAATAATACAGTAGTATCAGTGATCCAAGAATATTGTACACGGCCTCAATTACATACACCAGGTCAAACTCCAGAAAATCGATGAACTCCCTGGCTAAATTGGAGTGTGCACTCAATTTACTGACATCGCCCTGGTATCGCTGCCGGCTGATGAACTGCGTCACCAGTGAAACATAAATTGCAGAATAGGTCCGGGTATCATACATATGCCGGACCGTTCCGATAATCAACCAGGCAGCTTGAATGGCGCACAACTCAATCAAGCCGTGGTAGCTTCCTTTGATCAGATCGTCAATGGCTACACCAAGAAAAAATGGACGGACCAGCGTTCCCAGCATTTCAAGGGAAAACAAAACATATGTCAACACCAATTGCAATTTATATCTGCTGATTAAGCAGCTGAGTATTTGAAAGCGCGACATAATTACCTGTTTTTAAGTCCTTTACGAATATTTCGGAACCCGCCTGGTGCTCTGAATTCAGTACTTCGCTGTGCACCACGCGGGTATGTATAAGACAAGCCGACAATGAAATCGTTTAATGAATTTAAGCTTCCTTTTCATATTCCTCGAGATCCAGAGTTCCTATAAAAAGCCCACAATCAGAACTAATATTCAGATTATCAATGACTTATCTTTTGATTAAAAATCCATGCATTCAGCTGTCAAATTTTTAAAAATTAAAAATCATCGGCTTTGCAGAATTCCTGAATCTGGAACACTTAAGTGACTGTTATTCTGCCACTTAATTCATTGCTAGTCTCGGGAGAAACAATATTGCTATGTTTTTTGTGTCCTCTCCCCTTAAATCTGCTATGTCTAAACGAAATCATCCTGAATAGTATTTGAGACCTGTCACAGATTTGTATATAATTTGATTCGAATGAAATTTCAGGGGACGCTGAAAACCTGTCAGAGTAAGCATCATCACTAAACCAACCACTATGAAAAAAGTGTACGTGTTTCCCTTACTGGCACTGTGTTACATCAATCTAATGGCTCAGGGCCTCTTTTTTAATCCACAATTTAAACCCTTTTACCATGGGGTGGCTTCCGGGGATCCCCTTGAAGACCGCGTCATCATTTGGACCCGGGTTACTCCTGATGAAGATACCCTCATCAAGGGTACCTACGTCCTGGCAAAAGATACCTCACTACGTGAAATTGTCAGCACCGGCAATTTCGAGACCGACCAAAGTAAAGACTATACCGTAAAAATCGACGTTACCGGCCTCCGTCCAAATACCACCTATTATTATGCTTTTTTCGCATTGACCAAACGTTCTCAAATCGGCAGAACCAAAACAACGGCTTCAGCAAATGAAGATAATCTGGATGCAAACTTGCGTTTTGCCGTCGTTTCCTGTGCCAATCTTGAAGGCGGGTATTTCAACAGCTACCGGAAAATAGCGGAACGCAATGACCTCGATGCCGTAATCCACCTGGGGGACTATTTTTATGAATACGAGCCGGGGGGCTACCGAAACGATGACCTCCACGATACCAGCCGTACCAATTTTCCTCCCCATGAATTATTGAAACTGGAGGACTACCGGCTCCGGTATTCACAGTATCATCTGGAGCCCGATCTTATGATGTTGCACCAGCAGCACCCTTTTATACTTATTTGGGATGACCATGAATTTGCCAATGACTCCTATCTGGACGGTGCAGAAAACCACCAGCCAAATGAAGGAAGTTGGGAGCAACGCAAAAAAGAAGCACGCCAGGCATACTACGAATGGTTGCCGGTGCGGGGAGAACCGGATAAAGACCATTTATACCGTACTATTTCCTATGGAAAGCTTATGGACTTATTCATGCTCGACACGCGCATGGAAGGCAGGGATAAACCACCTGTTGAGTTTGATGCTCCGGATGACACCCTGCATCCCAGAAAGATCATGAGCAATACCCAGTTTAACTGGCTCCTCGACGGCCTTAAAAATTCAAGTGCAAAGTGGAAGGTAATTGGAAACCAGGTCATTTTCAGCGATCTGAATGTTGGTTTCGCAGCCAGCGATCCCACAGACCGCGATCAGATTGCGGCCTATGAAAATCTTTTTATTGAAAGCTGGGAAGGCTATTTGCTGCAACGCAATGCGTTGATAGACTCCATTCAAAAGTACGATCTCAAAAACACGGTCTTCCTGTCGGGAGACTCCCATTGCTCCTGGGCTTATGATGTGACGCGACAGCCCGCATTATATCCTCTGCCACAATTTGGCAATCTTCCCCAGCCAAATCCCTATGATCCCCTTACAAAAAAAGGCTACAATGAGGATACCGGTGAAGGTGCTGTAGGAGTTGAATTTTGCGCTCCGTCCATTTCAGCCGCCAACTTTGCAGAAGAACTGGGATCCGATTCCATTGCCGCACTCTTTGAGTTCTTAATCAATAAGCCACTCCCCTTTTTCCCCGGAAATCCAAACTACAATCCGCATATGAAATATGTCGATTTTGACCGGCATGGTTACATGCTTTTCGATGTACGGAAGGACTCCGTTCAGGCAGACTTTTACTATACTCCAACAGTGACGAGCATCAGCAATGAAGAATATTGGGGTTATGGCGTTTCGAGCAGGGATCTTTCAAACCACATCACCAACGCCATGACTTCGAGCGCAGCCCCTCCAAAACTTCAGCAGGATATTCCCGCACCACCATTACGTGTCGGTATAAAAGAACAATCCTTTGCTTCCCGGTTCGAACTGTACCCCAATCCTGCAGACCAATACGTACAACTGTTGTATGGACTTCCACATAGCTCCCGGGTCTCCGTTCAATTCATGGACCTCGATGGCAAGGTGGTCAAGACCTTTGCGAATGTGACTTCAGATGAAAGTGGTGGCTCAGCCGATTCAAGATTTCAAATTTCGGATATGCCTTCAGGTCTCTATGTAGTATTGCTGAGAATGGATAACAACATTCTGTCCCGCAAACTGGTGGTTAAACGATAATCCGAATTTCATGTTATATATATAAAGGCTCATTTGAAATGAGCCTTTTTTGTGTAATGAAATTTTGAATGCTCATGCGGCAGGAACGCTAACTGTTTTTCACATGCTCCGCTTACGACAGCACATAGAAAAGACCATCCAAAAACCGCTTCCGGAGGAGGAGTTTCGCGAATTCTCAAGTTTGATTTTCGAAAAAACATTTGAAAAAAAATCCTGCCTGGTCGAAGAAGGAAAAGATTGCAATTACATCTATTTCATAGATCAGGGTGCATGTTATTCGTATAAAACGGATAAAGACGGTGAAAAACAAGTCGTCCAGTTTGCCATTGAAGGCTATTGGATTTCTGATTTATACTCCTTTCTGTCGCATAGAAAAGCCATTTATTCGATAGAAGCACTGGAAACCACGCGTACCTACGCATTGAACCGGGATCATTTTCAAAAAGCATGCGACAGACTTCCCTGCTTTGAACGATTCCACCGCATTTTGGTACAAAATGCATATGTGGCCATACAATACCGCCTCGCTCAAGCTCTTAGCGAAGATGCAGAGACAAGGTATCTGGAATTTTCAAAGCAATATCCCCAATTCATACAAAGAATACCACAGTATTTGATCGCTTCCTATCTGGGCATTAAACCCCAGTCCCTGAGCCGCATTCGCAAGGAGAGCGCACAAAAAAAATAAACCCCCGATTGCTTTCATTTCATTTATTAACATGGGTGAATGAAATCGAAAAATGGCCAGCGGATCTTTGTCTTATCATTATTAAAACAATTTAAATCTTAGAAAAAATGGAAACAACGAAATGGGTATTGGATCCTTCTCACAGCGAATTGGTATTTAAAGTAAAGCACCTTATGATTACCAATGTAAAAGGTGAATTCAGAAAAATGCAGGGAGAACTTGTCTCACAGGGAAATGATTTCGGCAAAGCTTCCGTAAACCTGAACATAGATGCTTCGTCTATTTTTACCAATGACGAAAACCGCGACGGACACTTGAAAGCTGCTGATTTTTTCGATGTGGAACACCACAAAGAAATTACATTCACGGGCAGCTCCTTTATAAAACTCGATGAGGCCAACTACCAGTTGAAAGGGATGTTAACCATCAAAGGCGTCTCAAAAGAAGTAAGTCTTGAAGTGGAGTTTGGGGGCATCAACAAAGACCCCTGGGGAAATGAAAAAGCCGGATTTTCCGTAAGCGGTAAAATACAACGCAAAGATTGGGGATTGAACTGGAATGCACCACTGGAAACGGGCGGGGTATTGGTCAGCGATGAAGTAAAAATCAATGCGGAAGTACAATTTGTGAAACAGGCATAAAGTTTATTTAAGGAGCGCGACGGCAGCATTCAACTCTGCCTTCGCTCTCCTTTTTAAATGATACACACCATCAGTTTGCTTGGAAATGGACAGACTTGATTTTTTAAAAGTTCTCGCGCTATCCCCTCTCTATATGAACGCTATGAAACTTTCCGAACTGGAACGAATATCCAATGGGCTGGAGCATACAGAAAAAATGCCGCTTTTGTTTTTAGGACACGGCAGTCCCATGAATGCCATTGAGGAAAATGAGTTTGTACGTGGTTTCCGGAATGCAGAAAAAAGTATCCCGAAACCTAAAGCCCTGCTCGTGATTTCTGCACATTGGGAAACAAAAGGCAGTTTTGTCACTGCAATGGAAAAGCCACGAACGATTCACGACTTTGGTGGATTTCCCAAAGCGCTATTTGATGTGCAATACCCTGCACCAGGGAGTCCGCAACTAGCAGCTGAAGTCAAAAGCATGGTCAAAAAAACGAAAGTGGAGGCTGATTATCAATGGGGACTCGATCATGGTACCTGGTCGGTAGTAAAGCATCTCTATCCGAAGGCGGATGTGCCGGTACTTCAAATGAGCCTGGACTATACAAAGGATTCCGGCTACCATTATGAGCTTGCAAAAGAATTATCAGCTCTTAGAAACAAGGGCATTTTGATTGTTGGCAGTGGAAACATGGTACACAATCTGGGCTTACTCGCCTGGGACAAGCTGAATGCTGGAGCCTATGGTTTCGACTGGGCGATTGAAGCCAGTGAAAAAATGAAAAAATACATCCTGAATGGCAACCAC
The DNA here is from genome assembly GCA_964507535.1 of uncultured Saprospiraceae bacterium. Lineage (GTDB taxonomy): Bacteria > Bacteroidota > Bacteroidia > Chitinophagales > Saprospiraceae > Vicinibacter. The sequence goes on from CAZDQG010000026.1 coordinate 41,558, forward strand.
AAACCGCTCATTCAATACAAGACCTTAGGGAATGCATTTGAGATGGCCATTCCCACCCCCGAACATTTTCTCCCATTATTGTACATTCTTGGACTGCAAGACAAAAATGAGCCGATTACACTTTTCAATGACAAGCCTGTGGCCGGATCACTTACCATGACATCCTTGAAAATCGGATAAATGATCAGGCGTATCCTATTATATATGATCTTTACCTGCACATTTTTTGAATCTTCAATGGCGCAGGAACATTTGCATTATCTGATCCGAAAACCTACAGTCGTGCATGAAAAAGCTCCGCTCCTGCTTTTGCTGCATGGCATTGGCAGCAACGAAGAGGATCTATTTTCATTTGCAGAACAATTGCCTGCACATTTTTGGATTGTATCTGCAAGAGCTCCCTATGCTATTGGCGATGAGGCATATGCCTGGTACGAAATTTCCAGTACAGGAGGTAAAACGGTGATCCAAACACAGATGGAGGAAAAAAGCAGGAAGGCCATCCTTGATTTGATTGCGTATCTAAAAACAAAATACCCCATAGATGAACAGCAGATATACCTCTGCGGCTTCAGCCAGGGTGCCATCATGTCCTATAGTATTGGACTTACCCAGCCCGATAAAATAAAAGGCATCGCAGTCATGAGTGGACGTCTGCTCGAAGAAATAAAACCACAGATTGTCAAAAGCGACAAACTGCGCAGTCTCCGCGTATTTCAGTCACACGGAACGCGGGACCAGGTGTTGGGAATTGAACATGCGCATGAGGCCGCCAGGTATCTCCGAAGCCTTGGCATCGTTCCACGCTGCAAGGAATATGTAGCGGGACACACAATCAATAGCGAGATGCTGCAGGATCTGGTCAGATGGCTTAACGAGTACTGATAATGTACGGAACTAACTACAGCATTTGAGGATGCATATTTAAAAGCTGCAGTAGACCTTTTACTACTTTCTGCAAAAATTAACTGCAAGCAATTCTATACGCTGACAGCCCGTAAGAACCCTAAATCGAAATTGAGGCGTGTGAAAATTTCCGTAAGAAGCGCAGCACAAAGCACCATTGAACGCAACACCCCACGATTTAAAAATAATTTCATAAACTTAATCAATCCTCATACTAAGATGCATTAACTTTGCGTTTCAAAGTACTTTTATTTTCGAAATATGAATTCTCAACATGAATCTTTGGAGACGCTGCGGGAAATACGCAGCCTGATGGAACGCTCTTCCCGTTTCCTGTCGCTCAGCGGACTGGCAGGGGTGGTCGCAGGAATTGCAGCCCTATCCGGAATTGCTGCAGTATACCTTTCGACAAACATTAGCTTAACTTTAGAAAGCTCGAAACAGCTGCCTACCCTTGCGAGCCATGCAATTCCGGATTCCTATTGGTTTCTATTTGAAATCATGTTGATCGTTTTGCTGCTGTCCCTTTCAGCCGCGACCTGGTTGTCCTGGAAAAGAGCAAGAAAGGCAGGACTCCCCATTTGGGATGCCACCGCCAAAAGAATGCTGATCAATTTAGGTATTCCTTTGCTGGCTGGAGGCTTGTATTGCCTGAGCCTTTTATACCAAGGTTTGGCCGCTTTCGTCGTTCCGTCCACCCTTATATTTTATGGCCTGGCGCTGGTGCATGCAAGCAAATATACCAGGGATGATATCCGCTATCTGGGATTGCTCGAAATCATATGCGGTCTTTTTGCAAACTTCTTTATCGCATACAGTCTTTTATTGTGGGCCTTTGGTTTTGGCATCCTGCACATCATTTACGGGATTTTGATGTACATCAAATATGAAAGATGAAAAACTACATCGCTAAACTCAATAAGGCTTTTGAAAGCAGGGTGCGGCTTGGCATCATGTCCATACTCATGGTCAACGACTGGGTGGATTTTGGAATGCTGAAAGAACAGTTGCAAATTACCGACGGAAATCTGGCCAGTCATGTACATGCCCTTGAAAAACTCCAATATGTACAGGTAAAAAAACAGTTCATTGGCAAAAAGCCCAATACGTCCTACAGTGCGACCAAAGAAGGTAAAAAAGCATTCCACCGGCACCTCGACGCACTGGAAAAACTCATTCAAAAAACAATTTAAATTTTTTTATGTATTCACTTTGTATTTCAAAGTACTTCTAATATCAAATATCATGAACACAACACATGTAATGACTCCTGGTGCGGATTTCCAAAATATCAAATCAGAGATCCTGAAAAACGCAAACCAGCCTGCCATTCTGGAGAAATTGTATCGCAAGGATCCGGAGCCCTTCAAAAAAGCAGTAATGCTTCTGTATTCGGAACAGCCCGGTTCCCAAACCATCCAATTCTGGCATGCCCGCCTCTTCTATGAGAACGATTCTTCCCCCTGGATCTCCCGCAAGGAAATGCTATTCATAGCGATTAGTTGTATTCTCGCCGGCGTACTGGCGAAACTACCAGATTGGTCCGGTTGGAATCCGGAGCAGTATTACCTCCGCAACATGGCTTTCATCGTGTTTCCGTTCTTGTCTGCATACTTTGCAATGAAAAAGAATTTGAAAAAGACATCCCTCGCAATAGCATGCGTCCTCATTGTGGTTTCCGCATTATACCTGAACCTGCTACCGGGTGAAAACGCGGATACCCTCATCCTGGCCTGTATCCACATACCTTTTATCATATGGGCTGTCGCAGGATATTGTTTTATCGGAGGAAATTATCAAAACCCGAAAAAGACTTTAGACTATTTGCGCTACAATGGCGATTTGCTTGTCATGTCGAGCATCCTCCTTCTTGCCGGAGCCTTGTGCACTGCGATTACCATTAGTTTATTTGAATTGATTGATGTGCACATTGCAGATTTCTATATGCACAGCATTGGCATCTGGGGACTGGCTTCCATTCCAATCATTGCCACCTTCCTTGTGTATAATCAACCGCAACTTGTTCAGCGCATTTCACCTCTCGTCGCCAAACTATTTTCACCCCTGGCATTTCTGATTTTGCTGGGCTTCCTGAGTGCCATCGTATATACAGGGAAGGATCCTTACAACGACAGAACATTTCTTTTGATTTGCAATATTCTTCTGCTTGCTGTAATGGCTCTGATTTTCTTCTCATGTGCGGATCATTCAAAAAGTACATTTCAGCGTGTCCTTCTTTTTGGACTATCACTTGTAAGCATCGTAATCAATGGTGTTGCTTTGTCCGCCATTCTCTTTCGCATTCAGGAATGGGGATTCACTCCAAACAGAATATGTGTTCTCGGCAGCAATCTGCTGATCCTATCAAACTTAACTATGGTATGCCTGCAACTTTATAGATCTTTTAAAAAAGATGAGGCCACGGAAATGGTAGGAAGTACCATCCTGAAATTCATACCTGCCTATCTCCTATGGGCTGCTTTAGTTGGATTTATTTTTCCGTTTGTATTTGGTTTCAAATAAAAACTATCTTTAGAGTACAATATATAGCAGAGCCTCTAAACCTTGAAACCTTGTCATAAAATACAGCACCATAGCATTCTCTATGTGTTTGCAATATTATGCCTTTTGGCTACACTTCATGTAAAGGCTCAGCGCCCTGGTTACTGGCTCGGTACCCAAACCGGGATATCCCATTCTGAACTCTTGCGCTTCACTGGCAAACTGGATGGTGCTACACAGTACGATGGATCAGCTTGTTATATTGTGGGAATTGACCTAATCAAAATCCTGAATGAAAAATTCTATCTAGAGTCTGGTATTCGTTATTCCAGTCAGCGATTTCACTATTCCTATATCGATGGTATGGGTGCCTTGGTCGAAAGCCTATTTCCGGAGCAAGTCTATGTTCTAAGCTTTCCCATCGCATTTGGAATCTCAATTAGAAAACATCTATTTCTATGTTGTGCCCTATTACTGGATTTAGACTTGTCTCCCAATTCAAAACGAACAATTGATAGCCAAAATGGATTGGGAGCCGCTCTGCAGTTTGGCTTTGATATTGATTTGCTTCATCACATAAAAATTCGGACCTCTTCGTATTTCGACATCCATAGTCTTCTACCCCTTGATCCCGAAAACTATCATCAACACTTGAGCAGTCTGGGCCTCAAACTTGATCTGATGTTTGGATTTAATTGATGTTAGATCCCTTTACCTTGTCTGCACAAAAAAGACTTCCTGCCTTTTAAATTCGTTTTTACCTGCAACCCCATGATACCAACAGGATGCATAAGCTGGAGGCAATACAGGAGTATTGTACAGAAAAAAGATGTATTGCTAACTGATGCCTTACAGTTCTTTAGCTGACCTGAAACCTGAGGTTCATTTATCTACATGAATGCACTTCAACCAGAAACAAATGCCGGACTCTATTCAAATTATTGATTATTTTTGAGATGGATTTTTTTATTCCGTGAACCAAAGTCATTGTTAACTATTTACCCTCTTATTATGAAATCAGCCTTACTCCTTAAAATCATTTTCTTACTTACACTCTTCCCTTGCTTCGCACAAAATGTCCTTACCGAAGATTTTATGTTCGCACCTGCAGACAGCCTTGAAAAATCAGGTGAATGGGAGCGCAGCGGAATCAACACAGAATTTAATGTCAAAATAATAGCCCCGGGTCTTGAATACAAAGATTACATCGGGTCCGGAAGAGGCAATTGTATCAAGATCAGCAATGAGGGAAATGGCGATATTGTCTATCGCAATTTTAGTTCTCCAATCACCACAGGAGCGTGCTATATGTCCTTCATGCTGCGCGTTGACAGTTTACCTGAAACATTCACGCAAGGCTACTGCATCAGTTTTAATCCCAATACCGGTGGCACCAATCTCAATACGGCCTTACATATCAAAAGGCTTAGTGACAGCAGTTTTCAACTTGGAGTCCGAAAACTCAGTTTTGTGGATTACGGATCCTCCATATTTTATGTGCACAAAACGTATGTAACTGTACTTAAATACACCATCATTACAGGAAGCAATAATGATTCCTCGAGCATGTATGTATTTTCAACCGGTGTTCCGCAAATTGAACCAAATGCGCCCTTTGCCGCAACCATTGAAGGCGATGATTATACCGGCCAGGCCTCTGTGTATATAAATAATAATTATGCACAGGATGGGCTTAAAGGCGGGGATATTAAAATTGATGGGATACGGGTAGGCACTTCATGGGAATCGAGCGTACTGGCTCCATTGACCCGCCTGTCCGATCCTCAAAAGGACCAGCACCTTACCATGGACATCTATCCAAATCCAGTTCAAAACCTGACGCACATACGTTACCAATTAGCTATGAAAGGACGTGTAAAGATTCAATTATTCAATGCTGCACAGGTGCTTTACGGTGTTCTTTACAATGGCATTCAGGAGGCAGGTACGTATGAATTGCCCTTCAATGCAATCCAGCTGCCTGCAGGGACCTATACCTTCAGACTGGAATGGAATGGTCATTCAATAAGCAAAACAATACAATTAATTCGATAACAACAGTTGTTAGCATTCATTGGTAATGTAATACATGCGAATTGTACATTGATTTATACTTTAAATACATCAGCTAATCATGTCCGATATCCATGAAGCCATCCTGGCCTACAACAAGAGTTTATCCTTGGAGGACCAGGAAATATGTTTTCAGCTTGCTCATGAGATCCATAGCCACCTGGTACATGCCGAAAGTAAAATATGGCATGGGCATCCCGTCTGGTTTTTGAGCGGCAACCCGATTGTCGGTTACAGCAAATTAAAAAATTGCATCCGTCTGTTGTTCTGGAGCGGACAATCCTTTGACGAGCCTTCACTGATGAACGAGGGAAGTTTTAAAGCAGCCGAAAAGAGATATACCGGGGTTCAACAAATTGACAAAAGCGAATTGTCGCGTTGGTTGAAAAAAGCAGAAGACATTCAGTGGGATTACAAGAATCTCATTAAAAGAAAAGGAAAACTGGAACGTTTAAAATAAGCTGTATGAAATCTTAGCTGCCAGGGACTTGAATTATAGGTATTGATTTTTTACGAAGACAGCGATTTCAGCCACGAGCGGCAATCCCGTCACACACATAAAATCAAGCTGTGCATTCTATTAAAAAGAAATATCCTTTTTGAAATGACGGACATCAAGGCAATATTCCAATACAGACCATACGTTGCTTAATTGTTGAATATTATAACTCGGCCAATTACATACTACGGGAACATGGGACAACAAAGGGATAGCTTGGATACATTCACTTTTCAACGACTTCAGTACTTTGTTCATCGCTTCCCAAACTACCTGCTTTTGTTGACCCTATGCATCAGCTTTCAATTGTACTCTCAAAATCCGGACATTAATCTGCTGAGAGACATTAATGTCCACAGAAATACAAATCTCGATCCTGCCTTTCGCTTGCTCAGTAATACAACTACCCCAATTTCAATTGTAGCACCCCTGGCATTATTCGGCATGTCCTATATCACAAAGGACACTAGCATTCGTGACAATGCCATTTATATTGGTGCAAGCCTGATTACATGCTCCTTATTATCGACTGCACTGAAATACAGCATCCGGCGAACAAGACCCTTTGTAAGCTATCCGGACATTCAAAAAGCAAGTGATGCCGGAAGTCCCTCCTTCCCATCGGGACATACTTCAGATGCTTTTGCCCTGGCCACTTCAGCAAGTCTGGCATTTCCAAAATGGTATGTCATCATTCCTGCCTACAGCTGGGCATGTGGAGTTGGATACTCGAGAATGCACCTGGGTGTGCATTACCCGAGTGATGTACTTGCCGGTGCACTGCTAGGGGCAGGCACGGCCGTGCTTTGTCATCAACTCAAAAAATCATGGCTCTCGAAAAGAAAGCACATCGCTGCATTTTGAATTCGCTCTTTTTGGTTCAATACTTCCTTTCGAATCCTTCATACTTTAACACAATATGTATTCAAGTTTTGATACTGTAATTGAAATAGCACAGTTGGAATGTATCAGGTCGTCTTTGTATTCATTACAGGACCTTAGAAATCATTAGACACCGATGGAATAAGTCATACAATATTCTTTACATAGCATGATATCTTCCATTATCTCACAGAACCTTTTGTAAGCAATCAGATACCAAAGGATGGTACACCGATTATTCGTAACATTGCAGTGCTTTGATCACAAAATTCAAGCCTATAAGACATGTATAATAAAATCAAATGGTCTCTTTTCTTTCTGTTCATCAGCAGTCTTGTAATTGGACAACGAAACGTCTTGCTCATCATTGCTGATGATTTGGGAAGTGATTAC
>CAZDQG010000027.1:0-4058 GCA_964507535.1 uncultured Saprospiraceae bacterium
TCAAAATCCAGTGACCCTCAAAGTCGTGTGGGTTCGAGTCCCACTTTCGGCACTTCATTCAAAAATCCCCCTACCTAACAGGATTTTATTATTTAAATTCCAATTCCTTACGGAACATAGCATCCGTAATTCTTTACAAATACGTAATGGATAACATACAGACACATGATGTGTTTCATGATGTACTAAAGTCTGGCTTTGATCTGTAGGTGATCTATCTTTTTCCTTTCGAATTCAAAAAATCACACGAAAAAATCTCCTGAATCGACGAAGCCATCCAATGAGACCACCATTACCCCACTGATAGGAATAGTAAGCTTCTTCTTCTGAACCAAATCCTTTCATAAAATAGGCTATCCCGGGAATCATACTTCCTTCAAAATCCAGAATCCATCCCGAAGCGCTATAGTCCTTAATAAGTTGGTCAATAATAGCATGCATGGCATAGATTGCCCTCCCTTCCCGATTGGAACAAGATGTGAGATAAACGATCCTGTTGTTATAAAAGGTGAAAAAAGCAGCGGCCAGCAATTGTTCCTTTTCATTTTTAACAATCAACATCTTACCTGCCTGACGATCTATACAGGCTTGAATCAGTCGATGCATCATTTTTGGATTTTTATAGCCGGACGGAATTGTAGCACGCGCATTCCTGGAATAAAATTGAACAAAGTCATTCACATCCAAAGACTCCCGGACAAGGTATCCCGATCGCATGAACTTCTTAATATTAAGCTGATGTCCCTTGTTGTAATTGGATGCGATCCTGGAATAACTTTCTTCAAGTCTTAGAAGATAATTTATCCTTCGTTTTTTAATGACAGAAAGATCCGAAACATCGATTTCATGATCCAAACATATCAATCCTGATTTGTACTCTTTAAGGAGAACCTTAACCAGGGATGCATCAAATGAAGTACTTTGATTCCGCAGATCTACAGATATTCTTTGTACAAAAGGAGGTATAAAAACGTACTTGTGACCAAACCATACTTTAACCGGAATCAAAACGGAAATTCCATCCAGTGTCAAGGTTTCATAATGTTTCGCTACAATAGTCAGATACCATGGCAATTGAGAAATCCTCAAACCTGTATCATCAGGTTTCTTAATGGAATGAGTTAAGATACTTCCTGCATTCATAGATAGCGTCGCCTAAACGTTGGAAGTTTTCATGGAAACACTTATGCCGTCGCGAACGGGTACTAAAAGTGTTTGCCAGTTTGGTGATGCATAAATGGTTTTGTTGAATGAATCGAGAATCCGGGTTTCTTCATCCTGAAGCGAATCCAGTACTTTGCCATACCACAACACATTATCTGCAATAAGCAGTCCGGATAAAGCCATCTGAGGTTCCAGCATTTTTAAAAAATCAAGATATTTATTTTTTGCAGCATCCAGGAAAACAAGATCCCACTCTGCACCAAGCCTTGGAACAATGTCCAACGCATCACCCAAATGCCATTGAATTTTGGCATATGCAGGATGCGCCGATGCAAATTGTTTGCGAATGTGATCGTAATCCCTGCTTACCTCGATCGTATGTAAAACTCCATTTTCATCCAGTCCTTCCGCAAGACACAGCGCACTGTAGCCCGTAAAAGTCCCTATTTCAAGAATTCTCTTAGGCTTTTTTAATTTAGAAATTAAACTTAGCAATCTTCCTTGCGTTTTTCCGGAAATCATTTGAGGAGCAACCGTCTGTAAAAAAGTCTGGCGCTCCAGCTCATAAAGTGATGCATGACCAGGAGTACTCCATGATTCACTGTATTCCAACAGTGCCTTCCATTTTTGAGCATCCATACCGACGGCTTATTGGATTAAACTCAAATCACCTGAAGCCGATTTTCTCTTGCCATCTTCCAGCCACTCTGCTACATATACATAAACTCCCGGCATGCATTTTGTACCATCAAGGCTTGTTCCTTTCCACCCTGCATTTGCATCATTCGATGAAAAATTTTCCTTGGTGAAAACCAGATTTCCCCAACGGTCGTATATTCTCATATAATCTATACCTGTGGAAGCTCCCGGAGAACTGGGGTAAAAGGAGTCATTGATATTATCACCATTCGGAGAAAAAACATTCGGGAAATAGATGTTCACTTCTTTCTTCACAATTAGCTGAATCCGGGCCGTCGCAGTGCAACCATTTTTATCCGTTACAACAACCTGGAGGATATCATCATGCACTGCTGTCCATAAAGGCTGTGTGCAATCACTACAATCCAGTTGATCTGAAGGACTCCAATTGATGGATGCAATGTCATTGGGATCTGTCAATATATTCAGGTTCAATTTAGAACTTGAATTCAAGACCAGTTCTATACTGGGAATTAGTTGTATTGCAACCTCAGGTAAATCTTCGATGGTTACTTTCTGTGCAAAACGGCAACCATTTGCATCTTCAACGATCAGCGTATATTCTCCCGCTGAAAGCTGCAAAGAGGATACGTCATTCACAAAATTCAATCCGTTGTCCAATGAATACCGCAAAGGCAACTTTCCTCCAAGAACAGTAGGTACACCTATCATTCCATTGCTCAAATTACAGCGGGCACCAACAACCTGTGTAACCACGTTCCGGATGCGATTGGTATCCTCCAGGACCTGTACACTTGAAGTGGTGCTGCATCCGTTCCTCGGATTTGTAATGGTGCATTGATATAAACCTGGAACTGTGGTAATAAACTGGGGAAGTGAATAGGTAAATCCATTGGGGCCCGTCCATCGCATGGTGAACCCCTGAAGGCTCGAACCTGCCTTAACAGGAACGCGATCCCGAAGGCAATTGATGGTATCTGCAGAAAGATTGAGATCCGGATGTAAGGTATCTGCAATAATTTGAAGTGTTTTAGTCACAGCACAATCTGCACTGTTGTTAACAGTAATGGTATATACACCCGGAGTTTGGATGAGTGGATTTTGAACATTGCTGTTGAAGCCATTTGGTCCTGCCCACTGAAAACGCAAACCAGTATCGCTAGTCTGTAAGCTGAGATTGAGGCTGCTGCGATTGCATCGGATGCTATCATCCATAACTGTAAACACCGGCAACTGTCGCAGATCCTGAATGACAACGCTATCTTCCGACTTGCATCCAAATTGGTTGATAAAATGCACCTTATATGCACCAGGTTCCCTTACAAATACGGAAAGAGCAGAAGAGCTAAATCCGTTTGGCCCGGTCCATGTAAGCTGACCTTTTGCCTGATTTGTTTGTGCATTCAACTGTATAAGGGTATCCTGACAGGTAAGCTGATTTTTCAAAAAATCGAGCCGTAACGGACTGGGATCTGCAAATTTTGATATGTACACCTGAATTGTTGACTCACAACCCTGAAGATCGATGACTCTTAAAACATAGCGTCCAGAGTCCTGAATTTCTGGCTGAGGCTTATCGGAGAAAAAACCGTTGGGGCCGTTCCATTCAAATCGAACACCACTTGACTTTGAGTCCCCGTTCAGATTCAGCTTTGTACGCAAACAGGTCAATGTATCATCTTTTGCAGAAATATCCGGCAATACGTCCTTCTGAACCACTTGTATGGAATCCACAAACGAACATCCGTTAGCACTTGTGACAGTTACAACATACGTCCCGCCGTTGGTAACGGCAAAGGATGGGCCATTACCTGTATATCCCTGTGGACCTGACCATTGATAGGTCTGCACTTTAAATGGATTCAGGCTGCGGACAAAAGCCTGAGACTTGCACCGGATCGTATCCGCTTCTAAATTAATAAATGGTTTGATGGTATCCTGAACCACAAACAGGGTACCTACAGACTGGCACCCATTTTCTGAAATTACTCGGAGTGTATAATTTCCACCTTTATTCAAACTGACATTCTTCTGTCCTGACTGAAAGCCATTGGGTCCCGACCACTGAAAGCTGACAACACGCGGATCGGAATTCACCCTGGGTATCACCTGGGTATTGATACAGTTAAGTGTATCTACTTCCAAGGCCAGCGTTGGCGAAGCTTTGTCCTCGACTATAGAAAGGCTGGCGGAGGACGAACATCCGTTAGTACCAGAAGCAAGAATCTGATAGA
>CAZDQG010000027.1:4158-48633 GCA_964507535.1 uncultured Saprospiraceae bacterium
GAAAGGCTGGCGGAGGACGAACATCCGTTAGTACCAGAAGCAAGAATCTGATAGACGCCACCGGACTTTACCACAGGTGCAGGCAGATTACTACTAAACCCTCCCGGGCCACTCCAGGAAAATGTCTGCGCACCACTGGAGCTCAAAGCCAATATGATACTGTCCTTTAAACAGGTAATGGTATCGTCCTTTGTCTGAAGAAACGGTGCGAGCGTATCCTTGAAAATATGCACATCGCGGGTAATAACGCATCCGTTGCTACCTGTAACCGTCAGAATATATACACCACTGTCCGTGGCCATAAAATTGTTGCTTTTAATAATCTTGCCAGAAGGCAACTTCCATTCCAGCTGCGCACCTGGGCTCGAAGTGCCTCCTGCAATCAATACAGAATCCTTTAAACAGGTAATGGTATCGTTTTGACCTACAAAAATATCTGGTACGTCAGATGACTTAAAAACATAAACGGAATCCAAAGTTCTGCAGCCCGCTCCTGAAAGCACCTCTACAACGTACCAACCTTCTTCACTTACATTAGGCTGTCGCTGATTTGATTGGAATCCATTAGGGCCTGTCCACTTTATTTGTGCACTGGAATCGGTTTGTAGTCTCAACGGTACCTGTGTAACACTGCATGTTATTGTGTCCGTAGAAATGGATACATTGCTTGCACGACCTGTCTTCTTGACATAAAAGGAATCCAGTTCCCTGCATCCTGCACTATCAATTGTTAGCAAAAAATACCATCCTGTGTCTTTAACAATAGCTGTGACACTGCTGTCAAGCTTAAAGTTTCCGGGACCAGTCCAATTGTACTTTGGTTTTGTAGCAATCGAACTTGCCTTTAATAAAACGGAATCCTTGTTACAACTTAAACTGTCCCCTTCTATTTCCGCCTCAATTAAACTACGCAAATCTTTAACTTCAACCTTACTCATGCTTTCGCAACCGTAGGAATCGACGACCTTTACCGTATATTCTCCAGGCTCTTTTAAATTATAATTGACCGCTTTGGTACTAAAAAATCCATTGGGGCCCATCCACTCGAATTGAGGAGAAGAAGATTTCGAACTGGCCTCAACACTTCCGGTAGGATGTGTGCAATCGATATCTGTAACTTTTGTTTTTATATCCGGCGGAGTCACGCTACCACGGACTTCAACCATTATTTCCGTTTCACAACCAAACTGGCCCGTAATTTTTAAGGTATAGATCCCAGGCGTATCCACTTCCGGAGTCAAGGTTCGTTCCCCTCTGACGATATGCCCGTTTCGGGTGGACCATAGGTAACTGATGCCGGGGCCTTTGGTTGAAGCGGAGGCATCAATCGTCAACGGCCTGTTGAGACAATTGATTTCATCAGGGGGCAGAACATCTGCTATCAACTCGTATACAGTAACTGTCACTTCATCTTTCACCTCGCAGCATTCCTTGACAATGATATCGTCGATTGCACACATACTAAAATTTCCTGTACCGCCATAATTTGCAAAGCAAATGGTAGCCGTTGTAGCAGCACCACTATTCCAAACAAAGCTTCCTTTTGCTTCAATGCATAAACCGCTTACTGCATCTACGGTTCCGAGAAGTGTGCCATTTACTTTCAATCCAATAGAAGGTGGCGAACCTAAAATGTAAGGAATACCAAAAACCTTGTATTCGATTTTATAATCGGTATTAGGATTTACCGCGATCGTCTGACACCAGATGTTTGTCCCTGATCCTATTGGAGTAATTGCAAGTGCAAAGGATCCGATTCCCGGATTGCATCCAAGTGCCTGAACCAATTGCGGGACGCTCAAAACCATATAACCACCGTTTGAAAAAGCAAATGCATTGACGTCTGTATAAGGTGTATAGTTGCTCGTCGCCGGAGCGATCGAACCTGTTTCGAAAGATCCATTCGTAATCAGATTTCCAGACATGCCCTTAGCCGTAAGCGTATAACTTGTTGTCATCGAAGGATTGGCAACAGGATTGAGCACATTCGGATTACTCAATCCATCCGGAGGTTCCCAGCTGTATTGGGTACTTCCGGTGACCATCCCTGATAAATTTTTACCAATGCCTGGGCAAATAGTGATGTCCGGTCCTGCATTGACGGTGATTCCGCATGCATTTGGCAACGCATATTCTTTCTTTGGATTCGGGGATTTTGATTGCGCGAATATGTGGACATCTCGTCCTGCACAAATCAATACTAAACAAATAATAATTCGGATTAAAAATTGCATCATCGTACAAGTGTAATATCGCCTTTCAACAACCATTTATTCCCATTAATGAGTTCAACTTCTGCCCAGTAAACATATACTCCTGGTTCGCATTTTTCTCCCTTGAATGTACCATTCCAACCTTGTATTGGATCGTTGGGTCTGAAATTTGAATTTTCAAACACGCGATCGCCCCAGCGATTGAAAATTTGAAAACTCAAAATATTCGTAATCCTTGCATCGGATCCGAAAATATATACGCGGTCATTTATATTGTCACCGTTTGGACTGAAGACATTTGGTACCCATACTTCGGGTATTTCTACTTTCAGCCGGACACGTGCAACAGACACACAACCGTTCGTATCCGTTACGGTCACTTCGTATTCTTCCTCCACCCAAGGATTTGCATACGGATTCAGACAATCCGTGCAACTCAAATAAAGATCCGGATTCCACTTTACAGACCGTACCAAACTCAAATCCGGGAATATATCCGGTTCCAGACGGGTAGAATCTCCGAGTTTGATGGTAATCTCAGGTACCATGCTTATTTGAACAGGAGGTATTTTTACAATGTCAAAATCCTTTTTGAATTCACAGCCTTTATCATCCAGGACATAGAGACTGTAACTACCAGGCAATAATCCCGTGAACGTCGGATTCGTGGTAAAACTTTGTTTGTTATCCAAAGAATATTTCAAGCCGCTATGTCCACCAATTACTTTCAGTAATTGAAGGGATCCGCTTAGGAGATCACAAACAGGATGGGTGGGTTCTACCAAAACATCGCGGATCAGCAAGCTGTCTTCCTTAACAAATTGATCTTTTACAGTGACGCATCCATTTGAAGGATTTTCAACCTGCATGCGATAGGATCCACCTGATTGGACACGTACATCGGGTTGATTGCTCAGGAGCTTCCCGGAAACATCCGACCATGTGTACAAAACACTTGGTGTATTGCATTGTGCTGTAACCCGTGCGCTTGCATGTTTGCAATCGATGCTGTCAGCAGTGGTTTGCACCTGCGGATGCAGGGTATCTATTCCCGCATACACCGTTTGGCTATTTTCACAACCATTGGCTGTCGTTACAAGGATATGATACTCCCCTGGAATTCGAACATTTAAATCCTTTGATGTACTCTTGCTTCCATCGGGGAAAGTCCACACATATTGCACATTACCCGCATTACTAACAGATGTTAACATTATGACTGGCTTTTTGCAGGTGATCGTATCACCGGCAGCAGTAAGGTCCGGATGCATCGTATCCACTGGAACAAACAAATTCAATGTACTGATGCAATGGTTTAATCCTTTCACTTGATATGCATACGTACCTCCCGCATTCACTTTTAAAGTATTTGCCATATACTTTTGACCTCCCGGAGCAGTCCATTCGCCAAGCAGACCAGCTGGATTCACCGAGATTTTCAAATCAATTTCCCTCTTTCTGCAGTTGATGGTATCTGAATTACCCTGTATGACGGGATGCAAGGTGTCCTGGACAATTTGAATGCTGCGCTGGGAGGTACAATTATTGGTGGCCGTCACTACCAAATTGTACAATCCACCAGAAAAAATTAATGGCTGCGGACTGGAACTTGCAAAACCACCTGGACCGGACCATAGTATATTTTTCAGAGGCGAAGCTGTTTGAAACTGCAGATTCAAACTTGTTTTGAGACAATCCAGTGTATCGGGCATAAGCACAAGTGCAGGTCTGATGGTATCCTCCGCGACAACGACCTGTGCAATTGTGGCACAACCTTCCGGACTTTCTATTTTTACGGTATACACACCTGACACACCTACATTTATGAGGGAATCAGAAGAAGTGAATCCGGAAGGTCCGGACCATAAAAAAGACAGGCTATCCCTGCTGGAACGTGCATGTAACTGAGCGATGCGCTTGACACAATCGAGTGTATCATTCCGGACTATGAGATCGGGTTTCCTGAAATCCTGTGCAATCTGCACAAAAACAGAATCTCTGCATGAATTGCTGTTTTCGACAATCAATTTGTATGTTCCGGCCTGTTTGATAACGGGACTTTGATCATTTGAGCCAAAACCATTCGGTCCTGTCCAGTAATAACGGGCGTTTGCTTTATCCGCAGCCGCAAAGAGCATAAGACTGTCGCGTTTGCAATTGAGGGTATCATCCCGGAATTGGATCCGGGGTTTGACGGTATCTATAGAAACGGATAGCTGCAAACTGCTTTCACATCCGTTATTCAGCCTTGCAAGGACGGAATAGATTCCGGGAACCGTAACATCCGGATTTTTCTGCATACTTGTAAAGGCTGATGGCCCAGTCCACCTGTATGTAGAATTCTGACTGTCTTTCAACGATAACCTGATCTGATTCCGGGCACAAGTCAAGGTATCATTTGAAGCAGAAAGCTGAGGATGCAGGGTATCGATGGGTATAAAAACTTGTGAAACTGACTTACAACCGTTAGTACCTGTGGCTGATAAGGTATAGACACCGGAATTCTGTACAACAACGGTATCTCCGGTAGCAATAAATCCGGACGGCCCGGTCCATTTTAGCTGAACTCCAGGATCGGTCTTTCCTGAAATCAGGAAGGCACTCGTTTTGTTGCAATCCAGGCTGTCCCCTGGAAGTGCGATGAAGGGTGCTGCCGTGTCGGCCTTAATATCGATAATCAGGCTGTCGCTGCATGCATTTTCAGCAGTTGCAGTAAATACATACCTGCCCGGATTTCGTACTGAAAAAAGAAGTGTATCCAGTTTATTCCCGGATTGCGAACCCGTCAATCCGGATTGAATCAATTTGGAATTGGAGTTTATGCGAATGATACTGGAATCCATTAAACAACTTAGGGTATCCGCGACATACCCCAAAACAGGACGGGTCTGATCCTTCCTGATCCGGACCGTATCGTATTTAATGCAACCCTGTGGTGTCACTACTTTCAAAACATACTGTCCGCTGTCTATGGTGAGCAAACTATCGGATTTAATATTCAATGCATTGGGACCAAACCATTCAAAAGTAGATCCTGGAATGCTGGAGCTTCCGTACAACCTGGCCGTATCCAATTGACAATTGATGGCATTGGAGCGAATGCTGACCTTTGGATTGTCAGACCGTTCAATCACATCAACAGAATCCACTGTCTTGCAATTGTAATCGTCCGTGATTGTCAAATAATACTTACCTCCTGATGTCACTACGACAAAGGGATCGGTTGAGCTAAAGCCATTGGGTCCTGACCACTCATAATTCAAAGGAGAAACCCTGCTCCGGCTAATAATACTCGCAGAGGCCGTATTACACCCAATGGTATCCCTTACAATCAAATTGAGGTCGGGAGGTTTGATATTTCCATCAACCACAATAAAGGCCGTTTTACAACAATTCGGCAATGGAGAACAAATGGTGAGCGTATATGTACCAGGTCCTTCGATGAGTGGTTGCAAGGTGTTTCCACCGGATATGATTTTACCATCAGAGGTGGTCCATTGGGCGGTCCATCCTTTTCCGGTCGAAGAACCTGTGGCATCCAATTTCGTTCGGGGTTTATCACACGTCACCACAGCGGGATCTTCAATGGCGATCAGGATCTCCTCTACTTCAATTTTCATGGTGTCCTTTATCTCGCAAATCTTTTTAAAACTCAGGTCGTCTATGGCAAAATCATTCCCACCGGTAGCCGTATTTTCATTCAGGATGCAAATGTCTGCAGTGGTATTCGAGCCTGAGTTCCAAATGACCTCATATTTTTCCCATTGGCAGGGCACCCCACTGGATGTAAAGACAGGTCCAATACTGGTTCCGTTTATTGAAAATTGTAATATCGGAGGCGAGGAAGAAATAACGGATGTAACCCACGCAGTAAACACATAGTCCATATCCGGCATAACATTAACCGTTTGACACCAAATATTCTGGAATGCTGCGGATCCATTCAGGACCATCATCAAACCAGATCCACTGGTATGATCACCACAAGGCGCCCATGCGGAATGGCCAAGCTGCGGATTGTTGATCACGTCATAGGTGCCCTCGCAATCGAGATATCCTGCTCCATAACAGGGTGTCGTACCAACGATATAATCAGTGGAATAACCCGTCTTTCCGGCTTCAAAATTGCCATTGGTAATCAGATTGATCGTACTGGTTCCTTTAGCCGTCAATATGTATTCTATTGGTCCCGATACAGTGGCTTTTGTGACCGGGGACTTGGGATTGCTGAGTCCCGTTGCCGGATCCCAACGGATCTCCTGCACCGAACCAATGACTTTTCCATTGATTGTAACCATGTCTCCCGGATTGCAGACTTTCAAATCAGGACCCGCATCAACAGTAAAACTGCATTGCGCCTGGATAGTGCACACCACACATATACACAAAAAGACTAAACTATAACTTACTTTATTCATGTAAAACCTGCCTTCAAATATACATCATAGCTCGAAGTTAACTTACATGATTACGGTCATTGAAAACTGTCCCTGAGTAGGAAGACAACAAATGAATGAAGGTCTCTCTAAAATGATGCCATATACGAAGATGCAGTCCTGGAACTGCGACATCTTTCCAGGTAATTACTTGGCGGGGAATCCATTTCAAAAAAGATAACTGATTGGATACCTCTCGACACTTGTAAACCTGATTTTTTAAAAACGATGCTATAGGAATGATAAGATAGCGTAAGTCAAACAAGCAAAAGGAAAACGCAGTGCGGATATCAGATCCTGGTCCATGCTGGTGTCCTATCTATGAACCCACCTTGTTAAAATAATTCTCTTGCAAAATGGAGACCTTATGTTATTTTAAAAATCTTAAAGACTTTAATTTCAAATTTGGAAGCCCCATGGATTGAATTAAAATTTTTATTACTGCAAAAAGTGTTTTCTTAAATGGGTGATTTGCATGCCACAACAGAAAATACAAGGGGAAGTTTCGTCCCAAATTTTTCTATAACAAATTGTCCGGGTGCAAGCTCCACCATGCCATGCAAACAATTGTACGGAGCGTGATTGTATTCTTTGAATTCCTCAATGTGCAAACCATGCTTTCGTAAATTTCCTATGGTCTCACTCAAACTATGGTTCCATGTTATGCAATTAAGTTGCATGTCTCTACCTTCTTCCACATACGTTCCGACCTGCTCCTCTGCAATGGCCTCCTCTTTAAAATACGAATAGTGTATGCTTTCAAAGAAATCATCAAACATCCAGACTACGGGATGAAATTCAACCAATATTACTTTACCACCCGGCTTCAGAACATGGTCAATAAGGGCCGCCCAACGGTCCAGATCCGGCAACCAGGGTAAGACTCCATAGCTGGTATACACCACATCGAATTTCTGATCCAGGTTTTGATCCAATTCATAGATATCACTGCAAATGAAGTGGGCATCCAGCTGAAGTTGTGCAGCGAGAGCCCGTGCCTGAGATATCGCAACATCTGAAAAGTCAACGCCCGTCACGCGGGCACCCAGGCGGGATAGAGACAAACTATCCATTCCAAAATGGCATTGCAAATGCAGCACGTCCTTACCACGCACATCCATCAGCAATTGAAGATCTGCAGGCGGCAAGGAGCAAGCACCCTTGACAAAGGCATCGGTATTGTAAAACCGCGAGCGCATATGCACCGGCACGCGCTGATTCCAACTTTCTTTGTTTATCTGTATATAATCGTTTATATCCAACATAAGTCCTTATCATTAAAAGTACATTGCATCCCGTAAAAAAACCAGAAGCCAATGGAAATGAATGCATTCTGTTTCCATCTTCAAAAGACCACAAGAATCCAAGCACCAAGGTATGCTTTAACGTGTGATTCCTTCAATTGGTTTTCCATCTTTTTTGTATCCTTGTGTAGAATACAATATTATGAATCGCAGAACAGCTGTACTCTCTTTAGGCACCCTTAGCAGTGGTTTGATTTCAAATCCTTCGTCCTTATTGAAAACCCTCAATGTTGAATACCGGGATTCCCTGCAAAAACTCTTGGAACTGGGAAGTAACAATAACCAAAGCGAGGAATATTGGATGGGCATCCGGGAAGCATACACCTGCGCCCCAAGCATGATCAACCTCAACAACGGAGGTGTCGCACCGCAGCCCAGGGTAGTCCAGAATGCCGTCGAATTTTACAATCGCCTGTGTAATGAAGCACCCTCTTATTATATGTGGAGGGTACTGGACCAAAACCGGGAGCCGCTGCGTGAAAAGATGGCTACTTTGGCAGGCTGCGAACCCGGGGAAGTTGCCATTAACCGGAATTCATCAGAAGCATTGGAAACCATCATATTTGGATTGCGATTGAAAGCGGGTGATGAAATTGTTCTGAGCAAACAAGATTATCCAAATATGATCAACGCATGGAAGCAACGCGCCCACCGCGATGGCATAAAATTGGTTTGGGTGAATCTGGAGTTGCCCTCCACCAATGACAGTTACCTGACAGAATCCTTTACAAGCCAGTTTACCGAACGTACGAGGATCGTCCACCTGACGCATATGATCAACTGGAATGGCCAGTTGCTGCCCGTCCGGAAAATTGCAGATATCGCTCATAAAAAGGGAATTGAAGTACTCGTGGATGGTGCTCACAGTTTCGCACACATTCCATACCATATTCCCGATTTGGGAGCAGACTATTTCGGTGCTTCCTTGCATAAATGGCTAAGCGCACCATTTGGCTCCGGATTGCTCTATGTGAAAAAAGATAAAATTAAAAATCTGTATCCGCTTCTGGCAGCCGGAGATCCTGAACAGGATGACATCCGGAAATTTGAAAACCTGGGCACGCGATCCATGGCGATAGAACATGCAATTGCGCATGCAATTGACTTTTACGACATGATCGGCGCCGAACGCAAATATGAACGGCTGTATGAACTGCAAAAATACTGGACGCAGCAACTGGTAGACGATGAGCGCTTCATTATTAACCATCCCAGGGCATCTTCACACAGTGGTGCATTAGGCAATATTGCAATAAAAGATAAGAAAGTGGAAGACATAGCCAACCGGCTTTTCGATCAATATAAAATTCACACGGTATCGATCAATTGGGAAAACATTCATGGGGTGCGTATAACCCCGAATGTGTATACCTTGAAATCCGAATTGGACAAACTGGTAAAGGCCCTAAAGGCAATTGCGAACTCCTGAGCAGGGCTCAAAAAAGCTGGGTGTACCCAAAATGAATTTTCCCTTTTGAAATTTGTATCGATTCGCTTTTTGATGTCCCCAATGCATATTGCAGTTTGAATGCACCTACTTTGGTCTGAAACTGAATACCCAGTCCAAAACCATTGTAATAATTCCATTCCGTCACAGAAGCCACTGGTTGCTTTAAGTAAGCAAAATCATTAAATACATTCAGAAAACTATAAGGATCCAACAAAAACCGGTATTCCAAACTGAATAAGCCATATTGGCTGCAACGGTAAAAATCTTCATCAAATCCCCGAAGATTGGAGGCACCGCCCATACGGAATAACTCATTTTCAACGATGCTGCTTGCACTCCAAATGGCTTCTGACGCAAATGCCCATTTCAAAACGGAACGACGTGCCAAGCTGGTGTATGCTTCGCATTTCAAGGCAAACCTTGCCTGTCCGGTATTCAGATTCAGACTGTCGTATTGTGTGCGGACCATCCTTTGTTCAGAGTCAAAAGAAAGCAGTGTGTTGTTTTCGAGAAATTCCTTTTTTCCATATTCTGCAGAGAGCTGGAGCAGGACACCCTTTCTCGGTATTTGGTATTGATCCAGCGAATTGTAATCATAGTGCAATCCCCATGCCCCGTAAGAATAATCCAGTTTAGCAGGCAGTCTGCCTGTTGCAATAAGCACGAGTGTATCTACATTCAGAATATGCGACTGAATGCTCCGGTAGCTAAGGGACAGCCGCTGGCCTCCACGCAAACTATACGTTAGTGCCGCATAGGGGGACAATTCTACATACTCCTCCCTGTAACGATAAATATCCAATGATGCAGCTGCACCCAGTGGGAAAGACGGAATAAAAGGAAAATCAACTAACAACTGTAAGTTTGGGGACTGATTGCTCAGATTCTCATATTTCATGCGGAGCTGTTCACCGCATTTTAATACATTCTGAAAATCAAATCCGCCCTCACCGGTGAGCCGGTATTCCGTGCCTGATGGTCCCTGAAATGGATTTAAACCAAGCAGTATATCAAATTTCGATGCGTTGACTTTTTGGGGATACACCCATACAACGCATTCCTGACCTAGAAATAATACGCGGGGTTCAGAGCTCATCTTGACGTAAGGCAAGCGGTTCAATCGTTCCCCCAATTCATCCAAAGTCTTTTGCGAAAAAATTCGCCCCTTGTAAACTCCGGAAATTCTATCAAATACATAATCGCGCAAAACCTTTTCTTCGCGTTGCTCACAGGAATGAAATGCAATTGCAGGACCTTTATCTAAACGAATGTTTATGGACAAGGTATCCCTGCCTTTTTGCACGGGAAGCAATCCAATCTGGCAAAAGGGGAACCCCCGATCCGCATAATATCTTACAAGTTCCCTCATGTTTTCCGTAAACTGCTGCGGATTTTGAAATTTCAATGTTTGCACATTCAATTGGTCCTTTGTAGAGGAATCTCCATAGCTGCTATCCACAACCAATACAGTTTTGAAAACCGGACCACCATACAGGTAATACACATCCTGTGTAGGACCGCTAACAACGGAATCCAAACCTGATAGCAGCTGTCCTTTTTTCCATGCTTCAAATTGCCATTCCCGCAGTGTGCGCTGGAGTTGCCCTGGATCCCTTACCTTTGAAGGATCAAATTTGATTTCCCTTTGATCTAACAGGAATAAAGGAACACGGTCCTGACGGACCTGTGCAAATGACAGACAATTCAGGAAGATGCACAAGCACATCGAAATGGATACCTTACAATTGAATAACCCGGACATAAATCAAGCAGGATTGTACCTGCACATTCCTTTTTGTAAACGCAAATGTAGCTACTGCAATTTTCATTTCTCTACCTTGCTCCATACCAAAGCAGCGCTTTTGGATTCCATGATACGGGAAATCGAAATGCGCAAAGCGGAGGCTTCCGGCTACGCCATCTCCAGCGTTTATTTTGGAGGGGGAACTCCATCCTTGCTTTCAAACGAAGAACTCTCCCGTCTGACAGCAGCAATCCAACAACACTATGTTGTTTCAGAGCACGCGGAATGGACTATTGAATGCAATCCGGAGGATATCCAACCGGAATATCTGGAATTCCTGCATGACACCGGATTCAATCGTATCAGTATTGGGATTCAGTCCTTTCTTCAGGAGGACCTGGAGTGGATGAATCGCGCGCACAATGCAGATCAGGCGCATTACGCAATGGAATCTGTACTCCAAGGTCCTGTCAAAAATTTCAGTCTGGATTTGATCTACGGTCTTCCGGATTCCAATTACGAGAAATGGAATCTGAATCTCCATCAAATCAGCCACTACCAGGTTCCCCACTTTTCAGCATATGCCTTGACTTTGGAGGAACGCACAAAACTGATGCACCTCAACAAGAAAGGAACACTGCAACCTGCTTCGGATGTTGACACCGTAGAGCAACTGTATCAATTGATGGACTATGCGGAATCAAACGAGTACGAGCACTACGAAATATCCAATTTCGCAAAAATCGGGTATCGGTCCCGTCACAACAGCTCCTATTGGGAGGGGCAACCATATATTGGCTTTGGCCCTTCCGCACATTCCTTCGACGGCCGGCAACGCCGGTGGAATATTGCAAATAATGCCCTGTACACAAAGGCAGTACATGACAATCAACACTTTTTTGAAACGGAACATCTCAGTCGAAAGGAACAGTACAATGAGTACATCATGCTTCAAATCCGAAAAAAAGAAGGAATACATGCTGGAGTGATCGAGCAAAAATTTCCCGAATATGCTTCCCATTTTTATGCAGCATGCAAATCCGAAGTGGAATCGGGAAAGCTCCTCCAAATCCAAAATTTTTTCAAGCTGAGCAGGAAAGGTCTTCCATTAGCTGATCAGCTGGCTGTTCAATTATTTCTTTCCTGATGTTAGTTTGATGTGCAAAGGTCTGCAGGCAGATTTCAATCTGCATTTGGCGTATCATGCGCTCTTCTTGCCTTTTCCCAGGCCCATGCCGTGCGCATGATGTCCTCTACATCGTATTCAGGAATCCATTGCAAAATGTTCCGGGCCTTGTCGCTGTTTGCATAAATTTCCGCCATATCCCCTGCCCTTCTTGATCCAAGCCGGTAGTTCAATTTCATTCCGGACACCTTTTCAAATGCCTGAATTATTTCCAAAACGGTAAGCCCCTTTCCAATGCCGAGATTAAAGGCATCAAATGCAGCTTCCTGCCGACCTGCTAACAAACGTTCGATAGCCATTGTATGGGCCCTTGCAAGATCCATCACGTGCACATAATCCCTCACACAAGAACCGTCCCTCGTTGGATAATCGGTCCCAAATACCATCATTGAATTCCGAATACCGATAGCGGTCTCGGTGATGACCGGTACCAGATTGAGCGCTGGATTTGATGGGGCTTCGCCAATCAGAGACGACGGATGTGCACCAGCAGGATTAAAATAACGAAGTGATATTCCTTTTTTTCCGATGGATGGCAAAACATCCTGCATGATGTATTCTCCCATCTGCTTTGTTTTTCCATAGGGAGATGCGGTGTAACCAAAGGAAGCATCTTCGTCCACCGGAAGTGGACAGTGCTCTCCATATACAGTACAGGAAGAGGAAAAAATAAGGTAAGGTATGTCTGAGGAATCCATGCTCTCCAGGACTTGCATCAGACTGTTGAGATTGTTATGATAATACCGCAAGGGCATCTCCACTGATTCTGCTACGGCTTTTAATGCGGCAAAATGGATAATTCCCGAAATAGGTCCTTCAGCAGCCAGGCAATCTTTTAAAGCCTCCCCTTCCGACACATCTATCCTGTAATTGACAATGCGCTTTCCAGTGATCTTTTCGATTCCGTCCAAAACATCTTCTGAAGCATTCAGGAGTGAATCCACGCTAAATACCTCAAAGCCTCTTTGCAACAAATCCACAATGGTATGGCTTCCGATATAACCACATCCACCAGTTACCATAATTTTTCCT
The DNA here is from genome assembly GCA_964507535.1 of uncultured Saprospiraceae bacterium. GTDB lineage: Bacteria > Bacteroidota > Bacteroidia > Chitinophagales > Saprospiraceae > Vicinibacter. Next base: position 17,524 of record CAZDQG010000027.1, read on the forward strand.
AACGTTTGTTCCATGATGCGAATTTATTGTTGCTCTGAAAGATCAAAATGAGCTCTTATTTTTTTTGTGATTTCCGGCCCCACAAGGGCTTCTATTTGTTCCGGAAGTGCTTCTTTGATATGCTGCACAGAGCCAAATTGCTTCAACAGTTTGCTCGCAGTTTTCTCTCCCACGCCCCTTATATGTGTCAATTCCGTTTTAATAAACGCCTTTGATCGTTGATTCCTGTGAAACTGCAAGCCAAATCGGTGTGCCTCATTTCGCAATTGTTGAATGAGCTTTAGCGATTCCGATTTTTTATTGATATGCAATGGAATAGGGTCTTCCGGAAAATAGATTTCTTCCAGCTTTTTTGCAATGCCGACCAGGATCATGCGATCTTCAAGCCCAAGTGCTTTTATGGACTTCATAGCTGATGAAAGCTGTCCCTTGCCACCATCAATGATGACGAGTTGCGGTAAGGCTTGCTGTTCTTCCAGTAATCTTTTGTATCGCCTGTATACGACTTCCTCCATGGATGCAAAATCATTGGGCCCTTCCACGGACTTAATGTTGAAATGCCGGTATTCCTTTTTACTGGGTCGTGCGTTTTTAAATACCACGCAGGCTGCTACCGGATGTGTACCTTGTATGTTGGAATTGTCGAAACACTCGATGTGTATAGGCAGTTCCTTCAGATGCAAATCATCCTGAACGGTTCTCAGAATGCGCTCTGAAGGACTCAGTTTACCTGCACGATTGATGCGTTCTTTGCGTTTTTGAAGTTTGTAATATTGTATGTTGCTGATACTTAAATCCAAAAGTTTCTTTTTGTCTCCCTGCCTGGGAACGACAACCGTATAGGGTCCTTGTTCTATACTTATTTCAAATGGTACAATGATTTCAGGAGCGATGCTGTCAAACTTTTCGCGCAATTTTGGAATGGCCAAGGCAAGTATCTGCATTTCGTCGTCGTCACAATTTTTATCCGCTTCCATCGTAAACGTATGTATGACTGCACCGTCAATTACTTTCATAAAATGGATATAGGCTTGTTCTTCATCGCTGGCAATGCTGAATACATCTACATCCTGAATAGAAGTACTCACTACTGTGGATTTTCCCTGGTAATCTTCGAATGCATGTAATTTGACTTTGCATTCCTGGGCTTTTTCAAATTCCATTCCTTCTGCATACGCGTTCATTTGTTGTTTAAGGAATTCGCGCACTACTTTCAAATGTCCTTTGAGGATGTTTTTGATTTGTGAAATTTTTGCATTGTAATCTGCCTCTGATTCAAAATTCTGACAAGGACCATTGCAATTGCGGATATGGTATTCAAGACACACTTTGTATTTTCCCTTGGCAATGATGGAAGGATCCAGATTCAGATTGCAATTGCGCAAGGGAAAAAGGACCTTAATGAGGTCGAGGATGACCTCTGCTTTATATTTGGAGGCATAGGGTCCAAAATAGGTAGAGCCGTCCTTGATAATTTTACGGGTAAAATAAACCCTCGGAAAATGTTCATTGCGGATGCAGATGTAGGCATAGGTCTTGCCATCCTTCAGCATCACATTGTACTTGGGCTGATGCGTTTTGATCAGTGAATTTTCAAGCAGGAGCGCATCCTGTTCGGTTTCCGTTATGGTAAACTCTATGCGATGTGCATTGCGCACCAGGGATTTGGTTTTAGCCGCCAAATATTTTTTATCCCCGAAATAAGAACCCAGTCTGTTTCGTAGATTTTTGGCTTTCCCCACATACAAAATTTCTTCCCGGACACCCATAAATCGATATACTCCGGGGTCTTTCGGTATGAGGTCCTGTAATTTGAGGAAATCTTCCTGGGTCATTGGACAAATTTAAGCTCCCAACTTGATTTCACGTGAGAATCAAGTACGCACTCATCTTCCTGTCGCAGGTTCAAGCTTGAATGATAATACAAAAAAAGGGCCTTTATCGCAGGATCCTGCCGCTCATATGAGCTCAGGCCGATGCCTCCACTACGGGTGTGGTTTCCTTTTCAGAACAAAGCACTACCATGAGATTGCTGACCAATTTTGCTTTTTCATGAGAATCCAGATGCACGATGTTCTTTGATTCAAGTTGATGAACAGCTCCTTCCACCATGCCTATAGCACCTTCTACAATTTTATAGCGAGCCGAAACAATGGCTTCCGCCTGTTGACGCTTGAGCATGGCCGCCGCAATTTCCGGGGCATAAGCCAAATAGCCGATGCGGGCTTCCAGAACTTCTATACCTGCAAATCCAAGGCGTTCCTGCAGTTCGTGTTCGAGAACCTGATTCACCTCCTGCTCTGCAGAACGCAGGGTGATTTCCGTATGATCGTCCACATGATCATAGGCGAAACTACCTGCAAGCTTTCGTACCGCGGCGTCGGATTGTACTTTAACATAATGCATGTAGTCCTCTACATCAAAGCTGGCACGGAATGTATCCTGAACCTTCCAAACCAGTACGACACCAATTTGTATAGGATTGCCGCGCTTGTCGTTGACTTTGAGCCGGTCACTTTCAAAATTCCGCGCCCTCAGGGATACATTGCGCTTAGCATAAAAGGGATTTGCCCAGAAAAAGCCATCATCGCGGATTGTGCCTACATACTTACCAAAAAGGGTGAGCACCTTGGACCCATTGGGATATACGATGATGAACCCCGCCAGGAGCAAGAGTTCTATAACTCCTCCTATTGCCCATAATATGGGATTGAAAACTTGAGAAAGTACAATCGGTAATAAAATAGCGATCGCCAGCACGATCCATCCGGAGCTGGGTTTGAATATGTTTTCTTTCATTGCATTGGATTTTATGGTGAATATGCACTCGCGCTTAGGGAAAACAAAAGCCCGGCATGTTCGTAATAAATATATCAAAAAACAATTCCTGACCGTGAATGATTCCAAAAACAATCCCGGATTCAGACTGAATTGGGGATTTATACGACCAGCTTAAGGGATCGAAGGATGAAATCGCTTTGCAAAAACGTATTGTTGCAAAACAGTACTTCTAAATTGGGACTTTATTTTGATCTTTTGGTGCCGGAATTCAATTCTTTGGATTCCATTTGTTTGTAATTGTACCCTTTTATGCGGTGGTGATCGGCTTCAGCAGCAATGTATGCAGCCTGATTCCAGAATGGGCTTTCCATAATTTGTTCCAGAACTTTTAAGTTCTTATCGTCTTTCTTTTCTATGGATGCTTTCACTGCAATTGCATATGCCTTAAGCGACCATGCACGGGCTTCTTCAGAACTTTTGGGCATGCTGTTTAAATCCACCAAAGCAGATTCATCCAACGCTCCCTTGTAATACAACAGTGCATCCAGGTATGGTCTGGTGACTTCTGAAATATACATTTTCGGGTTTATGGTAGTCAATATGGAAGCTGCATCTTTTTCCCGGCCAGAACGCATGTAGGCCTGGTACTGCCAGTAATAAGCCATGCAATACAGATCTGGATTGCTGGCAAAATCTCCGCAGACTTCAAACATTTTTTCAGCATTTCCAAAGTCACCCTGACACTGAAAAGCCAATCCCATCCAACGGTAAATATCGTAGTGAATGGTCGCATCGATTTTTTTATCATCGCCTGTTTTCTCCAGCATTCCCTTGGCACCTTGCTGTCCTTCAACGGCTTTTCCTGCCTTCCAAAAGTCGTTCACAGCTGTCGGAAACTGACGGCCAACAACCTGCGCAATTCCTCTATAGAGGTACAGGTCAGCAGTATTTGGAAATTGATCAATCCCTTTTGTAAGAACCTGAATGGCATTTTCCACATAACCTAAAGGAAGACATTTGTATCCATAGTCTACATAAGCTTTCACATCATTTAAATGCCCAAGGTAATATTGCCGTGCTTCCTGTAGCATGGTCTTGTATTTTGTATGAACCGAATCCGGATCCGGCAAATCTTTCAATTGTTTGCCATCAAGTGTGGCCGCATATGTGGTTCCTTCTGTTGACGGATCCACAACCTGGGTGTTTTCGGAAGTTTCAGAAGGACTGTTTTTTGACTCTTGCTTACAGGCTGAAAGCACAAAAAACAAGCTCAGGGCTATAAAAACAAATACACGTGAAATCATTTTTATTGAATTATTAAACAAAAATCCATATAAAAGCTGCGTAATTTCATGCCAGGGCAGATGTTAACAAATATTTTATGAGGTTTTGTTCCCTTATTCATTTTTTAGGGCTCTTCACAGTGTTCGCAGGAGTGCTAAGTACGTCTGCTTGTCTGGATCAAAAGGAAGAAATGTTCAACCCATGCACCATTCATCAGAAGCTTGAAGAACTGTACCCGGCCCAGCAAAGCCTCAGTTGGCTATACTATCCCGAAAAAAGTTTCGTGGAATTCGAACAAGCGGGAGGGGCAAGAATTCGATTTCAAGTATCACAATCCATGTCGATTGAGGAGGGCCTTTATTCGAGTTTTGTGATTCCTTGTCCTCAAGACTCTTCCCAAACTCGTCTTGTGGATTATCACGTCAAAGAATATGTATATACCCTCGACAATATAGATACCAGCAGCCGTATCCAGACCATTGCATTAGCTCTATCCGTGGTACTGGATGAGCACAACAGTACCTTGGATCGTCCGCTGCTTGCCGATGTTCTTACGCTCTACGTAAAAACACGGGTGAGAGGGCGCTTTCAGGTACTTCAATTTCCTGTAACAATACGTGGTTATGATACGCCTGTTCAGGGAGGGTTTCAGAATTTTGAAACCCTTATACTTTCCGGCAGGACTTTTAATAATGTATATGTGAATACGGAAAATGAAAGTGCCATCAAATTATTTTATACACCGGATGGACTCATCGGTATTGAATCTGAAGATGGCCTTTACCTGTTAAAATAACAAAGCCTGCTGTTTCTCAAAGCAAAATTCTTATTGGAACAGCAGGCTTTTGTATAACATATTTCTAAAAGCAGAAAAAGACAGACGAACTACCGTTTGTTTTCGATATTATTCAAATTTGGTTGTTCCATTTCCCTGATACACATATCGAAAGCTATAATACCTGGCTGCATCCGTAAATGCATTTGGATTTGCAGGAGCATTTTTATAATAACTCAACACCTCCATTTTTACAAACTTGTTGTCGGATGTACGTATTACAAAAACTTTGCCTGGCTTTGGAGTCAGGATCATGGCTGCAGGATCGTAGTTATACCAGGTTTTTCCAATGGCATATTTACCCGTGGTATCTTGTTTAAATATACTGTCCTTAGGTACCTCCTTAAGTTCGCCGAGTAACCCGTTGAAAACAAATGCAGCTGCGTTACCGGGTCCGCTGATTCCACTGTTCAGAATGATTTCAGATCCCTTAAAACCAATATCCCATTTTGTCGTTGCACTGTCACTATGAGCGATTATGGTACTGTCGCTAAAGCGGAAAAAACTGAACTTATTTGTTTGGCCAATAGGTGCCCCATTGGTTGGATCGTAGCCTGTTGGAGGGTCCGCTGGTAAATTGGAAATCGAAACAGTTGCTATCGTATTGATAGCAGGCCCATCGTCCTCGCTGCATGCGACAAACAAAAAGGGAATTGCAAACGCAAATAATTTTAAAGTCATTTTCATGTGGAGCTTTTTTTATAAATAAAATTGTAATGCACACTTAGATACATAATCCGTCCTGAAATATTGGGCAGATGTTCGGCATCGGTAAAGTTGAAAAGATTGTCGGCCCCTGCACGAACATTGAAATGCGTTCCAAACTTTTTACCAATCGAACAATAGGTCAGTACATAAGAATGTACGAAGCGATCGTAGCGATCGAGAATTCCATTATCGTTGCTGTCTGAAGGTGGACGAATGGCACCTTGAACGCTTCCTGCCGTATTTGGAATTCCAAATTTACTTTTGAACAATATCCGTACACTGGCCTCCCAGCCAGAACGGGCATTGGAATAAAATAACTTTACACTTTGATTCAGACGCGAACGGTTATACAATCCAAAATAGTCGGCTGATGTAATCCGGTAGGATTCTTTTGTTACTGGATCCCTGCCAAATATGAGACCTTTATCCAGCTGATCTTCTACTTCCTTGTCTTTTGCAAAAAGTACTTGTGTGGATGAGCTGAGCTGCAATCCACGGAACAATGCATAATTCAATGAAAGTTCGATACCCTGCGTGTATGCACGCTTGATATTGGAATAGCTGTAAATGGTTCTTAAATCGGTCGTAAGCGCAACAGGTAGGCTTTCGATAAGCCCATGGAGATCGTTACGAAACAGATTGAGATCTGCCATGAAGCGATCAGCGTTTCTATATTGGCAACCCAGGTTGAAAGCCATGGATCGCTCCGCATCGAGCTTCCCTATAGTGTTTATATCAGCCAGATATTGCAGGATTTCCCCGTTTGCATCCAAAACCTGCAGCTGTGGCTTCACCTGCTCTGTTCCAAAAACAGAATAAGCAGCTGCACCATTCCGGAAGTTCAGATAGAGATACCTGAAGTCCGGGGATTTAAATCCATGTCCAAAGGACGCTTTCAATGTCCAGGAAGGCCCGAAGGTCCGCTGTATGGCAATCTTTGGACTCCACTGACTTCGGTATACAGAATTATGGTCAAACCGGATCCCGGTAACAAACTCCCAATTCCGCCAACCGGACCACTCGTGCTGCAGAAAAGCATAGGTGGTTTGTTGTTCTTTCGCATCCTGGTCGCCATATCGCGATGTGGTCAGCGCTTCAAAAGCGGTACCTGCTCCTGCGGTCCATTTTTGATCTTCTCCTATAAAACAATTTACAACTGCCTCGGGACGAACAAACGTTTGTTTGAATGTGTCGTTATAATATACGGATTCATTGATACGATTCAAAAGACGAGTTTGTGTTTCGTATTGACTGGCATAAGCATGCACCTGGAGGAATGCAGGATCTGCCAGTTTTATTTTCACGCTTGGATGCAGGCTGATGTCTCGAACATGTGCATGTCCAAAGACACGTATGGAATCCATTCCATTGACAACCTGGTACTCGTTGTCCTGAAGTTCGTCGAAATACCGCGTATTTAGTTCCAGCACATGCCCCTTCGCAAATTCCTGTTTCAATTTCACGTGCACACTGTTGTTGTGAAATGGGGAAACGGTCTGCCCGAAATACTGCGGAAAAAGATCAAAGCCCTGTGTGCGATAGTGATTAGCGAAGGCAGTACATGAAAAGCGTCCGGTATGATAGCCTGCCTGGAGATTTGCATCAATAGTTTGGTAACTGGCATATTTAATACCCAAATCCAAGGAATTGGATACGGCGTTTCGCGTAATGATATTGACGACGCCACCCAGTGCCTCAGAGCCATATAAACTCGAACTGGGTCCTTTTACGATTTCAATGCGCTTGACATTTGCCAGCGGGATCCTGCTGAGCTCCAGGTTTCCCGTCAATCTTCCAATTACGGGTTCGCCATCGACCATGATCATCGTATAATCAGGGTTCAGGCCCTGTATTTGCAATCCATTGCCGAAACCATTAATCTGAGGTACGATGTTCAGACCTGGTTGTTCCGCCAGAATGTCCTGTAACCTGCTGGACCCAGACGCCTGGATCTCGGCTGGTTTCACCAACAACACTGGCATGGGAACTGCGGTAAGCTTCTTCTCCGTGCGCGTGGCGCTGACAACAAATTCCTTGAGCAGTATGGAATCTTGTTGAGAAACGGCACTCGCCACTGAAATCAAGACAAAAAGAAAAGGCTTCATCTGCATAGCAGGGCAAAATTCATTTGGTCAGCTGAATAAAAATAGCCCATTCAGTATATTACCTGCCCCAAAAGGTCATATTTTTATAGCTGTATTGAAATTCAAATTACTCATTAACAATATATTATAAAATCAGAATGACAATTCAATCCCACATAAAGAGTGGTGCTAAAAAAAATGCTCCAAAAATTAATTTTATAGGGTGTTATGAAGATGGGGATTTGGCACTTCGATTATTCAATACCACGCACTTGCTCGAAAGACCCTTTTTGAACTTGTCCCGGCATAAAGTCCATTTTTTCTTCAGTTTACATCAGGACGTGGAGTTTCAATTTGGACCACATTACAGCAGACTTTTATCAAGAGATAAAGCTTTTTTAATATACAATCCGGAGCGCGAACTGGACACACAACTCATTCCAAAAGACGGAGCCCAGCTGATTCATATGAGCATACATTTGAACAAACTTCATCAGCTCTTTGTGCCTTCCGTCCATTCCCTGCCCATTCTCGACCCTGAGAATACCCATGTCAAGTTTTATGAAGAGCGCGAGCCCAATGCGGAGTTACTCGTATCGCTCAATCAAATCGAGCAAAAGTGTCGCACCGACACTCCGAATCGTCTGTTTTTCCAGGCCAAGATCCTTGAAATCCTTAGTTTGCTATTTACGGAGCGGACTCAAAACAGCCAGGAGTGCCCGTTTCTCAAAAATGAGCAAACGGTTCGAAAAATTAAGGAAGCAAAAGACATTTTGATTCAGAATTACCAAAGCCCTCCTACCATTCCTGAATTGGCTCGTCGGGTCCAGCTGAATGAATTCCAACTTAAAGCAGGATTCAAGGAAATATATGGAATTGGACCTTACCATTATTTGCTTGGACATAAGCTGGAAATTGCACGAAGCATGATGTTTAACTCCAATGTTCAAGTAAAACAAATTGCACATGAAATTGGATACAGCAACATCAGTCATTTTATCAGTGCTTTTAAAAAGCAATTCGGCATTACCCCAAAAAAACTATTGATGAACAAGTAAAGTGATTTGCTGCTTCAGGTTCATCACTATGTTATTTTTTTTCCTATGCATTTTTGTCCAATCTTTGCAGTACCGATATGAGACACGCATTACGTAAAATGATCTTTGGCAAACATTCGCTTGCACGTCCAACGGATGAAAAATATGTGGACAAAAGGCTTGTCAATATCAAGGCAATCTGGGAAAACGAACACCATGATGATTTTGGACTGGAAAAAATTTTGCGGCTTTTTCTGGTAGCAACTCAGTTCCTTTTCCCCGTCAGCAATATTAAATATGTGTCGGGCCGTTACGGCGAAAGATACAAAGACCTCTCCGTAGATCTTTTGATACTTTTGAAATTAGGACTTCCCCTTTTGATCCTGATTTCCGGATTGGAGCATGTGGGATGGTTGGTATGGCTTCAGGTATATATTGTCAGTGAAACCATACTCTACATACCTGCACTTGTTTTTGCATCTGATATTTATTCAAAGCCCTCGTCGTACAGACGTTCTATGTTTTTGGTGTTCCTGAATTATATCGAAATCATTCTTGCTTTTGCGGTATTTTATGCATCCGGACCTCATTTAAATCAACCTTCAACCTATTGGTTTGATACGGTGTACTTCAGTTTTACTACCGCGACTTCTTTGGGGTATGGAGATTTACATCCCATCAGCCTTACCGGCAGGGTATTGGTTACGATACAGGGCATTTTGTTTATTCTGTTTGTCGTAATATTCCTGAACTTTTTTACCAGCAAGGTGGAGGGAAAAGGGTATTTCCAGGAGTGATCAAGGTAACAATAGGAATTCCAAAGTGATCAGGATACCACATCCGCTTTTTTGACCATTGTTAAAATCGTTGCAATGGCGACCGTATCTCCTGTTTCGTCAAATACATCCACCAACCAGCGAACAATTCCACATGGAATTTCAACGGGTTGATCCGGATCTTCTGTTGGAATTTTCAAGCGGTTGTCCTGGTCAATCTTTTCTTTTACGGTAAGTTTGACACAAATGGTACTTCCGGGATACACCGGCTTTGTAAAGCGGCACTCATCAATTCCATAGTTTAACAGAACAGGTCCTTTTTTTGCCTGAACAAATAATCCGGCCGCCTTGGATAAAATAAAATATCCATGAGCAACACGACCTGTGAAAATGGTATCCTTAAGCGAAGTCACGTCCATGTGTGCATAAAAATGATCTCCGCTAAGATTAGCAAAATTGGTGATATCCGCCTCCGTAACCGTATGTCCTGCGGTAGTAATGGTATCTCCAAGGCGCAGTTCTTCAAAATATTTCCGGAACAAGTGCACTTCGCTTTCTCTGCGCGTACCCCCGCTTTGATATACATTGGTGATCTCGGTAATCATATCCGGACTTCCCTGAATGGCGGTTCGCTGCAAATAGTGTTTGATTCCACGGAGTCCCCCCATTTCTTCTCCTCCACCGGCGCGACCTGGTCCGCCATGCACCAGTAGGGGCATGGGAGATCCGTGGCCTGTGCTTTCCTTTGCACATTGGGAGTTGAGCACCAGGATCCTCCCATGATAGGATGCCGCTCCCACTGCAAATGCTCTGGCAGTATGCACATCACTGGTTATTAGGGAACTCACAAGGGATCCTTTTCCAAGTTTGGTAATCGCAATGGCTTCCTCCAAAGAATCATAAGGAATTAAGGTACTTACAGGACCAAAGGCTTCGATTTCATGGCTCAGAGTATAGTCAAATGGCTTTTCATTCCGCAGGAGCATGGGTGAAATGAATGCACCTTGCGATGTATTTGCACCCAGTACATCCACCTGATCCGGATTGCCAAAAACAATGGGTGTGAATGCACTCAACTTGGCGACGCGTTCGCGCACTTCTTCGAGTTGTGTCTTTCCTGCAAGTGCACCCATCCGTACTTCCTCCAATTCCGGATTGCCAATAACTGTTTTCATCAACCGGGCAGAAAGTGCTTTTTGCACTTCTTCCAGATAAGCGGATGGAACAAGAACCCTTCTTATGGCTGTACATTTCTGCCCGCATTTCGCAGTCATCTCACGGTGCACCTCCTTGATAAAAACATCAAAGTCTGCACTGCCGGGTGAAGCATCCAGAGCAAGTACACTTGCATTCAAGGAATCCGCTTCCATCGTGAATGGTACGGACTCCCGGAGGATACGCGGATTTGATTTTAGTAATTGGCCTGTCGAAGCGGAACCCGTAAAGGTCACCACATCCTGACATTCCACATGGTCCAGCAGTCCCTGAGCAGAACCGCAAATCAATTGCAAAGCACCCTCTGGTAGTATGTTGGATGCGATGATGTCACGCACTACTGCTTCTGCAAGATAGGAAGTGATGGTCGCGGGTTTCACAATAGCCGGCATACCTGCCAGAAGGTTTACCGAAATTTTTTCGAGCATGCCCCAGACCGGAAAATTGAAAGCATTGATGTGAATGGCGATCCCCTCCTTTGGAACCATGATGTGATGTCCTATAAAGCTGCCACCTTTTGAAAGAGGCGCCGTTTCACCATCGACCATGTAACTTTGGTTGGGCAGTTTTCTTCGCAGGCTGGAATATGCAAACAAGGTTCCAATACCTCCATCAATATCAATCCAGCTATCAGATTTGGTTGCACCGGTCCGGTAACTGATGGGATAATATTTTGCTTTTATAGAACTTAAATGCAAGGCAAGTGCCTTTAGCATGCGGCCGCGCTCCTGAAAACTCATTGCCCGTAAAGAAGGACCTCCGGTTGAACGTCCGTAATCCAGCATGGCTTTGAAATCCAATCCTTGTGTAGAAGCGGTCGCTACAAGTTCTCCATTCACCGCATCAAAAAGTTCCTGGCCGGATCCTCCACCGGAATGCCAGCCTCCTATTACATAATTTTCCAATTTCATCATCGCAGGTATTTATCTGTGTATCCGTTTATATATCCCCGCTGGAATCATAAGGGGACTGCAAGCCAAATTGTCGTAAATGATGCCAGCAATGCTTGTACAGAAGGTTCACCCAATGAACATAATCCAGATCTCCGAAGAAGGGATTTCGCAAAACCTGATCTTCCCTACCTTTCCAAAAACCAAAAAAGTCTTCAATCTCCTTACGGATTTCTGCTATACTGGCTTCCACCTGGGAATGCCGCGTAGGAAGGGGTTCCTCATTCATCAAAAGGTTTTTGGTATTTTCCTTAAACGGCCTGTCCGACATTATGAATGCCTGCACTTTTTCAATCCGCTCTTCCGGCGTCAGAATCCCTGTGTAAAGGTCTTTGCCATTACCCATCCGGAAAGAATCTGCCATGTGTTCGATCATCTGCTGCACATTCATCTTGCCCCACTTCCTTTCGGAATTAGGATTGAGTCCATACAGGATTTCAATATATTCGTTTTTTAAAAAATCCTCCTTCAATTGCACATTCATCATCTAAAATTTAACTTCTTTTTTTATCAGCTGGATGATATCCTGTTTCACACTAACATTTGTTAGTGTTGCTTACACGCGTTCAATCACACAGGCATATCCCTGCCCAACACCAATGCACATAGTAATCAGGGCGTAATCCAAATTTTTCAATTGCAGCTCAAGCGCGGCAGAATAGAGCAAGCGTGCACCCGTCATCCCCAGTGGATGACCAATCGCAATCGCACCCCCATTGGGGTTCAATCGCGGATCTTCTGCCTGAATATGCCATTCAGATAAACAAGCCAACACTTGTGCTGCAAAGGCTTCATTCAACTCAATCAGATCCATTTGATCCATGCGCAATCCTGCCAGGCGTAGTGCCTTTTCACTGGCAGGAACCGGACCAATACCCATGATCCGGGGTTCCACACCCGCAACAGCCGCAGATCGGATCCGGGCCATAGGCTTAAGACCATACTGGTTAATTGCATCTTCTGATGCCAGTAATAATGCTGCTGCCCCATCATTCAGACCGGATGCATTGCCGGCTGTAACTGTGCCACCATCCTTTTCGGGTTTAAATGCAGGTTTCAGTCGTGAAAGGTGTTCCAGGCTGGTTCCGGGTTTTAGAAACTCATCAGTATGAAATCGTTCCTTTTCTCCTTTTGTTGCAGGTAGTTCCACTTCGATGATTTCACGAGCCAGTCTTCCTGATTGCTGAGCTTGTGCAGCTCGCAACTGACTCTGGACTGCAAAGCGGTCCTGTTGCTCCCGGCTGATTTGATATCGGGCTGCAAGATTCTCTGCTGTTTCACCCATCGAATCGACCCCATACAATTCCTTCATTCTGGGGTTCACAAATCGCCATCCAAAACTGCTGTCGTGCATTTCCGCATCCCGTCCAAAGGGAGTACTCGTTTTTGAAATAACCCATGGGCCCCTGGTCATATGCTCAACACCACCAGCTATAATGAGGTCGGCTTCATTGCTTCGTATGGTTCGAAAGGCATTGACCGCCGCAGCAAGACCGGATGCACACAAACGGTTGACTGTTTCTCCAGGAACGGACCAGGGTAGTCCAGCCAGCAGGGAGGCCATTCGGGCTACATTCCGGTTGTCCTCTCCAGCCTGATTTGCGCATCCCAGCAATACATCCTCATACGCTTTCAATGGAATTTCCGCATGCCGTTCCACAAGTGCTTTAAGAGGCAATGCGGCCAGATCGTCCGTGCGGATCCGGGATAAACTTCCGGCGAAACGACCTACGGGCGTCCGTACTCCATCGATAATAAAACATTCCCTCATTTCAGTAGCTTATCGGTTATGAATTGTCACAAATCTACCACATATGCAGTAAAGCCGATAGACCCGCACCTCTTCAAATTGGGTGCAGTTGCCATACTGGTTTATGTATCCTGTTTATGTGGTAGCTCCCCCACAACTGCTTCCTGCACCCGCAGTGCATCCATAGCAATGTTGATTCAAAACCAATTCCCTTCCGGATAATTGATTTCCATCAAATTGATCGATGTGTTTTGAGGCACAGGAAACTTTTAAATCCAACATCTGGTTGAAATCGCAATCGTATATCCATCCATCCCAGCTTATACTTAAAGTATTCCGGCACATGGCGTTTGTTGCTGCTACGGGATTGAAAGCCTGAATCAATTTATCCATATAGCTCTCATAGTTGCCACTCAGGAGCAGATAATCCAGATAGCGGCTGATCGGCATGTTTGTTATGGTAAACAGGTGGTTAAAGTCGATGTCGTAATGATTCTTTAGTTCCTTTTTAAAATCGCGTTCAAGGCTCTCCTGACTTGCAGGTAAAAAAGCACCTGCAGGATTGTACACCAGATTCAAGGTCAGTCCTGTTCCCTCTTTGCCGTATCCTACAGCATTCAACATGTTCAAGGCTCGAATGGAATCTTCAAATACACCATCTCCGCGTTGCTTGTCCGTGCGGTCTTTCGAATAAAATGGCAAGGAGGACACGAGCTCTACCTGATGGGATTTGAAGAAGTCGGGCAGATCATTGTATTTTTTGTTTGCGACGATAATGGTAAGATTGCAACGGACCATTACTTTTCTTCCAATCTTTCGAATTTCTTCCACGAACCACCGAAAATTAGGATTCATCTCAGGAGCGCCTCCGGTAAGGTCTACGGTTGTAAATTCCGGATGCGACCTCAAAATCCGCAGACAGGTTTCCATAGTTTGTTGGCTCATGATTTCCTTGCGGTCAGGACCTGCATCTACATGGCAGTGCTTGCATGTTTGATTGCACATTTTGCCAATGTTGATTTGAAAAATTTCAAATCCGGCTGGACGCAAAGGATAGAGGTCATGTTCCGCCAATGATTCCTGAAAAGGCTTTTGGCCGGGAGTATTCCCCAACACTTGAAGCTGATACCCCGCTTCTGCAAGGGCATGATGCATTGCTTTTAAACTTTTCATTTGGATACTATCCAGGCCTTACATCGAAATTTCATTCACTTTGTTCATCATCTGAACGCCATGAACCAGTGACGCACCTCCACGTATTGCAGCAGCCACATGCACTGCTTCCATCATTTGGGCCTCACTGAATCCTTTTTCAACCGCATCGGTGCTATATGCATCAATACAATAAGGGCATTGCACTGCATGTGCAACGGCAAGGGCTATAATCGATTTTTCGCGAGCGCTTAATGCACCTTCCTTAAAAACCTCTCCATACCAGCTGAAAAATTTCTCACCCATTTCCTTTTGAAAATCAGTGATCTTAGCAAATTTTCCAAGATCCGGCGCATGGTAATAATGTTGACTCATTTTTATTAATTTCAAAGGGTAAAAGTACACAAATTCAAATGTTTCGTGAGTACATTGCACACATACGATCTTCTTCAGGATGGCAGGTATTCAAACGCACGACCCACCTTTACTCAGCATCATCATTCCCACGCTGAATGAAGAAGCGTCCATTGGCACACTGATTCAATTTATCAAACAGCAAAGCCTCTCCGATCAAGTAGAAATCCTGGTATGCGACGGTGGAAGTACGGATAAAACGTGTGCTCTGGCTGCTGCAGAAAACGTACAATTGTTGCAGAGCTCCATATGCCGGAGATCTGTTCAAATGAATTTAGCTGCCCGCCATGCGAAAGCACCGCTTTTATATTTTTTACACGCAGACACCACGCCTCCTTTCGATTTTATCAGAATGCTACTTGAATTTCCAGAAACAAATAAAAAGATGTATTGTTTCCCCTTCCGCTTCCATTCAGATAAGATTATACTCAAGCTGAACCAATATGTCTCGCGGAGAAAAGGATGGTGGACGGGTGGCGGAGATCAATCGCTGCTGATTGAAAAAGAAATATTTCAGCAGTTAGAGGGTTACAATCCTGAATTTCAAATCATGGAAGACTACGATCTTATAGCCCGGGCCCAAAAATCAGGCTTGCAACTGCAAATTGCCACATCGGAACTTAGGGCTTCGGATCGCAAATATTGGAACAGATCCTGGCTACGGGTGCAACTCACTCATATACTTGTTCTTCTTGCCTGGCAACTTGGTGCCAAACAACATACACTTGTGTGGCTTTACCAAAAAGGAATTCATTAATACACGCTCCTTATTCGCCAACTTGTATTTCACTCCAGACGCAATGGGTTAAAATAATCTTAAAAAGCCCTTTTTTTTGGCTTCCCATCAACAAATTGCCCTTTTTCGTATTTATATGATTCATCTATTCACTCAAAAAAAACAAAATATGAAAATGAAACTAATGTTTAGCCTTTTATCTCTTGCAGCTGCGATCACTTTGTTCTCTTTTACGCCGGCCTCAAAAAATATCCGTATCAATACCAGTTTATCAACTGTAAATTGGACGGGGTACAAAGTTACCGGCAAACACAGTGGAATTATTAATCTGAAATCTGGTGAATTGCAATTCCAGGACAACAAATTAGTTGGTGGAGAATTCACCATTGACATGACTAGTATAAGCTGCACGGATATGACTGGAGAATATGCAGATAAACTGGTAAATCATTTAAAGAGTGATGATTTCTTTGGTGTCGCTTCGAATCCAACGGCATCATTCAAAATTACACAAAGCATCCCACAAGGTACAGGCCTTTATAAACTAGTCGGAAAACTTACATTGAAAGGTGTAACAAAAGATATACGCTTCAATGCTACAGTCAAAGAAGAGAACGGTTTAAAAGTTGCAAATGCACAAATCAAACTGGACCGCGCGGATTACAATGTTAAATATGGATCCGGTAGCTTTTTCGAAAATTTAGGTGATAAAACGATTTATGATGAATTTGATCTGGATGTTAAAATTGTGACCCAGAATTAAAAAATTGGATTTGTTTGCAAAAAGCCGCTTCCTTCCGGAAGCGGCTTTTTTTTTGTACATACTTGACACTTAAGAATTTAATATATATATTTGGCGAGACAAAACGAATTTTTCACTAAAACCAATTTTTATGAACACGAAAATGTTAATCGCCGGCATACTTGGCGGTGTTGTGTATTTTCTACTGGGCTGGCTTTTCTATGGAATGCTTCTAGCATCCACTTTTGAAAGCCTTGCTGGTTCAGCTACGGGACTCATGCGTTCCGAGAATGACATGCTCCTGTGGGCTGTGCTGCTTGGTAATATAAGCCTTGGAATAGTATTGGCTTATATCTCTTCAAATTGGGCCAAAGTGGGCTCTCTTCAGGGAGGTCTCACTACAGGAGCTACGGTTGGCTTCCTCCTGGGCCTGGGAATGGATTTGGCCTGGTATGGTTCTACCCATGTCTATACCTTACCTGCTGTATTTTTGGATGCAGCCGTTTTTACAATCTCGAGTGCTTTAGCTGGAGCGGTCATCGGCTGGTGGCTGGGACGTTCTAACGCCTGAATCTTTTTTAACCATTAAATTTTCAAACATGAATACGAAAACGATAATAGCAGCTGTATTAGGTGGAATATGCTCTTTCCTTTTAGGAGGATTCATATATGGCATGTTACTAAAAGATACCATGGCCGGACTGATGGGATCAGCCACCGGAGTCATGCGATCAGATAGCGAAATGGTTCTTTGGGCCATGATTCTCGGAAATCTCATCATCGGATATCTTGTTGCCTACATTTTTAGCACGTGGGCAGGTATTACCACCTTCATGGGTGGACTCACAGCAGGCGCCACCATAGGTGCCCTATTTACTGTCGGGTACGACTTTATCGCTTATGGAACAACGAACATGATGCAACTGAATGGTGTATTTCTGGACATCGTTGTAAACATTATTATTTGGGGTATCAGCTCCGGCGTAGTAGGTTGGTGGCTGGGACGTTCAAAATAAATGGAATGGACATCTTCAAGATTCCGCAGTGCTACTTGCTGCGGAATCTTTTTATAACGAACACTTGTTCGTATGATTCAATAATCCTCAGGACTTGATTTCCCAGTGCGTTTCCTTGCGGTACACCATGCCTCTGAAGATCGCTATTTTTTCCTCGCGCTGATTACAGATTTCAATAAGATACACCGCATGTGATCTCTGCAATGACAACTCCCGTGCTTCTGCAATAAGAAGATCGCCCTCCTTCACCGGCTTCAGATGATTGATACTGCACTCAATGGAAACCGCATGACGGCCATGGCTGTTGGAAGCAAAAGCCAATGCACTGTCTGCCAGTGAAAAACTGATTCCGCCATGGGCGATTCCAAAACCATTGAGCATTTCTTTGCGAACCTCAAGTTGCAATTTAGAATATCCCGGAGATTCATCCAGTCTTTTGATTCCAAGCCAGAGGCTGAACGGATCATTGAAATACATCTGATCGACAACCTGGCGGGCACTGATACGGTCTTCCATACTATGGATTATACATCATTAAGAAAATAGAACACTCATTGACAAGGAATGCTCACGATTGGTGGATCAGTTTGTTAAATCCGGGACTGAGCCTATACCGGTCTTCCTGATAAAAATCATACAATTCGCGCATTATCCGGATACAATCCTGGATTCCAAAATCAACAGCCCACTGGATCAATCCTCTGGGATAGTTCACCCCTTTGGTCATAGCCGTTTCAATTGCTTCACGCGAGGCTATACCAAAATACATCGCATCGACAGCTTCATTGATTAACATTACCAGAATGCGGTTGCTAATGCGATCCAATAACAGCACATTTTCAGATTCCGGGCTTGGCATGGGTAGAGAATAGTTGTAATAACCTCGTCCGGATTTCTTTCCAAGCCATCCTGCAGAAACCAGATTGCGTTGTATGTGGGAAGGTTTATAACGGGGTTCAAAATAGCAGGCTTCCCAAACGGAATGTGTAACTGCATAATTGACATCGTTTCCAATAAAATCCATCAGGGTAAAAGGTCCCATTCGGAATCCCAACCTGTTTGTCATAGCAAAATCTATTGTTGCAAAATCAGCAAGACCTTCTTCGTAGATCCGCAGCGCTTCTGAATAATAAGGCCTCGCAATGCGATTCACAATAAAGCCCGGAGTATCCTTCGCAACCACCGGCAATTTCCCCCAGGAAAGCATAAGCTCTTCGCTACGTATAATCAAACTGGAATCAGTTTGCAATCCGCCAATCAGCTCAACCAATGGCATGGCAGGCGCAGGATTAAAAAAATGCATTCCTATAAATCGTTCCGGTTTTTTCAATGCAGATGCTAAGGCACTGATGGACAAAGACGAGGTATTGCTGGCAATGACGCAGTCGGGCTTCAACACCGTTTCAATTTCCGCATATACTTTTTTCTTGACGTCAACATGCTCCAATACCGCTTCGATAACCCATGAACAATCTGCCAATCCACTTGCATGGTGCGTCAGAAATATTCTACCAAAAATAGACTCGGTTTCTGTTGGCGTCCATTTCGATTTTTCGGCAACTTTGTTCAGCTGGGATCGTATGCGTTCACCAGCTTGATTTAATGCAGCTTGACTCACATCATACAAGATGACATCGTGTCCTGCCATAGCCGCCACCTGAGCAATTCCACTTCCCATTGCTCCTGCTCCGATTATTCCCACAGCTTCCTTAATCATAATTAATGGTTCATTTAGTGTCCTTTAAATTGAGGAGTTCTTTTTTCGATAAAAGCACGCACCCCCTCCTGAAAATCATAACTGGAACCCGCAATAAGCTGATACTCCTTTTCCATTTCCAATTGCTCATCCAGACTGTTCGTCAAGGAAGCATTCAGCAAGGCCCGGGTAAGGAGCAGTGCACGGGTGGGTTTTGTTGCGATGCTTTGCGAGAGCAATTCCAATTCTTCCATAAACCTTTCATCGCTCCAGACCTTATACAAAAGCCCACACTGAAGTGCATCGGAAGCCATCAACCTATCACCTGTTAGCATCAGTGCCGATGCCCTGTTCCATCCCATTAAACGAGGGAGAAAAAAGGTGCCACCGCTATCGGGAATAAGTCCTATTTTTGAAAATGCCTGAATAAAGCTTGCGGACTCACATGCAACTACAATATCGCAGGCAAGTGCAATATTGGCTCCAGCACCTGCAGCTACACCATTGACACCGGCGATAACCGGCTTTTGGATCGCCCTAAGTTTTTTTATAATCGGATTATAGTGCTCACTGATGATTTTCTCAAGTCCCGGACCGTTAGGATCCATCGCCTCCTGTAAATCCTGACCCGCACAAAACGCTTTACCTCCTCCGGTCAGTACGATGCATCGCGATTCCTCATCTGCCTCAGCACGATCAAGGGCTTCAAGCAATTCAAGCGCCATTTGGCGATTAAATGAATTGAACACATTCGGCCGGTTGAGTGTAATCCACGTAACGCTTTGCTTTTTCTCAGCTAAAATAAAATTCATCTGTTTCTATTAATGGCATTTAAAATAATCAAAAGGTTCCCTGCAGTCCAGACAACGGTACAAGGCTTTGCATGCGGTGGACCCAAATTCACTGATTTTTTCAGTATGCGAGGACCCACAGCGCGGGCAAGCTACCGTTCTGGTTTCAGCAAATGCTTCCGGATTTAAAATGTACTTTCCGTGCGGGGGAGCAATGCCATAATTTTTTAAATTTTGTTTTCCCTTCTCTGTCATCCAATCAGTCGTCCAGGCAGGTGACAATATGGTTTCAACGGAGGTCTTCAGTCCCTGTTGCTCAAGGGCTGCTTTGATGTTCATCTCGATCAGATGCATCGCGGGACAGCCTGTATACGTCGGCGTAATTTTTACTTGTACTTCATCCTGCGAACACTGGATGTCGCGAATGATCCCCATGTCCATAACCGATAAAACAGGTATTTCCGGGTCATACACCGTATCAAGAATAGCTTCTATCTGATCTTTGGTAATCAAAATAACATGTGTTCGTTAGCCAATTGCTCTTTGATGCTGCAAGGACGCCCGTTTAGGATACTCCCTTCGCATTTTACCATTCCTGTCCGGGATACGTACGTTGCATATACTGCATATCAGAGAGAATGTATCCCATATGTTCCGAATGGTATCCTTCTTTTCCGCCTTTTTGCATCCACTTTAAATCCAAGGGTTTTAAAGTCGCTTCTTCGAAAATGTGATGTACCTTGTTCTCCCATGCTTCTTTTATCCCCTCCAATGAAGGTGCTACACCCTGCTCTGCCATCAACTGCTCGTAGCTGCTTGCTTCAAACATTTCGCCGGTATAAGGCGTAAGTACTTCAATCGCACGTTGTATGCGTTCATGAGATTCTGTGGTTCCATCGCCCAAACGCAGAATCCACTCACTGCTCCATTTCAGATGATAGGCCGTTTCCTTGACTGTTTTCTCTGCGATTGCAGCAATACGGGAATCCGCACTTTTCATCAATGCCGTAAAGTAAGGGTATTGGAATGCCTCCAGAAAAAATTGCCTAACGAC
Source organism: uncultured Saprospiraceae bacterium (assembly GCA_964507535.1). GTDB lineage: Bacteria > Bacteroidota > Bacteroidia > Chitinophagales > Saprospiraceae > Vicinibacter. The sequence continues at coordinate 38,545 of CAZDQG010000027.1, forward strand.
TGTTTGTGCAAAATCTCCATTTTTCTGTTCAATGAGGAGCAGGTTGCGATATTCCCACTCATTGCGCATAAATGCGACCTGATCCTCTGTAGAAACAGGTTGCTGCAATTCGGCTGCATATTGAAACAATAAACGAGCGCGGCCAATGTAATCCAGTGCTATGTTGGTCATGGCCATGTCCTGCTCCAGAACGGGACCGTGTCCGCACCACTCGCCCAATCGCTGACCCATAATCAGCGCGTTGTCACCAAGGTGCAACACATAATTCCTTTTTGCTTGTGACAGATCCATACTTACATGTGTTTTACTTCCTCAGGCAGATCATAAAATGTAGGATGACGGTAGATCTTGTCCATTGCGGGTTCAAACAGCGCATCGCTGTCCGCAGGATCGGAAGCTACAATATACCTGGATTCCACAACCCATATACTGACCCCTTCCAAACGGCGCGTGTATACATCTCGTGCATTTTCGATGGCCATTTGCGCATCTGCTGCATGCAAACTGCCAACATGTTTATGGTTCAGTCCCGATTTGGACCGTATAAATACTTCGAAAAGAGGCCAGTCTTTCATATGCTTTTTTTCTGCTGTGATTATGAATTGTGAGTTTTGGGCGTTTTCTTTTGGGCATAGGCCATAGCTGCTTCCCGGACCCAGGCTCCGTTTTCATGTGCTTTCACACGATCGTGCAGCCGTTCGCGATTGCAAGGTCCATTTCCCCGTACGACATTCCAGAATTCATCCCAATTGATTTTTCCAAAATCGTAGGACTTTCGGTCTTCATTCCATTTTAAGTCGGGATCCGGAATTTTCAAACCAATCAATTCAGCTTGCGGAACCGTCATATCTACGAAACGTTGCCTGAGTTCGTCATTCGTAAAGCGTTTGATTTTCCATTTCAAACTTTGTTCTGAATGCACGGAGTCTGTATCATGGGGGCCAAACATCATCAGCGAAGGCCACCACCAGCGATTAAGTGCATCCTGAGCCATCCTTTTCTGCATCTCAGATCCTTTGGCCAGTGTTAGCATGATTTCATATCCCTGCCGTTGATGAAAACTCTCTTCCTTGCAAATGCGGATCATTGCGCGGGAATATGGACCGTAACTGGTACGACACAGTGGAATCTGATTTTGAATTGCAGCACCATCCACCAACCAGCCGATCGCACCTATATCCGCCCAGTTGATTGCAGGATAATTGAAAATGCTGGAATATTTTGCTTTGCCTGTGTGCAGCTCGTGCAGCAATTCATCGCGATCCACTCCCAATGTTTCACAGGCACTGTACAAATACAGTCCATGCCCCGCCTCATCCTGTATTTTCGCAAGAAGGATTGCTTTGCGCTTCAGGGAAGGTGCGCGGGTGATCCAGTTCCCTTCCGGCAACATCCCGACAATTTCTGAGTGGGCGTGCTGGCTTACCTGCCGGATCAAGGTTTTCCGGTATTCTTCAGGCATCCAATCTTTGGCTTCAATTTTCTCTTCGGAATCAATTTTATGTTGAAACCTCGCTTCCAAATCTTCTCTAAACATATCTGTAATGCATTATATCTATTTCGCTTAAAATACTTTTTTCTTATTCATCAAAACTCAATTCCACCACTGCAGTCTTGGGATAGGATTGACAACTCAGTACATACCCGTTTTTTATTTCATCGGGTTCCAGTCCATAGTTGACAAGCATGTTCACTTCACCCGACAAGAGTTTAGCCTTGCAAGTGCAGCATACACCGCCTTTACAAGCATAGGGAAGCCGGGCACCCTGGCTCATTGCAGAATCAAGTATGCTTTGCGAGTTGTAGGGCAGCTGGTATTCAAATTTGCGTCCATCCAATGTAATGCGGATACGGCTTGAATCCCCGGTATCATGCTGCATGGAAACGGGAGCAGACTTTTGAATCTGAACACCAAACAACTCCATATGAATCCGCTCCTGAGGAACTCCCAACCGCAACAATCCTTCACGAAGATCCAGCAACATGGTTTCTGGTCCGCATAAGAAAAAAGCACTCACCTCTTCTACTTTAAAAAAGACCTTTGCAAACTGATTTAGTTTTTCAACTTGCAAACGTCCATTTAAAATGGGTTCTTCCAATTCTTCCCTGCTTAAAAGAAAGTGCAGTGAAAGACGTTCCGGATAAAGATTTTTAAGACCCATCAAGGCTTCGAGAAATATTATGGAATCCGTATGACGGTTTCCATAAAAAAGCAGGATGCTACTCTCTGCTTCTTCATGTAGAATGTGCTTTATGTTTGACAGGATGGGTGTAATTCCCGACCCTGATGCAAAGAAAACATACAGGTTTTTTTGGTCTTTCTTCAGATCCGTGTAGAATCTGCCTTCCGGAATCTGAACCTGAACGAAGTCACCCACCTTCAGTGTTTCATTCAGATAGGTACTGAAGATTCCACCGTGCATGCGTTTTGAAGCAATGCGGACTTCTTGCTCATAGGGAGCCGAACAAATAGAATAAGAGCGCTTTACTTGTTCGCCTTCCGTAGGATGAAGCAAGGTAAGATGCTGGCCTTGATGAAAGGAATATTTGGATTTTAATTCATTGGGGATGTCGAACAGGATGGAAACACAATCCGCAGTCTCCCTATTGATTTCTTTTACACGTAATGAATATGATTCGTGGACCATACCACAAATGTATGCCAGCATGCCCATTCTTGGTAGTAAAAATGGGATGGAAGAAGCAAGGCGCTTAAATTAAATTGTGGACTACGCTACTCTGTGTACAGGGAGCCTTTCCCAAAACGCTCTACCAGCAAATAGTAGAAAATTGCCCGGTGTTTGGATCTGTTTGAAGAACCAAACTGGGCGGTTACTTCTTCTATGGCAGATTTGATCGCTGCCTGATCTGTAACGCCTAATTTTTTCTGGATAAAGTTTTCCTTTACCCTGGACATTTCTTCCGGATCGGAGGTAGATACCAAGGAAGCGTCTTCATTGTAAATAGAGGGTCCAAGTCCCCGGACAACTTTTGTAAAGAGTTCGCGATTTACATTCAATCCCAGCTTTCCCGCTTCGTCCAGTAAATAATTTAGTTTTTCATCGAAGGCACTCATAATAATTGTATTTATTCCGATAAAACTACTACAAGTATACAAGAACGAAGCAGCCACCCGGCTTAATTCGAACTTAAAAAATTAACATGCGCCGGACATCAATGCATGATAGAATAAATTAATGTGTAAACTATTTAATATCTTACATTTGCAATTGAAAAATCATGCATGAAACATTTACTTCTACTTTTGGGCCTGATTGTAAGTGGTCCAATCAATGCACAAAAGAGCTATTTCCAGCAAAAAACGGAGTATGCCATTCAGGTGAGTCTGGACGCGCCTTCTCATATGTTGAGAGGTCATATTTCCATCCTATACTATAACAACAGCCAGGATGTTCTGGATAGAATCGGCTTCCACCTCTATCCAAATGCGTATAAAAATCAAAACACAGCCTTCGCAAGACAGAAAATCAAAACGGGTGATTTAAAATTTTATGATGCCCCTGAATCGGAAATGGGTTTTATCGACAGCCTTCAATTCGAAGTCGACCATGAGACCGCAAGCTACGCGCCGGTTGACCATCAGGAAGATATGATTTGGCTGCAGTTGAACCGTCCCCTCAGGCCGGGACAATCGATCCGTATTGAAACCCCGTTTCGCGTAAAAATCCCAAGGAATTTCAGTCGTCTGGGGTATGATGAAAACAGCTTTCAGATTTCGCAATGGTATCCAAAACCTGCTGTATATGATGCCAAAGGATGGCATCTTATGCCGTACTTGGATCAGGGAGAATTTTACTCCGAATTCGGTTCCTTTAATGTGGAAATCCGGGTACCAAAACAATACGTAGTGGCCGCCACAGGCAGCCTGCAAACGGAATCCGAAAAACAGTGGTTGATAAAAAAAGCGCAATGGAGCGATCGCTATATAAAGTTTGGTACAGCCCCACCGCAAGACCAAGGGGGGGATTCTTCTGCATTGAAATCCCTTCGTTTTATTGCTGAAGATGTTCATGATTTTGCCTGGTTCGCGGATCCGTACTTTCAGGTACAGCATCGCATCCAAAAGCTGGACAACGGAAAAGAAATTGACATCTGGGCCATGTACAGAAATACGGCAGTATGGTCTGAAGCAGCGGCCTCTGTTGCGCGGAGCGTTGAATTTTTTTCGCGCGAAATAGGGCTATACCCCTGGCCTCAGGCCACAGCTGTGGAAGGTACTTTATTCGCAGGTGGGGGAATGGAATATCCCATGATCACGGTGATCGGCAACATGTCCGGAAAGGCAGAACTGGATAATGTCATCGCCCATGAAGTTTGCCATAACTGGTTTTATGGCATTCTTGGCAGCAATGAACGCAAACATCCATTTATGGACGAAGGCCTTACCAGCTATTATGAAAATCGCTACATGCTGAACTACTACGGAGCCACAGCCATGGATTGGTTTGAAAATCCACTGGAACGCATCACGGGCCCCCTGCACCTGGAAAAACTCCTCTACCTGTTTTCTGCAAGGACCTATTTGGATCAATATCCCAATCAGGAAGCCGACCGGTTTACGCCTTTCAATTATGGCAATGATGTATATTATAAAACAGCCCGGTTGTTTGAATATCTGGAAGACTATCTCGGAAAGGAACAGCTCGACTCCATTATGAGAGCCTACTTTGAAATCTGGAAATTCAGACATCCCTACCCCGAGGATCTGCAAAAGATTTTTGAAGAAAAATCATATAAAGATACCAGGTGGTTGTTTGATGGCTTTTTGAACAGCAGTAAAAAAATGGATTATGCACTTTGCAGCATGAAACGTTCTGGAGACTCTATAACCGTGTCTGTAAAAAACAAAGGCCGGATCCAGGCACCCATTAAACTAACAGGCGTACGTGAAGGTATTGGATTGTATGACGCGTGGATAGATGGATTTTCCGGTACAAAAAAAGTAAGGGTACCTACAAAAGACTATGAATACTTTGCATTGGATATCGATGATACCTCATTTGATCTCTATCCCGGAAACAATTACCTGGCCACCCACGGACTATTTAAAAAATACCGTCCCCTCCGCATAAGCTGGTTCGTACCGGTTGACAGGCCGCAGACGACAGACCTGGGAATAACTCCAGTCATAGGCTACAACCCTAACAATCGTTTCATGGCAGGGCTTTACTTTTCAGGACCCTGGCTCCCTTCCAGAAAGTGCAACCTATGGTTGATGCCCATGTTCAGTTTCCACAACCAGGATTGGGCCGGACAAGCAGGCTTCAAGTATAAGTTGTATTTTCCGGATATGCGTATTCACCATCTTGAATTTGGACTTGGCTTTAAAAAATTCAGCTATGCACACAACATACAAGATGAAGATCTAGCCTATATGCAATGGAGGCCCTCATTAGAAATTCATTTTTCAACCATCCCGGCTAACAACACATCCTCCGTTTTGGCCTATCAGGCTATCTGGCAACAGGATGAATTCACCGATTTTAAGGATACCAGCCGATTTACCAATCACGTCCAAAATACAGTTCACACACTGAAATACAATTACGATCATCGCTCCTCTTTAGGGGATCTGAATGGAGAGCTCCGCTTGCGTTACTCTCAAAATAAATTGTCCACTTCTGAAAAACAACGTGTGCTGCGTCTGGAGCTAAGTCTGCAAAAAGCATTTCGATATCAAAAGGACAGATTCGGCTCGATACGTTTTTATCTGGCCTGCTTTCCGATACAAACGGAACGGAACTCAACCTATATCAGCACGAGGAGTGCTCCTTATTTTTACAAAGGCTCTGCAGGTCTTTCTTATCAAAACTACCTCGATGAATGGAGCGAAGAGTTTTTTGTTGGCAGGACAGAGACCAAAGGATTGTGGTCCCAACAAATCGCTGCAGGCATGGGAGGTTTTAAATTAAACATCGGGGAGGCACAGCGGGAAAATGCAGGCAACAGCAATTCACTGGTTGCTGCGGTAAACCTGGGGGCTGACCTTCCCATAAAAACCGTAGGCAAGTTTCTGCGCTTGTACTGGGATCTCGGTTTTTTCAAACATCCTGATTTGAGCAGCCAGGACAGTTGGCTGAGTTCAGCAGGGCTTCAACTCAAGCTCCTTCCGGGCCTTGTGGATGTGTATTTCCCAGTTCTCCATTCCTCCCGGATACGGACGCTGTATGATGCAGACGCGGGACATACCTATTGGAAGGAAATCTGTTTTTCCCTAAAGTTGAATCTTGCGGATTTACATCTTCAGGAAAAGCTTTTTGGTAATCCATGAGAATCCAGGAATCACCTCTGAAAGCATTTCATCATCCAGAAAGTCAATACGTCCCTGCATGGGAGCAGGAGTTCCGTATATTATGTTACTAACGTACGTTAGTATTTTTTACAAATCCCTACTTGTCATTTATTCACTACGATGTTGTGACTTGCTTTCGGAGTCTGGTTTACAAGACCAGTCATGAGCACACTGTATTTTTTTCCAGCAAGTAAATTGAAATTACTGATGGAGCTTACCATGGTGGAGCCAGAGATGATTGTAAAATTGGTTTTCCCGGGTGCCATCGCCTGAAAAGCAGAAGCGGCTTTATAATTGAGGCTGTTTACGACATCCGCTCCGGAGGTAATTTTAAGCTGCATTGAACCTGAATTAGGGCAGAGGTTGATTAAGCGAATATACGCTTTAGAAGTATCCGCCACACTCAGGTCATCTTCCACAAGCACCCATTCCGGGTTGAGGCTGCTGTTGACTGCCATAAGGCTATAATGTGTATCTCCGCCAATTTTAAAACTGCCTGTTAAAATCACAGTATTATTGGTGTTGTCGCGAAGTTTAAATGTATGGTCACCACTAGAGACATCCTGATACTGTGTAAAGTTTCCAAAGCCCGCAGTCAGACTTGTGTAAACAGAGTCCGTAACAAGAACAGTCGATACTTTTCCATCTGTCAGTCCATTGATAAACATCACTCCGGACGGTCCTCCCGGATCATCCTCTGATTTGCTGCAGGAGCTCGCTGTAATTGCGAGCAGGTAAATAAAGCCCAGTACGAGCTGAAAAGGTGCACGTTTCATAGTACAAGAATTTAAAAATTAAATAAAAAAGGAATATTGAATAGGGACGAGGAATTCTTCTTAAAGGTACTACCTTGAAATAAAATGCAAACGATTTATTTCATACTTTAGTGTGTTGTAGAAAATCGATGCACTAAAAACCTACCTTATGGCCTGGAATAACAGAGATACTCCCAGAGGGAATGCACTACCTCGCCTGGCCCTCAGCAGAGGGCGCAGTGGCGGGACATTGGTCCTTGCCCTGCTCATCGCAGCGTTCTCCTATTTTAAATACTGTAGTGCAAAAACTTTTAACGAATACACGCAGCAATACCAGCATGTCAATATAAGTCCGGAACAGGAAATCGCCCTTGGACTCCATTCTGCACCTGCTATGATCCAGCAGCATGGAGGCATGCATCCCAATCAAAAGGCGCAGGAAATGGTGAAAAAAGTAGGCCAACGGCTGGTATCCCATACCATTGCATCCAAGACGCCTTATTCTTATGATTTTCACCTGTTGGCAGATGACCAGGTCATCAATGCCTTTGCCCTTCCGGGAGGTCAGGTCTTTATTACGGCAGCCCTATTTGAAAAACTGCAGAATGAAGATCAGCTGGCAGGTGTATTTGGACATGAAATCGGACATGTGATTGCACGGCATGGCGGAGAGCGCATCACACAAAATGAATTGTTTGAAGGACTCTCGGGTGCAGCAACAGTTGCCGTTGGCGATCAGACTGCAGGACAGGGTATGGCTGCACTGCTGAATCAATTTTTCTCGATGCCTTATGGTCGCGAACAGGAGTTGCAATCAGACGACATCGGGGTTCAGCTCATGCTCCAATCAGGATATAATCCGGAAGAATTGATTGGTGTCATGGAAATTCTGAAAGCCAGTGCAGGACCTAACCGCATTCCGGAGCGGATGAGCACACATCCGGATCCCGAAAACAGGATTGCAAGGATCCGGGAAGCCATTGCAAAATACAAAGGCCAGGCTCCAACGAATTAATATTTATAATATATATATATAATTTATATTCTGCATTTTAATGCAATTATCGTAGGTAAAAACAGGATATTTTCAAACTTTTCAAAGAATTTAAATTTGTTTTTATCTTTGCATCCTCATTTTATCCATTTTGGAGCCGGATCGGTAGTTCAGTTGGTTAGAATGCCGGCCTGTCACGCCGGAGGTCGCGGGTTCGAGTCCCGTCCGGTCCGCAAAAAGTCTTGAAGCATCTCGCTTCAGGACTTTTTTTATGCCTAAATCTGCCCCGCAAGCCCGAAAACCATGCATTCTATTTAAATCGATATTGCTGTTTAACCGACAGAATTCCTTGTTGGGCTTCAACGTATTTCACAAGGCCGGTATCTGATGAAGATCTCCAATGCAGGATATGATACAGTACAGATAGGAACGAACGTTCGTTTCTAACTTGTCCGCTTGGTTCACGTGCATAAATCAATTTATCATTCTCTATAGATTGCTCGAATAAACAAAGAGCGCATAAAAAATCCATAGAATATAAATGAGTTGTCTACAATTTAGAAAGCCCTATATCTGCATATTTTTTGCCCGTTTCACGATTTATGATCATGAATTTGAAAAAATATTCCTGGAAATTGCAATAAGCTTACATCCTTATTTGACTGAATTAATAAGAAAAAACCAAACCTAGAATAATTTTTTAGTATTCCAATTGTTCAGTGATAATATTCAACCATTTTTTGATAGGGAAAGTATTTATTTGCTACAACACCTGTTTCGCAATACAAAAAACCAAAACAAATAAACTAAATTTCAAGTATTTACTCGTAGGAAAATCATATATATCATACTACATCATGATTTCTCTCATTACAATACATGATGCAAATCACAATAGCGATGTAATGCACGCCCTAACATTGGGTAAAATTTTAAATCATTTTAAATCTTTTCCTATGAAATCAAATTTGTATGTCTTACTCGCATTATTCATTTTAGGCGGGGTATATTTTGCCTGTACACATGACGATGGTGATATCACTCCAACCGGGCCTAAAATCACCAGAGGAACTGCTGTACATCTTCCAGGTTTAACTACAGGAGACTCAACACAGTGGAAATATGATAAGGTGCATTCAAGTGTATTGTGGCAAACGAAATATGTGGGTGCTTCCGGATTATTAACAGGTCGTTTTAATCAATTTGGTTTGGCAAATGTGACCGATCCTCTTGCTATTAAATATACTGTGACCACACAACCTTTACCCGACACTTCATGGGCCTTCTATGAAAATGAACCTGCTAAGTCCTATTTCTACGGCTATGTTCAGATCAACACCTCCAATACAGGAGAACCCGGCAGGGATGCAGGTTGTAATGTAGCAGGTATGGGTACGGTTGCAATTGAATCCGGAGTTCAAAACCTGACCTATCCAAACCTTGCAAAGATCGCTGTTAAAAATATTAAGTTTGATCCAAGCAGCAATGGATATTTGGTAGATGTAGACCTGACGTATCAGGGCAAATTAGCTGCACCACTTACAAAAACAATTCCGGGCAAACTGGTATACATTCCAAAACAAAGAGTTCAATTTGGAACTGCAGCTGCATATTCTGTATTTGGACTTCAGTTAAGTTTCCAGATGAACTGCAGGGACTTTGGTATCACCAGTACCAGCGTAGCTGACATCATCGAGATCCAATGTAATGCCAACTTCCACAACAAATAACTAAAGCAACTACCATGAAACGAATATTTCAAACCCTGAGTGGCGCATTGTTTCTGGCTTTTCTCATGACCGGATGTTATAAAGACATCATCAGTCCTGAATCAGATCCAGATGGCCCACCGCAAGCTGTAAGCTTTAAAGAAGACATCGCTCCATTGCTGAATTCTAAATGTACGAATGTTGGTTGCCATGTTCCCGGAGGCCATAAACCTGTACTCAATGATGTATCAAAAACTTATTTGAATCTAACGAGTGGAGGCTTTGTGAATACTTTGATACCAAAGGAGAGTGTCATTT
>CAZDQG010000028.1:0-37416 GCA_964507535.1 uncultured Saprospiraceae bacterium
CCAACCATAACGGTTACACTGGATGTACTGGCCGTATCTCCTGCAAATACAAAATACATCTACACCTCAAAAGGAACAACGCTGTACCGCACGAACGACGGCGGTACCAATTGGACGAGTGTGACAGCACCGGCAACCATCACTTCCATTTTCGCAAGTAAAAATGATCCTTCTAAAATCTGGATCAGCTGCAACAGCACAACAAACCGCATCTACGTCTCCACAGACATGGGAACGACGTTTACCAATCTCTCGACAGGTCTTCCGGCCCTTTCTGCAAGATCCGTAGTCGTCGATGAAGATGCCTCCGGCACCATCTACGCAGGCATGAATATTGGCGTGTACTACCGGGACAGCATCACCAATACCTGGGCGGAACATGGAACCGGCTTGCCGCTGGTAGCAGTCAACGAAGTGGAAATCCAAAAATCAGGAGCAAAACTTCGCGTGGCTACTTATGGTCGTGGAGTTTGGGAAAGTGGATTACAAAATCAGGTGGAAGTGTGCAACGCACCTTCAGGCTTAAATACCACATCGATTACGACAAACAGTGCTACGCTTAACTGGAATGCAGTTTCAGGTGCGGTCAGCTACAGGCTGGAATACAAATTGAGCAGCGATCCAAGCTGGACTTTGCTGAATGCAGCATGGACATCTACATCCTATAATCTGTCGGGACTCTCTCCAAGTACCACCTATGACTGGAGGGTGCGCACGAATTGCAACACAACAAACAGTGGATATACTCAAACGTCTTTCACGACATTAAATACATGCGGTGATCCCACCAATTTAAGTTCCACGACTACGCCTTCCACTGCGACCTTGAGCTGGAGTCCCGTGAGTGGTGCGACAAGCTATGCCGTGGATTATAAAGACTTTAACTCCGGTACCTGGACCTCGACTTCCGGTACCAGTTCCACATCAATAACCATTACGGGATTGACGGCTTCGCGCTATGACTGGAGAGTCCAGGCGATTTGCCCTACGGGCAGTGGTAATTTTGTAAATTCTGAATTTTTAATTTATTGTGCATCTGCGGGGGCAAGCGCCACTGCAGGTTATATTGACTATGTATTGCTAGGATCCGTTACAAGAACTTCCGGAAATGATGGAGGCTATTTTGACGCAACCAATCTCAGCACCAACATCAAGCCCTCATCAGGATATACTATCACTTTGTCGCCGGGCTATTCCGGAACAAAAAAATATGTGTACTTCAGAGTATATATTGACTACAACAGGGATGGCGATTTTGCAGATTCCGGTGAACAGGTAGGCGAGAAAGCATTTAAAAATACCTCAAATACGACGATCAACTTTACGGTTCCATCCACTGCCAGTCTTGGCAAAACAAGGATGCGCGTCGTAATGTCTACCACGGCCTATCAACCTGCATGTGGAACGTATTCAAGCGGGGAGACCGAGGATTTTTGTGTAAACATTACCAACAGTCCGGACCAGAATGTGGAAATTGTGGACAACGAAAACGAACAAACGTTCGTTGCCTATCCAAATCCAGCAAGGGATGAACTGAATATCCGGTTTACATTGAACCAGGATCTGGAAAAAATTGCAATCCGCATGCTGGACTTCAATGGACGTGCCGTGGGTGGTAGCAGGATCAATGGAATCAGGGGTGTCAACATTCAGCACATGGATGTCAGCGCATTGCCTCCGGGATCTTATCTGCTGCAGATGTTTTTACCGGATGAAATCAAAACTGCAACGTTCGTTATTATGAAATAGGACCCATTTCCTTTTGGATATCTGAGGTTTCTGCAATGCGGTGATAGGGTTTCATCTGCTTCGCTTATGAATGGACCCAGTGGAACTTTCTGAAATGGTTCGTGGACTTCAATTTCTGCAGGAACTAGAGAGGTAAACGAACGTACGTTATTTTCTGAAACGGAATGCAGACTGCGTGCCCGGATTCAAAACCTGTTGCTTCTTGGAGTGATTTCTGAAAATGGTGATTCCCTTGGCTTTGTTTTTCCAGGCCATGCGGAAAATCCGGTCGATGTCTTCCATGTCTGCCTTCTCAGGTAGGTTGATCGTCTTTGACACCGCATTGTCCGTATGTTTTTGAAAGGCCACCTGATGACGTACATGCCATTCGGGATCGATCTCCATGGCAGTTTTAAAAAGTGCTTTCGTCTCCTCTGGTAATTCCTTGATAGCTCCCACCATGCCTGTTTCCCGCAATTGGGCCATGACCGGCTCTTTGGCTATCGCAAGCTTGTCCAGGGCGGCCATAAACTGACGGTCGACAGTGCGTAAGGTCTTTCCACCTAAAACCTGTTCCCTCCGGTATGCCAGCGCGAACAGGGGTTCAATGGAGGAAGATGTACCTGCAATGATCGAGATGGTTCCGGTCGGTGCAATGCTCGTTCTCGTTACATTGCGGAGGGGAGGACCTTCTGCGTAGATGCTTTGTTTCCAGTTAGGAAAAGAGGACCGCTCGAGGGCCAGCTCCTGCGAGGCAATGCGTGCATGCTGGTTGACGAACTGCATGAGTTCCGATGCAAGCGTTACAGCCGATTCGGAATCATAGGGGATGCCCAATCCGATCAACATCTCTGCCCATCCCATGACGCCAAGACCAATCTTCCGGTTGGCTAAACAGATGGATTGTATTTCCGGTAAAAGGTATTCGTTGACTTCAATCACGTTGTCTAAAAACCGTATGGCTACGGAAATACATGCGGCGAGTTTTTCCCAGTGAACGAACGTTTGTTCGCCATCCGTTTTCAGGAAATGGGAAAGATTGATGGATCCCAGGTTGCAGGCTTCATAAGGATACAGAGGTACTTCTCCGCAGGGATTTGTCGCGTCTATCGATCCTAAAAACGGAGTGGCGTTGGACGCATTGATCGTATCCAGAAAGACAATTCCCGGATCGCCTGTTTCCCATGCTGCTTCAAGAAGCGCATCCCAAATGCTCCTGGCAGATGGTGAATGCACAATGTGTTTGGTATTGGGATGGATCAGATTCCAGCTTTCGTTTTTTTCAAGGGCCTGCATAAAGGCATCGTACATGCCCACGGAAATATTGAAATTGCGCAGCATCCGCGGATCTTTTTTTACACGGATAAAATCCAGAATATCGGGATGGTCTATATTTAAAATGCCCATATTCGCGCCGCGTCTTCTGCCTCCCTGCTTGACGTGTTCTGTGGCTTCATCGAAGATGCGCATAAAAGACACCGGCCCTGATGCGGTACCAGCACTCCGGGAGACGCGGTCATTTTTAGGTCGCAGTTGCGAGAAGTTAAATCCCGTTCCTCCTCCACTCTGATGAATGAGAGCTGCATTCTTAAGGCTTGTGAAAATTCCGGACAGGCTGTCTTCAACGGGTAATACAAAACATGCACTCAACTGGTGCGAGGGCAGACCGGCGTTCATCAGCGTGGGGGAATTCGGAAGAAAATCCAGTGCACACATCATCTCGAAAAACCGTTGCTCCCAATGTTGTCGTTGTACTTCAGAACTCCATTTTAGTTCTGCCTGTGAAATGGCTTTTGCCACACGACCAAACAAGCCTTCCACTGTTTCCGTAAGGACACCTGATTCATTGCGCAACAGATAACGGTGCTCTAGAATGATGCGTCCATGTTCACTTATGTCAACCATGTTTTGTTTTTAATGATACAATGCTTTCATTGCTAAGGTGCAGAACTTTTCAGGAAGGCAGGAAGAACAAATGTGCCAATGAATTCCTGGTGTACAAATATATTATAACTTCAGGTACACCCGAAGTGCGACACCTAAGCTCTGGAGTTACTTGCTGTATTTGTTTGGTGTGGCAAGGAGGCAGAATGGAAAGGGGATCTTCTACTCCAGAATCCACGTAATTCTTTTTTCATATCAATCGGGTTTTACTGTGATTGTATCTCGATAAGCCTCTATTGAGCGAGGTCCCATTCGTCCATTCATACATTGAAACGAGGAGTTTATCCATTGAAAACGCTACATGATGTAATAATTCCTGGGGCGGGTAGGGGCCTGTCTATTTTTGTGACCGTTCATTTTGGGACGCGCAAGAAATAAGAAAACAAGCTGTACACAATATCAATTCATTTTCATCAAATGCTTATGTTTTATTTAAACCAATCCAAATTAAGGAAGCTTTACTGCGCAATCCTAGCAGGTTTAAGCTTTTGCATGTTCAACCCATTGGGAGCGCAATCGCCTTCTGATGGAATCATGATGCCTGGCAAACAAATCTGTTTGGCAGGGATTTATAGTCACGACAGTTGGAAAGAATACTGGGAAGGTACCCTTCTGCGCTCGAATGGAAACATCGGTACGTTTACCAGAAATTCGTATGCTTTCATGGCTGCCGGTGGTTTCACAGACCGCATCAACCTGATCGTTTCCCTGCCCTATATCAAAACCTCACCATCCGGTGGTCAATTCAAAGGCGTTCAGGGAATTCAGGATTTTGGGATGTGGGCAAAAGGACTCCTGTTAGATAAGAAACTGGGTGGCGGCAATTTCACGACCATCGGTGTACTGGGTTTTACAGTACCGGTTACCAACTATCTTTCGGACTATGCACCTTTCAGCCTGGGCTTCCGTTGCCCTGAATTGCAAAGCCGGCTGATCCTGCAGTACAAAGCAAACATCGGTCTTTATGCACGGGTGACAGGCGCTTTCTTCTTGCGAGGTAACTCCACGATTGAACGGGATTATTATTACACCAGTACAGGAAATTATACCAACAAGGTCGACATGCCGAATGCCAATCATTTTTCCGGTACGCTGGGATGGTGGCTGTTCAACGATAAGTTGAAAGTGGAAACCAGCTACGAACGTTTCAATACCCTTGGCGGATTTGACATACGGAGACAAGATGCCGGATTCCCATCAAATAAAATGGAATCCTCCTCGGTACAGGGACATATTCAGTATTTCTCGCCAATCAAGGGACTTGGCGTGATAGCAACATACGGAAAAGTGCTCGAAGGCCGCAACCTGGGTAAGACAACTTCAATAGTTGCCGGAATTACCTACCAGTTTGGAATTTAATCATCATCCACATCGAATCTTCAACACATTAAAATTATGAAAACGATCTATACATCGCGTCTTAAAACCTTCGCTCTGCTTGGCGCTTTTTTGTTTGCCACATCGTGTGAGGTAGACATCCCAAATTATATTTCCTTTCCATTATATACCTGGTCTGATTCCGATGCAAACGGGGGAAACTGGAAATCAGTGGTATTGACCAGCAATGAGCAAGTGCCCATTACAGCACCCAATGATCCTGCTTCCGATGCATACAAAGTCGAATTGCTCGCATTGAAATCGATAACAGCTTCATTAACCGCAGACCAAAAATCAAAAGCAGAATATTGGTCCAACAATCCTATCCTCCGCTGGAATGAAATCTCCAGGGAACTTGCAGCAAAATACAATCTGGCTCCGGCACCAAATGCAGATGGCACCTATTCCGTGCCAAGCGCCGCAACGCCCGATAAGTATCCTTTGTTTCCTTTTGCACATCCACCATACTCCTGCAGGGCTTTTGCATATCTGGCAGTTGGCCAGTTTGATGCATTGATATCTGCATGGCATTACAAATACAAATTCAATCGTCCGGCTCCATCCAAAGTGGATTCTGCAGTGTCTACATTGTGGCCTGCTACAGATCTGCCTTCCTATCCGTCTGATGGTGCAACCGTAGCTGCAGTATCGCAGGCCCTCCTGACTGCGTTGTTTCCTTTGGAAAAAGATTTTCTCGCTCAAAAAGCAGAGGAATGCTTCAATAGTTTATTGTGGTCCGGTACCAATGTGCAAAGCGATATCGATGCAGGTAAATTACTTGGATCAGAAGTGGCCAAGTTGGTCTTGGCGCGTGCAAAAACAGACGGCATGAGCGCTGCACAAACTCCAAAAAATATATCAGACTCCTTGAAGAACCTGGCATTCACCACCTTCGGTTGGTCTTGGACAAACCAGGAAACTCCAGAAAGACCTGTGGGCATTACGCCTTATTTTGGAAAAGTAAAAACATGGTGTGTCCCCGATGTAAAACAAATTCGTCCTCCTGTTCCTCCTAAACCCGGCTCCGCAGAATTCCAAAAAGCTGTAGACGAACTGAAAGACATTGCAGATAATCTCACCACCGACCAGCGCAAAATTGCAAACTGGTGGTCCGATGGTCTGGGAACCTATACCCCTCCCGGACATTGGAACCGCTTTGCATGCAATGCAATTGTGGAAAATAAAATGAATCCCCTTCGCACAGCACGCGTTCTTGCTTATTTGAATATGGCGGAAATGGATGCAGGCATCGCCTGCTGGGATGCAAAATACTATTACCATTATCCCCGTCCGATCCAGACCATACCCGGATTTAAAACCATACTGGGAACTCCAAACTTCCCGAGTTATGTTTCCGGACACTCCACCTTCTCCTCTGCAGCGGCAGAAGTACTTGCTCACTTCTTTCCTGCAGATGCAAGCCGTTTTCAGGGATATGCCGAAGAAGCAGGTATATCGAGAATGTATGGAGGCATTCACTACCGTTTTGACGTTGATGCGGGTAGGAACCAGGGCATAGCCGTAGCAAATTTTGTACTTGGTGTCGCTGCACAAGATGGCGCGGAGTAATCATTAGTTTTTTGAATACGAGTATTTTTTTATAAGTTAAGAGTTTTGTATTATAATTATGGATTGACCCTTCTGCAAAGAAGGGTTTTTTTATTTCAGGACCTGCCTTGTTCTCATCTTGAAATCCTTACATCACAAGGCATGTATTGCGTGCAATCATCAGATTCCTGAGGATGTGGCGGGGGTTGTCAGAATTGAAAGTCCAGGGCGGGCAACAGATGCCATTGGCTGCCAAAAGGATAGCGTCCGTAACAAAGTTTAATCCCTGCTTCCACCCGTAATTTCATCCGTTTGGTATATGTTGCGAAAATGCCATGCTCCAAAAACAAACGTTCGTTCGTCTTGAAACTGAAAAACTGGTCTGTCTGTATGTCATACCCTATCGATTTGTAAATGGGACCGGTTATGTCCAGTCCGGTCTCCAGCATGAAATCATCGTAAAAGGGCGCGAGCCTGGGATAAATCAAGGGTAGGTCGATGCTGCTGTTGCGATCCAGTGTGCTGCTTTTTAATGCAAATTCAAATCCGGCTTTCGCGGATACCATGGTCTTATTTCCCAAAGGGCGGGATGCAATGAAACCATTGTAAATGGCAAGCAGGAATGGTATGCGGAATTGAGGGGAAATGAATCCGCCGGTACCCTTGCGCTTTAATAGTTTCAGGAAGGGTGTAGGGTAGCGGAATCCATGTTCTGATGCAATCAGGATGTCTTTCTTTTTTGAATAGGCAATCCGGAGTTTTGCATGCGGATACTCAAAGAAGAGCAATGGATGTATATCCAATTCCATCCTGGGAGTCAATCCATACGCTGAAGATTGAAAGAGGGCCCATCGGATTTTTCCTTTTGAAATCGTTTGTGCAGTGCGTTGAGTCCATATCACCGTTGAGTCCTGGGCATGCAGGACTTCTGTGAGGAATGCCAGTGCAAGCAATGCGGGTAGTACCTGTATGTAATGCCGGCTTTTCATTTTTTTCTGAGTTTGAGCATACAACTCACCGGAGCATGATCCGAATGCTCCAGGCACTCCTGGTGTGTCGCACTTGAAGAAGGAATCCATGCATCATTGGTAAAAAGATAGTCCAGGGTTCTGTCCCAGAAATGTTCGGGCCGCGTTGTGTGTGTGAAATAGGAAGTTTGATTTTTGAGGTATTCCGCAGTCGGTACAGAAACCTGGTAATCCCGGTACAACTCTTTGAGCCATTCTACTTCCGGAGTATAGTTGCTGCCTTCTTTATGAAGTGGATTGTCATTCGGATGGTGGAAAGATTCTCCCTCGCAGGCATCCTGAAAGCAATAGTCTGTCGTATCGGATCCCGGAGGCAGGGTATTCAAATCTCCACCCGCGACAAACCAGGCAGCAGCAGTTTGCAGCTTGTCGAGTTCCTCTTTGAATTTTTGGATGTGCTTGTATTTCGTATCATCGGTGGCAAATGCAGAAGCGTGGATGTTGACTGCGTACAACTTTTCTGTATTTGGAATTATCACCTGTGCGCTGACGATGCAAGGCCTTTCATAAAAATAGCGCGTCAGCTGGTCCTGGTCATTTCGCAAATCGAGTGCAATCCTCCGCGCATCTGCAAGCGGCCATCGCGAAAGAATGGCATTGCCCTCATCCATTCTGCCAAGTCCATCGCTGGGTATAAATTGTGATTTCCATTGCGAACCATAGGCCGCATAATTGAAATAACTGTGATCCAGGATCCATTGCAATTCATCCACATAATCGGATCTCTTGGAGTCGATGTCGACTTCCTGCAAAAGCAAAACGTCCGGTTGCAATTCGTTTATTTTTGCCAGGATCAAGTCAAGCGTTTCATAAATTTCGGACCGGTCATACACCACGCGGTAACCGCAGGCATCGCCAAACCAGGGCCGCCGGCCAATACCAAATCGTATATTCCAGCTCATCACCTTTATCCTGCTGAAAGTGTCGGCTACCGAATGTTTATTCTTTGCTTCAAAAATCCGGGCGTTTTCTTCTGCATCAAATCCTGTCGCCAGGGGCTCACATGAAAAAAGGATGCTTGCGCTGATGCATACGAACGTAATCCAAATAGATGCCCTCATGAAAGGTCTTTTTAAACGAGCATTAAATAAACGCGGAAGGAGACTTCCCCTTCCAAACGCAGCTGGCAAAATAAATTGCCTTGTTTAAATGTAGTACAAACAAGTCAATGTCGGAAATACAAAATGCAGTATATATGACAACATAGCTTGAAACTTTGTGATGCCAATGTGATTTTTATCGTTTTCTTATAGTGTAATTCCGGTGTGGCTATATGCACAATGGAACCAATAATTTTGCAATGCCTATGCGCGTTTGCCTGCGGCACTCACGGAGAGGTGCATCGTCCTTAGGGAATGTAAATGCAGAATACATCTAACTCTGTTTTGCAGAATTACAAACAACACCGGTCAGTCTTCCGGAATCCGAGTTTTAGGTATAAGGCCCTAACGAACATACGTTAGTATTATGTGTCCATCCGGACTCCAGCCAGCGAAGATAGATTGTAAGCAGGTATATCTGGTGTCGGATAATTCCCGTATTGCAAGCTATATGGCGTGGGATCATACACAGCAGCTTCATCGCCTCCTTTGTCGTCGTTGCATGCCCATACCAACAGGGTCAGCGCAGTTAAAAGAGAAAGGAATTTGTTCATGTCTAGCGTTGTGATGTGCAAATGTACGTGAACACTGCAAACGTATGCACAGCTCCTGTGTTCTTACTTTTCTTTTCGGTATTGGGGATCATTTATAAAATAGCGATCGGTCAGACTATTTAAAAAAGCAATGAGATCGGATCGCTCTTGTGTGGTTAGCACAAATTTCTTAAGTAGCGGACTTTTATTTGGATGATTTTTTCCTCCGGTCTGGTAATGATTCAGGACAGCATTGAGTGTGGGCAGACTGCCGTCGTGCATGTAAGGTGCAGTCAATGCAATATTGCGAAGGCTGGGCACCTTGAATACGGCACGGTCGCTTTCAAGACCTGTCAGCCGGAACCGCCCGGAATCAGGATACACTTCGTACAGTCCATTGTTGGCAAAAGATTGATTGGTAAACAGAAAACCGGAATGACAGCTGCTGCAATTCAAACGCGGACTTTGAAAAAGTGCATACCCTCTTTGAACTTCTTCGGATACGGCATTTTGAATTCCTTGAAAGTGCCACTTATCAAAAGGGCTGTTGCCACTGATAAAACTTCGTTCGAACGCAGCAATGGAACGCGTAATGACAAAGGCATCGGGAATTCTGTTGTACGCTTTCATAGCCAGATCCACATATGCTGGATTTTGATTCAGGCGATTGGCCGCAAGCACAATATTGAAATCAAATTCATTGTGCTCCTGTATCGGTACCAGGATCTGCATTTCAAGTGTAGGCACACCTCCTTCCCGAAGTAATTTTTGCTGGTAGACAACATTCGCAAGCGTAGGAGTATTTCGTGTGCCTTTGCGTTGTTCGATGCCCAGGCTGACCATGGTGCTGTCTGAAAATGCAAGATGGGCAGCATGGCAGGATCCGCAGGATCGGCTGCTATCCAGGGAAAGCACAGGATCATAAAACAACTTTCGTCCCAGTGCAATCCTGGTTTTTGTCAGCGCATTATCGACAGGTATCGTCGGCTCCGGAAATCCCGGAGGTACAACAAGTGTATAGCGGTCGTCATTTGGATTTGGAATCGAAGTTTCCTCTTCATTGGTGCAGGCAGCAATCCATAAAAGACAAAACCATGCGATACCGGTCCAGCGAATCATCAATGAACCACAATGAGTTTTTTATGAGCCACGGCATTGCTTCCGGACATAAAAATGCAATCGTAATATCCTGCTTGCAACTGTGATGTGTTCACATCCAGGCTTCCGCTCTGGGCGATGGATTCCATTTTTTGAACGGTGCTTCCCATTGGATTTACTAGCATGAAATGAAGGTTTTCATATCCTGGAAGCGAATAATGGAGAGTAGTGCTGGCATCACAAGGATTTGGGCTTACCTGGATCTTTTCTGATAAGGATTTGGAATCTTCCGTAGAAGTCACGGTAGCCATCGTAATAAATCCATCCTTAGCAGCATTGTTCATCATATCTATATTTGGAGCAGCATTTCCATGCCAAATCAAACTCCCTTTCAAACTCATGCTGTCAAATAACCTGGCGTAATCCACGATCAAATGGATGTACAATTTTCCATTTTCTGCTTTCGCAATGCCATTCAGATCCACTTGTTTGTAAAACTCATCGCCTACATTATGATATTCCATTGCAGTTTCAGGAGTGCCATCATTATCGGAATCCGCATTACCCTCAACGACCAAAAAGCGATAACCCGCCGTCCAGCCCCAATGCATAGTTGGAAATTTTGGTGAAAGCGGATGTTCAACAGGCCAGGCAGAAGGGTCACTGTGGTTTACAGAGGCAGGTACGCCAATATGCAGTGTTATTCCTACGGCATCTGAAACGTTCCAGCTTCCTAAATTGACTTCTCCACCAGGGCTATTGGCATTTACGAGAATGTACTGATCATTCAACTGGGTTTGTGAACCATCAGGATTGTGTATGGCTATTTCGGAAATATAAAATTCAGCACGTGATAACATCAGTTTTTTGCCATTCCAAATGGGAAAGACCGTATTGCCGATGTTCAGATTTTCGGATCCCACTTTATGATCAAAAGTCACAATGACCTGGTTGCTGGTTTGCCCGAAAAGTATTCCTGAAATGCCCAGGAGAAATAATATGATCTGTTTTTTCATGCGCTGTTGGTTGAACGGCTTGAATTATTTAAGAATTGTAAGCTTTAAGCAAGATACGCATTTTTAGTGCGCTTTGCTTTTAACCCAGTTATAGTTTAATCAATTTGAAAAATGCAGATTGATTACCGGACGTGGTGACACGAGCCAGATAAATCCCTTTTGCAAGTTCCTTTCCAATAACAGATGAAGTTTCCTGTGCGGATATCGCGTATCGTGCGATCACCATTCCCGAAAGATCCGAAATTTCCACCTGTACCTTGCCTTCAGCTGGTTGGTCCAGATACAATGTGGTCTGATTTGAGAATGCAGTCGGGTAGATGTGAGCAGGTACAGATTGCTTCTCGTTCGAGCTGAAGACCGGCATTCCTTCCGTAATCAAAAAGGCATCCAGCGCTCCTTCAACCAAATGTCCGGGATTGTAATCTCCGATCACCACCTGGAAGCGCACATTGCTTGCATCTTTGACCACATCCGTAATTCTGAATTTTTCAAAACGGTTCCATTTCGGATCATCTTTGGCAAAAGTTGCAATGTGATATTTTTCGGCGTCCTTGAGTAGTAGAAACTGCATGCTGTCATTTGGATTTCCGGAGCCTCCGCTATTTGCAAACCAATAGGAGACATTCAACAAAGGAAG
Organism: uncultured Saprospiraceae bacterium; assembly: GCA_964507535.1. Lineage (GTDB taxonomy): Bacteria > Bacteroidota > Bacteroidia > Chitinophagales > Saprospiraceae > Vicinibacter. Next base: position 12,010 of record CAZDQG010000028.1, read on the forward strand.
TCTGTAGGTACTTAAGTCCATAGCAGGACTTGTCAGAATAGTCTCCCCGCCATCCACATCATCTGCTGAGGGATCGGTGGAACTGTTGCCGGTCACATAACATTGGTCGCCGTAATCTCCCTGCACGTCGTATTCTGTTTGCACGGGTGCATTCTGGCGAACCGTACCCAAGGGCTCTGCGCGAACCCAGCCTCCTGCACTGGCATTTGTCTGAACAGTCCAGCCCAAATCAAACAGGTAATCATCCTGATATCCTTTTTCCAGTAACAGCACAATTTCCGGAGTTGGCGACAGGGAGTTGTAGAACTCTCCTTTGTGAAGATAGCCCCATTTACCTGCCACTACTTCATACTGGATGTTGTCCTGGGGTATGCTCACCGTCGATTGTCCATCCGCACCCGTAGTGGATTGTATGGTCCGGTTCTTATTGAAAAGCACCACCTGTGCGCCTTCAATTAACTTGAGACTTCCTTTTTCTTTGACTACGATTTTTTGCTGAACCGTAGCACGGGGAATAAGCTCTACATTGAGCAGGGTGACGACACCGTGTTCCAATTTTGCAGAAACCGTTTTTGGCAAATAATCCGGATGCGTGAAATCCACGTCAAAGGTTCCGGAATCTGCATAACCGGTCTTGTATTGTCCTTTCAGGTCCGTTGCTTCTCCATTGATGCGCGGGGTCTTCAGGACGACACTTACATTCGCTATGTTTTCTTTTGTCAGGCTGTCTGTAACTTTTCCTTCCAGATAGCAGGCGCGAACATATTCTGGTTTGATGACGAACATACCTCCTTCGATGTCCGAAGCTACAATCGTTCCGCTGGGAAGATAGGGACTGACACCCCAGCATCCGTGAAAGCCTCTTTGCGTGCCAAGGTAGGTATCTACGGAACCCACTTCGATCAAATTATCCGGCTTGTGCGCATCGATAATCTTTACGCCATCGGTGTAATAGGCAGTAATCAGATAGCCGTTAAGGTAGCGGGTATTGTGAGGTATGACGCCGGTCCCTTCGGTGTCCTTCGGTCTCCACTGATCCAGTAATTTGATATTTCCAAAATCAGATATATCGTAGGAAGCCACATAGGCATTTTCCTTTTCGTCGGTCGTAAAAACATACTTGGAATCATCGGAAGGCCAGCTGTTATGAGTAAATGCGAAAGGGGTAGTTATCGTGGTAAGTTCGACGGGATTGGCTGGATTCTTTACATCCCAGATCGATAGCAAGCCATTCAGGATGTCAGAGGAATACATGGTATCCCTGCGAACAAAATTATCATGACAGTAGCGTTTGGTCTCGGAACCCAGAAACACGGGATTTTCAGGATCCGGCTTGAGGTCAAAGAACAGAACACCCTGCCAGGGTCTGCATCCGTTAAGGCTCAGGATTCCTTTTTCATCTACAAACAGGGTATGACACGTGGTAATATTTGCGGTTTGTCCTCCGGTGGTAATATTGGCCGTCCAGAATTTATGCGTGATTTTGTTGGGTGCCTCCTTCATGTTGATGATGATGAGTCCGTCAGAGGCATTGTCCGTTGCACCATACACGTAGTCTCCATAGGAAAAGACCTCCCTCCAGATCGTAGTCACTCCTTTTGCCCTGTATCGTTCTATTGGGTTAGCGGGATCCTCAAGGCTATAAATAACAAGCGCGGTATTGCTGCCAAAAGCAGCATATTCGATTCCATTGCGGTCGACATAATGCCAAATACCACTTCCCCCTTCAGGAGCAGGAACGTGGGCAACAATTTTCATGTTGAGGTCTCCACTTTGACCAAAAACATACAAGGTGGTAAACAGAAATGTGAAAAACGAAACAAAGAATTTCATAAGAGCTGTAATTTTCTGCAAAAGTACTGCTTGAGCAGGTATAGCCGGAATAATTAACGTATTGACAAATAGGGAGCTGAGACCCAAAAACGCCTATTTCCCCGAAATAATGCGCAGGATTGCCCGAGGATAATATATTTGCAGCCTCATTCGAACTGTTATGAAAGAGGTTTTAAGCCAGTGGGAAGATCACATTTGTATACTTACCATCAACCGGGAGCATACCATGAATGCCCTGAATCACGATGTGATAAGCGACTTGTATGAGGCGGTCGATGAAGTGGAAAAGAACATACAGGATGTACATGGATTGATTATTACAGGCGCAGGATCCAAATCCTTTGTAGCCGGAGCCGATATTTCCGAATTTGTTGGTCTGAGCCGTAAAGAAGCCATTGCTCTTGCACGGAAAGGCCAGGCCTTGTTTTCCGAAATTGAAAAGTTGAATATTCCCGTTATCGCAGCAGTCAATGGATTTGCCCTTGGAGGCGGCTGTGAACTGGCAATGGCATGTCATATCCGCGTGGCAAGTACCAATGCCCGTTTTGGCCAACCAGAAGTAAATCTGGGCCTGATCCCCGGTTACGGGGGCACCCAGCGCCTGGTGCACTATATCGGCAAAGGGAAAGCCATCGAAATGCTCATGACGGGGGACATGATTACGGCAGAAGATGCATTTCGTCTGGGCCTTGTGAATCATGTAGTGGAACCCGGGCAAGTACTCGAGAAATCCAAGGAAATCATCCGGAAAATCAGTGCAAAAGCTCCCGTTGCAATTCAAAAAGTGATCAAGATTGTCAATTCCTATTTTGATTATGAGCTTCCCGGATATGAATTTGAACTCGATTCATTCGGCAATCTCATGATTACCAAAGACGCCCAGGAAGGCGTAGATGCATTTTTGAACAAACGCAAACCCCAGTTCAAGGGTTCCTGATTTCATGTTCGAATACCACGCAGACAAGAAGCGATATTTTGAAATGCAATACCTCACGGCAAGGGACTTTATCATTCCCATGCTGGAACGCTGCATGCCCTTGCATGATGCACAGCGCGTATTGGAAATAGGCTGTGCGGAAGCAGGCGTGCTCAAAGCCTTTTTAGAGAAAAAACTCCATGCTTTTGGAATAGATCTCAATGCCGAGCGCATCCGGATGGCCGCTGCATTTCATCAGGAGGATCTGGCATCAGGCCGCATTAAATTCTTGTCAAAGAATATTTACGACATCGATCCCATAAAGGACCTGGAAGGTCCTTTCGATGTAATCCTTTTGAAGGATGTCATCGAACATATCCCACAACAGGAAATCTTTATCCCCAGGCTGGAAGCCTTTCTGAAAAAAGGGGGCTTGGTATTTTTTGGATTCCCTCCCTGGCAAATGCCTTTTGGGGGCCATCAGCAAATGTGCAGAAACAAACTGCTTTCCAAACTTCCCTGGATTCACCTCTTGCCTTACTCCATTTACAAGGCACTGCTGCGCCTGGGAGGCGAAGAAGCCGCGGTAATCACCGAATTACTTGAAATAAAAGAAACAGGCATCAGCATTGAGCGGTTTGAAAAAATCCTCAGGCAGAGTCCTTTTGTAATAAAAAGTCGCACGCTCTTCTTTACAAATCCGATTTACAAGTTCAAATTTGGTATGGAACCGCGGTATGTCCCTTCCTGGTTGGAGAAAATACCTTTTATCCGCAATTTTTTCACAACTGCAGCATATTATTTTGTTGAATTGAAAAACAAGTAAATCGCGCTTTAGACAAAGCGATTAACCTCCGCAATAGGTCTTGAATTTTTTAATGTAGACATCCCAGAGTTCTTTTTGCTCTTTGACTTCGTCGTCGTCGCAAAAGTCCGTGATTTCAAGAATGGTCTCATTTGTAATGTCGGTCTTATAAATGCGGAATTGAAGAAATTCGTTGTCGCGGTCATCCCAGACAAACTTTACCAATTCTTCTTCGATGTCAATTGCAAGCGTGGCCTCTTCGTGATCTCCTTCCCAATCGAATAAATATTTGTCACCAATATTGTCGACGCGATCACAAAACCATCTTACAATACAAGTAGGTTGAGTGACGAAAAGATAAACCGTCGCCGGCGACGATTTAAACATATACTCAACTTGTATTTGAATTCTGGACATTCAGTCTGGTTTTGTTGTAAATTGCGAATGCTTTAATGCATAGGGCGGCAATATTAAACTTGTTTGTATATTTTTTATATATTCTTGAACTTTTTTTATTTACAAATCATTAAATCTATTTAGACCAATTATTACCGGAGTGGCATTATTTTCGCCATCTGTTTTAATTTTAACTTCTGAGTATTCCTGTATCGCATTGTAAATTAACGTTTTATATAATAATCAGCGCTTCATGAGGCAACTAAAGATTACAAAATCCATAACCAACCGCGAAAGCCAATCACTTGAAAAATATCTTCAGGAAATTGGGAAGGTAGATCTTTTGACCCCGGAAGAAGAAGTGGATCTCGCAAAAAAGATCAAGCAGGGCGATCAGCAAGCTCTCGAGAGATTGACGAAAGCCAACTTGCGTTTTGTCGTTTCTGTTGCCAAACAATATCAAAATCAGGGTCTTTCCCTTTCAGATCTTATCAATGAAGGTAATCTTGGACTGATCAAAGCTGCACAGCGCTTCGATGAAACCAGGGGTTTTAAGTTTATTTCTTATGCCGTGTGGTGGATTCGTCAGTCCATCCTCCAGGCTTTGGCTGAACAATCCCGTATTGTGCGTTTGCCCTTAAATAAAGTGGGCTCGCTCAACAAAATCAACAGGGCGTTCTCCGAATTGGAGCAGGAATACGAACGGGAACCATCTGCAGAAGAATTGGCAGCCATGCTGGAAATTCCTACGGAAGAGGTGGAAACCACGATGGGTGTTGCAGCGCGTCACGTTTCAATGGATGCTCCATTTGTAGAAGGCGAAGACAACAGCCTTCTGGATGTACTCGAAAACGACAGTACTCCCGCAACGGATGCAAAATTGGAATTCAAAGATTCCCTTCGCATGGAGATTGAACGTGCCCTGGGTACGCTGACAGACCGCCAGGCCGATGTTATCAAATTGTATTTTGGAATTGGCGTGGAACATCCGGAATCATTGGAGGATATCGGCGACAAATTTGGTCTTACCCGCGAAAGGGTTCGCCAAATAAAAGATAAAGCCATCAACAAATTGCGTTCTGCTTCAAGAAGTAAACTTCTGAAACAATATTTGGGCTAAATTTTTAGCCATTCCATTTGTTGGCAACGGGCTTTTTAAGACCTTTGAGACAAATTTATAATATGAGTCCGGATAGCCAAAACGATCAAATTGACATGTCACTGAAAGAGTGGCGGGATAAAGAAAAAACTGCCCTCGAACTGAGCAAAATAGTGGGTGAACTCCGTTTCGACCGTTCCATCGAACTGGTCCTCTTCCGGAAAGATCTCTACGATGCCCGCCCAAGCCAAATCATCAGTGACCACCTCTTTGCAAAAAACTATATAGACAAACCTCTGGACCTCTCTTTGAGTCTGGAAATTGCAAAGATCATTTCCAAAATGCTGCATCTGGCACCTTCGCGGTTGGACATCGGCAAATTGGCTTCCGAATGGGAGGTAAGTCAGAATCGAACGGGAAGCCTTGAAGATTTTATAACAGGCAAGCTGAGCGGGGGCGTAGACTCCAGCATCAGCCGCTTTGCTCCGAAAGACGTAGTGCTGTATGGTTTTGGTCGCATTGGTCGTTTGGTAGCACGCCGGCTTATTTCCTCTACGGGAAGTGGAGAACAACTTCGCTTAAAAGCAATCGTTGTCCGGGCAGGGATGAAAAATCCATATGAGGAGGTGCTGAAAAGGCTGGCGTTGCTGGAAACCGACTCTATACATGGAAATTTTCCCGGTGCGATAGAGGTATCTGAAGATGGAACAGAAGCCATTATCAATGGCAACAAAATCCGGATCATCTTTGCTTCGCATCCTTCGGAAGTAAATTATACAGACTATGGCATCCAGGATGCTTTGCTGATAGACAATACAGGTTTGTTTGATACCCGCGAAAAACTGAGCGTGCATCTCCGTCCCGGAATTGCTCAAGTTATCCTCACCGCTCCGGGTAAAGACATCCCCAACATCGTAGTAGGTGTCAATCAACACGAAGCAGACAATGCACAAGAAAATATTTTTTGTGCTGCATCATGCACTACCAATGCCATTGTACCTGTGATACAGGTTATCGATCGTTCGTTCGTCATCGAAAAAGGACACGTTGAAACCGTGCACGCATACACCAGTGATCAGAATTTATTGGATAATTTTCACAGAAAACCCAGAAGAGGCCGCGGTGCTCCCATCAATATGGTAATCACAAGCACGGGTGCTGCAAGCGCGGTAGCCAAAGTACTTCCACATCTGAAAGGCAAACTCACGGGCAATGCTGTTCGCGTTCCCGTTCCCGATGTCTCTTTGGCAATACTGAATTTAAGCTTGCAGGCACCAACGAGTATTGAAGAAGTACTCGGTCAGTTGCGCAAGGCTAGTTTGCATGGAGATCTTGTGGAGCAACTGCAGTATTCTACATCCAATGAATATGTGTCCAGCAATGCGGTTGGAACCACCTGCGCCTGCGTTGTCGACGCTCCGTCTACCATACTGTCAGCAGATGGAAAGACAGTGACGATCTACGCCTGGTACGATAACGAATTTGGATATGCTTGCCAGGTTGTCCGCCTAGCCAAATACGTCTCTAAAGTACGGAGGTATACGTACTATTAATGAACGCGCAGCAAATCGAAAACTATAAAAAGTGGCAGCCCTTGTTATTGGGGCTTGTTGCAGCTCTCGGCATGTGGGCAGGTTTGAATATACGTATGCCTGCAGCAATATCAGATGGCAATGAAGTTCAGCCGCAATCCGGATACAGTTCTTCGCAAAAACTAACAGATGTTATTTCCTATATCCAGAGTAAATATGTGGATTCCCTGGGAAGCGCCGAATTGACGGATCTGACATTGCACAAATTGCTTCAAAGTCTGGACCCCTATTCAGAGTATATTCCGGCAAATTATATGCCTTTGTATTCCGATGCATTGAGCGGCCAACAAGTGCTATATGGATTGGAATGTACCGTCATAGATTCTCAGGTGGTGGTGCGCCAGATTCTGCCAGGAAGCCCGGCAGCCTTGCTGGGTTTGCAAACGGGTGATTTCCTGATGCAGATCAATGAAATGCATTTTCCCGAAGACCGTTATGCATTTATGGATTCTATGGGATTGCATGCATTCCGGAAAACAGACAGTGTGAACATCCGCTGGTATAACCGCAGCAAGAATAAAATGGAAGCAGGTGTACTTCTTCCCAAAGTAATGTTGGACAATCCGGTCTCTGCAGTGCACAGTCCCATGAAATCTACCGTCTATGTGAAACTACGCGAATTCACAAAAGACAGCTATCGCCATTTTATGGAAGTGCTGGAAGAATTTGAAGGCAGACAAGGTTGTACCAATCTCATTATAGATTTGCGAGGCAATGGAGGCGGACTTCTGATCGAGGCAGCACATATTCTGAATCAACTGGTAGAAGAAAAAGACCTGCTGCTGTTTAAGACCCAGGGTTATCAGCAAAAAGAAAAAGAATACAGGTCCACCGGAAAAAATTTCTTTCAAACAAAACACATTGTAATTTTTGTAGACCGGAATACAGCCTCTGCTGCAGAATTACTAGCAGCCACATTACAGGATCTGGATCGTGCCCTCATTATTGGCGAACAAAGCTTCGGCAAATCGACCATCCTGGAACAATTCGATCTGGCCGACGGCTCTGCAATACGTCTGTCCATGAGCCGCTTTCTAACACATTCCGGAAGATCTATTCAACGGAGCTACGAAAGCCAGGACTCTGTTTCAGAGTACTACCTGATGAATCCGGTTCCTATGGATCAAAAAAACTATTTCTCGCGTTTAAAGAAAAAATTACCATCAAACCAGGGTGTGGTGCCAGACATCATCCTGGATAATACCCGTCAGCAGATGGATTGCAAAGACAGCCTTCAAAAACTTGCCGAAAAAATAATCATCAGGAGAATTGTCGATTTTCGAAATCTGGTTGGTACGGATCCGGATAAAATCAGGACTTCCAAAGAGCTTGAAAAATGGATTCTGGAAGAGGGCCAGGGAGTTGCGGCGCTGCTGCCTCCGCAGTGCACGCTGGAAGATTTAAAGCAGGAATGCCAGTATGCGCTGTGTTCCTGGTTGTTTGGAAAAGAGCTTGAACAACGGGCGCGGCTGTTGAAAGATCCCTGTATGGAAAAAGCACTGTCCTATCTGAACGCGAAGTAGGAATATCCTCCGGTCACTCCCGGATTACCTCAAACTCACCGGATTTATCGTATTTGATAATTGTACTGGGCTGATTGGGCGTGCGGTCATTTTGCCTGTACCGGACTACATAGTCAACCATGGATTTTAAATCTTCGGGTATCTCAGCAAAATTAGAAGGGGGATCATCATTCGAGAAATTAGCGGATGTCGATATGATGGGGCTGTCCAGCCTGCGTATGAGTTCCTTGCAAAATGGATCCTCGCAAACGCGAATAGCTACCGAACGGTCTTCCGCAAGGACATGGTCCGGCAGGTTTTTTGTCCTTGGATAGATCACGGTCAATGGCCGGGTATGATAACTCATGAGGGTTTCAATCCGGGGATGCACCCGCTCTACATAGCGTTTCAGCATGTCAATGGAGTCCACAAGCAGAATCATGGATTTTGCAGTACTCCGTTTTTTAATTTTAAAAATGCGATCCACACTTTCGGAAAAATGGATGTCGCATCCAATGCCCCAAATGGTGTCTGTTGGATACAGGATGATTTTTCCTTCTTTCAGTAGTCCCACCAGGGACTCAAGCTCAGATTCAAATTCAAAAGGCATCATGGGATTGCAAGGTATTTCATGGGTGAATTAAGGAACAAATATCTACTTTTACATAACCAATTAACGCGTATTCCCGTTTAGAATGGTATATAAGTCTATGAGAAACCATTCCACTTTATTTCTAGTGCTTGTCTGTCTCCTCTTTTGCACCTCCCTTGGGGCAAAACACATCATCGGCGGCGATATGTACTACGAATGTATCTTATCAGACACCATAAAAAAACAGGTAAACTTCAGGGTGACCATGAAAATGTACCGCGATTGCAGCAATCCGGAAGGCGCACTGTTTGATCGCGATGCGAAGATTGGAATTTACGAGAAACTCCTTGATGGCAGGTTCCGTTATGTGGATGAAATTCTCAACCTCAGCTATCAAAACCCCATAAAAAAAATTGACCCCGCAGCAAACAATCCCTGTTTGCTTGTTCCTGTTGGTGTATGTGTTGAAGAAGCAACCTATGTGTTTACCACGGGCATCCTGCCCATGTTAAGTTCAGGTTCCTATTACATCGCATACCAGCGCTGTTGCCGCAATGAGACCATCAGCAATATCTTTAATCCCGGTATGGCTGGTGCGGCATTTACCATAGAAATTACAGCTGAAGCTCAGAAAAAATGCAACAACAGCCCAAGGTTCAAAAGCTTTCCACCTGTCGTCATTTGCGTGAATAATCCAATCAATTACGATCATTCCGTAACGGACACGGAAGGCGATTTGGTCACGTATGAATTTTGTGCGCCCCTTACTGCTGGGGGACAGGATGGCTCTCTGGGCGGAAAAAATACCTGCTTTGGGGTGACTCCGGATCCTTCTTCCTGTTTGCCTCCCTATGCAGCGGTCTTATTTAAAAATCCATTTTATTCCACGCAATTTCCAATGGGGGGATCTCCTCAGATTACCATCGATCCGCTTACAGGTCTGATTACCGGCACGCCCAACATTCAGGGTCAGTTTGTCGTCGGAGTTTGTATAAAGGAATTCAGAAATGGAATCCTGCTTACCGAAACCCGCAGGGACTTTCAGTTTAATGTATCCTATTGCGAACCCAAGGTGTATGCGAAAGTGGAATCGGATTCTGCGATCAATGGAAAAACCTTTTATGTCAATTCCTGTGGCGACTTCGATGTCGACTTTACAAATCTGAGTACCGATGAGCAATTTATTTCCAAATACAAATGGATATTTTCCATTCAGGGAACCGATCAGATTGTAAATTCCAGGGATGCGCGTTTTTCCTTTCCGGCATTGGGCAGTTATACCGGAAAAATGGTGCTTAACGAAGGCACTTCCTGCGCGGATTCACTGGATCTCGTCGTACGTATTTTTCCTCCCATTCAGGCTGCCTTTGACTATGCCTACGATACCTGTGTCGCGGGGCCTGTTCTGTTCCGGGACAGTTCCAAAACAGGCAGCAACCAGATGGTTGGATGGTCCTGGAATTTTGCAGGGCAAGGCACTTCAATCATTCCGAATCCCGGCTTTCAGTTTCCTACTCCTGGAAAAAAGACGGTCCAACTGGAAGTCACCGACATCAATGGATGCAAATCCAAGGTGCAAAGGATTGTGCCATATTACCCGGTCCCTCCTTTGCTGATCGTGGATCCCAGCCAGACTTCCGGATGCTCGCCATTGGATGTATGCCTTCGAAATCTAAGTTCACCGATCGATACGAGTTACAATATCCATTGGGATTTTGGGGATGGCACCACAGGAAGTCAAATTTCTCCATGCCACCGCTACGAACAGGGTGGGGTGTATAACGTAAAATTGGAGGTAACCTCTCCACTGGGATGCTACACCGAGCGATATTACAACCAATTGATCCGGGTGGAGCAATCCCCGATTGCGGATTTTGAGGCAACACCTGACAAACTCAGTTCCTTTGATCCGGTTGTAACCTTGAACGATCTCTCTACATTTTCAAATAGTCGTCAATGGACATTCAACGATAAAGACAAGTCCGTCTTGGGATTCCTGCAATATACCTTTCGCGATACCGGGATTCAAAAAATTCAACTGGTTGCAATCAGTCTCAATGGCTGTTCGGATACCTTGGTGAAGTACATCGACGTGGAACCCCGGGTTACGTATTTTCTACCCAATGCCTTCACTCCAAACGGAGACAGCAAAAATGATGTCTTTACCGGTGTCGGCTACACCTTCGGTATGGAACAATTTGAGCTGAGCGTCTGGGATCGCTGGGGTTCAATGATCTTTCAAACCAACAATCCCCTGGAAGGCTGGAATGGGCGTTTTGAGAATTCCGGAGAAAACGCACCCAACGGCGTATATGTATTCCGACTGAGTTACCGCACTCCAAGAAAGGAACTGGTTGAAAATAAGGGATTTGTAACCCTGATTCGCTAAAAAAACAACACAAAGAATCAGGATTTTTAATTTGATACAATTCGACAAGTATATTTTTATATCTTTGCGTCTCTTTTGTAAAATACGTCTATCATGGATCTGATTAAATATGTTCAGGAACAATTGCTCGATACCAGCAAAATCACCGAATTTGCTCCCGGCGACACAATTGTGGTCAGCTACAAGATTATCGAGGGTAATAAAGAAAGGATCCAGGACTTCAGAGGGGATGTCATAAACATCCGCGGCGAAGGAAAAAACAAAACGTTTACAGTTCGTAAGGTCTCTGGCGGAGTAGGTGTAGAACGTATTTTCCCATTCTCTTCTCCCAATATCGCTGAAATTAAAGTGGTAAAGAAAGGTCGTGTACGCAGGGCTAAGCTGTTCTATTTGCGCAATCTTTCCGGAAAGAAAGCCCGCATTAAGGAGAAAACAATGGCTGTAAAAGAAGGCGGATCCGAAGCCTGATTTCCTTTTATTTCCGGTTCTTTTTTACTTATGGTTCCACCTGTACCAGGGACTGTGTATTGACAGCCTTGATGCTCTTAAATACCCTGTTGAACTCAATATTCTTTTCAATGGTGCTCGCATCCAGCGGAATCACTCTACCATCCAGACTGAGTTCAATGGGCAGCTCAAAGGCATTCTCAGAGCATTCCAGCTTGTAAAAGATCCGGGTTCGGTCACCAAGTACTTCTGTGCGCAAGCGTACTTTAGGAAGCTCAGTCTTCTTCAGGTACAGATTGAAAAAGGCTCCGTAGTTTTTATGGGCTTTTTCTTCGACATAGTTAATGAAGTCCTCCGTATTGACGTTTCTGTATTTGTATTGCTGATAAAATCCTCGCAGGATCCTGAACCAGGCACTGTCATTTTTTAATGAAAACCGAAGAGTTTGAAGGATCCAGCTTCCTTTATAGTAGTGGTCGCTGTCCGGGAATCCTTGATAATTCACGCCCCGCGGTCCCTGGATGGGAAGCTGGTTTTTGATAAACTTGCGTTGGCTTTCAAGGTACCTGAGTGCCGCTTTCTTGCCATAGATGTATTCTACATAAAGGGCTTCCATATACGTTGCAAATCCTTCGTGCACCCACATGTCTGCATGATCATTTACCGAAATGGAATTTCCAAAATATTCGTGTGCGCTTTCGTGGATAATGATAAAGTCAAAATCGAATTCCTCCGGAACAAGACCGCCTAAATAGCCTCTTTTATATTGGTTGCCATAGGCAATGGCACTTTGGTGCTCCATGCCTAAATACGGTGCTTCTATCATTTTGTAACCATCCTTCCAGAAAGGATATTTGTCAAAGTATTTTTCATAGCAGGCAAGCATGTTTTTAACCTGTCCAAACTGGCTTTTTGCCTTCATTTCATTTTCTTTCAACACATAGTAGTCCAGCGGAAGTACACTGCTGTCACTGGCAATGTATTGGTCTTGTATATGTGCGAAATCACCGATGTACAAACTGACATTGTAATTATTGATGGGGTAGCTTACATGCCAGTGCCATGTCTTGTAGTTTTTGTCGGGTTCGGTAGTTTTAACAAATTGGCCGTTTGAGATCGCCATAAGGTCCTTGTCAACCATGATATGAATGTCCATTCCACGATCTGGTTCATCAGACAAATGGTCTTTGTTTGGCCACCACAAACTCGCACCGTCACCCTCGCAGGCAACACCTACCCAAGGTTTTCCCTGGCTGTCTTTTTGCCATACAAAACCTCCATCCCACGGGGCTTTTTGTGCTTTTCGGGGTTTGCCGTTGTAGTATACTTTTATTTTATCCTTATCGCCTTTTTTGAAATCTCCTTCTATGAAGAACGCATCGAATTCCCTGCGGTATTTTAACTCGCGGCTTCCTTTGAGCACGCGCTGAATGTTCATGTTTTCATACAGATCCATTTGAATGGTACTTAGATCCTGTTGAGGCACAAATTCCATAGTGACCGCACCTTCAATTTTTTGAGATGCAATGTCTACCCCAACTTCCAGATCGTAATAAAGCACGTTGTAATTTCTTTCCGGGCGAAGACCACCACGCAAACTGTCTTTTCTGCTATATGATTCTTGGGCATAACTTGTTTTGCTGAAGCTGAATAAGCTGATCATGCAAGCCAAAGCAACAATAGATGGAATTTTCATCATATTGGTCGGATTTTAGTACTGTTGGTGTTTAGGTGTCTGTGGATCAATCGGTCGGCCAAATGTACAGGTAAAATTTGGCTTATTAGGAGGAATAACCATTTGCTGGCATGTATGAAATACCGGGCTTTGGGCTTCTTGGATTCCAAGGCATCCAAAATAGGACGGTCCAGATGCTCCAAAGGCAAGGCTTTGGACTCGGTAGCCAAAATGCGTTCATCGGCATTGTGCAAGATCTGTGCATAAGGAGTATTGCGGTACTTATGTTCCAGCCCCAGATTTTTCTTCCAAATAGACGTTTTCAAAGGTCCGGGTTCGATGAGGACTACATGAATGCCCATGCCAAATAACTCCCTTCGCATACTATCTGAAATACCTTCCAGGGCAAATTTGGAGCCTGCATAGGCACCCATGAAAGGCGATGCAAACAATCCGGAGACGGAGCTGATATTGATAATCCTGGACCCTGGCCCATATTTCAGGAGCAGGTCAAAGCAGAGCTGGGAGAGCTTGACCGGAGCAAAAAGATTTACCTGGAATTGCGCCCGAAGCTGATCCATATCCAGGTGCGTCATAGGACCTGGCAGCGCGAAACCAGCATTATTGATCAACGCAAAGAGACCGGACACTGCACATTCGCCCGCAATCTGCTGAAATCCGTTTTCAATGCCCTGATCGCTGTCTAAGTCCAGCCTTACTTTTTTAATGTTCGCATGGTCTTTTAATGCATCGGGAAGCAGGCTTCCTTCCCTTACCCCTGCAAGTACTTCATAGCCTCGTTCCGCCAGCAATAAACTCAGGTGGGCCCCAATGCCAGAGTTTGCTCCCGTAATGAATACTTTTTTCATAGTATCTTGAGGCATCGAAGGTAAGGATTTGAAAGGACCTGTAATTCAATTCCCATATTCGCTTAATTTTGCTTTCCCATGAGAACTTTGATCGCTACCATCCTTCTGATTGGTGTTCTGGCTTCCTGTAAAGATGAAGGGCGGATTGCTCCTGAATACTTATCCGGCAAATGGCTCATTACGGAGGCCTTGCGCAATGATAAAAAAACAAATACCCTCAACGGTGCATTTTTTTATTTTGAAGGAAACATCATGACGACCAATTTTCTGGGTATTGAAAATCAGGCAGTCTTTGAATTAAAAGACAATACTATTTATACGACGAAAGGCTTTGAATATACGTTTCGTTTAAAGAAAGAATCTGCTTCAACCATGGAGGTAAAAGTTGAAATTCAAAAAACTCCATTTGTCTTCAAATTGAAGAAAGCATGAGAATAATTTATGCGAGCCTGTTCCTGTTTTTTCATGTGCTCTTTGTAAACAGAGTCTGTGCCATTGAGGCTTATGTGCAGCCGGCGTATTTCTATACTGCTACCTTGCAAGCATATTTGGAAACGCGCTTGTTTATTCATGAAAAAGGCATTCAAAAAACCTACCAGAAAGACAGTATTGCCAGCATGCAAGTATTGGTCACATTTTATTTAAGAAGAAACGGAGAACTGGTAAGGGCTGAAAAAATCTCACTGGAATCTCCGCCGTCTAAACAAGTCAAACCAATCATTCATCTGGTGCGCTGGGCCATCGACCCGGGAAATTATGTTCTTGAAACCCGGATTTTAGATCCTTTGAATCCATTGACAGAAATAGGCCTGATTGATTCGATACAAATTCCCACTACGAACTCAGAGGCATTCTTATCCGGCATACAACTTTCGGCCTATGCAAATGCATCCAAGGACAGCCTGAACCCTTTGGTCCGCAATGGAGTATATTCCGAACCGGTGCCATTTGCCTACTTTGATCAAAGCCTCTTCCGCCTGTTTGCATATCTGGAAGTATACCAGGCTTCCGTCCGTAAGGAACCCCTGATGCTGAAATTTGCGATGTCGCGCAAAGACAGCAGTGGTCATTTTCAAACAGTGCAGGAGTGGTTTAAAAAGCTGAAATCGCTGCCCCTGGAACCCTACCTTTTGCAACACGATATTAGTGAACTGACCACAGGAAATTATCAATTGCGAATCTCCCTCCAAAACGATGCAGGCAGGGAATTGGATGTAAAGTCCGTATCCTTCGAACGCAGCAATCCTTTTTGGGACCGGATCCATTACTTGTATACCAGCAGGAAAGAAGACAAGTTGTTCTTTGACACCCTTTCTCCGGAAACTTTGGATTATGCACTCCGCGCAGTGCATCCTCTAATCGAAAGCCAGGACGTTCCTGTAATTGACAAATTGATAAAAGAGAAAAGGGATCGCGAAAAGCGTTTATTTCTGTTTAATTATTTCAGCAATCAGTCCGATACAGCCCGGATCGCTTTCAATAAATACATGAAACTTGCGCGCTATCTGGATGTCCTCTTTAAATCGGGTTTTGGATATGGCTTTGAGACCGATCGCGGCATCATTTATTTGCGGTATGGAAGACCCGATGAAGTCATTTCGGAAGACAAGGACAACGGTGCTTTTCCCTATGAAATATGGAAATATCACAAGGTTCGGCAAAACAATCAGTCCAATGTGAAATTCTTATTTTACAATCCGGATTTGGCAGAAAGCGATTTTAGACTGCTTCATTCTACTGCAATAGGAGAGCGCTTCAACAGACGATGGGAAGTGGAACTCTACAAGAACGCGAAAGGCGAATTTAAAGGCGACAACGAGCTGGATGCAACACAAATGAAAGAGGGCTTCAACAGGAAAGCACGTGAGTATTTTGACCGTTGAAAGCATTCCATACCCGCAAAGCGCTGCAGATACAATATCTTTGCGCTTTCTTAAAGTAAAATCCCATGATACTACTTGATGGCAACCGATTGTCCGCGATAATCCGCAAAGAAATATTGGACAAGGTGCGTTCTTTTTGCCAGAATGACGTGCGCCCGCCACACCTGGCAGCCGTATTAATTGGCGACAATCCTGCGAGTCAGGCCTACGTGCGAAATAAAATTAAAGCATGTGATGAAGTGGGCTACGCGTCCACGCTCATCAAAAAACCGGCGACCACCAGCCAGGAAGAATTGCTATACGTGATAAAATCCTTGAATGAGGACCCGGAAATTGATGGATATATCGTCCAGCTGCCACTTCCCAGACATATTGATGAACATGTCATCAACCTTGCCATAGACCCTGCCAAGGATGTCGATGGTTTTCATCCGTTCAATTTCGGAAAAATGGCATTGGGTTTCCCAAGTTTATTGCCTGCAACGCCTATGGGAATCCTGATGATGCTGGACCGCTATCAAATCCCGACTGAAGGCAAGCATTGTGTCGTTTTAGGCAGAAGCAATATCGTTGGTACGCCCATCTCCTTGCTGATGTCTAAAAAATCAAAGCCAGGCAATGCAACCGTCACAATTGCGCACAGCAAAACGGAAAACTTAAAGGACATCTGCCTGCAGGCGGATATTCTGATTGCTGCCCTGGGCATACCCCGTTTTGTGAAAGCAGAAATGGTTCGTGAAGGAGCTGTCGTGATTGACGTGGGTATCAACCGCATTGAAGAGGCATCCGCGCCTAAAGGATACCGTTTGGTCGGAGATGTGGATTTCGACCAGGTTGCGCCAAAAACCTATGCGATTACCCCCGTACCCGGAGGCGTAGGTCCGATGACCATTACCGCACTTATCGAAAATACCTGGAAAGCTTTTACAAAGCAGGTCTGAACTGCATCGTATGTGGAGTCATATTTCGTATCGCATTTCCGTTTCTGAAGAACTGCAGGATCTG
This sequence comes from uncultured Saprospiraceae bacterium, assembly GCA_964507535.1. Taxonomy (GTDB): domain Bacteria; phylum Bacteroidota; class Bacteroidia; order Chitinophagales; family Saprospiraceae; genus Vicinibacter. The sequence continues at coordinate 29,013 of CAZDQG010000028.1, forward strand.
CACATGGCACAGTTGCTGGAATTGGGCGTGGAGTCATTCATTCAGGAAATGGAGATTCTCGAGGCATTTATCCCATCCAATGAGCCGGCATTGGAATCTGTCATCGAGGACTATCTTTCAAATGAGGGATTGCGCTTTGAAAAAGTGACGCATGCATCTCAGGACTGGAATGCCGTTTGGGAATCCAATTTCAAACCCTACGAATGGCCTCCATTGCTGCGGGTAAGGGCACCCTTTCATGAACCCGATCCAGGTTTCAAAATCGAACTGGTAATTGCTCCCAAAATGGCATTTGGCACAGGACACCATGAAACCACATCCCTGCTTTTGGAATGGCTGGCGGAACAGGATCTTCATGGAAAATCCCTGCTGGATTTTGGCTGCGGCACCGGAATTCTGGGAATCTATGGATTGAAGTCCGGTGCTAACACTTGTATGTTTATTGATAATGATCCCCTCAGTGTGGACAACACGCAGGAAAACCTGATTTTAAATAACATCTCGGGCCAAACCGTGCTGTGCGGAGATCATACCGCTATTCCCAAATCTACTTTTGACCTGATCCTGGCAAATATTACCAGGAACGTACTGGTGGACTCCATGGAAACCCTTTCATCTGTGATGTCAAAGGAATCAAAAATGGCACTGTCGGGCTTCCTGGTCGCAGATTTTGAAATAATGAAAGAAACGGTGGAGTCTCATGGTCTGAAGATCGCCATGAAGATGCAAAAGAAAGATTGGCTTTGTTTTATAGTGGAAAAGCAATAGCACCTTCAAAGTGCTTTAATCCTTCATAGACAAGATCTGTGGGCAAGCCCATGATATTGGCATAGCTGCCACCGATATGGGAAATCTTGCATAAACCAATCCACTCCTGCACAGCATAGGATCCCGCTTTATCATAAGGCTGATATTGATTCAGATACCAACTGATCTCTTCATGCGTGAATTCCCTGAAATACACTTCCGAGGTACCCGTAAATGCTATTGATTTTGTAAGGTCTTTGAGGCAAACACCCGTATGTACCAGGTGCTTTTTTCCGGACAAACTGGCTAACATGTGGTAGGCATGTTTAAAATCCTCAGGTTTTCCAAAAACTTTATCCTGCAATACGACAATGGAATCCGCGGTCAGGAGAATCTGATCTTGCTTCAGGAGATGTGAAGCTGCTATGGCCTTTTCTTCTGCAATGTGCTGCGCTGCAAGCCATGTAGGCGTGCCCTCCGGAATGACTTCCTCGAAGGGTACCGGATGTACTTCAAACCAAAATCCTGCTTCTGAAAGTAATTGCTGCCTTCTTGGGGAAGAAGAAGCAAGGATGATTTTTCGTTTGTTGATCATGTGATTCAATTTATAAGACACCAAAATACAAGACCACTCACCATGAATGCTTTTAGAATCCTGCTGAGAAGTTCCAAAGGCCATTCCCTGGCGCTGGAGATAAAAAAATAAAGTAGTACCAGAGATGGAACCGCCATCAGAATAATAAAATATAACCATTGCATCCAGCCCACATTCTGAGAAGCGACAATGCATTGCAAAATCAACAGAACAGCGTAAAATGCAAGAACAATGCGTTTCGTATGCGGCATACCATAATACACAGCAGTACTTTGACAGTTCTCTGCCTGGTCCTGAGACAGGTCCTGCATATCTTTTATGAGCTCGCGAATGAGATTTAACACAAATGCGAACAGCGTAAGCATGATCAATTTATAAATCATGAAAAGCCATATTTCGGGATCTTGGCTGCGCAGTTCGCGAAACATGCTTCCAAATGCATAGGGAACAATCAATATGCCAAATGAAGTAAACAGGGATACAAAAATATTTCCCAATACAGGAGTACATTTTAATACCGCAGAATATGACCAAAGCAAGATGACTGCTATGGGATACATATATAATGAACCCATCCTTCCCGTTTTTTGAGACAGGTAAAAAGCCATTACAAAACCGGAGAGAACCAATGCAAAATAAAGCATCCATGAAAATCGAAGCGTAAAGACCTGAGGTATGATACGCAGTTCTGCATGATGGTGGTCAATAAACCGGTCCAGTATATTGTTGAGGACAAAACCACTGGCCGCTACACAACTACTGATAAATACCAAAATGCAAAAATCGGAAAAGCCAAATGCAGATTCATACACATCAGCATAAGGACGTATCATAAAAGAATACACTGTCCACTGAACAAGTGCTAGAAGAAACAGATTGGGAAATCGTACCAACCGGCTCCACGATTGGATTACCATTTGTCCTGGGCTTGGAGGATTTTTTCGATCAGATCCCGCACACAAGCTTTTCCACCGGCAAGAGGAGAGATATAGCTGGCAGATTGAAGCACTTCAGGTACGGCATCCGAAGGACAGGCAGACAATCCACAGGCATTCAAAACAGGCAAATCCAGAATATCATCGCCCATGTAAGCAATTTGATGGGGTTCCAAATCCCACTTCTTGAGTATTTTATGGAATACTTCCAATTTTTGTTCTATTCCGAGATAAATATCCCGGACTCCCAATAACTCAAACCGGTGTTTGGTGCCTTCTGAACGCCCACCACTGATAATACCTACTTTGAGACCTTCCTTAATTGCTTTTTTGATCGCAAAGCCATCCCGCACATTCATCAATCGAAGAAGCTCACCATGATCGGTTACCAGGATGGTATTGTCTGTACAGACTCCGTCAATATCCAGCAGGATTCCACGAATTTGAAAAAAGGCGTCGTATGGGTTCATCGGACAGTTCTAGCCGTTGTGATCGCGCCATTCATACACCCATTTGGCCTGGATCTGCTCCAGATGGCCTTCGTTGCAATCCTCGCGCTTTCCTGCAAAATTAGGGATTTCCATGATCCATTCGATAAGGTCCGTGAATCGGATCCGGTAAATGCGGGCTTCCGCGAATTCCGGTCCGAACCTTTCATACAGAGACATGGCAATGTCTTCATGGTCATTCCAATAGATGGGAAGGTTTTCAATCTCGTTAAAGGGCATGCGAATTCAAGTTTTTTAATGTTCGTGGCCGATGATCCTTCTTTGATCCGGAATCTCCACCTCGATTTCAGCGTTTTCATCCAGTATGATGCACTGGCAGGCGAGCCGGGATTCCAACTTTGGGTTGATAGCGCGGTCGATAAAGTCTTCTTCCTTATCTGAAATCTCTTCGAGAAATGCCGAACCTTTCTGTACATAAATATGACAGGTGGAGCAGGCACATACACCTCCACAATTGTGGTTCAGATGAATGTCATACTCTTCCGTTATCTCCAGTATGGATTTGTCCACACCTTCCAGGCTGAGTTGCTTTTCCGGAATGGAGGAATCTTCAAAGCGAAATGTGATTTTGGCCATAGTATATTGAAAACCAATAACAATATTCCGCACGTATTGTTTAAAAGCAAGCCTCTTTCCGTATATTTCATGCGCAGCCGGCAGTGTTTGTATAATTGTCCTATATTTATTGTGCATAAAGAACCGAAGCAATATGGATGAACTGATAAAGGTCCCGGAAATAAGAAAATACAAATTCAAGGAAATTAAAATTTACGCGTCCACAGAATGGCTCGCAGATAATAAGAAAAAATACCGCCAGGTTTTTGACCGCTTTGACACGTCCTATATCTACGTTGAACTTTCTTTTATCAATAAACTTTTTGACAAGGAATCCTGGGAGACTGATATCGAACTTCGATGTTACAGTCTTATAAAAAACAAGAAGGAAGTCTGCAACCTGAGCTTTCGCAGGAAGATTTCAAAATTTGACCACACGGTTTATGTGAGGGAAGGTTGGGGAAATAAAAAGGAAGGTTCTTTTTGGAAAAAAGGAACCTATTGCTGGGAAGCTTTTATGGATGGTGAAAAAGTGGGTAGTAAATATTTCTATATCGAAGATCCCGGCACAAGCCAGACAGACCTTGGAGATCCATATGTGGAACTTCAGCTGCTGAGGTTGTACGAAGGCCCGTTTGAAGATACAAATCAGGAAGACCGGAAATATCTGAAGACCTTCGACGGCGAGGAAACACGTTATGTCTATGCGGAATTGGTGTTGAATAACAAATGCATGCAAGCGCACTGGCAATGCGAAGTATATATCAAATTTCTCAATGAGGCGCGCGAATTGAAAGGACAAGTGGTGCGCCTGGTTCCGGTCCGGAAGGAAGAAGAAAAAATATATATTACTGCCGGTTGGGGTTCAAATGTCAAAGGTTCCTGGTGGGATGGATTGTATACAGTGGAAATCGTCTTCATGGAAAGGCTTCTGGCCGTGATGCCATTTGAAGTGAGTTTCGAATTTGAAGAAGGCATCCCTCCGATTACGCTGCCTTATAAAAGCGATCCCATTCTTTTGCCAGGTCATGAACCGGATACGACCAGTTTGGATGACGTGCTGAGTGAACTGGATCACTTGATCGGTCTCAAGGAAATCAAGCAAAAAATAAGAGAGCATGCCCAGTATGTAAAATTTCTGAAACTCAGAGAGGAAAGGGGAATCCATGAGGAGGAGAAAATTACCCTTCATTCTATTTTTTATGGCAACCCGGGTACAGGAAAGACGACCATCGCAAAAATGATGGGGCGCTTGTATAAAAAAATGGGTGTCTTGAGCAAAGGACATGTGTATGAAGCGGATCGCGCCGAGCTGGTAGGCGAGTACATAGGCCAAACGGCACCAAAAGTCAAGGAGGTTATTGAAAAAGCAAGAGGGGGAGTGCTGTTCATTGATGAAGCGTATGCTCTGGCCCGGACAAACGATGACAGCAAGGATTTTGGTCGTGAGGTGATCGAAATGCTGGTCAAGGAAATGTCCAATGGAGCCGGTGATTTGGCAATCATTATGGCAGGCTATCCCAAGGAAATGAATTATTTTCTGGACTCCAATCCCGGTTTGAAATCCAGAATCAAACTGTACTTTGAATTCAATGACTACCTGCCTCAGGAACTCTATGCCATCGCAGAATATGCGATGGAGCGCAAATCTGTTCGCTTCACAGAAGATGCCCGCGCCGAATTGCACCGCATGATTCTCAGTGCCTATCGCAGCCGCGATCTGAGTTTTGGAAATGCAAGAATGGTCTTCGATCTGGTCGAAAAAGCAAAAGTCAATCTTGGTATACGGATTATGGAAATGAGTGCGTCCTCAGAATTAGACGTAGATACCCTGAGTGAAGTAAATATGGAAGATGTCAAACGCATTCATCGCAATTCCATGAAACTCAAACCTATGATTCCGGTGGACGAAGAATTGCTGCACAATGCACTGGATGAACTCGACAAATTAATCGGTATTGATCATGTAAAAAGGGAAGTCAGGGAATTGGTCAAGGTGGTCAAGTTTGCGAGGAAGTCCGGCAAGGAGGTTCTCAATCAACATTTTTATCATACCGTTTTTTTAGGAAATCCTGGTACGGGAAAAAGCACCGTGGCACGCATCATTGCAAAAATTTATAAAGCACTGGGAATTCTGGAGCGGGGTCATATGGTTGAAACAGATCGGCAGGGCCTGGTGGCTGGTTATCTCGGACAGTCCGCGATAAAAACTTCCGAAAAAATTGAAGAAGCCATGGGCGGCGTGCTATTTATCGATGAGGCCTATTCCCTGGCTTCTCCGGGAAGCAACGTGGCAGATTACGGCAGTGAGGTCATTCAAACCTTGCTAAAACGAATGGAAGACCAGCGGGGACAGTTTTTTGTTTTTGTTGCAGGATATACGGAACCCATGGAGGCCTTTATGAAATCCAATCCAGGATTGAGCAGCCGCTTTGATAAAATTTTGAAATTTGAAGATTATTCTGAAGAAGAACTTTTCATGATTGCTCTGAAAATGTTCCAGGATGTGGATCTTGAACTGTCCGAACCTGCGGAAACCCACCTGAAATCATATCTGGCCTATCTCTTTAATTCAAAAGATCGCTATTTTGGAAATGCGAGACTGGTTCGTTCTATCTGCGAAGAGGTCATCCGTTATCAAAACATCAGGCTTTCCAATTTAAGCGATCAGGAACTGGAAAAGGTAAATTTAAATTTAATAGAACTGGAAGACGTGCAATCCTTCGTTCCGGGGAAAGACCGGCGCGACGTGTTCAACAGGCCAAGACTTGGATTTATGAAGGGCTAAGGTTTTTTGACCACACACGTCCTATCGGCATCAAGGCAAACAAACGTTCGTTATTATGCTTCTTTCCGGAGAATTAATTTAGTTTACCGCATTTAGGAATCAGTGGAAAAGGCCTATATTCCAGGGTTTGTAGGCGCGCGCGATCCACGTAAAAGCACCCGGAGTCAATGTCCTGGAGGTAAACAAGAGGCCCAGCCTGCAGGTCTCCAGACTGCATTGAACTTCAGGCCACCTGATGATTTCATTCCAGGCCCGGTACATGCCGGATGACCAGTGTATGTCATCCAATATGATGAGGGCTTCAGGACGCGTGCCATGCGCTAATAATTTATGTACATAAGCTTTTGTCTGATCATAGGTATGCGATGCATCCACATACACCAGATCCGCGAGGGGAAGTTCAGGACCTTCCAGATAGTCTTCAACCGTGCAATGCATGCAGTGTACCCGGGACAAACCATATTCAGAAAAAAGCTTTTCTGACTCCCCGCTTAAAAATGAATTTCCTTCAATACTTACCATGCTTGCCTGCGGTGCCCCAAGCTTCAAACTGAGACCACTGACACCCAGACAAGAGCCAAGTTCGAGGATGTGCTGAGGCTTGGTGAATTGAGCGATGCGGTACAACAGCTCGCAAAGCTCTACGTTTGCAGAAGCCCGTTTGTGCAATTCCGAAACAGTACGTCCATATTGCCGGTGCCTGCGGGCAAAAGGACTGTCCGGAATGAGCTCTGCATTGATTGCAAGTTTGTAATGGGCATTGGAAATTTTTATAAAGTCATAATACAAGCGCTTTTTATCAAAGCAAAATTCAATGAAACGGAAAAGATAGGGTGCGTGGATATGATGCAGCGTCTGCGCCTGCGCATAAAAGCGAAGGCCTGTGACAATCCGCTCAAACGGCTGCATGAGTTCCATGAATGCGTTCGTTTTGAATTATATTTGTAAAAATTTAATATATGAACAAAGGTAATTGCGCTTTTTTGAAATGCTTTGCCTTTTGCATGTCATGTGTTTTAAATTCCGCAAACACATGGGGACAAAGTACCTGGAATCCTTCAGATCCCGGTAAGGATTTTTTCAGCGGAATTCCAATCGCATGCTGCGACCTGAATGGAGACACCGAAGATGATCTTATAGTACTCGATCAGGCAAAACATTTGTGGATTGGAACCAACCTGGGAAATGGTACCTTCCTATGGAAGGCAACAAACTATCATCAGTTTTCTGCAGTATGGTCTGTCAACATAGCAGACCTGGATAAAAATGGATTTACAGATATCTTGTTAAGTGGTGAAGGAACAAAGCTCCAAATTATGTATCAGAATGAAGCGGGCTTTGAATTGCGAAATGCAGATGAAAATAGTTTTTTTTCGCAGGCGGCGAGTCTTTCTGATATCAATAAAGATGGCTGGCTTGACTTTACCTTATGCGATGACAATCGTGCCACGCACATTTATGTGAATGATGGCTCCGGAAACCTAATCAGGGATACATCCTTAATTTCTTTGTCGTTCGCCAACCCCTTGCATGAATCAGGTAATTACGGTTGCATTTGGACCGACATGGACAATGATGGAGATCAGGATTTATACATCTCCAAATGCAGGCCCGGTGTGGATGACCCAACCGATCCCCGCAGGGTCAATTTACTTTATATCAACGAAAATGGGCATTGGTCAGAACAAGGCAAAAAGTATGGACTCGACCTGGGTGATCAAAGCTGGATTACCCTCTTTGAAGATTTTGACGGGGATGGCCTCAAAGATTGTTTTGTTATCAACCACTACACACCTTCCCGCTTGTTTCGCCAAAAAGCGGATCATCTATTTGAAGATGTAACGGCTACCTGCGGCATTGATTTTCCGGGAATATGCATTCAGGCTTTACCTGCAGATTTCGATAATGATGGTGATTTGGATATCCTCATGTCGGGATTTGGCAGCGCACTGTGGATCAATGATGGGGGGATGAAATTTTCAGAACAAAAAGGGCCGCTCACTTCATCTGGTTTAAGTACCTGCGCAATTGGCGATCTGAACAGCGACGGACACATCGATGTATATGGTGGCTACGCAAATTTGCTAAATGCACCAAATAACCAAAGAGACAAACTGTGGCTGAACCCGGGCAATGCAAACCATTTTATCCTATGTGCACTCCGCGGCATACAGTCCAACAGAGAAGGGGTCGGCACACGCATCGAATTGTATAGCGGAGGACATCTGCAAGCGAGGGAATTGCACGGCGGTGAAGCATTTGGAATTCAGAATAG
>CAZDQG010000028.1:37516-40172 GCA_964507535.1 uncultured Saprospiraceae bacterium
CCGATAGCAATTTTGCTAAATCCGAAATCAAGGTATCTCCTGAACCATTCATTTCACGAGAATATTTGTGAAGGTGAGTTTTTAGATCTCGCTGTTCAAGGTATTGATAAGATCAAATGGTCCACAGGGCAAACGGATTCCATATTGCATGTGGAACAAGGAGGCATGTACTTTGGTCAGGTAAAAGGCTTTTGTGACTTAATCTACACAGATACTCTTACTGTAGAAACTTTTCCATTGCCGGAACCCCCAAAAGTTGAACCGGATACCTTGTTTGGAAGAGGTAGGGCACATTTTACTTCCAACGTGGATGCGAGCTATTGGTTTAATTTGAAAGAGGATGAAATACCCCTTCATGTTGGCAAAGATTTTCTTACGGATACCATTGAGGCATCGCGATCCTTTTGGGTGGAAAGCCGTTCAAAAAATGCCTATCCCTTTGTGCACGGGGGTATGAAAAAACCCGATTATTCAGACGGCCCATACCACGCCAAATTTTTAAACAACCAAACTTTGTTCAATGTCTACAAAGACGTGATTCTGGACTCGGTTACCTTGTATACGGATGATCCTGGTTTGAGAACCATTGAATTGCTTGACAACACTGGAGTCCGCCTGTCTCACAGGGACGTGAATCTTCAAAAGGGAAAAAACCAGGTGTACCTGGGCTTTGAGATACCAGCTTCGGACAAGGTGTATTTCCTTACTACCAATCTCGAAAAAAACCAACAACTATTTGGAGAAAACAGCCCCCGTTTGTATCGCAGCAATCAGGGTTTTTATTATCCTTTTTTTGTTGAGGACAAAGTCCGGATTCTCAGTTCCGACAAAGGGGACAGTTATTATTACTATTTTTTCGATTGGGTGCTGCGGGCCGCAGATAAAGTATGTATAAGCCCAAGACAGGAAGTACGCGTGGAAATTTTACCGGTCCGAACAAATGATGTGAATCATCCTGCAAAGTATTGGCTTACACAAAATGAAACCGGATTTCAGATTCTTTCAGATGGAATAAATCCGCTGCAAATGGAACTTAAAAATTACGAAGGAAAAACAATTCTAAGAAAAACCATTGCATCGGGTGATTGGGTAAATACACAAGACATTCCTTCTGGGTTTTACGTACTGGAATTACATTCTCAGCAGGATCGCCGCATCATTTTGAAATACGCAAAATAGAAACATAAAGACTTGAGAAAGCTGTTTCAGACAGTAGGGAGGTAAGGAAAAGATAGGGTGGCTAATGGGACTCGAACCCACGACCCTCGGAACCACAATCCGATGCTCTAACCAACTGAGCTATAGCCACCAGCTGTCTAAAAAGAGAGTGCAAAGATAGCGCAATCCCTTAGATATGCAATATGTCATTGTTGGTTTGGCTCAGCCTGCAAGGTGAAACTGCGTTCAACAGGATTTAAAGGGGAATTCACAAGCTGCCCTGTACTGTCCACTAAACTTAACTTGATTTTATTTTCGCCCATTGGCAATCCTTCCATGTAATATGGTTGCCATGTGTCGATCATGAATTCCTTTCCGTTTATTTCTGCTTTCACTTTAAACGTACCTCCAATTCTGCAATTGGCAACGTAAAAGTCAAGCATGACTTTTTTAGTATCTGCGCCGATATAAACACCTTTAGGCCTGGAATAGAAAATCATGGGTGCAGAAACAGGATTCAGTTTTTTAAAACTGCTGTCCTTGATTTCTGCCTGAATGAGCACAGAAGCTTTGGTTGACTTGATGCTCTCATGATAAGAGCGGGACAAAAAGGCAAGGATATAATGCGAACCATCCTCGATCTTATATTGAAACTCAGGAACGTATCTCGCTTCATACGGTTTGTTGTCCACGATCAAATGGATGTGCTGGCCTTGTGCAGAGTTAGCGCACATTTTTTGGGGTGCATCCGGAGTTTGCTCTCCCAAAACATAATTTCCAGTCAATTTAAAAGTAAACTTACCCTTTTGATAATCCATAGAACTGATGGCGGCATCGGGGAAGGAAGCAGAACTGTCAAAGGGAGTAAGACGCACTTCAACAGATTCCGGAGCAGTTGCAGGTGGTGCAGCTGTTTCCTGTTTGTTCTTGCATTGTGTGAAACACAGAATAAATCCACAGAGTAAAAGAGAAATGGAAAATTTTGGCATAACCGTTACTTTTTAATGATTTCAATTTCAAAGTTAGGGCATTTTTTGGACCACCCGAGGCTAAACTTGCAATTTGAACGCACGTGCAAATATTATTTTGAATGGACATCCCCAGTGACAATTTGAGTACACAGAAAAGCTTCAGGGGATCCTTTCCATATGCCTGTTGACCAGCTTTTTAATGATTCAAAAAGCCGGAATGCAGCGCTTCGGCAATATGCTGTAAAGTGAACCGTGTGACATTTCGAAATCCTTTTATCTTTGCAGTCCGGTACGACAAAAGACGTCCTATTGGAGGAATGGCAGAGCGGTTTAATGCGGCGGTCTTGAAAACCGTTGACTGTAACAGGTCCGGGGGTTCGAATCCCTCTTCCTCCGCTTACAGATCTGTTCAACAGACGAAATCCATAAAATGGCAATGTATGTCCACGACTTCATTGCCATTTTTTTTGTTCGGTAGATTCGACACAATACACTCATTTAAAATATGTTAGCTACTCAGATTGCCT
>CAZDQG010000029.1:0-30277 GCA_964507535.1 uncultured Saprospiraceae bacterium
ATTTGTGGCGGAGGCAGGACTCGAACCTGCGGCCTTTGGGTTATGAGCCCAACGAGCTACCAACTGCTCCACTCCGCGATGTTGCGGCTGCAAAGATACCATATTTTGGGGATTCCCTGTAAGAAAACTAATTTTGAATCCGTTCGTTTACTCTTAGAATGATTCGATTATGAAAATAAGTTCCCTGTTTCTGGTGCTATGTTGCTCTTGCTCAGGCCCTCAGAAAAATCTCAACCAACAAACCATCACCGCTATGCCCAATCCTGCTCCCGAAGCTTCACCAACTATTAACATGGACAGCCTTGAAATCGCCACCTTCGGAGCCGGATGCTTCTGGTGCGTGGAGGCCGTTTTTCAGGATCTCAGAGGCGTGGTAAAGGTGGAATCCGGATATTCCGGTGGAGATGTCAAAAACCCTTCCTACAGGGAGGTGTGCTCGGGATTCACAGGCCATGCGGAAGTCTGCCAAATCTATTTTGATCCCAAACAAATCCAATTCGATGAATTGCTGGAGGTGTTTTGGACCACCCACAATCCCACTACCCTCAACCGGCAGGGCGCAGATTCCGGAACGCAATACCGCTCGGCCATCTTTTACCATAACGAAAAACAAAAGCAGCAGGCCGAAAAGTCAAAAGCCGAGGTGGCCACAAAAATCTGGGATGATCCCATCGTCACAGAAATCAGCCCATTTAAAGCTTTCTATAAAGCGGAAGACTACCATCAGAACTATTACAATGAAAATGGATCCCAACCTTACTGTCAAATTGTAATCGCCCCCAAAGTCAAGAAATTCAGAGAGAAATTTGCTTCCAAACTTAAAAAATGAAAGAACCCGGACAATACAACGCGCTCAACGAAGAAGAACAGCGCATCATCCTCCGCAAAGGCACCGAGATGCCCTATACAGGAAAATACAATGCGCACTACGAAACCGGGGTCTATGTCTGCAGACAATGCGAGGCACCCCTCTATCGCTCCGAAGCAAAATTCGACTCCGGATGCGGATGGCCCAGTTTTGACGATGAAATACCCGGTGCGATCCGGTATCAGCCCGATCCGGACGGACGCCGCACGGAAATCCTCTGCAACCATTGCGGGGGACATCTGGGACATGTTTTCGAAGGCGAGCGCTTTACCCCTAAAAATGTGCGGCACTGCGTAAATTCCATCTCGCTGGATTTTATAAAAGAATAACGAACGTTTGTTTATATGCCGGGAGGGGGGTCGGCAGGAACGATCTTAGGTTCCCTTTTCCAGTGTTGCTGGAATTCCTTCATTTTCGCGTTGACCTTTGCTTCTACTTCAGCACATAGTTGCTCCCCATTTTCCCCTTTCACAGGTTCAAAGAAATGCAAATACACGTCTGTCCGCCATTTGGAGAAGCCTTGAAAATACAAGTCAAACAATCCGGCACCATACCAAAAATCAGTATCTGGATCACCCATCTCCAAAGCGAAGGCAACGACCGGACGATGTGCTTCCGCTGCAGCCTCAAAAGATCCTTTGCGAAATGGAAGGCTCTTTCTGTATATGGACACGGTACCTTCCGGAAAAAGCAGTATGGATTTTTTCTGCAGAAGCAGCTCCACAATGGACTGCCTCGTCGATTTGCGGCTGTCTGAATTGTGCCGCTCGACATAGATCACTCCTGACATCGCTGCACCGGTACTCACGATCGGATATGAGGACACTTCGGCCTTGCTCACGGCGTATCCGTTGTTCAGATAACAAAATACAACCAGTGGGTCCACAAGAGATCGATGATTGCCTACATATAAGCTGCCTTCTGTCAAATCGATTTCTCCACTCCGGTGGATTTTCACCCCCAAAACGAACAAGGCAAACTTGCACCAGCCACTTCGTATCCGGAATGCAAGTTTCTGATCCGCCAGCTTCAATTTAAGGAGCACTACCCCGAGGCTAACAACTACGGCCATGGATCCGAATATCAGTATCAAGCGGACCCAGGCCAAAATCCACCGTGCGGCATGTTGTAAAATAGATAGAATCTGCATTCTCTTTACTTAAGGAGCGGCAGGGCATCTTTTACCTTGGTCACCGGCAGCTTGCACACCTTGTTCCGGCACACGTAAATATAGGTAGAGCCTTCCTGCAGCTTTTCCTTCAGCAATTCCAGTGTTCCTTCCGTTGCGCCTCCCAATAAAATGGCATTCGGAAGATAACGCGCCAACAGTTCCCTCTGCAGGTTCTGATAATCCGGACCCACGATAGCTACTTCGTAAAGGGGTCTTACAAAATCCAACTGGGTGCGCATCCAGTTTGCATAAAACACCGGATCCTGTTTTGCCGGTCCATCCAAAATGCCCATGAGCATGTGCTCACTGCGCCGGATATAGCCTTCATTGTAAAGGTACAATCCCAACTTGTGCAGGGCATCACACAGCATGGAGTTGGACGATGCAATCACCTGATCTGCAATCTCCTTTTTACGCGAGATCAACTGTGGATCTGCCTTTGAACTATAATAAAAATAAACACCTTCCTCGTCTGTAAAATCCTGAAGTACCCGCTCTGCAAGATTTTTACTTTTCATCAACCAGCTTTCATCAAAGCTGAGTTCGTACATCCGGATATAGAAATCCATCACTGCCGCATAGTCATCCAAAAAAGCAAATTTGGATTTTTTATCCCCTGCCAGGGTTCGCAGAAGGGTACCTTCAGGAGTAGTCATCTGGGTGGAAATAAATTGTGCGATGCGCGTTGCTTCTTCTAAATATGTTGCATTGCCCAACGCTGTATATGCATCCAGACAGGCCTTGCCCATCATGGCATTCCAGGCTACGATAACTTTTTCGTCCCGACCGGGAGCAGGCCGCTGTTTGCGTGCGGCCAGCAATTTCGCTTGTGCCGTTTCAAGATCCTGGGCAATTTGTGCGACAGGTTTTTTCAAAGATTTAGACAAATTTTCGATTGTTGTTGCGCGAAGCAGCACATTTTTCCCTTTTTCCCAATTGCCGGCTTCCGTAATTCCATAATACATGCAACATAGTTCTGTCAAGGCCGGATCCTGCAAAGCCGTTTGTATTTCAGCTTTAGTCCACACGTAATATTTGCCTTCTTCGCCTTCAGACTCAGCGTCAAATGAAGAATAGTATTTTCCATCCTGCGAGGAGAAATCAGATTTCATGAACTGCATTGTTTGCTCTATCAATTTTTTATAAGCAGGATTGTTTTTCAGCTTGTAGGCATCGGAATACAGACTGACCAGCTGTGCATTGTCGTACAGCATTTTTTCAAAGTGGGGAACTTTCCATTGCGGATCCGTGGAATAGCGCGCAAAGGCTCCAGCAAGCTGATCATAGATTCCTCCGTTCATCAGTCCATCCAGCGTCGTGTTGACCCATTTCGAAGCAGCTGCATCGCCATACTGAAATCCATAATGCATCATGTAGTGGATGAGTACCGGCAAAGGAAATTTGATATCCCCTTTCTTACCGCCACGCTCCATATCAAGGGCCGGCATCAACTGTTTATGCAGTTCGCGCATCCGCGATTCATCGAATTCCAATTTCTTGTCGGAGATCTGAAAACGATGATCTGCACTCAAATGATTTGCGATCTGGTTGGCTATTTTTTCCAATTCATTTTGGTCTTCGTGATACAGTGCATTGATTTGTTTCAACAAACTCATCCATTCTTCTCGCGACAGGTAGGTACCAACCCAGACCGGCCTTCCGTCCGGCAATGCAATGGCGTTGAGTGGCCAGCCACAGCTTCCCTGGTTGGCGATCTGGCAGGCATTCATGTAAATGTTATCAATATCCGGACGTTCTTCGCGGTCTACCTTTATCGAAACAAAATGCTCGTTCATCACGCGGCTTACTGCGGTATCCGAAAAGGTTTCGCGTTCCATGACGTGGCACCAATGGCAGGAAGAATAACCGATACTGATGACAAGGAGTTTTTTGCTTTGTTTGGCCAGCTGCAATGCTTCGTCGCCCCAGGGATACCAGTCTACGGGGTTGTGCGCATGCTGCAAAAGATATTTTGAAGTTTCATGAATCAAATGGTTGCCCTCTTTCTCCTTGGATGCCTTTTCAGAAGAGGTGCAGGACAAGAAGATCCCAAGCAGGATCACCGGCAAAGTTTTAGATATATTAATCATTTTAAAATGTATATAATAGCTCATTATTAATTACTTATTAAAATTTATGCGATTTTTGATCAGGTCGGGTATTCAGAAATGGACATGTTTTTTCCTTCGTGCCCCAAAGGTATCCAATTTCAGAGGAATCCTTTCCGGGATTGCAAAGGCTTCCCTGGCTGTAATGCAAATTTCGGCATTCCTGTGAATCCAGAACAAAAGGATGCGTGAAGGAATCTGAACCAAAGCAAGAGCAAACAGTAATGGTCTAAAGGGATGAATATTAAAAAGTCTTGAAATCGCCATTTTTATTGCTTATTTTTAGCAATCATTAGATCTGAATTGACTTGGCGAAGATTGAACGGCGAACCGGTTGAGGGCCCTATCAAAGAGGCCGTAGAACGCACGTTGATCCGCGAAACGGCTGCCGGATACAAAATCAAACTCTGCATTGGCACCGATAGTCTGACGCGAAGCGATCATGTCGATTTTGCTACGGTCATTGTCTTTTTGCGGGAAGGACGCGGAGGATTTATGTTTATCCACCACAGCAGTGAAAAAACCAAAATGGGATTAAAAGAACGCATGATTCTGGAAGTAGCCAAATCCATTGACATCGCATATCAATTGTGCGACCTTCTTGAAACATACCATGTGGCGCTTGAAGTACACGCAGACATCAATACAGATCCCGGATTCAAATCAAACACTGCATTGCGCGAAGCCATGGGCTACATTTTATCCATGGGTTTTATTTTCAAAGCCAAACCGGACGCTTTTGCATCCTCCTATTGTGCCGACAAAGTGGTGTAAGCTTTTTAAGTACTCTTCATGCCATGGAACGAACAAATGTTCGTTTCCTAAAAAATACAGCCCGCGCTGGTTACAGCACGGGCGCATCTGATTATGGGATCGTAGTCTTTATTGTTTGATAAAATGCAGCGTTTCGATTGCTTTTTCAGCTTGTGAAATCTGCAGCATATAAAAACCTGGGGAAACCTGGTTGAGATCTAAAGTGAATTTTTGATGCAACTGGTCTGCTTCCACTTTCCTCGAGGAAATAGTTCTGCCATAGCTGTCCAAAATAGTCAGGTTTATCAAGCCTAATGGGGCTTTTGTTTCATTGCGAACAATCAAAAAAGAAGATGCGGGATTTGGATATAGTGAAAACAATTCACCTGTTCGGGAAGGAACAAGGGGTTTAATGGAAATGATCGAAGAATATTTAAAGCTCCCGTCTTTTTCCACCATTTTCAAGCGGTAATAGGACAAGTCTTCAAAATACGGATCTAAGAAATCATAGGCTACAATTTCATGCAGCGCAGCTCCCTTTTGGATCTCAATCCGTGCTATGGATTCAAAAGAAGAAATAAATCCCGGACTCCGCTCAATTTCAAAATGGGAAAAAAGCTGATCCGCCGCAGCTTCCCAGAATAGCTGGTTTCCATAAGGGCTGGCAACTCCGGAAAACTGAATCAATTGAACCGGAAGTACGAGACCGCATACTACCACGGCTCCATTTCCATTTGGTCCACCTGTTTCGGCCCGGAAAAAATCGCCTTTGCAGCTCAGGTTGGTCCAGCCTCCCGTTGCCCCATCTCCGGTTACAGTGACCTTTGCAACAAACGAAGTGGGAGGTGTAATTCCACAGTCCATTTTCATTTTAAAGCAAAAGGGCAAAAGATTTGGAAAAGTAGCATTGGGCGTACCGTTTCCATTGTCTCCATAATTATTGGAGGGATTGCCATCGCCCTCATCCACATAATAGCCCGGTCCGGGTAACAGATACAGCCTGGCTTTTGCCGAATCGATAAAAATCCATTTCCGGCTACCATGCTGGGTATTCTGCGTTCCTGTAGGACCTTCACATACTTTGCCCCCAACGGGGATTTGGTCCCAGGCAACAAAAACACCGTGTACCCAGTTCGTATTGTTTTCATAAAAACGCAGGAGGGTAAAGCAGAAATCGACTTCCACCTTTCCCGTAGCAGGGTCACTATAGGTCCCTGAGCCCCCGTCAGAAGTAAATCCGGTTAGATTCACCGTGCCGAATGCACAGACAGGATCCTGTGCAACCAATCTGCTTGCAGCCAGGAACAAGAGCACTCCAAATACCCGTCGTTTATAAGAATGAATATGCATCAAAGAAGTATCTCTGTTCATGATTTCTAACACCAAGCCTTATTTACAAAACAAAAAACATGCCAATAGAATTCACAATATATACATTATAAATATAATTAATATATAAATTAATATATTTTATTTTATTATATATATCATAAAATAATAATTTATCAATAAAAAGAGTCTGGTCCTCCCAGAAGCCCCAGCAAAAAATTGTAAGAGGGACCGTATTTTTAAGCTTTAATTAGACCTTACATGGAAGACTCATCCCCGTTTATTCAAATTTTTATTACCGGAGGCACCTTCGACAAAGAATACAACTTTGTGACCGGGCAGCTTTTCTTCAAAGACACCCACATTCCGGAAATGCTGGAAAGGGGACGCTGTACGCTGGATATTGACATCAAAACCCTCATGATGGTAGACAGCCTCGAAATGACTGCTGAAGACCGGGAAATCATCATTCACAATTGCCGCAAAACCTCTTCAAGGCATATATTGATTACCCATGGTACGGATACGATGAGCCTCACCGCAAAAGCCCTGGCGCAAGCAAACATTCCGGATAAAACAATTGTACTTACAGGTGCCATGATCCCCTATGCCTTTGGCAATTCTTCGGATGGCTTTTTCAACCTTGGAAATGCACTGGCTCTGGTGCAAACATTACCATCCGGAATATACATTGCAATGAATGGACGTTGCTTTCAATGGGATAAAGTCAAAAAGAATACGGCTACCGGTTTTTTTGAATCGCAATAAGGTTTTTCTCCTGTTTTCGGAGACCCAATCCAAGTGCCTCTAAAATACCCTATTGTAAAGAAATCCATGTACATTTGCATATAAAGTCCAAATGATATGAAACACTGGATTGCTTGTGGCCTGATCTTTTTTTCCATCTTTTTTTCTACCCTTCAGGCGCAATACTTCGATTTGAAACAAGGTTTGATGGTTCGTAAGACCCTCTATGATTTCAATACCTTCCGCGACGCAGAATCTTCTGCTCTACGCGAATATCAGAATGGATTTGAACTGGCGTATATCCGCAATTTTCCACACCAGATTTCTGTAATTTTCCCATTTGGAGCAGCAACGTACAAGGACAGTGCAAATGGCAATTTGAAATCACCCTTTTATACCTTTGGTGCACATGCGCAACTTCATTTGAAGAATCACTTCGATTGGCTCAATCCTTATATCACTGCAGGTGTCTCCTGCATCTTTCCAAAAGACAAAGATTTTGCCGTTCAGGTTCCGTTGGGAATTGGTTTCCAGTTTAAGGTACATCCCCAGGTATATCTCAACTGGCAGTCAGACTATCGACTTTCCGTTGCAAATTGGGAAAGCCATCTCCAGCATCAGTTTGGTTTCGCCTATTTATTCGGCAACCTGAAAAAACCAGCTGTTCCCGACAGCATGATCCAGAAATTGGACACCGACAAGGATGGGATCACAGATGATCAGGACCTTTGTCCTTCAATTCCGGGTTTACTTAAGTTTAACGGCTGTCCGGATACCGATGGCGACGGCATTGAAGACTCCAAGGACAAGTGTCCGGACTTGGCGGGTATCAAAGCGTTCGAAGGATGTCCGGATAGCGATGGCGATGGCATTCAGGACACGGAAGACGAATGTCCGAATATAAAAGGAAGCAAAGAAAACAAAGGTTGCCCGGATGCCGACAAGGACGGCGATGGCATACCCGATAAAAACGATGCTTGTCCGGATAAAGCAGGTACTGCAGACATGAAAGGTTGTCCGGATAGCGATGGAGACGGTGTTGCGGATAAGGAAGACCGTTGCCCTGATCTTGCGGGTCCAAAATCCAATGCAGGATGTCCTGAAGAATCAAAAAAGCCCGCAGAAAAAATGAAGGATAAGCCTGTGGTAACTGTAAAAGACAGTGACAAGGATGGCATCAACGATGACGAAGACGAATGCCCGTTTGCGGCGGGGCCTGCCAAATTTAAAGGCTGCCCGGATTCCGACGGAGACGGCATCATGGACAAAGAGGATGCATGTCCGAATGCCCCCGGCCCTGCTTCCACCAGAGGATGTCCGGTCATTGAAAAGGTCGATAAAGAAACCCTGGACTTCGCAATGCGTGCGGTTCAGTTTGATCTAGGCAGAGCTACCCTGAGGTCTGAATCTTTTAATATTCTGGATAAGGTGGGTAAAATCCTTAAGAAATACCCCGATTACAATTTGGCTATTTCAGGACATACCGACAATTCCGGAAGTGCAGGATTTAACCTCGACCTTTCCGAACGGAGGGCGAAGATTTGCTATGAATATCTTGTATCTCAGGGTATTCCGGCATCCCGCCTAAGCTATTCGGGCTTTGGTTCTGCCAAACCAATTGCCGGCAATGACAGTGAAACAGGACGTTATCTGAACCGTAGAGTGGAATTTAACCTCGTACCACGGTAATCCAGCTGCGGTCCCCGGATTCCGCTTTTTATGTACCAATAAGCGCTGATCCCGTGTATCTTTGCGGGGTTTTTAACTATTTTTTATGGCAAATACTTCAGATATTCGAAACGGACTGTGTATCACTTTCAATAATGATATTTACACAGTGGTTGATTTCCAGCATGTTAAACCTGGAAAAGGAAATGCATTCGTACGTACAAGACTTAAAAGCATGACTTCTGGCAGGGTTGTGGAAAATACTTTTTCTGCTGGCCATACGATCGATGTTGTGCGCGTTGAAAGAAGAAAAATGCAATATCTTTACAAGGATGAAACTGGTTACCATTTCATGAATTCAGAGACCTTCGACCAGGAGGCTATCCCTGATAACATGCTGGAGAACGGTGAATTCCTTAAAGAAGGTATGGAAATTGAAGTCTTGTATCATGCGGAAAAAGACACTCCTCTGACTGCAGAATTACCACCCCACGTGATCATGAAGATCACGTATACGGAGCCAGGCGTAAAAGGCAATACCGCAACAAACGCCATGAAATTGGCAACACTGGAGTCGGGAGCACAGGTAAAAGTGCCTTTATTTATAGAAGAAGGCGATGTAGTGAAAGTAGATACAAGAACCAAAGAGTATCTCGAACGCGTAAAACAATAGAAAAATGAACTTTAAAGAAATCCAGGAGCTCATTCGCCTTGTCAGTAAATCTGACCTCTCTATGTTTAAGCTTAAGGAAGGCGAATTTGAGCTTACTATCAAAACAGGAAAGGAAGAAAAAATCATCCACACTGCCCCTGCGCACATGGTTGCTTCGGCCCCATCCATGGCGGCCCCTGTTCAGGCCCCACCGGCATTGCGTATTCCTGAATCCAGTGCTGGTTCACAAGAAAGTTCTTCTGCCTCCGATAAAAAATATCTCGAAATCAAATCACCGATGGTAGGCACTTTTTACAGATCGCCAGGTCCCGATAAAGCTCCATTTGTGAAAGTAGGCGATAAAGTGGATGCAGGTGCTACCGTTTGCATCATTGAAGCAATGAAGCTGTTCAATGAGATTGAAAGTGAGGTAAAAGGAACCATTGTAAAAGTGGTTGTTGAAGATGCTTCACCCGTTGAATATGACCAGGTTCTGTTTCTGGTTGAACCCTAATCTAGTCCAGGAATGTTTAATAAAATTCTGATAGCCAATCGCGGAGAAATTGCTTTGCGAATCATCCGCACAGCCCGTGAAATGGGCATTAAAACCGTTGCCATCTATTCTACGGCAGACCGTGAAAGTCTGCATGTTCGCTTTGCTGATGAAGCCGTGTGCATAGGTCCTCCTGCCTCCTCCCAGTCCTATTTGAACATTCCCAAAATCATGGCTGCAGTGGAGATCACCAATGCAGATGCCATCCATCCAGGATATGGCTTCCTGGCCGAAAACGCGGAATTTGCAGAAATCTGTGCACAGTACGGAATTAAATTTATAGGCCCGACTCCGGAACAGATCCGTAAAATGGGGGACAAAATCACTGCCAAGGAAACTATGATTAAGGCAGGTGTTCCCGTCGTTCCCGGATCTGAAGGATTGCTGAAAGATATCAAACAAGGTAAAAAAATTGCAAAGGACATCGGCTATCCGGTCATTCTGAAAGCCACTGCAGGTGGCGGAGGCCGCGGGATGCGCATCGTCTGGAAGGAAGACGAATTCGAAGATATGTGGAACATTGCCCGTCAGGAAGCCAAAGCCGCTTTTTCCAATGACGGGATTTACGTTGAAAAATATGTTGAAGAACCCCGCCACATTGAATTTCAGATCATAGGAGACCAGCATGGCCGCGTAGTGCACCTTTCTGAAAGAGATTGCTCCATCCAGCGCAGGCACCAAAAGCTGGTGGAAGAAAGCCCATCTCCTTTTATGACCTCTGAATTGCGGGATGCAATGGGAGAAGCTGCCATCAAAGCTGGTAAATCCATCAATTACGAAGGCGTTGGAACCGTTGAGTTTCTCGTGGATAAATACCGCAATTTCTATTTTATGGAAATGAATACGCGGATCCAGGTGGAACATCCCGTTACAGAAGAAGTAATTGATCACGACCTCATCAAGGAACAAATTAAAGTGGCTGCGGGACTGCCCATAACGGGAAAGAATTATTACCCTGCCATGCATGCCATCGAACTCCGCATCAACGCAGAGGATGCCTACAATGATTTCAGACCAAATCCGGGTAAAATTACCTCGCTGCATACATCAAAGGGACATGGCGTCCGCGTAGATACCCATGTATACTCCGGATACACGGTACCCCCGTATTACGATTCCATGATCGCCAAATTGATTTGCAAAGCACAAACCAGGGAAGAATGCATCACAAAGCTGGAGCGTGCACTCGATGAATTTATCATTGAAGGAATCAAAACAACGATTCCCTTCCATCAGCAACTCATGAAGAACAAAAATTTCCGCGAAGGGAATTTTACCACCGCATTCATGAATACCTTCAAACTTGAACCCCCGAAATAAATACCGGGCATTAAAAGCACGTTGACCAGGTGAAAGGTTTCCTTAAATTGATGGGCCTGGTGGCAGGCTACCGCTACAGGGTCCTTGCACATTTTGCTTTTTATGTTTTGTCAACGCTTTTTACCATCCTCAGCATACCAGCAATCATTCCGCTTTTCGAGTTGCTTTTTGAAAAGGAAGTTCCGAAGCGTACTGCACCTTCTCAGATTGCATCTGTCTCTGACCTGATCAACACGGTAAAATACCATTTTGCAGAATGGATCAACAGCATGGAACGTGCAGATGCTTTGATGATCATTTGCGGTGGTCTTGCAGCGATATTTTTCTTTAAAAACCTGTTCCGTTATCTGGCAATATACACGATGACTCCGGTTCGCGCGGGCATCTCTGCACAGCTTCGTCAACAGTTGTTTGACAAATGGATGGTCTTGCCCATTTCGTATTTCTCAAATGAACGCAAAGGCGACCTCATCTCCCGAATCACGACCGATGTTCAGGAAATCGAATTCAGTATTTTATCCATGCTGGAAGCATTGGTAAAAGATCCGCTCCTGATTCTTGGAAGTCTTTTTATGATGATTTACACGAGTCCTGAACTCACACTTTTTGTAGTCGCACTCATGCTTTTTACTTCCCTGGTCATTGGTGGTATTTCAAGGACCTTAAAGAAGCAATCCGGAGAAGCCCAGGAAAAAATGGGAGAATTGATTTCGATACAGGAAGAAAGTCTTGGAGGTCTTCGCGTCATCCGTTCCTTTAATGCAGAACAGTATGTCCGGGAACGCTTCCGCGAAGTGTTAGAAAGCTTTAAACATATGCTGATCCGGATTCAGCGCAAAAGGGACCTCTCCTCCCCTCTTTCTGAATTTCTTGGCATAACGATCGTTTGTTGCCTGATGTGGTATGGTGCGCATCTTGTATTTAACAACCTGCTTTCAGGATCTGTATTCATAGCCTTTTTGTATGCTTTTTTCAATGTCATTGAACCTTCCAAAGCCTTGTCTTCTGCCTATTTCAGTATCCAGAAAGGATTGGCGGCTGTAGACCGGATCCATCAGGTTCTGGAAACTCCCGAACAAGTGGAAGACCCGCTTGCGATGCAGGATGAGGTGCATTTTAACTCCGAAATCGCATTTGAAAATGTCAGTTTCACCTACCCCAGACAAAATGGCTATGCATTAAAAAACGTAGATCTGCGCATTCAAAAAGGCAAGACCATTGCAATCGTTGGCTCCAGTGGTTCCGGAAAAACAACTCTGGTGGATTTGCTGGCGCGATTTTACGAAGTAAGCGAAGGACGCATCACTCTGGATGGAATTGATATTCGTAAGATACCACGTGCTTCCCTGAGAAATATGATGGGCATGGTGAGTCAGGAAGCCATCTTGTTTAACGACAGTATCCGCAGCAACATCTTGTTTGGTAAAACCGAATACACGGATTCCCAAATCTGGGAAAGCCTGAACGTAGCCCATGCAGAAGGCTTTGTAAAGGAGCATCCCGAACAGCTGGATTACAATATCGGCGACCGGGGCATGCGATTAAGTGGGGGCCAAAAGCAAAGACTTACGATTGCACGTGCTTTGGTCCGGAATCCCCAAATCCTAATATTGGATGAAGCCACTTCCGCCCTTGATTCCAGTTCCGAAAAGATTATCCAGGAGGCCATGTCTGAAATCCTCAAAGGCCGCACCGCACTCATTATAGCACATCGTTTGTCCACCATTAAAAATGCAGATGAAATCGTCGTATTAAAGGAAGGGCAGATTATTGAACAAGGCACCCACGATGCCTTATTAAAATTAGGCGGTGAATATTGCCGCTTTGTATCTTTACAATCTTTTGAAAACTAAACGACCATGAGAATAACATCTACAGTCCTTTTTGCATGCCTTGCCCTTAGCAGTCTATTGGGCCAAACCACGATTACCAATGCAACGCTTCCTGCCGTTGGAGACTCCTTTTATTATGCCGTAGACACTGCGTTTTTAAGCATCAGTTATGGTGTTCCCGGTCCTAATCAAACCTGGGATTTCAGCAAAGTGGGACGTACCGCTTCACGCTCAGAAGTATATCGCAAGGCTTCTACAGGAGCCTTATCCGCAAGTTTTCCGACTGCAGATGCCGTGGTCATCACAGGGCCGACTGAACAATATTACCGTTTTTACCTGAACAGGATCGAATTGCTTGGAACTGCAACTCGCGGAGCCGGACCACTTCCTGGCCTGGGTGGCGCTAATGTATTCCCTAAGCCGGCTGTAATTCAGCGCTATCCCGAGAAATATGGGGACAGTTTAAGCTATAGTATTGCAAATTCTGTAGCACTTCCAGCATCTATTTTGCCGGACAGTATATTAAATACCTTGCCCATCAAACCCGATTCTTTCCGTATCGTGTTCTCAACCAAGTATTCCAAACATGCGGATGCGTGGGGGACCTTGGTTCTGCCGGCAAAAACATGGAATGTCTTGCGTGAAAAAAGGAGTACCACAACTTCAACCAGTGTGGAAGCAAAAGTGCCCCTTTTCGGATGGCTTGATGTCACTGCACTTGCATCTGGAATATTTGGTGGGTTCTTTGGCAATATCAACAGCAATTCCTATGCCTTTGTATCTAATGAAACAAAAGGTTTGATCGCTTCCATAAATGTGGATACACTTGGAAATGTCACTTCTATCAGCTACAAACCGGATGACAAAGTCCAAACAAAAACAGAACAAGAGGAACTCAGCAATGTCATAAGCCTCTCCCCAAATCCCTGCAACCACCTGTTGACCATTTCCTCCGGCACACAACAGTTGTATGTTTCCAGGTTTTCGATTGCAGATGCATCGGGAAGGATCCTAAAAACAGAAGATCTGGAAATGCAAGGAAGTCCGTCTTCAACCATAGATATTCATAGCCTGCCTGATGGTGTTTATTTCCTAAACATTATCGGAACTGCTGGCCAAAACCTTGGCACACGTCCATTTGTTGTGAAGCATTAAAATGATCTACCAAAGGGCTTCTGACAGACTCTATTGAAGAGGATTCCGAAGCCAACAGATGCCCTGGGCAAAACAGGTATAAAAGCCTTTTAGGGTTTGCCCTTGACGTGTCGTTTACACCTTAGTTGAAAACTCTAGTGCTTACTGCAGGCAGAACTTATTTTTGCTTTTTCTTCTTTTTTGGATAAACCAGCTTCATCTCATTTATCAGCCAGCTCGCCCCTGCGAATTTATCTACGATAAACAGGATGTATCTTGCATCCACCATAATGTTGCGGCAGATGCGCTGGTCGTAGTTGATATCGCTCATTGTGCCTTCCCACACCCGGTCAAAATTCAAGCCTATAAGATTCCCATATGCATCGATAGCAGGACTGCCGGAGTTACCTCCCGTGGTATGGTTACTTCCGATAAAAGCCAAGGGCATCTTTCCATTTTCCCCGTAGATGCCATAGTCTTTATTCTTGTACAGCGTCTGAAGTTTTTTCGGAACATCAAATTCATAATCTCCGGGTATATATTTTTCCATGACTCCGTCGAGATACGTTTGCGTCAAATATTCCACACCATCGCGCGGAAAATAAGGTTCCACTTTTCCATATGTCACACGCAAGGTGGAATTGGCATCCGGGTAGAAGGTCTTTTCCGGAAAAACCTGCAACAAGGAAGCCATGTGCTTGCGTCGTTTTTCAGCAATGATATCCTCAATTTCACCGCAAATTTTATTCAAATCATTTGCCAGATAAAAATTCATTTCTTCATAAAATGTCCAGAGCTTGTCCGATTTCAATTTTGCATTAAACTCCGGATACTTGAGTGAAAGCAATACGGATAAGCTGTCCATATTGGTTAGGATACTGGATGCATAAAGCTCTTTGGTAAATGCGTCGACAACATGATTATTTCGACGCAGTTCATCTTTCAGAAAATTAAAAACAAATGCCGGATTCATATCCGTCACAAACTGCGAAAGCAATGCAGAAAATACTTCGCGATCGATTTCAAAATCAACATCTTTAAAATAGGCATTGATATTTTTTAGAATGTCCAATCTCCTCGTATTAAAAACTTCTTCACCGCGTCCTTCATAGGAAGTTATAAGACCCTTCGCTAATTGATAAAAAGAATAAAGGTCCACGTTACGCATCAGTGCTTCGGAATAATATTCCCGGGATTTTGAAAATGGTTCGAGGCGCCTGTATTGAAATTCAAGGTCTGAAATCAAATTACGGTAGGAATCAAACTTTGGATTCTGTTCTACGCGTTTTTGGTACTCCACATCCTGATTGTGTTTGCGTTCCAAACCGCTTGTGATTTTCATTCCGAGATTTTCACCAATCCACTTTTTCCATGAGTTTGCTATCGTCGCATATTTGGAAGCATACATGATCTTGGTCTTTTCACTGGAGCGCATATGCTTGTCCAAAATTTTCAAGGTCTTGTCGCGCAAGGAAATGCGAACCGGATTCAATATTTCAACTTGCTGCCGCGCCCCTTCTTCTGTAAGGTATTCATTTGTCCGTCCGGGAAATCCAAACACCATCGTAAAATCGCCTTCTTCCACTCCCGACATGGATATTGGAAGAAAATGTTTTGGCTGATAAGGTTTATTGTCTTTCGAATATGGTGCAGGCCGGTTTCCGGGTCCAGCGTAAATGCGAAAGAGGGAAAAATCTGCGGTATGACGTGGCCAGACCCAGTTATCTGTATCCGCACCAAATTTACCAATCGACTCCGGAGGAGTACCAACAAGGCGAACGTCCTTATATGTTTCCGTAACGAAAGCAAAGAACTGATTGTTATTGTAAAAACCACGTATAAAGACTTCCTGATCTTCCTTTTTTTGGATTTCCGGTTTCAGCTTAAGGATGTTCTCATCAATTTTAACCCTTCGTTTATTTTCATCCCATGTGGGATCAAGGCCTTCCAATATCCGGGAGCTCACATCTTCCATCCGCACGATGAACGTTGCAGTAAGCCCATTGCAAGGAATTTCTTCCCCCTTTGAGTGAGCCCAGAATCCATCGCGAAGATAATTATGCTCGAGTGTGGAGTTTGCCTGAATATAGCCATATCCGCAATGGTGATTTGTCAACATCAATCCCTGATCGGAAATAATTTCAGAAGTACATATTCCTCCAAATTGTACGATAGCATCCTTCAGGGATCCTTTGTTGATATTGTAAATATCATCTGCTTTAATCTTCATTCCCATGGCCTGCATGTCCTTTTCATTCAGCGATTTTAGAAAAATAGGAAGCCACATGCCTTCGCCCGCAAAAGAGATGGAAACAAAGCCCAGACCAAAAAGGAAAAACAAGAGAAAACGAAATTTCATATTATAAATATTAATAATGTATAAAATTTAAATTGCTGTGCAAATATACTTATATCGCCTTTGGGAATCCAGGAATCGATGAGGCGAAACCCATTTTTGCAAGATCCAAACCGGAAGCCTTTTTCAAGATTGAATCAGAAAAAGGACAAGGTAGCCCAACACTAACCAGAACAGGATACCCACGAAAGCGGAAGCATACACCAGGATACCCGCAAAAATTCCCTTTTGAGGAGAACATTCAAAATGCCGGTACGGAAAATACATGCAGATAGTTAAAAGGAAAAGCATGGTGCATACTTTCCGAATTTCCGCAGTATGCGGCCAAAGGCCTTCGACAATGATGAATGGAATGCTAAGCAAGAGGTTACATCCGATGAGATAAGCTGCCACCACGCAATGGTGTAAAAATTTGCTTTCCTGTTTGCGAAACAGGATATAGGTACCTGCGGCTACGAAAGGCAGGCAAAGTAACCACAAAAAGCTGCCGTAATCAGAAACATACATCATGAGTTGCCTGGAAATCGGGTTTGTTTCATCGTCATATTTAGCAGCCCCTGCATTTAACCAACGTGAAACCATAAAATTGATGGAACCCCAAAACAGCAGGAACTTTATAGGATGATAGTAGCGATCGCGGATACCTGCAATAAAGAGTTGGCTCACTTCACCGGGAGCCACCACCAACTTCCAAAGTGTCTTGGTCATTGTACGTTCCCAATTCGTGAGGTACTCAACGAGTAAGGAGATGAACGAGCTAATACGAATTTCCTTCTTTGCTTGGGACATGCCGCACTGACTGCAATACGGACCTGACAATTCAGATCCACAATACATGCAAGTACCCGATTTCATGTCCTACTTTAAAACGTGTTGCTGATTTTATTGTTTGGTGAATGCATACTCATAATACCTGTTGTGTAGCATCACCCGCAATACATAAACAGCTTTTGGAATGCGGGAAACGTCAAGTGTGCATCCGGTTTCACTTCTATTGGTGAACAGCACAGGAAGCTCATTACCCTGCACATCCAAAACGCGGTATTGCGCTTGCAGGAGATTACCAACTTCTGAACTGAGCTTCAACTGATCTTTTACCGGATTAGGAAATATTCTGATTGGGCTAGATCCTGTATTTGTCAGACGGACTACTTCAGGCACTACAATTCCGGTTTGGGTCCACATACAATCTTTCGAATCCAAGACCACAAGCGTATAACTACCTGGAGCAAGACCTGCAGGATTTTGGGCAGAGGATATGAATTGGTTGCCCAACAGCCATTCGAAGCGATACGGAGGATTGTTTCCCTGGATCGTAGTGCTTATCGAACCATCGGCACCCCGGGAGGCCTGTATTTGAAAACTTAATTGATACGGCTCCGGTTCTGTCATCTGAATGGTATCGCTCAACGAACATTTATTAGCGTCCCGGATAGTAAAGATGTAGGTTCCTGCTTTCACTCCGGTAAGCTTTGATCCTGAACCAGTCATCCCCCAATCAAATAACAAGGGACCCTTTCCTTTGGATGCAAATACTTCTATAACACCTGTTGAATCGCCATGACAGATTATGGAGCTTATATACACAGAGTCAACTACCGGATTTTCAAATTTCTGAATTTCAATGCTGTCCAAAAAACCGCAATTTCCGGACCTGTTTACGAGATTGAGAAAATACCTACCCGGCTTGTCAATTTGTGCAATGTATCCATTGGATTGAAAACCGCCGGGACCTTTCCACAGATAAGCAAACGCAATGGTATCTTCTTTCATCCCAGGATTTAATAACAATGAACTATGATTGCAATCCAGTTGCGGGCCGTCTGCACCAATGTGAAAGTTCGGTCGGTTTAACACCCGCACATATAGTGTGTCTACCCGCATGCACCCTGTTTTGGAAGTATATTCCAATATGTAATTTCCATTTTGTGAAATGGAATTGAAGATACCTGCATCAAATTCATTGACATCGTACAGGGTCGTATCAATCCGTGGCCCTTTCCAGTGGAACTGGCCCTTCAGGTTGTCCTGACTTTTAAAACGGAGTTCACTTCCCGAGCAGACCCGGATAGAGTCCGGACTTGAGAAATTCTGGTTATCAACACTAACGAACATTTGTAAGGCGGCCGGCGCACAATCCGGCAGGTCGATAGAATAAAATCCGCGACCATAGGTACTCACAAATAATTTGCGCAGTGTCGGATGGATTTTCAGGTCTGTAACTGAAGTATGCGGGAGCCCTGCACCGTAATATTGCCAGTCAATCACATCTGCATCGGAAAAGAAAACACCAAAATCCGTTCCCAGGAAAAGGGTATTCGAAGGTTCATCATAGGTGATGCAAAGTACCGGGGTATTCACCATGTTGCGCGTGATATTGGACCAGCTGGATCCTTTATTACTTGAACTCATCACCTTAACAGCACCGTAGGAACCGCGTGTACACCACAAACGGTTGGTATCCCGTGGATGAAAAGCGATGCCGGTAATTTCAAGATTTGTAATAAGATTTTGCGTTCGCCAGGTCTTCCCAAAATCATAGGACAGGTACATGGTGTTTGCCCTTGTGGCAACAATAAAATTTGTATCTGTTGGACAAATGCGAACATCCCGGAGGTCATTGTCCTTGTTTGGTGTCAAATTACTGGTCATTTTCCGGAATGAATTACCCCTGTCATGGCTGACAAATATTTCGTTATAACCGATTATGAATGTTTTGGGATTTTTGGGATTCAGACTGAATGGGGTCACCCATTGACCGGGAAGTTCTGCTCCTATGTTGGGCGTGATGTCAGTAAGATCATTGAATCCATTTGTCGTGCGGTAGACGGCGTTGCCCCCCCAATACTCTGTATAACCAATATTGGCATTGCTGGGATCTATGACCTGGGACATGGCATCGCCTCCGTTTGTATTTCCCCAGGACCCGTTTGACCTGCGGATCCAACCTCCGTTGTCCTGACTGCCACCGATGAGTGCAGGTGGATTTGTCATGGATATATCCATTTTATAAAATTGGGTGATAGGTAATCCATTTACCAGCTCGTCCCACTGCCCGGTATTTTCATGATATCTGTAGACCCCTCCGTCACAACTAAAATACAGGTCATTTTTGTTTTGCGGATGATGGGTAATAAAATGATGGTCCGCATGCACTTCCGGCAATCCATTGCCAGCGTTCCACCAGTTGGTTATTTGCGTCCAGTCTTTGCCGCCGTTGGTGGATTTATAGACGACCACGCTTCCGCAATAAACAATGGAAGTATTGGTTTGGGAAAAATAGAACACCAGGTTTTCCGGCATATCGGAGATATATTCAAAAGATCCTGCGCTGTTGGAGGAAAGGAAGAATCGCTTCGCTCCATCTACACTCATGTTAACTCCCAGGTACTCCGGGTTTGCAAGCGTTGTTGCAAACTTCAGAAATACTTTTTGTAAACCAAACGCACTTACTTTTTGAAAGCTATTGCCTCCATCCGTGGATTTGAATACTTCACTGTTACCCCAATAGTCATTGAGTGCAGCATAAACGACAGAGGTATCTCCAGGTTTATACTTCACATCTGAAAAATTCTCAGTACGCACGCGCGTCCAGGAATTACCTCCGTTAAAAGTCTTGTAGATACCATCGCTGGTTGCTGCTATAAGAATGAGGTGGTTCTCCGGATTCATTTCGAGTCCATAAATCACCTTGTTGTCCGTCAACTTCCAATTAAGTCCAGTAGGAGCCCAACTGGTACCTCCGTTAGAGGTTTTGTAAACACCCATGCTGTATTGCCACCAACCTTCCTTTTCGCCAAGGGTTGCATAAATGGTATTGGGGCTCATTGGATCAACCAACACAATGCCAACAGGCTGGTAGGGCAAATCCTCAGCAATTGAGGTATAACTCTTACCACCATCCAGGGTTTTCCAGATTCCACCATTAGGCGAGGCCACATAAAAGATATTCTGCTGTGTAGGATGAAAGCTGACATGGGTAGTACGCCCCATTCCCCAGTATCCCCCCGTGTTGCGCACAGGACCTTCGTGCTTCCAGTTCAATGCACTGCGGGAATGCATCTGGGACGTGGACATGAGCTGTTTATACAATGTCCATTGTCTTCCCAGATCCGGAAAGGAACCATCCTCGAGTACCCGATCTCTCCAATACCACTTCCACCGTTCGAATTTCAGTTTTTCATCGTCGAGGAATTCCTTCTTCACAGACGCATCCGCTGACCTGAATGCATGCTCCCGGTAGCCTTCCTCTTCCAGCTTGTTTTTTTTAATCATTTTATCTGCTTTTTTGCAGATCTCCTGGAAGTTATGTCCTTTTTCAATGTAGTCTTGTAATACCTTCACCTGAGAAAATACGTCTGTAGACAACATAAAGAGAAGAACGAAAATCACCACTGGCCTCATTGAGAATATTTTCATCAAAATTACGCAATAAAGACTGTTTCAAGGGCAATCTTAATTGGGAGCACTGTAGTTTTGAGAGGCCTGGCTTGATTTTATTTTATATGAAGAAACCTGCAACACCAAGAAATTACATCAACTCATCAGGAACCCAAGATAAGAATCCATGAAACGCCGCGCTGTTTGCATTATAAGTCTGTTGATCCTGTTCTGTGAAGCAGATTCCAGAGCTCAGTCCGCCATAGACATCGTCAAACGTGCAGACGAACATGGCAGAGGCAAGACTTCGGTTGCTGAAATGAGTATCCAGACGATACGGCCTGGCTGGTCCAGGGAAATCCGTCTGAAAGCATGGACCAAAGGCAACAACCTGACGCTGATTCTTATAACTGCCCCGGCCAAGGAAAAAGGCATCGCATTTTTAAAAAAGGGAAAAGAAATCTGGAATTGGCTGCCGAGCATTGAACGGAATGTGAAGCTTCCGCCATCGATGATGAGCCAGTCGTGGATGGGTACTGATTTTACAAATGACGATCTGGTTAAAGAATCGAGTATCGTTGAAGATTACAATCACCTCCTGATTGGAGAAGAGAAAATTGATGAACGCATGTGTTACAAGATTCAACTAAAACCAAAAGAATTAGCTGCAGTCGTGTGGGGTAAAATCATGTTATGGATTGACAAAAAAGATGACATCATGTTAAAGGCAGAATATTATGATGAAGAGGATGTGTTGGTGAATACCATGAGTGGATCTGACATACAAATGATGGGAAACCGCATCTTGCCGACGAAAGTCACCATGATTCCCGCCGACAAGCCCGGAAACCAAACTGTAATGAGGTATCATTCCATTCAATTTGATAAGCCGATCGAAGAACGTTTTTTTTCAAGTCAAAATCTGCCAAGGATTAAATGATTTTTTCGCTGAGTTGGAGAAACCTCTGGAGGAATCCGGCACGAACGCTCATTACTTCGCTTTCGGTGGCTTTTGCCGTTTTTCTTGCGATCCTGATGCATTCCTTTCAGGATGGAATCTTTGGCCAGCTGGTTCAAAATGTAGTACGTTTTCATACCGGATACCTTCAGATTCACCAATCGGGATATTGGTCTGAACAAATCATCGACAATGGATTTCAGTGGCCGGATGAACTGGAATCTAAAATAAATGGCACAGAAGGAATTCGTGGTGTCGTACCACGGCTGGAAAGTTTTATGCTTGGCTCTGCGGGAACTCAAACCAAAGGATGTCTCGTCATTGGAACAGTGCCCGATCTTGAAGACCAACTGACTTCTCTCCGGTCCAAACTGCGGGATGGTACTTATTTTCATTCCGGCGATTCCGTTGCTCTCGTTGCGGAGGGCTTCGCAAAAAAACTTCAGTTAAAAACCGGAGACAGTCTTGTACTATTGGGACAAGGTCTTCATGGAAGTTTTACTGCATGCAGACTGCGCATTGGCGGCTTGGTTCATTTTGGCAACCCGGAACAAAACAACAGCGTTGTATACATTCCTCTTCCCTATTTTCAGTATTTGATGAATGGTGAAAATTGGATTACAAGTCTTGTTCTGGATGTGGATCGCCCGGATGAGATGGAATCCATACAGCTGCAGCTCAGGAAAAAACTGGGCAATAATTATGAATGCATGAATTGGAAAGAACTGTTGCCTGAAATTTCAGGCCACATAAAAGGCGACGAAGCATCGGGGATGATGTTTTCAGGGATTCTCTACCTGATCATTGCATTTGGAATTTTTGGCACCTTACTGATGATGTTAGCAGAGCGTCGACGCGAATTCGGAATATTGATTTCTCTGGGAATGAAAAAACAACTTTTGTCGCGAATGCTTGTCTTAGAGGTGATCTTGTTAAGTTCACTGGGCACACTTACCGGTATTGTGATGAGCTTACCCATCGCATGGTATTTTCACTTTAGTCCGATCCAGCTGGGAGGCAATTTTGCAAAAGCCTATGAACAGTTTGGATTTGAACCAATCATCCCGACTTCCCTGAATCCCGCCATATTTTTAACGCAAGCAGCATTTGTTTTTACGATTGCACTTCTGCTGGCCTGTTATCCCTGGTGGCATATCCATACCCTTGATCCTATGAAAGCTTTCAGATCCAAGTAAATCCCAATGATGTTATTTATACTTGCATGGAGAAATATCTGGAGAAGTAAAAAGAGAAGCCTCATTATTGGTATTTCACTGGTCATCGGGTTATGGGCAGGTATTTTTATTGTTGCCTTTTACAATGGCATGATCGAACAACGGTTGAAAACCGGGATCCAGCAAGAGATCTCCCATATTCAAATTCATGCCCCACATTTCACTGAGGAACACGAAGTACAATATGTGTTGAATAAAGGAAATGAAACACTTGCCCATATCCAAAAAATGGATTCAGTGAAATCGGCCACCGGACGTGTAGTCATCTATGGAATGGTCTCCAATGCGCGGGGTAATACGGGTATAAAAATAAATGGTATCCTTCCGGAATCCGAATCGAAGGTCACCTTGCTTGATCAAAGGATTCGCGAAGGCAGTTATCTCATACATCCGGATAAAAATGAAATTCTGATCAGCAAACGTTTATCAGAAAAACTGAACGCCCGGTTAAAATCGAAAATAATTTTGACGTTTCAGGATAAAGAAGGAACACTTGCTTCAGCTGCATTTCGCGTTTGTGGATTATACGAATCCGTAAATTCAAGTTACGATGAAATGAATGTATTTGTTCATGTAAACCAGTTGGATTCCCTGGCGGGTATCGCTCACGAACTGCATGAAATTGCAATACTCCTGAACTCTTCAACTTTGGTGGATTCTGTGCTTTCCAATTTGCAATTGACATTTCCGGATATGGATATCAAAAACTGGAAAGAAATTTCTCCGGAGTTGGGTCTCACCTCCTCTGTTACAAATCAGATGATTTTTATTTATATGGGTATTATCCTTCTCGCTCTCAGCTTTGGAATCATAAACACCATGCTGATGTCCGTCCTGGAGCGCACTTCCGAAATTGGCATGCTCAGAGCTCTTGGCATGAGTACATCGCGAGTCTTTACCATGATTATTATGGAAACTTTTTTTCTTGTGGTATCCGCTTCGCCATTGGGAATTGCATGTGCCCTGCTTACAGTAGGTCATTTCGGTTCTGCAGGAATCAGTCTTCAGAAATACAAAGAAGTGTATGCCAATTTTGGATACAGTGACACCATATACCCATTGCTGTTTCCGGGACAGCTGCTAACGATTGTTATTTTATTGATATCTACCGCTTTTATATCCGCCCTGATTCCCTCTGTAAAAGCCATCCGATTGAATGTATTAAAATCTATCCGTAACTAAAACCACCCATGAATCAAACCGTCATTGAAGTTCAAAAGCTCAGCAAAATATACGACCAGGAAACCATTCCAGTGTATGCATTAAACGGAGTGGACTTCAAGGTATCAGAAGCTGAATTCATTGCTGTGAAAGGTCCATCCGGCTCCGGGAAAACCACATTTTTAAATATGATTGGTGGACTTGACCACCCCACAACCGGTCAAATTGTTATTGGCGGTCACGAAATCACAAATATGAGTCCACGTGAACTCGTTGAATTTCGGCTTTTCCATATTGGATTTGTTTTTCAATCCTATAACCTCATTCCGGTTTTTACCGCTGAGGAAAACATTGGATTTATTATGCAATTGCAAAAAAGGCCTGCAAAAGAAATCAAAGCCCGTGTCAAGGAACTCCTGGAACAAATTGGTCTAACTGATAAAGCTAAAAAAAGGCCCTATGAATTATCCGGAGGACAGCAGCAGCGCGTGGCCGTTGCACGGGCGCTTGCCGGAAAACCGCAATTCATCCTTGCAGATGAACCCACTGCCAATCTGGACTCTGCATCTGCATTCCACCTGTTGGATTTGATGCAGGAGCTCAATAAAAAAGAACAGATGACCTTTATCTTTTCAACACATGACCAGAGAGTCATCGACAGGGCGCGTCGCGTGGTAACATTGGAAGATGGCCGCATTATTCAGGATATGCAAATACATTAAATGAAATCTTTTCAAACCAAGGTTCCATTTTATTTGAAAATGCTGATGGTATTTTTGATTATGAATAATCCCGTGCTTCATTCACAAGAAAAGTATGGGAGTTTGCATGGCTATATAAAATCCTTACAGAGTGTTTATCTGATCTATCATTCGGATCAGGCATACTCCACTGCGCTACTTCATAACAGGTTGAATTACAAATACGATTTTTCCACGCATGCATTTTTCAGACTGGAACTTCGCAATCGCTTATTCTGGGGCGATTACAATGTCTTTGATCCTGAATTCAAGAGTCGTATTTCACAGGACGCAGGTCTTGTGGATCTAAGCACCAACTGGACTATAAAAAACAATATATTTGGAAATACCAGTGCAGATCGTCTATTGCTTGACCTGCAAATGGGCAAATGGGAATGTACTTTAGGACGACAGCGCATTCATTGGGGTATGCATAATTTCTGGAATCCGAATGATTTGTTTAATACCTATGATTTTCTTGACTTTGACTATGAAGAGCGACCCGGTTCAGATGGATTGCGCATTCAATATCAATCCGGATCTGAATCCCGGCTTGAAATGGCCGTAGCCCCTGGAAAACATGCTAAGGATCACATTGCAGGTGCTTTGTACAAATTCAATGCCTGGCAATATGATTTTCAAACCCTTTGTGGTCTCTATAAAGAAGAATTGGTTATCGGTGCAGGCTGGGCTGGATCCATTGGAAAATCGGGATGGAAATCTGAATGTGCGTACTTCTCCGGCAAAGCTGGTTCGCCGGATAAAAAGAGCAGCTTTGTATTCAGCACACTTTGGGATTATATGTTTTCAGGAAATTATTACCTATCGCTTTCAGCCTTGTATCAGAGCCAAACAAACACCTCCATAGCCCTGTTCGGGCCCTTGAACGATGCTCAGCTTTCACCAAAAAATCTATTTCCTTCTGAATTTACTTTTATGCTCCAAGCTTCGAAATCCATAGGAGACCGGTTGAATATTTTGACCAGCGTGCTCTATGCTAAGGATCAGGATATCCTGCTCTTTTACCCATCCATTTCATGGGATGCAGGAAATGAATCTCAATTGGATTTTACAGCCCAAATTGCCTGGGCGGAGCTTGGTACGAATTATGTCAATTTGGTGCAGGGATATTTTTTAAGGTATAAGTGGAGTTATTGACATGGAAACATAATTACCACATACTTACTTTTAGCAAAGTAATTAATTGTTCCTTTTATAGGTAGGAAGGCCAATTTAAATCCTAAAAAGTGGACGCTCCACATTCCAGATTCCAAAAGGAATCATAAGAAGGATAAGTACAAGTGCTGCAGTAAACCAATAGAATGCTGTGCGGTAAGATGTGGCTCCATCTAATGCTCTTTTGGCTTTTATACTGCCAATTTGCGCAAGTGCAATTCCGATTACCATGCCAGCGATATGTTCAACGCTCCAAAAACGCGTGTCTGCGGACTTCATTGAGGCTCCGAAATCAGCAAAAATATTTTTCATCATATCCGAGAGTCCGAAATAAAGGCTCAGTCCCAAAACCAACTGGGTATGCAGACTCGCAAGAAACCAGGTATTGATTTGCTTATAGAGGCCTTCGTAATTCATGCCCATTTTCCAGCCCCTGTAATTGGTATATAATGCAAATATGCCGAGACCTAAAACAAGCCAGCGCAACCAGGAGTGTAGAGAAAGAACTGCATCAAACATATTTCAATAATTATGTACAAAACTAACCAGAAATCTCATAAAAACAATCGGTCGGATGAGGCTGCTGATATTAAACCTATCTTGCTGAAAACTGTATTACTCTTATGGCTCTTCGAACTTTAACTTTACACGGCAATGCTAAAATCCCCTGTAGATTACAGAGATAAATTAGGACAACTGTTTGAATATGAACTGGTTAATGAATTATTAAGCCATTCAAAATTCATAGAAGTTGATGCCGGTGAACGCATCATTAACAGTGGCCAGATCATCCGGAAAATGCCCTTTGTTCTTGAAGGAACGATCAAAGTAAGCCGCATTGATGATGAAGGGAATGAAATTTTACTGTATTACCTCATGCCCTTTGAAACCTGCGCCATGACCCTTACATGTTGCATGCAGCATTTTCCAAGTGAAATACAGGCAGTTGCGGAAAGTTCCTGCAGACTCTTGGGAATCCCATTAGAAATAGTGGATCGGTGGATGAACAATTTTCCGAGCTGGAAAAGCTTTGTCATGCGGACGATGAAGATCCGCTTTGATGAGTTGCTTAAAACAATTGACCAGATAGCCTTTCAAAAGCTTGATGATCGCTTGATTTTTTATTTAAAGGAAAAAGCCCGGGTGAACGGTTCAACTTTGCTGAATCTTTCCCACAATCAAATTGCGGAAGACCTTGCCAGTTCAAGGGTAGTGATTTCCCGACTACTCAAAAAACTAGAACAGGATAAAAAACTGTTGTTATACCGCAATCAAATTAAATTGCTACAAAATTTTGGCTAATTTGGCATTGTGGAAATGTAACAAAAGTCACTTTCCGCCTGCATGTAAGTGTTATACCTTTGTACAACAAAAATGAACAGATGAAAATTGAACAGATTTATACAGGATGCCTGGCACAAGGTGCCTATTATATTGAAAGCAATGGAGAAGTTGCCATTATAGATCCACTACGCGAAGTTCAGGCATACATTGATATGGCTGAGCGAAGGAATGCCCGCATAAAATATATTTTTGAGACCCACTTTCATGCCGATTTCGTGTCCGGGCACATAGATCTCGCCAAGAAAACCGGAGCTCAAATCATTTACGGACCAACTTCCATGGAGACCGGGTTTGACTGCTTAAAAGCACATGATGGTCAGGAGTTCGATTTGGGTAAGGTCCGTATCCGTGTGCTCCACACACCTGGACATACGCTTGAAAGCAGCTGTTATCTGTTGATTGATGAAAACGGCAAGGAGACTGCGCTATTTACAGGAGATACCCTATTTATTGGTGATGTAGGTCGACCGGATTTGGCACAGAAAATTGCTTCAGATCTTACCCAGGAAAAGCTTGCAGGAATGCTGTACGAGTCCCTTCATAATAAGATTTTACCTCTTCCGGACGATTTGATTGTTTACCCAGCTCACGGCGCGGGTAGTGCCTGCGGTAAAAACATGAGTAAGGAAACTTCTGACAGCCTCGGAAATCAGAAAAAGACAAACTACGCATTGAATCCCGCTCTAAGCAAGGAAGAATTTATAAAAGAAGTTACTGAAGGGTTGACGGCACCACCATCGTATTTTCCAAAAAATGTGCTGTTGAATATCACTGGCTACGAATCCATTGATACTGTGCTGGAGCGGGGAATACGTGCACTAAGCCCAAGGGAGTTTGAAGTCATTGCTAATGAAAACCGTCCATTGATTTTAGATACCCGTAAACCTCAAAAATTTGCAAAAGGGTTCATTCCCGGCTCCATTAACATTGGAATAGACGGCAGTTTTGCAGTTTGGGTGGGAACACTGATTACGGATATCCAACAAGAAATCCTGATTGTTGCTGAACCCGGCCGCGAGCGTGAAGTTGTAACGCGTCTTGCAAGAGTTGGATATGACCACGCGATCGGTTACCTCGATGGAGGCATTGAAGCATGGGAACGGGAAGGGTTTGAGCTCGACCAGATTCCAACAGTGCATGTCTCTGATTTTGCAGAAGCAGTATCAAAGGATCCACAATTGCCGATTCTCGACGTACGGAAAAAAAGCGAATACGATTCAGAGCATATTTTAAACGCCGTGAATGCACCTTTGGACTACATTAATGAAAGCATGGAGAAAATAGACCGCAACAAGACCTATCATGTCCATTGTGCAGGTGGTTATCGCTCTATGATTTTTTGCTCCATATTGAAAGCCAGGGGATTTGACAATCTAATTGATGTAGATGGCGGATTCCAGGCAATTAAGCAATCGGGCAGTTTCAAAGTTACCGATTACGTTTGTCCGACCACACTTCTCTAGCACAGAGGAAAAGGAACGAGGATATAAAACTGAACAATTGTTAGCCTAATTGCATGAGACTAATTGCTCATGGTTATATTCTATTATTCAATTTATAAACCTACATGAAATATGTCAGAAGTTACATACACGATACCAAACATGAAATGCCAGGGTTGCATAGATGCGATACGAAAAAAGTTACATGACATGGAAGGCCTGAGCATCGTTGATCTCGATTTAGCTTCCAAAAAATTGAAGATCCAATTGGATTCAGCAAGTCTGGAAAAGTCCGTTGAATCGGCATTAGGCAGTATTGGTTATCCTCCTATTGTTAATTTATAATTATTTAATTTAAATACATATGTTATCATTTTTAAAAAAATTATTCGAAACTCCGGTTCCCACCAATTTTGCCCTGCTTGTCAAAGAAGGGGCGCAGATTATTGATGTCCGCACACCTGCAGAATACAACAGCGGACATATTAAAGGAAGCATCAATATACCTTTGCAAACTTTAATAAGTCAGTTGAACCGCATTCAAAAAAATAAAGCTGTTATCACCTGCTGCGCTTCAGGCATGCGGAGTGCTTCTGCAAAATCAATTCTCGAAGAAAAGGGATTTACTAAGGTATTCAATGGCGGAGGCTGGCAAAGTCTGGAACGCGCGATCTCTATATAACTACTTTTTTATCACTATATCTGGTATTACCATGAATACACTGTTTCAAAGAATAACACAAAACTGGACACTAAGAAGGTTTTTTTATTTGGGCATGGGATGCGCTTTTATAGCGCAAGGCATTGCATGGAAGGAATGGCCAGCCATTATCGGCGGATTCTATTTT
This sequence comes from uncultured Saprospiraceae bacterium, assembly GCA_964507535.1. Classification (GTDB taxonomy): domain Bacteria; phylum Bacteroidota; class Bacteroidia; order Chitinophagales; family Saprospiraceae; genus Vicinibacter. The sequence goes on from CAZDQG010000029.1 coordinate 29,776, forward strand.
GCGATGATGGGGCTTTTTGCTTTTGGCTGTGCAGGCAATCAATGTTCAATCTAATAAAAGAAAAACGAATAATACAATTTAACATGAATACAAAAACAGAAAAAACAAGTTTCAAGGAGATGCTGAATTCAAGGCCACTCATTCTAGTCGATTTTTTTGCAGAGTGGTGCGGTCCTTGTAAAATGTTGTCCCCGATAATCGAAAAAGTAAAATCAAAAGTAGGTGATAAAGCCACGATAATTAAAGTCGACGTAGACAAAAATCAAGCTGCTTTAGCCGCCTATCAGATAATGGGTGTTCCTACGCTTATTTTATTTAAGAACGGCAAAATTGTGTGGAGGCAGTCCGGAGTTGTGCAGGAACATACCTTAACAAAGCTTATAGATGAATATTCAAAAAATTAAAATATGGAAATCACACATTTTTATGATGTCTCGGCTGATTGGATCGCTGAAAGGAAAGGTAAACTGAGTTCAGAAAGCTTGCCTGTAGCCCTGGAGGT
>CAZDQG010000029.1:30377-37716 GCA_964507535.1 uncultured Saprospiraceae bacterium
TCGCTGAAAGGAAAGGTAAACTGAGTTCAGAAAGCTTGCCTGTAGCCCTGGAGGTTGCAACTCCTCCACCCTTCCCAGGAGGTATAGAAGGAATTTGGTCCCCAGAGCATTTCTTCCTTGCTGCCATTGACAGTTGCCTCATGACCACTTTTTTGGCAATAGCTGAAAATTCAAAACTTGAATTTACCCAATTTCATTCCAAAGCAATTGGAAAGCTTGAGAAGGTGGATGGAAAATATATGATTAGTGAAGTAGAGCTTGTCGCAGAGCTTGAAATACCTAACGAAAAGGATCGCGACAAGGCGGAGCGCATCCTCCATAAAAGTGATGCAGCGTGTTTGATTTCAAATTCTATTAAGTCAAAAATCAGTTTTCGTCCTACCGTACATGTCACAGCTACAAGCCCAGTCTAAAAATTCCGGATTCAATAAAGAATCTTCAGGTGTACCCTTATTTTTTAATGTCCGGTTCATTATTTTCGCTTGCCTGACGCTTGGCCTTGCTCCTTTCGTTCCGGAACCTCATATTTGGGGCAAGCTGAAATGGATAGCAGGAGGCGCGAAGGGAATGGGTATTGTAGATTGGTTTGATCTCCTGTTTCACGGATTTCCATGGGTGCTTTTGATGGTTTGGATTAGCAAAGAAGGGATACGCCACTTTAATAAAAAATAAAAGATGGATTACATTGAACTCATTAAAAACTCCTATACTTCATACTTCCAGTATCTGGTACATGAAATAAGTTCGCCTTCTTGGCACAGCTATTTTTACTGGCTAATCGGAATCTCTCTTTTTGCGTTTACGATAGAGTTGCTGTTTCCATGGAGGAAAAATCAGCCAAAGATCCGGGAGGATTTCTGGCTTGATGCATTTTACATGTTTTTCAATTTTTTTCTATTTTCTCTTATCGCATATAACGCATTGTCGGATGTATTTGTAAAGATGTTTAATGATACACTCGCGCTGTTCGGAATTACAAATCTCGTTGCAATAGAAATCAGCCATTGGCCTGTTTGGAGCAAATTGCTTACACTTTTTATTCTCAGAGATTTCATACAATGGAATGTGCACCGTCTTCTTCATGCCTCTCCTTTCCTTTGGGAGTTTCATAAAGTTCACCATTCCGTAAGGCAAATGGGTTTTGCAGCTCATTTGCGGTATCATTTTGCAGAGACGCTGGTGTACCGTAGTTTAGAATATATTCCCCTGGCAATGATTGGATTTGGCTTAACTGATTTTTTTATTGTACACATCTTTGCCCTGGCAATTGGACATTTGAATCACTCCAACGTATATGTTCCTTTGGGACCTTTGCAGTATATTTTCAATTCGCCACAGATGCACATATGGCACCATGCAGAACAGTTGCCCGAAAATAGGAATGGAGTCAATTATGGTTTAAGCCTGAGTATATGGGATTATCTCTTTGGCACCGTGTATATGCCCAAAAACGGGAGGGATGAAAAGTTGGGTTTTAAACATATTGAATCCTACCCCCGCGGATTTTGGGAGCTGGCCTGGATTCCATTTAAAAGCGTATTGCGGAAAAAATAAGGCAGGAACAGGGTTCAACGCATTGTTCACGCATTTGATTCTTGTTGGCTTTGAATTTAGGAAATCTGCTGCTTTCATCGTGCAAAACACAGGTTCCACATCATGCCCTATGGTGATAAGAATACCTCATGTTTACACAAGATGCCGTATTTTTACATAAAAATTTCATGTATCCCTTTCAGATCAATAACTACGAAGAATACAAGCGTGCCTATGAACGGAGCATACTGGATGCGGATGGATTTTGGGCAGATGTTGCATCGCATTTTCACTGGCATAAATCCTGGGATTTTGTCAGTCGGAATAATTTTGAAGAAGCACGATTCGAATGGTTTGGAGGATCAAAATTAAATATTACTGAAAATTGCCTGGACCGGCAAGTCCTGAACAATGGAGATGCAATAGCACTCATATGGGAACCAAATGATCCGACCGAAAATTCAAAGACCTTCACGTACCGGGAACTCCACAAGCAGGTCTGTCTTGCAGCGGAGATGCTTCGCAACAATGGCGTACAAAAAGGCGATCGCATTTGCATTTACATGGGCATGATACCGGAATTGCTGATTTCCATGCTTGCCTGTGCACGTATAGGTGCCATTCATAGTGTGATTTTTGGTGGATTCAGCGCACAAAGTATTCAGGATCGGGTTGATGATGCCAAAGCAGAGTTTGTCATTACCTGCGATGGGGCCCACCGCGGAAACAAAAACATAGAACTGAAAGCTGTGGTGGATGAAGCATTGCAAAACCGTGCTCCTATGAAGCGCATTTTCGTTGTAAAGCGAACGGGCGTTCATATTCATATGAATGCAGGCACTGATGTCTGGTGGGATGATGAGATCGAAAAAGTCAAGGTGGATAATGCCTTGAATACCCCAGCGGAATCAATGGATGCAGAAGATCCCTTATTTATATTATATACCTCCGGATCAACCGGAAAACCAAAAGGAGTGGTCCACAGCTCTGCTGGCTATATGGTATACACTTGCTACACCTTTGTCAATGTATTTCAATATCGTCCCGGGCAGGTTTACTTTTGCACGGCAGATATTGGCTGGATCACCGGTCACAGTTATATTGTCTATGGCCCCCTTTGCGCAGGTGCCACAAGTCTTATGTATGAAGGCATACCGACCTGGCCCAATCCGGGACGGTTATGGGATATCGTCGACAAACACAAGGTAAACATATTGTACACTGCACCCACTGCCATCCGCAGTTTAATGGCATTTGGTTTACAACCCTTTGAACATAAAAGTCTGGAATCCTTGCAGGTTCTTGGCAGCGTGGGTGAACCTATAAATGAAGAAGCATGGGAATGGTATTCTGAGCACGTTGGAAAAAACCGATGCCCTATTGTAGATACCTGGTGGCAAACTGAAACAGGAGGTATCCTCATTTCAAACATGGCAGGTGTAACTCCACAGAAGCCCACGTTTGCTACCTTGCCGATGCCCGGAGTTCAAACAGTCCTTCTGGATGAGCATGGCGAAGAGATCGAAGCGGTTCATGAAAATGGTCTGTTGTGTATTAAAAGTGCCTGGCCCTCAATTATCCGAACCACCTACGGGAACCATGCCCGTTGCAAGTCAACTTATTTCGAGCAATTTCCTGGATATTATACAACAGGTGATGGTGCATTTTATGATGAGAACAGATTTATACGCATTACGGGCCGGGTGGATGATGTTTTAAAAATAAGCGGACATCGCATTGGAACTGCTGAAGTTGAAAACGCCATTAACCTGCATGAAAACATTATTGAAAGTGCCGTTGTTGGGTTTCCACACGAAATCAAAGGACAAGGCATCTATGCATTTATCGTCTGTTCATCCCCCTCTCTGGAACATGATCAACTTTCGAAAGAAATCAATGAACTATTAAGTCAGACCATTGGTCCCATAGCAAAAGCAGATAAAATACAAATCGTAAGTGGCCTGCCAAAAACCAGAAGTGGAAAGATCATGCGACGCATCCTCCGTAAAATTGCTGAGGGTGACACAGAGCATTTAGGGGACACCACCACCCTTTTGGATCCTAATGTGGTATCTGAAATCATTTCAGGAAAATTATAATGCTGCTTTTATTTCATGACAACACCCATTTTATAAATCAGGAAACGTACTATGATTCAGAATATGCCGTTGCGGTTTTCCGTGTTATGTATCCTTTCTTTATTTATTGTCTCATGCAGTAAAAAGATACCTACTTTACCTGAAGATATCAACATGCTGAAAGCACCGGTTCCGTCACTATCCAATTTAAATCTGAGATTAAAACTCAACAGGAGTGAACTTAACAACACCCTGAATTATATCATAAATAAGCAATTCAGCAATGGACTTGAAATTGATGAAGACTACAAACTTTTGTCAAAATTAAACGGCCCTATTGATTTTCAGGCAAGCAAACAAACGCTCATTATCACACTTCCTCTCTTTATAGAAGTGAGCCCGCCTGGTATCTTCAGCAAGATAAAGGCAAACGGAGAGGTACAGCTTCAACTTACCACCAGCATTGACATCAGGGATGAGAAATTGTTGACAAAAACAGAATTAAGCCATTTTCACTGGACGAAAAAACCAGTAGTCAAAGTGCTCGGTATGAATATACCGATTGAACAGTTGGCAAATTTCATTATCAAAAAATACAAGCAGGTGCTTTGTTCCTCCATTGATGATTCATTAAATAAAAATCTGGAACTTACAGAATTGCGCAAGTCCATGAAGCGGTACTTTAATAGACCTATGTACAGTTCAGACGATCAGTACCTGCATTTTTTTGCCAATCCGGGTGATGTCGCCCTTGGCCCTTTCACGATGACAGATACAGACCTTGAAATACCTTTTGTTGTTTATTTTGAATCCATATTTACGGATTCAATACCACCTGATTTCAATTCGGAAGGAAGTTTTTCATTAAGGCCTTTTATAGAAAATGAATCTTCCCTGCATATATTATCTAAGATTCCACTGCCTTATCTTGAAAAAATAATCAAAGACAGTACTGAAAACCGCACATTTGGAAGTGGCCTTACACAGGTACGTGTAACTCAACTCCAGATGCATGGATCGGCGAAAACAGTTGCAATAGATCTGGAAATGACGGGAGCTTATTCCGGTCAGGTTCAATTAATGTTTACACCAGAATTTGATGCGGACAAGAAAAAAATTAAACTCGAAGATTTTCGACTTAAAGCAACGAAAGGTGCCAAAATTAAAAAAATCCTCTTTGCCGTAATACGTAAAATTGCCGAGGTACAGGTCAAAGAAACTTTAGAAGACAGAATCAATGAAACTCTAAATGACTTTCTCAACCAAACGAGGCAAAGCATAAATGGAAAATCCTTTGCAGAGGGTATTTCCGTGCAGGGAAATCTACAGGATTACAATTTAAATCAGTTTGGTATCTTTGACAACAAGGTATACCTTAACATCAACCTTCAATTACAACTGGAGGCACGGGTTGACAAGATAAACCTTTCCAAATTAGTACTTAATGAATTTTACTAAATCCATTTTTGAACCTGAGTGTATACGGATGTAATAATTTCCCTTGGGGATATCCGAAGTAGTGATTTTAACCGGTCCCTTTGTGATGCGTCCCAAATTTTGCTCTTCAATCATTTTCAAGTCTGAACCAAATAATTGTATACTTATCTCCTCTTCAGGCATACAATCGTTAGCAAGGTAAAACACATCGGAAACTGGATTTGGGTAGATTTTCCAATTAGACGGTGAACCCATAAGTTGTGCGGCAACCCAATCTGAACTTTTGTAAAGTATTCCATTTGAGAATGTTCGCAATTGGTAGGCATAGTCTTCTCCTCTCCGAATTTTGGTATCAAAAAATTCGCCAAATAAGGGATGGCTTGGGTCCTCATGCATTAAGAGAAGCTCCGAGACATCAGAAACAGAAGTACGGTAAAGCTTGATCAGCTTGTCCTTCAACATGGGATCCAGTTGCCAGTTTATTTGTATACCCGAATCCCGAGGAACTGCTGTCAGTTGTATTTCAGCGCTAGAAAGAAAGGTTTGTCCAAAAAGTTCCTGTTCGGTCATAAAACTACAATAAGCAGGTATATCATAGGCTGCAACACCGTCATCCCTCCTTGAAGAGCTTCCCTGTTTTGCACTATATCCAAGTCCGCGGCGTGCAAAGACATTCCAAATCATACATGCGTGCTGACCATTATATAAAATTGTATCCGCTTTTAAAATTGCATTACGGGCATCTACAAATCCGGGTGAACAAGGTTGAAGCTTCATGCCTTCAATAATCAATTTACATGCTTTTGGATTCCCCTTTGTTGAAGAGGCATTGTAAATGTCTGACTCCAAACCATACAATTTGACAAATGCCCATAACATGTCCCAGATCATAGAGCACCACAGGTAACCTATTCCATGAGGTTGGGAAATATGTACTACATCGGCTAGTTGACTGTAATCCGCGGGATTAACAGACAGGCTGACATTATATGGATTAGGTCTTATCCCAACACCATTGGTCTGTTGTCCGGCACTGTATACTCCAATCCCCCTGCTCTTATAGGCATAATCACCCGCATTTAAAGTCATTACAAGACCAAAAAAATCACTCCAGCCCTCACCCATTTGTTCGGCATTTGTGAGGCAGGATACAGTACCGGGACCTCCGGTAAGTCTATTGCTGATACCATGCCCATATTCATGACAAATGATTCCCGCATCCAGGTCTCCGTCTAGCAAAGGAGGAACTGAATTTACAAGCTCTGCCTTAACAGGCATCTGCATGCGTATCGTTTGACAATCAGCTTCACTGATTTTCAATATAGGGATCTGAATCCATTGGCCATAATTTCCATATGGAATGGAATCGGGATATCCTGGACCTTTTTTACATATTATAACTGCCACCGCCCCGTAGCTTTGAGCCTGGTACGCCTGATACGAAGGCTCACAGCTTCCTTCCTGCAGTAATGCAATTTTGCCATTCAGGGCAGGCCCGTTTTGTATCAGGTCGCAGCCATCCAAAGGATCTGTACCTCCATCAATTACCTGAACAATATCCGTCTGAATATTTGGAAAATAGTTTACGTACGGAGCCCTGGAGAAAAGTATAGACTTCTGATTTACCTTACATTTTAAAGCAGAGGTAGGAAGCAAGGTAGCCATGACTCCATTTGACAACTGAAGCTTTATTTTCTCACAGTCCTTCTTCCGAATCATGACCACTGGAATCCCAATACCATAAGACCAACCTCCAATTCCCGTAGGTTCATTATCGTCATTATTGCATATGACCATTGCAATTGCACCTGCATTTTGAATTTTGGAAAGCTTGCTGCTGAAGGAACAAATCCCTTTATCCACCAGAGCAATATTCCCCTTTAATAAATATCCATTCGTCAATGCAGAACACCCATAGCTGGGATCATTACTCACATCCATAACCTGGACAAGAGGCCTCGAAACAGGTGCATAGACCAAGGGACTAATAGGAGTGTGTACATTCATGTATGGCCCGGAAATATTCATTGGAGATTCGATCAGCATGGTATCAGGAACATCCTTATTCCAGACATACATCTGCATAACCGGGCTGTTGCCATCAACAGGCGTCGCAAAATTTGCATTATTCCGTGCATAATACAGATTATCAATTCCCTGCGCCAGAAGATAATCATTTCCAACTCCACCATTATTATTATTGAAGTTTTGAAAATTGCCGGAGGCCTCTGTAAATCCGTATTGATACCAAACATCATGCATCAGATTCGTCCAATAAAACAAATTGGTAA
>CAZDQG010000029.1:37816-39105 GCA_964507535.1 uncultured Saprospiraceae bacterium
CCGTATTGATACCAAACATCATGCATCAGATTCGTCCAATAAAACAAATTGGTAATAGAAGCATCCTTGTTTTGCAATGGAGTCAAAACTGGATTATACGGAAAATCAAAATTCAATTGAATCCCACCATAAGCACGCGCTGCATCACCGCCATTAGGGAGATCATCATCATCGCTATCTTCGAAGGCATCCACATTATTTCCCTTGGTACTGTAATAAAAATTAAATCCATCATTGTGCCATCCAAAAGGACTTGCATTCGCAGCCTTAGCCCATGGCGTATAAACCAGTTGTCGTGAGCCATGAATAGGACTCTCCGTTGGAATAGAGAACACCCTGTAACAAGAATTGGAAAGAGTGTGTGTCGCATCTTCCAGTACCTGAAATCGCGAATGTTGATCAAATCTGAAATTTTCGAAACTACAATTTAAAACCTGATTGCTTTCATGTAAAACGTTTCCTGTAGTGGCATCTACAATGATATAAAGCCATTCAAAAACCTCATGCCTTTTCCATAAAATGGTATAGGAAGAAACCACACGTTGGAGTGATTCTTGAAAAAAATAACTATTTCGATATTGCAATTCATCCTTCGGCAAACCAACAATTTCAAATTGTTGATAGTCATGTAAGGAAGATCTTGATGTATTTTTCTCTAACAGACGAACTAGTGTAATCTTTTCCCGCTCTTTAATAATAGATTGCAGTACATTGTTAATAGACAATTTTTTTTTAGATTGCAGTTCAAGATTATCAGGGCGGATAATAAAGGAATTATCAGCGTAGATTTTTTGGCCCTGCACATCAAAATGAAATGAGGCAGTGACATTTTCAATTGGCGCTCCTCGATAAAGTTGCTGCAAATACAAATGCCTGATTCCGGTATATTGATCAAAATATTGTGAAGTAATTTGAAATTTTATTCCTTCATAAGATGCATCGAAGCACTTGGAATACAGTTGATCCTCACTCCAGGAATCCACTCCTGATTGCGAAAAAGCCCTGCTTGACAGGAAAAATCCCAGGGCAATCAAACAAAAAATAAAACGATCCTTGATAGCCATAATGCACATTCAAATGTAAGATTTATTTCATGTATGCAGCCCGCCACAATTAAATATTGTTTTATCGTTTTTCCCTTTATAAAAAACTGAATTTCAAATTAATTTTCAGATATAACAAAAAGGGCAGCTCCATGGAGCTGCCCTTTTGATTTTTCGCGGGTGTTTCTATTAATCCAATAAGATCATCTTTGCTGTCTTAGTCTGGTCTTTGAAGTCTACCTGGTA
>CAZDQG010000030.1:0-31504 GCA_964507535.1 uncultured Saprospiraceae bacterium
AGTAGCCTTTTGTAGCTTTCTATAAAGTTGGTTTTTCGTTTTGTTTGAAGGTCCCGGTCGCAAGACCGGGATTTTTTTTTGCTTATGAGCGACCCATCCTTCAAAAATTACCTAAAGGAAGCCTTGCTTTCGCTTCTGGATTTAATATACCCTCCACTTTGCATCTTATGCGGTGCAAGGACCTTTTCAGTTGATAATGTATTCTGCAGTCACTGCCAAAGTAAGCTCCACCCTCATGACATGTATTTGTATCCTGAAAATGCCTTCACCGCAAAATTTAAAGGGCGCTTGCCTATCATCCGTGGTGCAGCTCTCTACGACTATATTAAAGGAGGTTCCGTACAAGACGCCATTGAACGTCTGAAATACAGAAATGAACCGCAAATAGGAATTGAATTTGGAAAATATTTTGGCCGGATATTGGAAAATCAACCTGCGTTTTGTTCTGCTCAGCTCATACTACCTGTACCCTTACATCGGCATAAAAGAGCCAAAAGGGGCTATAACCAAGCCGCTTTGATAGCATCCGGCTTATCCGATTCTTTGAATATTCCATGGAGGGAGGACCTCTTGATACGGACCAAACACACAAATAGTCAGGTCCAAAAAAACCGGATGGAGCGCATGCGCAATATGAGAGATGCCTTTCAGGTTAAAAAGCCCGAAATCTTGTCCCAAAAGCATATCTTATTGGTAGATGATGTACTTACCACAGGATCGACATTGGAAGCCTGTGCTTCTGAGTTATATGCACGCTGCCCTGGAATAAAAATAAGCATGCTTACCATTGGAATTACCAGAAATTAAGAGCGCACCACTGAGCTACACCCTGGTGGGTAGCTGTTACCACCTCTCTAAATCAGATATACAAGAGTTATTCAAATGAACCAAGTACTTGCTATTCGATTGCTTCTGCAGTGAATTCGGATTGTTGCGTTGAGACAAATAAATTCCCTTTCCATAGGTCTTACGAATAAAGCACGAACACCTCTTTTAATCGCTATTTGGTTGTAAACTACAATGGACCGGTATTCCCCCAGCAGGATGAATCAATTTGATTCTTCGTAGTACTTTTTAAAGAAACTTTTGTATTCCGTAAGACTTTTGATGCGTAAAATTTCGCGGTAATTATTTTGACTAACCGCATAAATTTCCCAATTCTCAAAATCGGTAATGTACTCTTTTGGTTTTTTCAATACGCCTTTGTAATATTTCATTGCCGACTTCTTGTCGTTGAACTTGCGAATCACAATTATAGGATTGTTGCTCTCTATGTCGAGTTCAACACTTGTCATTTTCAGGTTATCTGCTTTGTGGTAATTTTCATGATAATCCGAGATGGATATTTTGGCTTTATCAACCTGTTTGTCTTCCGGATTAAACATCAATACAATGATAAAATGAAGTTTGTCATCCTCTTCCTTAAAATTTGTTTTCTCCAGTTCAGATTCGCGGATCTGTATGAAAGCATCCTGGTCTCCCTTTAAAAAGCGCAGGATCTCTTTAGCCTTTATTTCTTCAGGTGTAGAAGGAAAATTTGCTACTACATCTTTGAGTGCATTTATATAAACGTCCTTCCCTTGAGTGTTCCCGACACAAAAGGCTGCAAGCAATGCCGTTTTAGCAGCAAGTTTATGTCCTGACTGGGTTTTGTTTTTAACAATTTGCAATAAGTCATACGCTGCGGTATAATCTTTTGCTGTATACAACTGATAGGCTTTGTCGTAGTCACTACTGATTTCATCGCGCTTTGCCATTAAACTTTTTACATATTCCGGGTCTGTAAGAATTTTGGTATAATGGCTTCCCGGAAATTCATAGATGAGCTGGTCTTTATAAGAATTTAAACAGCTCGTTTCTCCCTGGTCAAGGCAATTCAAATACAGGTAATAAATTGCATCTGCTCTTCGGGAGGTCTTGGGGTATCTTTTTATAAGGTCCTTCAGTGAGCCTGAGGACTTGTCATAGTTTTCAAGTTTTTCCCGGTACAATACCCCAAGAAAGTACATGGATTCAGAGATACTCTTATTGGCCGCTTCTATTTGTTCAGGTGTTTCTGGAATGCCTTTTAGAATTTGCGCAAGGTCTGCTTCGAGCGTATCTGATTTTTCTTCCAGTGAATCGGTTTTCAATTCATTGATCGCAAATGTGTTTTTATTTTTCCGCCTCCAGTTGTCCTCAAGGTTTCTGGTTCCCCAAATCTGTTCAAATTCAGATCGCCCTCTGTTGATTGCCCTCTGATCATAGGCAAAAAAGTTACTGGGAGCTTTTTTGATATCTGAATTATTTCCATCTTCCTTCGCAAAAGGATTGGCAGAAAGAGCTTCCAATTCCGCGAAGCGGGAGCGCGGGTCCTTTGAGGACAAGGGTTCAGCATTCTTATTTTTTCTGGCATTCTTAAGTTGAACAGCCAATGCGCGCTTATCCTTTACAGAAAGCCCGGCAATTTTCAGCAAACTGTCTTGTAGCGCAATGTTTTGCAGGTTTTTTGCAATTTCTTCAAGACTTGAGACAACTTTTGCAACTTTTAACCGACGATCATCATTTTTGGCAAGAACGGTCATTGTGCTGTCGTAATATAGTTTAGCTTCCAGGTAGGCCTGTTTGTTAAAATTCAATTCAGCCAATTGGAAATAAGCTTCTGCCCGCTGTGCATTCGTGACATTAGGCGAACGAAGTGCCAGGTTAAATTCTTCAATGGCCTGATCGGTCTGGTTTAGTTTGAGGTGGATCATAGCCAGGGTATAATGCAGTTCCCCAAGAAATTCCTTATTCTTAGGATCATCCACCATTTTTTGGATTTTTTTTGCCACTGCTACGGAAGTATCTCCTTCAGCTGCTTCATTTAATAGCAGATTTAGCTTTGCATGAAGTACCAGTTCATAGGATGGCTTCGCCTTGATGCATTGTGTAAAATATTCTCCCGCACTTTCTCTCCGACCTGCACTTTGATATACCTGGCCCAAAATAAAAGCATATCTGGCCTTTCTTTTCTTGGAATCACTGAATTCAATTGCAGACTTCAAAGCGGATATGGCCTTTACCTGATTTCCGGTTTTGAGATATAGATCCGCAAAGGAAGCATACAAAGCTTCCTTTAAGCTTGCAGATGCATAGGGATCTTTCTCAACTTTGCGAAATAATTGTTCGGCTTCATAAGGCTTTCCCCTCTCAACGAGGTTTCTTCCTGCCCAGATCGCGCCCTCCCAGTATGCGGGATAATGAGGAAAGAGCCAGGAGCCTTCATTTGTAAGGTTTGATTTGTCCTGATCCTGAGGGGTCTTGGACGCTACACTTAGCTCTTTCGTTTTCGACTCCGTTTTTGCTTCTAAAACAGGTTTTTTATTTTTTGAGGATGACTTTTTTGCTTTTTCCTTCTCTTTTTGAATTTTCTTACGCTCCTTCGCCTTTTGCTCCGCTGCTTTCTTGCGATCCTTTTTAATATCCTCTGCTTCTTTTTTCTTCTCCTCTACTGATTTTGCTTTGATTTTCTTTGCTTTAAGCCTGTTTTTGAAAGGATCAAACTCGTCCAGGAAAAAACGATAGGAGCTTTCTGCAGTCTCAAAATCCTTCTTGAGGTATTGGGCTTTGGCCAGAAGAAGATAACAATCGTCCGTCCAATGACTTACACGGTGGTTGGTGATGACCACTGACACTTTTTCAATGGCTTTGTCAAGCTTCGATTTAACGGGATCGGCACTTTCAACTGCATTAAATGGAAATACAGGCAATATTTTATTGAAATTGTCTTTATGATTTTGTTCCAAAGTCATAAGACATTCATCCATCAGTTCATTCGCATTAAAATATCCATTGTATTTTGCAGTAGTGTTGTGATAAAATCGGCCTAATGCCGAAGTTTGGCCTTTCTTTCGGTGACTCACGCAGGCCAAAGAAAAAACAACACTGCTCAAGAGGCTTAATGCAATAAAACGTTGGGAAATATTCATGAATTCTGTGAAAGTGTCAAGTATAACTGAAAATCCGGCAAATTTATTATAAAATAAAGTATTTTTAAAAATGGGATTTGATTGGAGAAAGGCGAAAAAATGGCTGAAAGATCATCTCGAAAAAAGATTTCTGTTCATCATTCGCAATGAGGAAACTTTTGAAGAAACAGCCAGTTACCGGTTGACCCTGAAGAATATTTATATTTTAGCCAGTACGCTGGTTTTTTTAGTAGGTTTGTTTTTATTGATGCTCATCATTTTCACACCTTTAAAAAAATACATTCCCGGCTATGGAGATTTGAGATCCCAATCTGAATACAAGAGGCTGGTCGAACAGATTCAGGCTCTTGAAAACAACATCCAGGCTCGTGAAACCTATATAAACAGTATCCAGCGCATTCTTGATGGCAATCCCGAAACAAGGGCAGAGGTGACCAAAAATGTAAAAATTAAGATGGTTGAGCCCGAGCCAGAGCCTAAAGTTAAGGAAGACAGCCTTTTGCGATCTGAGTTCGAAATCTTAATGGCTAGAGAAGGAAAATCCAAAATACAAGCTCATTCAGGGCCAAAAACAGGTACCCTCTTTTCACCGGATCCCGGTTCGTTTACCAATCTTGAACTCAGCCCTCCTGTCAGAGGTCCGTTAGGCGCGGAGTATAACCCGGAAAAAGGGCATCTTGGTGTAGATATTATTGCAGCAAAAAATACCCCTATTAAAGCCATGCTTGAAGGCACCGTTCTCCAATCTGACTGGTCCATTGAAAATGGCCACACCATTGCGATTCAACATAGCAATAATCTCGTTAGTATTTACAAACACAACAGTGCTTTGCTAAAGAAGATAGGAGCGCGAGTAAAAACTGGAGAAGCAATTGCCATCATTGGGAATACAGGCACCCTTACAGACGGACCGCATCTGCACTTTGAGCTGTGGTTTAAGGGCAAGCCTGTAAATCCGGTTGATTACATCCGTTTCTAAAAAAAGCATGTCCCTGTTTAGAATTGTTTCCGGAAAATACATTGGCCTGTCCGACACTGAGGTACAACAACAGCGCAGTGTGCATGGCTCTAACCACGTTGAAACCAAAGTGGGATCCCGCTGGCTCGAACTGCTTAAGGGTATTGCTTTTGAGCCTTTGTTCCTTATTTTATTGGTAACTGCAGGGCTTTATGTACTTCTTGGAGAGCACGAAGAAGCATTGGTAATGTTCATTGCAATTGTATTTGTAGCCAGCATTTCTCTATTCCAGGAAAATCGAAGTACGAATGCACAAAAAGCCCTCAAAAATATACTCGAACCGAAGGCTCGCGTGTTCCGCAATGGAAGCCTGATTGAACTTTCAAATGATCAATTGGTCGTAGCAGATCTTGTTTTAGTTGAAGATGGAGATGTGCTGCCGGCAGATGGTCTTATTATTGAGTCGCATGATTTTTCCGTAAATGAGAGCATTCTTACTGGAGAATCGCTCGCCATTTTCAAAAGCAAAGAGAATGGGGATCAAAGGCTTTTTCAAGGTACTTTGGTAAGTTCCGGATATTGTGTACTTGAACTTACGGCAGTCGGTGAAAACACAGAATTGGGCAAGATTGGTAAAACCGTACAGCAGCAAAAAGGAGAGAAAACACCCATTCAGATTCAAATTAACCAATTTGTAAAAAGTATGGTCCAATTTGGTTTGCTTGCCTTTTTGCTTATCTGGGCCATTCAGTATTATATCACACAAAATATCGTGTATGGCTTACTTAAAGGATTGACATTGAGTATGTCCATTTTACCTGAAGAAATTCCAGTGGCATTCAGTACGTTCATGGCGCTGGGTGCCCTCCATTTGTACCGGAAAAAAGTACTTGTAAAAAAGCCCATGACGGTAGAAACTTTAGGTGCAGTATCGGTCATTTGTCTGGATAAAACTGGAACGATCACAGAAAACCGCATGCAACTGTATGGTCTATATGATTACAAGGAAGATCGCTTCATTGAAAACTTTGGCCAGCAGGCACATTTCAATGAAACCCTGGAGTATGCCATGTGGGCCTCTGAAGAATCTCCTTTTGATCCTATGGAGCAGTCCATTCATGCGTGTTATTCCCAATGCTGCCCTACAGATCAACGCAGTGAATTTAAAATGTACAAAGAATATCCCCTGTCAGGCAAACCCCCGATCATGACGCACGTCTTCCGCAATGACAAGGGCTCGCAAATCATTGCTGTAAAAGGGGGTGTAGAAGGTATTCTTGCACAATGCGAACTCAGCCAGGCACAGCTTGAAAAAATTATCAAGATCACAGAACAACTCGCAAGTAAAGGTCATCGGATTTTAGGAGTTGGAAGAGGCCTGAAAAGCATAGAAGGGCTCCCTGATGAACAAGGTGAATTCAAGTTTGAGTTTCTCGGCCTGGTTTCATTCTATGATCCGCCTAGAGGAGATATACAAGAAACACTGCAATCCTTTTATAAAGCAGGAGTGGATGTGAAAATTTTGTCAGGAGATTATCCACAAACAACATACGCGATTGCCAAACAAATTGGCATTCGAAATGCGGAATCCATGATCAGTGGAGATCAGATTGCAGGCATGAACCAACGTGAGCTTTGCGCAGCTGTGCAACAATATTCATTGTTTACACGCATGCATCCAGATGCAAAAACCCGGGTAATTGAAGCTTTAAAACAAAATGGTGAAATTGTAGCTATGACCGGCGATGGCGTCAACGATGGCCCCGCTTTAAAAGCAGCTCATATAGGCATTGCAATGGGTCAGCGAGCCAGCGAACTTGCAAGAAAAAGTGCCTCGCTCATCCTGGCAGATGATCACATCGCACACATGGTCGATGGCATTGCACTTGGCCGGCGAATTTATGAAAATCTTAAAAAGGCCATACAATACATCATTTCCATTCACATCCCTATCATTCTCATTGTTACGCTTCCCCTGCTCTTGTTTTGGAGGTTTAGCGATATTTTCAATCCGGTGCATGTCATTTTCCTGGAGTTGATCATGGGGCCTACCTGCTCCATCATTTATGAAAATGAACCCATTGAATCTACTTCCATGAGCCGGCCCCCAAGGAAAACCCAAACTACTCTGTTCACATGGAAAGAATTATCCCTAAGTATTATTCAAGGTTTGGTAATCACCTTTACATGCCTCAGCATTGCCCAAATATTTATATCATCAGGTGCTACAGAACAAAAGGCCAGGACGGCACTTTACACATGTTTAATATTTTCCAATCTTTTCCTGACAATCGTTAACCGCTCTTTTGTTGAATCTGCCTGGTCCACACTTCGATATAAAAATATTCTCATACCTCTTGTACTTTGTGTGTCTCTGGCTATGCTGGGACTATCCATATATCAAGCTGAACTTCGAAAAATTTTTGGATTCGAATCACTGCGTTACCAGGAGGTGTTGACCTGCCTTGCTTTTGCCTTTGTGGGCGTCATTTGGGTTGAACTGTTCAAGTGGTACAAAAGATATTCCTTGAGAAAACCAGTCCTTAATTGAATTTATCTCTGAACTAATGGATTGTAATAATGATGAACCTCCAAGTCGTCAAAAAAGACCTCCGCATCGGAAGGATTAAATGCGTACATCTTTAACTCCTTTCCCGCCATGGCAGAATCAATCGTAAAATCCTGAACAATTTGCTGCCAGCCTTTTTCATCCGTTTGATAAATACGCACTTTATTGTTGTAATAGTGTATTTCATCTATCGAACTGATCCAAACAACGGACTGAGGGGCCCCCGGTGATCTCCAGATACGGATACGAATACGGTCACCCTCTTCAAGCTCATTCATTTTAAACGTCAATCCATATGGCTGCTCTTTGCTCAGCTTTATTGCATACCTGCCAGTATGTGTTTCTTCAGAAGATTGCAGCATTCCAAATTCAAATTGAATATTGGAGGACGTATCGGTAAAAAATAAACCATCCATGGTTCTTGTCTCTGCGTCACAGTGGTACTGACGTTTTATTTTGTCCGGACGCCATTCGAAATTTATGTTTTTATGAACCAGATCAAAAATGAATACATTTCCTATGCGTGCCAGGAGATTTTTGCAGAAGGGCTGCAGATAAGGTCTTGATTGAAACTCTCCCACGCCATTTACCATCATGTATCTTGCTCCCAATTCCATAGATTTTGCAATACCTATACTATCCTGGTTATAAGGCCTTTTTTGCCCTCTGTTAAATTGTGCATCCGTATATGTTGTCCAGCCAGGCTGATCCATTAAATAGAGGGCTGCGTGGCTTGGATCTGAAATAAAAATCACCTTGTCCGCTTCATGAATGCCAAGTTGTCTCAATTTCGGAGTAATGTCGTACAAGTCCTTATATTGATCATAGTCATTCATCCAGGAATGGTAGCGTTCCTGGAGTTTGGATTTGGCGTACATTACATTTAAAAGAACCAAACATCCCATCAGGATTTTTGTAACAGGATGCTCAAATAACGAATTCAGGTGGTGCTTTAAAACATATGCTGCAAACACCAGGATAAGGGCTGGAAAAATATAAAGTTCTACAACATAATAATCGTGATCTGCAAAATTCCAAAACTGTAACAAAATAAAAAAGAGACACTGAAAAAACATCACGAATAACAACCAAAAAAAAGAACCTGGTAACTTTCTGTACCTAATGATTATATAAACGAGTGCGGACAAGAGAACTGCCAGAACAGATGGATGAAAATACTGATAGAACCATACATTTCGGACATTTTCAATTACCGAATCCAATTCATTTTTATTGAGGTTCCAAATTGGAAATACCGTTGTAGAAAAATAACTGCAATCATGCAGGTCATTGTACATGTTTGCATAGAGGGTCCAAAGTCCGATTAAAATGGGAATACTAAAAATAGAAGCGTATTGTATACGGTTACACAACGGGTGTTTTCTTTTTTTCTTTTCGAATACATGATTATTTCCATAAAATAAGGCATAATACAAAATAGCAAAGACACTTATGAGGCCCGTCAGTTTAAAAGCAGACGCAAACAGAAATGCAAGGAATGCATACATAAAATTCGTTGAGCCACCATATCTTTCATGTTTAAAAAAATAATACCAGCCCATAAATGAAAATGCAAGCGCATTGCTGTTCGTCAGGAAATTATTTCCGTAATAAGCCAGTACAGGCGAACTGAATACGATCAAACATATGGATGCAGACCAGACAAAGTCTTCCAAAATTAAATTCGCCAGTCGAAACAGGTAAAACAAACCCAGCAAGAATAATAAGGTATTAAAGATTCTATAAACAGAATCATGGGGGCCACATATTTTATAAAGGAAAGCAACGGCATAATACAAGACAGGAACCTCACTAGGGCATGCATAAGCTGTTGTACCTCCATCCGAAGTGAGATTATGGGTACGGGGTTCAAACAAATTCATGCCATGGCGATAATAATTCAAAGCCAAAGATGCACAGTCTGTTTGTCTCCACTTATGAATGGATTGTGGTCTCTTAAATGCGATTTCAGAATAGTCATAGTATGCTGCAACCAATGCAAGCAGCAGGACACATGCCAAATTCAAATATCTTGCGGAAACTGCAAATCTAGGTTCCATATATGAAAAAGAAATGATGCACGGAGCAGGGAATTAAACCGAGTCCGAATATACTTAAGGTCCATCCCCATTTCTTTATTATTTTTTGTACATAGAGCTGTTTATTGGGTTCCCGGAATTTTATAGCGTAGTTGGTGTGGTATTTGTGTTCGGTAAGGAATCGCAACTGGAGCCGGTCCCAACTCTCCTCATCCTGAACTATGTGATTGGATAAAAATTCTTCGTACAATTTTTGACTTTCGGAAATAACGTCTCCGCGTCCAAGATAATCTAAATCGGCATCACACAGAATTTGTTCAAGCAGGGTTGCCGGTTTTTGTGGAATTTGGGTTGAATGGATCAACTGTTCAATAATCTTGATTTCCGCAGCATTGTAATCCCATTTCGGCAACTCCTTGCGTGCAAATTGCGCACTGGCCTCTTCATGTCCTGAATTTGTCCATAAAAATCCAAGGTCATGCAAAAGGGAAGCCGTCCGTAACAGAAAGGCCTGCTCATTTGAAAGATGCAGCCGCCTTATATACTGATTGCAAACCTTGTATACATCCAGGGTATGATGCCAACCATGGTAGCTGAGTTTGACGGGCAATTCAAGCCGAAATTTCTCAGAAACAAAATTTTTGAGTTTTCGAATGGATCGTTTCACAAATTAAAAGTGCATTTAAAAATAGATACTATGATAGGTAACTTTCCTTTAAAAGTATCTTCCTTAATGATGATACTTTAAATTCAGGGGCTATCCATTTTTGATCATAGTATCCCAGCCCTATAAAGCAAAGATATCAAATGAACCTTTAACGCAATACTGCCCTCTACCACCGGGCCCCTTTATCATTATGATAAAAATTTCTAATGGACAAAGCAATTTATAAAATCATTGGAGTACCTATTGCAACATCCTGTATTCGCTCTGTTGGCCGAATTTATCAAGCCCGTCAGTCCACATAAATGCACCTAATGAGATTTATAGTCCCAATCCGGATATACCCGATTTTTTCTAGCTGCCTGTACGCATTATTTAAATCGGATTGTAATGGAGCACTTTGAAACTAATTTTACACCAAAACCCGTACACCAGTTACATGTCGTTTTTCAAAAATGAATGAATGTTCGTTCGGATGCTGATTTGGCTTGCACCTCCGGCTATATGGTAAGAAGCATATGAATAGTCAAAATAGAATTTGTAAATTTTTAAACCAAATCCAAAAGAAAGTCCGGCAAAACTCCGGTAATCAGAAAGGCTTAATTCCCGGTTTCGCAAATGATTGTATCCTAGACGTATTGAAAAATTTTCTTTTTTACCCATGATAATCTCTGCACCAACCACGAAATGCCGTAAAAATTGATCGAGCGTTTTTTCGAACTGGTTTTTAGATTTTACTTCGCCAAAAAGAACGCCTTCATTTTGCAGTGCAGGATCATCGTATCGGATATTCCATTTTTCGAGGTTTCTGAATCCGAGATGATAGACAAGAGGCAAATGTTTGAGTCGTTTTGCATAGGCCAGTTGGATTTCAAATGGCAGGGGCTCTTTTGTATTGATGTATGGACTCAATTGGAATCCTGCATTTTTGAATAGGATACTGATTCCATATTTTTTTTCAGGATTAAAATAGGATATTCCGGAATTAAAGCACAAGGCATTTGAGCTGTACTGGTCCAGGCTTGAAAACAGGTAATTGATGCTTAAGCCCACTATGATTCGTTCATTAAGTACTTTGGAGGCAGCCAGATAAATATCTGTCTCGGAAGCCTTAAAACTGCCAAGACCATTTCCATAAATATCTGTTCTTTCAATATTCCCGTACTTAGCATATTGTGTTCCCAGTTGAAAATTCAAGCCCAGGGAATCAAAGCTCTTGCAATAACTGAAGTGTCCAAATTTGATGTCAGAAAAAAAAGAAAGGTTAGAGAACTGAAACTGTCCATTCATGGAAGGGGTGAGCAAAGAGGGATTCAGATATACCGAAGCGGGATCCATACTTCGCCAACTTACGGGCATACCACCAAGTGCGGAAATGCGTGCACCCGGAGAAGCATTCAGAAATTGAAAAATCTGTCTGCCGCCGGTTTGACAAACAAGATCTGAACATACGAAAAGCCCTAACAAAGCTAATTTAAAGTACTTGTATCCTTTTTCCATGTCGTACTGCATTTGCCCATATCACAATTCATGATCCGAATCAGAACTCCCGTTGAATCATATAATTTTAAAACACCATCTTCAACCGGTCCTTCCTGCTGTTTATAATTCCCCTCCGCTTTCAGTTTTCCATTTTCGTAGTATTCCGAGAACGGACCATTTTCAACATTCTCTGCGAATGTAACAATTTCTTTAAGTCTTCCACTGGGATAATATACCCGCACAGGACCCGTCATAACGTCATCCACATAATTTGCTTCCAGTTGCAATGTGCCATCTGGAAAAAATGCCTTGAACGGCCCCTGATAATGATCCTTAACGCGTATTTCTTCGCTTTGAAGCACACCGTTCATATAGAGTTTCCGGCTGCCCTCCAACATACCCTTCTCGTAAAAACTTTCTTCCTCCAGACGTCCATCCATATCGTATCGAATGTATTGACCGTGACGAAGATCTCCCTCCTTTGTTTTAATCACACTAAAATGCTCTTTTACCTTACCATTCTCATATTTGGTCTCCAAAACAGAGGATTTATTGCAGCACATGAATACTGGGAATAAGATCACGATTAGAAAGTGATTGGGAATTTTCATTCAAACATAACGATCGAATTGCACAAAGATTGCAATTCCGGACAGGGTCCCTGGAAGCCCTATAGAATTAAAGAGTTATGTACAATTATGCGTTCTTCAAACAGCTACCGTGACGGCAAAATGCAGTTTCCAAACAACGCCTTCGAAGGCTATTGTGTAAATTGAGACCTACTGCCAATTAAAAAATAAAGGCCTGTGTGGTCGACACAGGCCTTTAAAGAAAGATCAGAAGAGACTAGAAAAACTTGGAACGGTCGTCTTTGATCGTATATTTTTTACGCAAAGAATTCATGAGGTAGGTCATGGCTACATTCTTTGCAGGATGTACATAAAATGCACGGAATGCATCCAGGTTTGCCACAGGCTCAGGGATTACCTTTTTGATAAGCTTGCATACGAATACCCCTTTTTCACCCATTAAAGGTTGAGATGTCTGACCTTCCTGGAGTTTTACAAGATTGGAAATCACTTTAGATTCATCCCCGTAATTGGTGATGTACCCACTGTACGGTGAGATGTTCCGGGCGGTGTCTGCTTTAAAGGTGTATTCGCCCAACTGGGTAGAAAATTCCGTTACATTGCCAATTTTATCTTTGATTTTTTCGAAGCGTTTGCGTTTCAAAATTTCCCCTTTCAGCTGATTGCGGAAAGGCTCAATGGAAGCTAGACCTTTAGGTACAATTTCAGAGAGAGAAACGATGACATACTTGTTCGTATATTTTTTAGACTCTTCCTGGACACTGTATACTTCGGGACTCACATCACCAACTTTTGTAGTCTTTGCAAATGCCCACCGGATCATTTCTCTTGCGGTATTATTCGCAAACGCGCCCAAGGAGTTGATTTGATAAGAGTTCTTAAAGAGGTTACCTGCCACTTCGAGTTTATATTTGCCCTCTTCGTTTATTTTCTTTTCCAAACTTTCAAGCGTGCGATTTTGCTGAACAAGATTGATTGCTTCCTCATACTTGGTGTTCGAAATGGCATCTCCGGGCACAATGGATTCTCCAATAGTTGCAAGATGAACACCCGTTTTCTTAGAATCAAAAGCAGCTTTTGTAAGCTGAATCAGGTGCACTCCAAATTGTGTTAAAACAGTTTTCATTTCGCCTTCCTTCATTTGGTAAAATACCGCATCGTTAAAAGGCTTCACCATTCGGCCCGGTTGAAAGAAACCAAGGTCTCCCCCTTTAATAGCAGATCCCGGATCCTGGCTGAATTTCATTGCAAGTGAATCAAACCTGCCCGCGCCGGATTGCACCAGTGCTTTCAAGCTATCGAGTAATTTCACTGCAGATAAGTATTGCTCGCGGGTTTGTACGCGGATGAGAATATGTCTCGATTGAACAGAATCTGCAATAGGTTTTCTGTCGATCAATTTCGTAATCCTGTATTCACCTTGATCTACATAGGGTCCATATACAGCACCAATTGGAATTTTAAAAATAGTATCTTTCAGAACAGGGCTTATCTCCATTTCAGTCTGATATGCTTCATCCCATTTTCCGAGGTTACTAACCACAAAACTGGAGTCGTCCGTAGAATTTTTAAGTGTTTCTACTTTGGCTGATAAGCTTGTCATGATCTGATTGGAATCCTCTGCAGTTGGAACGATGTCTAAAACAGCTAATTTCAGTGTGCGCGTTTCCTCATCGGTGCGAATAGAAGCTGCTTTTTCCTTTTGCATGGCTGCATAATCACTCTCTTCAATTTTAATATCTTCTTCCGGGATAGCCTCGTATGGAACTACACCATATACAAAATCGAGACGAAGATTGCTTTCGTACTGGTTTCTTTCAATCATAAAATTCGGCATATACAGTGATTTGGAAACAATCGTTCCCAACTTGGTATACATGCGGTCTTTTATAACCTCCTTTTCCTGAACAATCCAAAAGTCCTTTAACCTTGGGTCGAGGTTTTCTTCGTCCAGACCCTTTTTGAATACATTAAGCTGTTCACGGCTAATTTCTCCGGTATTTGGATCCCTGAAATTTCTTTGAATGATGGGAGATAGGTTATAACCAAATTCCAACTCCTGCAATTCGCCTGTACTCACGCCGGTACCATTGCACTCCGCCTCTTTTTCCAGAATGGCACGTTCGAGAAATTGGTTCCATAAATAATCTTTCCTTCCAAAATAGTCCACATCGGAATTGGAATACAAAACCCTTTCGGTATTTTGAAACTCTCTCCAGCTCAAATCTTGCCCGGCTACCTTCCCAACGGTATCAGGATTGCCAAACAAGGATGAGGAGCGTCCAGAGGTCATATCCATCACGATAAATCCCAAAAGCGCAAGTGCCATCAGCAAAGTTACTACCCAGAGACGCTTTCTAATACTCGTAATCATTCCCATATAAAGAATCTTTTTACTTGAATTTCAATGGTTTATAATATAATCTGGCCCTTTGTAGGGCTTTTTTAAAGGTCTGCAAAGGTAATAGCTAATCTATGGATTTTCAAGCTAAAAAAATGTTAATCCGGATGGATGCAAGCTATGCTGACGTACTGGATTTCCTCCATTATCATCCTAAAGCTTAGCTAATGGTGCTGGACATGCTTATGAACAAGGCTCACTTTTAATCAAAAAAGAAGCATCCCGGATAAGTATCAACTGAACATCAGATAAACAGTTGTATTCCTTTCAGGAAGATTTCACTTGATTTGCTCTTGTTCTGATAAACACCCTATGCATAGTACTGATCAGACGCAGCAGTTCCACTGCGTGAACAAGAACCATTCACACACATTTAAACGATCGAGTATGAAACACACCTATGCTTTTTTATCATTCGTTATATGGTCGGCATTAAGCTCTTGCAATAAAGACCAGGACATTGCCCCGAAGGCACCTTCATTGGCGCCCTCCATTTCTACTTCCTACCAGCTAATTGGGGGGCAGGGATATGTCGTTTTCCTAAAAACTGAAGGGGATACGGCAGACCCCATTTTTGTCTTGCGCACCGATTCCTTGTATGCCTTTAATAATGATCTTTCCGTACGTGAAATTTCGGAATCCAATGAAGGCATACATGCTTTGCTCGAAGATGGGAGCACTCTTCAACTCAGTTTGGACATGAGCTCCAAAGCACGCTTTAAAGGATTTGCATTAAGTACGGTTAGCGGCGAATATTATTATACCCGATTTTATTCAAATGGCCGGCCAAACTCGAATCCGGACGTAGGCATCGTAAAATGCCAATGCTTTGAAAACACGGTTTCCCGCTCTTGTGATGCCGGGGGAAAAGGAGCCACAGATTGTTCTATTGAGCATAGCGGTTCTATTGCAGGAACAGGTGTTAATTTTAAATGTAATGTAAAATGCGGATCCGGATATTTTGCTTGTTGCAGAAATTATTAAACCCAGGATAAAACTTCAGTTAAACTGGTTGAGATCAGAAATTCTTACGTGGATTGTACGTCACGATAAAGTTGAGCGTTGTTTTGAAAATTCTGATTTCAAATTCATCCATCATTGGTTTTGTAGGTCTTTATTTTCAATATGAAGCTTAGCTCCTCGCGCTGTTTTAAAGACGAACAAAGGTTCAGCTGCTTTTACTTCCTTAAAATTTTCGATTAGGACAGACCTTCAACATTCGGTATTGCATGGAAGCCAGCCGGTGAGTGTAGGATTTCAATTGAGATATGGTTCGACAGGAGTAATGATTTTGGATGGAGGAATTTTCGTTTTTAATGAGTATCGAAAAGCAGCCGTGTTTGGAACGGCTGCTTTTTTAGGTATCCGTTGCATATTCATCAAAATGAATATCAATCCGGAGTTCCTTCAAGCTAGAACCCTATCTGTAGTGCAACATGGTGACTCAAACGCAATCAGCCTAATGTTTAATGAGCCCTAAGGGAATTGCTTACAAAAATCGATGCCATATTGCGTCCATTTTACTATTCGAAATGCGTAGTCTATTCTGAAGACAAAGCACTTTTTGAATTGTATGTGTTCATAGCATGACCCAATCCCTGGAAACAGAATGACAAAATGGCCTCGACGGACCAGTCCAGAATTTTCGGCAAGGCCTCAGCTTGTTCCTTTGACCAGTGTCCAAGCACATAATCTACTTGCCTTCCTTTGGGAAATTCGTTGCCAATACCTATGCGTAAACGTGCATAATTTGTTGAAAGAAGTTGGGCCTGTATGTCCTTTAGGCCATTGTGGCCGCCATCGCTGCCCTGAGGCCGTATCCTGATTTTACCAAATTCAAGGTTCAGGTCATCGAGAATGACCAGCAAATGTGAAGCTTCTATTTTTTCCTTGGCAAGCCAATAGCGCACTGCTTTGCCGCTCAAATTCATGTACGTCGTAGGCTTGATTAAAACAAGGGTTCTGCCCTTATAGCTGGCTTGAGACCAATGTGCCAAAGTTCCGCTCGCAAAACTGACATTCAAGCGGGCAGCAAGCGTATCCAGTGCATCAAATCCCACATTGTGACGCGTGCCAAAATAAGCTTTGTCCATATTACCCAAACCGGCTATCAGATATTTCATATGGCGCTTTGTAGGATTGTGAAATGTTCCATTTTATGCGTTGAATATGGATTAATCTCCGCAAAGATGCATGATCCCTCTTAAAATTATCGCAGAACAGAAGTATCCGTTTGAAATATGGGCCATATTTGCCGGGATATGTGGAAAAAAACAAGGATCACATTACGGATTTTTGAGAAGGCAAGCTGGAAGAGACTTTTAAATGCCTTTCTCTTATTGTGCTCCTATTATTTCAGTAGAATGCAGGGAAAATCAAGAGTTTGGGCTTACCCTATTGCCCTTTCTGTGGAGCCTACAACAGCCTGCAATTTAAAGTGCCCTCAATGTCCTTCAGGTTTGAGAAATTTCAGCAGACCAACTGGAAATTTAAAAATAGAAGATTTTACCAAATGGATCAGCCCCTTGAAATCGAAAATTTGGTTGATGACGTTTTATTTTCAGGGTGAACCATTTATACATCCGAGGATCTGCGAAGCAATCCGCTATGCCCATCAGGCAGGCATTTATACCATAAGCAGCACCAATGGGCATTTTCTGAACGAGCACAACTGCACTTCTATTCTTTCCTCAGGACTGGACCAGTTGATTATTTCAATAGATGGATCCACACAAGATGTTTATGAACATTACCGGATAGGCGGGAACCTGGATCAAGTGTTAGATGGAACAAAGAAACTTATAGAACTGCGCAAAGAAAAAAAACAAAAAACACCATGGATTGTCTGGCAGTTCATTGTGTTTAAATCCAATGAACACCAGATGGATGAAATCCGGCGAATGGCTAGGAAGTATGGTGTTGATGAGATCCGAATTAAGTCCGCCCAGATTTATAAACCGGAAACCAATTCGTCCTTTATTCCCGAGCAGGAGGTGTTTTCGCGATATACTTCAGTTCAAGGAGGAACCTTTCAAATTAAAAATAAACTCCGCAACCATTGTTGGCGTCTTTGGAGGGCGCCTGTCATCACCTGGGATGGTCGCGTCGTTCCATGTTGCTTTGACAAGGATGCCAGCCATACTATGGGAGCACTTTCAGAAGCATCCTTTGAAGAAATCTGGCACGGGCCTGCCTACCAAACTTTTCGAAATACCCTGTTGGCATCAAGAAAGTCCATCGAAATTTGTCAAAATTGCTCAGAGGGAACAAAAGTTTGGATCTGAATCCTTCTAAATTGGCTGATTATCAGGTAATTTTGATAAGTATTAAAATTATTTAATGTATAATATTGCATGAACCATAAGAATACACATTTTAAAAATTTAATTCTTTGATTCCTAAGAAGTTAGCTTCATTTATTAATGAAAACTTCCGAACTTTGCACGTGGCTTTATAAACAAAGGGGTATATATTCAAATTTTTTTGATACCGGAAAGCCGGTCCCCTGAAACCAATCCCAAAAAAGATGGGCTAAAGAACACTTCAGGTTCTTTAAATCAAGTTTTAAGATCAAGCTAACTGAATATAAATATGCAACAAGGTCAATTTTACAAAGTGATCCTTCAAGGAAAATTTGAATTTGGATCCGAGCGTTCATTTCAAAAAGTCATTCAACTTTTTGATCAACGGGCGGAAACCTTGTACAAAAAAGAATTGCTTTTCAAGACCAGCGATCAGCTTTTTCATGTACAGGATTTTAGTTTGACCATTCCTAGATTTATTGGAAATACCGGAGAAAAAATTTGGAAGAATACCATCAGCCTGCTTGAATATTGTGCTCAATTTTCAGTTTCAGGAAGCGTTCATGCCTGGATGACAGACAATGGAAAAGTATTGCAGCATGTGCACCTGGAGCCCTTGGGTGAAAAATCGTCCGTAATGCTGTATCAGGAAGGCAAAAAGCTTGCGGAGCAACATGGAAAGGAAAGTGAAGCACTTCAGCTTCTTACGGAAGCTATAGAAAAATACGACCGTCACTCCCAGGCTTATGAAAAAAGAGGCTATGTGAATTTCCATTTAAAAAACTACGAGGACGCCATTTACGATTTTGAGAAATCCGTTCGGTTTGATCCGATGAATGCTCCCTCGCATTATGGTTTAGGTCGTAGCTATATGGTTAAACAAGATTTTGAAAAGGCAATCACCTGTCTTGAAGAATCCATTAAGCAATCCATTGCGCTTCAACCTATTCATTGGGCTTCCCGTCGCGTTAAAGGCAACTGCCATTTAGAATTAAAACAGTTTGAAAAAGCTGCTTTTGAATACAAGTTATTTACCAACCGCAAATTCGAGGAGACAGATCCGAATCATAAATACCTTTCAAAAACCTGGTTCAATTATGGCCAAACCCTCTTTGCATTAGGACAGGTTGACGGAGCCCTGGAGGCCTTTGATGCCAGTTTGCAATGCCTGGATCAACTGGAAGATCATAACAGCGCAGAACTGTTCATGCATCGTGGCATGGCCCGGAAGGCCGCAGGCAATGCAGATTATATATTGGATCTGAAAAAAGCTGCAGATATGGGCCTCGATTCTGCTTCAAAATTGTTGGCTCAACAATCCTGATTCTATATTTATTCCGGCCAACTTTTCGTTTTCTTTTAAAACAAGAATGCGCTTATCCATTTCAATTATCGCGCTGTTCCTTTGTGCAACGCCATTGTTTACGCAGGATGTTGTGACGCGTGCAATGCTGTCAAAAAAATTATTAAAAACCTACGAAAATGGTGTTGCACAGTATAAAATCAATAATTTCGAAAAAGCCAAGTCTTTATTCCTCCGCCTCCTTGATGAAGAGCCTCGATGTATCGATGCACAGCTGCAACTGGCCTCCCTTTGTTTTGAAACTTATGATCTTCCATGTGCTAAATATCATTTTGAAAAAGTTCTGGAACTTGACTCCAATTATCAGCTTAAGGTGTATTACACCCTGGCCCTTACAGAATATCGATCAGATCATTTTGGGCTTGCGAAAAAAAATATGGAGTTGTTTCTTAATAAAGAAACAGAAAATGCAGAATTACTCAAGAAGGCTAAAAGCCTGTATCCAAAACTTGTTTTTGCAGACAGTTCTTCCAAACATATGTTTGATAAAGCTCCCAAGTTCCTCACATCATTGAATTCATCCTATTCAGAATACCTTGCAAGTGTCCGGGCTGATGGCAATATGGTATTTTTCACAAGGAGAAGTTCCAGAGGTGATGAAGACATCTACTGGTCGCAGCATTCTGATACTGGTTGGACTAAAGCACTTCCACTCGAGCAGATCAATACACCGTTAAACGAAGGATCACCTGCCATATCTCCGGATGGTAAAATGCTCGTGTTTACTTCCTGTGACCGCCCCGGATCTTACGGTGGTTGCGATTTGTATTACTCTATTTGGAGTAACGAACAATGGTCTCAGCCGATCAATATGGGAGATCACGTGAATTCAGCAGCTTACGAGTCCCAGGCCTGTTTTGCGGAAAATGGGAAAACGCTATTTTTCACAAGCAATCGAAAAGGCACCTTTGGAGGTAATGACATTTGGTACACAAACCGGAGGATGGATAACAGTTGGTCGACACCAAGAAATTTGGGACAAAAGATCAATACATCCGGTGAAGAAGTCTGTCCTTTTGTACATCCAAATTCACAGTACCTCTTCTTTTCTTCTGACACCCATCCCGGTATAGGAGGCAAGGATTTGTTTTATTCCCGGCTGGATGAAAATGAAGAATGGTCTGAGCCTGTTAATCTTGGTTTTCCAATCAATACCCGGGGTGATGAATCTTCATTAATTGTATTTCCAGATGGCAAAACAGCATGGATGGCGTCTGATCAAAGATACCTTCACAATGGTAAATTAGACACGGATGCCAATCTGGATCTGTATGAATTTGAATTACCAGATGCCTTAGTAATTCCTCCATCTACGTTTGTTCAAATAAAAGTTTTAGATTACGAAAGCCATGAACCCGTCTCTGCAGAGATTAAGATTTTTGATCTTCAGAAAAACGAAAATTTTTATCAAGGGTACACAGCAAAGGATGGAAGCCTTCTTGTTTCGCTCCCTGTCGGATCTGATTATGCTTTACATGTATTGCATCCAAAATATATTTTTGAACCTGAGCAATTCCAATGCAGTCAGAGACATTCGGCTATACACCCAATGCTTTTAAAAAAATATTTGAAACGAACTGCTTCACTTAGTGATCATCCTATTGAATTAAAAAATCTGTTTTTTGAAAGTGGTTCGGCAGTATTGCGAGAAGAAAGCCGGTTTGAACTGAATGCATTGGCAAAAATGCTAAAGGACAACCCTGAAATTGAACTCCTGATTGCCGGGCACACTGACAACGTAGGTTCAGAGGAAGACAATCAAAAATTATCGGAAAATCGGGCCAAATCAGTGGTACAATATCTGATAAATTTGAATATTTCTTCTGATCGTCTGGAATACAAAGGATTTGGGGAACACGCACCCTTGCATTCTAATGAAACTGAAGAAGGAAGACAATCCAACCGAAGAATAGAATTTACGATACTACACAATGGCAAGAAAAAATAATAAAACCGCTGTTATTCGCATTCATGGAATAGCCCACAATGGTCACGCCGTTGGTCGCACCGAAGAAGGTATGGTTGTTTTCGTTGAAGGAGCTGTTCCGGGTGATCTTGCGGAAGTAGTATTGCTTCGCAAGCGAAAGGGCAGCTGGCACGGTCGTGTTCAAATGATTCTGACGGAATCAGAATATCGTACAGATTCCTTTTGCGAACACTTTGGAGTGTGCGGTGGATGCAGCTGGCAACACTTGAATTACGAAGCACAAATGAAATTCAAATCCGATTGGGTGAAAGATGCGATACAACGCATTGCTAAAATTGAGGACGTCCAATTTGAAGATCCTTTGCCTGCAGAAAAGACTACATATTACAGAAACAAACTGGAGTTTACATTTTCTGCTCACAAATGGTTCACATCAACTGATAAAAATCAGGAAAAAGGAAGCGAACCAAGTTTTGCCCTGGGTTTTCACCGGCCTGGGCATTTCAGTAAAGTAGTTGATATTCAAAAATGTTTTTTACAAGCTGATCCTTCAAATGAAATCCGGAATTTTGTACGATCATTTGCTGTTGAACATGGATATTCCTTTTACGACATAAAAAAACACGAAGGGTTTTTAAGAACTCTTATTATACGAAACACAATCGATGGGAGCGTTCAATGCATATTAAGTGTGGGTGAAGAAGATTCTAAAAAGCTTAAAGAAATTGTAGACGCCACAACCAATTCATTTCCGCAGATCCGTAGTTTTTATACGGTACTTAATACAAAATGGAATGACAGTTTGTTTGACCTGGATTTTCAACTTCAACATGGTGAGGCCTACCTTACAGAAACACTCGACCACGTAAAATTCCTCATAGGACCTAAATCATTCTTCCAGACGAACACCCGCCAGGCTGCCAGGCTATACCGGCAGGTTGAAGAATATGCAAATCTGACGGGAAAGGAGACTGTTTTTGATTTGTATTGCGGTGTTGGAAGCATAGGTATATATCTGGCAAGAAAAGCAGCCAAGGTCGTTGGCATTGAAGAAATTCCGGAGGCCATTTCAGATGCCAAAATAAATGCACAGGCGAATCACATTGAACATTGTCATTTCCTGGTCTCTGATGCGAAAGACGCACGCCTTTCTGAAATTGCGGATATACATGGATTTCCGGATTTGGTCGTTATAGATCCTCCTCGTACAGGTTTACATGAACAAGTTTGTGAAAGCTTAAATCTGCTTGGTGCCCCAAGAATCATTTATGTAAGTTGCAATCCCGCTACACAAGCAAGGGATCTGGGATTGCTTGCAGAAAGATACAAACTTGAAAAAATCAGGGCTGTCGACTTGTTTCCACATACAAATCATGTCGAAAGCGTGGCCTTATTATCTTTACAGCGATGAACGATTCCATAGAAAAATATTTACAACTGGAAGATGATCTCCGAAGATACCGGAAAGCATTAAACAATGCCCTTGAAATTATTCTTGACCAGGAACTTACGCATTACCCAATCTTTATACTTCACCAGCAGGAATTGGAAATGGGTGTAAAGCTGATTGAAGCAGGACCAAACACAGGCCTATGGTCCGTACATGCATCCAGTCTCGAAGAATTTGTCATGAAAAGCATTATTGAACAGGAAAAGGTAAAAGATTTTCAGCAGGTGTATAAAGAGCATAAAGAGCATTTTTGTTTTTTTGTATTATCAGAGCTTGGCGCGCAATTCATCTTTTTCCCCAGAAATGAACATCTGAACAAAACTTATGGAAATCTCAATTGACCTTAAATTTTTGAGAGAAATATGTTTTGGCAATGAGGAATTGCTTCGCGATATGGCAGAGGAATGGTGCAGTGATACCCTTGAGAAAATGGAATCCATTAAAAAAATGCAAGCACAGGGAGCTTCAATAAAATTATTCAACAGACTTCACGAACTGAAGACAAATTTCACAATGATTCGTTGTCCCTATGCCATTCAGAGTAGCGAAAAAATGCTATCAAAGCTGGAACATGGAGCTTTTCTTCATGCTGAAGAAATCGAAATTCTGGACAACCTTTGCACCGAATTACAAAAACTTGTAAACGACACATTGACAAACCCTACCAGCATCACACCTAGTAACTAATACATTATGAAAGGCATCATTTTAGCAGGCGGATCCGGTACAAGATTGTATCCACTGACACTCGCGGTCAGCAAACAACTCATGCCGGTATATGATAAGCCCATGATTTATTATCCACTTTCCACCTTGATGCTCACAGGAATCAGGGAGATTTTGATTATTTCCACTCCAAGGGATCTTCCCATGTACGAACAATTGTTAGGTGATGGCCGGCAATTGGGTATTCAACTGCATTACAAAGAGCAGGCACAACCCAATGGACTGGCGCAGGCTTTTGTCCTCGGTAAGGATTTCATTGGGAAGGACCCTGTTTGTCTGATACTCGGAGACAATATCTTTTATGGAAGCAAACTGCCTGAACTCCTTCGCGCAAGTTGCAAACCTAACGGGGGAATCATTTTTGCGTATCCCGTTGCAGATCCGGAGCGATATGGTGTGGTGGAATTTGATGAACAGTTTAATGTTCTTTCGATTGAAGAAAAACCCAAATCACCCAAATCAAACTACGCTGTTCCAGGAATTTATTTTTATGACAACTCAGTAATAGAAATTGCCCAAAACCTCAAACCTTCGGCAAGGGGCGAGTATGAAATTACAGATGTGAACCGCGCATATTTGCAAATGGGAAAATTAAAAGTGGGTGTGATGGGTCGTGGGATTGCATGGCTGGATACAGGTACACACGAATCGCTCATGCAGGCATCCCAGTTTATTCAAGTCATTGAACAGAGACAAGGATTAAAAATCGGTTGCCTTGAAGAAATTGCTTTTCTCATGGGTTTTATTACTAAAAGTGAATTGGAGCAACAAGCCATCAAACTTCAGAAAAGTTTATATGGAGAATACTTGATGAAACTCGTAAAGTCCTTAAAAATCTAATATAGATAAAAGCCTGCATACCCATTCTTGTTCTACTGATTTTCAACATATTTGATTATCCCAGGTGAAAAGTTTTTATATTTAGTGCATGTTACATGCTACAGTAAAACTTTTCTTCTATTTCTTTTTCCTGCAATTGGCCATATCGCAAAGCACCCTGCATGTGGGAGCAGGCAGAACGTATGCCAATCCTGCCCAGGCGGCAGCTGCTGCACAACCTGGCGACACCATACTGATTCATCCTGGATCTTACCGCGGTCCGTTTTACATTGAACTTTTACAGGGCCGTCGAGATGCATGGATCACCATCAAAGGAACGGATCGAGATCTTGTTGTCTTTGAAGGTGGATTGGAGTCTATGCATTTCTCTAAGATCAATTATATTTTTCTTTCCGATTTCACAGTAAAGGGACAAACTGGCAATGGGTTGAATATTGACGATGGTGGCACCCTTCAAACCCCTGCACATCATGTCTCTATTGAGCATTGTGTCTTTCGCGACATCAGTGCAACAGGAAATAGTGATTTACTAAAACTCTCCGGCTTAGACAGCTTTCTGATATCGAACTGTATTTTTGAAAACGGATCTGCAGGTGGAAGTGGCATCGACATGGTTGGCTGCCATCAGGGGATTATCGAAAAAAGTGTTTTCCGGAATCAGGGAAGTAACAGTATCCAGGCAAAAGGAGGCAGCAGTGAATTGCAGATCCGCCAGAACCAATTTATTTCCGGAGGACAGCGCAGTTTAAACTTAGGGGGTAGCACGGGTGCTGCATTTTTTCGACCAGCCGGCGCAAATTATGAAGCACGGAATCTTCTGGTTTATGCAAATATTTTTCTGGGGGCTATGGCACCCATTGCGTACGTCGGATGTCAGGAAGTAAAAGTAATTCATAATACCATTATACAACCGGAAAAATGGATATTGCGCATCCTCCAGGAAAGCAGTGATACCAGCTTTTACAAAAGTTGTGCAAACAATACATTTGCAAATAACATTGTCGTTGTAAACAATTCCTTGTCCACAGATGTAAACATCGGCCCGAATACCTTACCCGCTACCTTTAAATTTAAAAACAACCTGTGGTATCATTTGCAGAATGCAAGCTGGAGAGGGCCTGTATTACCTGTAATGGAAATGAATGGCATCCTACAAAAGGATCCCTTGTTCGTAAATGTAGCAGGCGGCAATTATCATCTGAATTCCAATTCACCTGCTATCGGCAAAGGACTTTATTTTCCGGAATCATCCAAAGACTTCGATAGCAAGACCTACTTAAATCCTCCTTCCATAGGTGCTTTTGAAGGCGGCCAGGCCGTCCAATCAGAAGAATCCAATGAACCTTTGATTTCCTTTTATCCCAATCCTTTCGATGAACATGTCCTTGTCTCTGAACTGCCGATGGGAAGTGTCCTTGAACTAATCAATTTAGAAGGGCGCATGATCTCCTCTAAGATCGTACTGGAAAATCCTTGCCAGCTTGACACCAAAGATCTGGCTCCAGGATTCTACATGTTACAAGCAAGAATTGATCAGAAAATGTATTCGAAGCTTTTGATGAAATGGCCTTGATTTGTATGAGGTGTTGAGTTATGGTATTGTATGTTGTACTATTTCCCAATAGTTGGAAATTGATTGGTACTATCTGATAAACATTTTAAATGAAGTCCTTTTCCATTTTAGTATTTGTAATTCTTTTAGGCAACACCGGTTTTCGAATTAAAACAAGCCAGGATTGCATTCAAAGTAATTCAATAATTACAACACAAAAAGAACAAGACCAAACGAACCGATGTACAGGGATAAATAAAAAGGGACGACAATGCGGAAACAAAGCTCCATCCGGCAAAAAATATTGTTTTTGGCATGATCCCTCTATAAAAAAATGTAAAAGCAAAAACAATCGGGGTCTTCCTTGTCATAATCTGCCGGTTTCAGGAAGTGAATATTGTCCTTTTCATAAGGAAGAAAAAAAATAGAAATATGTTTTGAATTCATTGTACCCACATGCCGGTGTAGATTCCGCTGCAGGTATGGATCCAATAGGAATCCGTATTCTTAAATGAGGTCGAATCCTTTTGTCAATTGCTGTAAGAATAATATATATCTGAGTTGACGGAATCTAAACTTATCTAAGGCTTTAATTACATGGACCGTTTTAGTAATCAATTTTACTACTAAAATTCGTTCTGTGATTTTTGTTATTGCCACCTTGATAACGACCTGAATTCTTCTTCAAGTCAATGGGCATTGTAAAATAAATCGGTCGATATCTGTTACCCTTTACGATTCGTATCGCGGATCCTTTACATAAGGCAGTTTACGCATCGAACTGACTTCAAGGCTGGGAAACCCAAAGTCGTCGACTATTTTTCCCTGGATATAGTAACAGCCTCGTCCCTGGAAAGGAAAGCGCTCGAGTTCAGGAGGGAAATGCGTTGTATCGAAAAATGCTCCTTTGGGATCCAGCCAGGTGCCAAAGGCCATCAGTTTTCCCTGTTTGGTGCGAACAGGTTTTTGAGTTACGTAATATCCGAGCATGCCTACCTGCCGGTTGATATTCTTTTTCAAAGCATCCGCAGATATCCATATAGCAGGTTTGTCTGCAAGCAGCTCGAACGGATTGCAGAGTGGAAAACCGAGCAACTCAATTTCATCAAAAGCCTGATCGAAAGACCCTTCCTCGAGCTGTGGGATTTCGAATTCCTCGCTGCCGTCTGCAAAGAGGTAGGAGGCCACTGCCCTGGTTTGTCCCATTTCAGGTACTGCGTTTTTTTGCCACATGAGTTCGCCTTTGGAGAGACCTGTAAAGCGCAGGGCTCCGATCCGGATAAGCAGATGCAACTGTTCGCGACCCATGGGTACCCTCCGGATAAAATCATCGAGATCTGCATATGCTCCGGCGCGCTGCCGCTCCCGCACGATATGCTTTGCCACTTGTTGTTCCAGTGCATGGATGTGCACAAAACCCACCCAGATGAGATCCCCTTCAATATCTGTCAGATATTGACTATGATTCACGCAGGGGGCCATAATACGGGCACCGCACATCCTGGCCTCATGCATGTAGAGTTCGGTATTGTAAAATCCTCCAAAGTTATTGATTACGGCAACCATGAACTCAAGCGGAAAGTGGGCCTTCAGATACAGACTCTGAAAAGACTCCACAGCAAAAGATGCCGAATGCGCCTTACAAAAGGAATACCCGCTGAAGCTTTCAATCTGCCGCCAGACTTCGTGCGTCAATGCATCCGGATAGCCGCGTTCCCTGCAATTGCGGAAGTATTTTTCCATGAGCTGCCGGAAGGTATCCGAGCTTTTTCGCTTTCCGGTCATGATGCGCCGAAGCACATCCGATTCATCCAGATCCAGTCCTGCAAAGTGATGCACGATCTTCATGACATCTTCCTGGTAAACCATGACACCGAAGGTTTCGCGCAGGTGCTCTTCAAAAACAGGATGAAGGTATTGGACACGATCGGGCTGATGGAAGCGTTCGATGTATTCGCGCATCATGCCCGACTGGGCCACGCCAGGCCGGATAATACTGCTGGCTGCGACCAGGTGGACGTAGTTGTCGCAGCGGAGTTTGCTAAGCAAGCCCCGCATCGCAGGTGATTCGATATAAAAACAACCGATACAATGCCCGGAACGCAGTTGGCTGCGCACGCGTTCATTGCTCTTGATCTGGACGATATCGTGGATATCAAGGCGTTGTTTGCGGTTGCGGTGGACGAGGTCGACCGCATCTTTAATGTGGCCCAGTCCTCTCTGACTCAGGATGTCGTATTTGTGAAAACCCAAATCCTCTGCCCCGTACATGTCGAAATGTGTGATCGGGAAGCCTTTGGGCATTTGCTGAAGTGCCGTATGGTAATACAGGGGACGTTCTGAAACCAGGATGCCCCCGGCATGAATAGACAGGTAGTTGGGCAGTTTCTCGATGTGTTTACCAAAATGAAAAATATGCTTTGCAAACGGATGATGTTTGTGCCCTGCCCGGGGCTCGTCGATAATGGTATCGATGTCGGCTTTGGGAAGGCCAAAGACCTTGCCCAGTTCACGTACAATGGACTTCCCTTTAAAACTGTTGTAGGTAGCAAGCAGGGCGGTATAGTCGCGCCCGTAGCGTTCAAAAATATATTCCGTGACATCGTCGCGCTCGCTCCAGGAAAAATCGATATCAAAATCGGGCGGACTCGTCCGGTGAGGGTTTATAAACCGTTCAAAGTACAGATCGAGTTCGAGGGGATCCACATCGGTGATGTAAAGGCAAAAGGCCACAATAGAGTTGGCCCCGCTACCCCGGCCTACGTGATAGTAGCCGGCGCTCTGGGCATAGCGCACAATATCCCAGGTGATGAGAAAATATGCGCTAAACCCCAGCCGGTGGATTACCTGCAGCTCACGTCGCACACGGTCCGTGGCGCGGTCATGATGTGGTCCGTAACGTCTGCGGCAACCCTGAAAGGCCAATTTGGCCAATAACTTATAGTCTCCGTCTGCATCGCCCGTAAAGGTTCTGCGGTTGTTTTGATCTCCCGCACTCATGTCAAATTCGCATTCGCCGAGGAGAGCCTCCGTATTGCGCAGGATGGCCGGATAGGCAGCAAATTGCTGCCGGATCTGCTGCGGCTCAACGAATACTTCATCTTCAGACGCGCAATCGCCAGGCTCCAGTTTGCCGATGACGATATTCCGGTCGATGCAGCGGAGTAATTTGTGCGTGCGAAAGCCCTGCCCGTCAAGGAAACTAACCGGGCTAAACACTACGAGCTTGTCCACGTGAGGACGCAAGGATGAAGAAAAAAGGGCAGGTACTTCCGCGGGCTTTATTCCGATGTACTCATAAGGTTTCAGCAGCTTTGGCTCACAGGGTAGCGCACGGTAGATTACAAAACAATGCTCCCAGTCCGGAGCGCGCTGACTTTGTGCCGACCGGCTCAAGAGACCGTTAATCTCGCGAATCCCTTCCGCATTGCGCGCCAGGGCCGTAAAAAGAAAACGGCCTTCCTTCCTAAACTCCATCCCATATATGGGTCGGATCCCCTGAGCCCTGCAGGCTTGCGCAAACGCATACGCCGCAGAGCAATTGTTGATGTCCGTCAGCGGCAATACCGGAATCTCCAACCTGGCAGCCTCCGCTGCAAGCTGCTCCGGCATCATAGTGCCGTAGCGCAGGGAAAAACAGGAGTGAACCGACAAATGCATACCAAAATCAAAATGTAACTGAATCGCCAGATAAGCTATGCTGAATTACAAGGCAAACATAGTCGATTTTTTCGTCTTATTGCATGTATTATTATATATTTTTATTTATATATATAAATATCGTTGTATATCAACTTATAATGCACTCCAAACGAAATTAAAAAATATAAAAACAACGCCGAATAAATCGTCCGTATGAATTCACAAGGCATTCGCTACTGAAATCAGGTATGCAAAACATCACTTTAAAAAATCCAGATCATCGACTTTCAGGGAACATCCAAATTAGTAGCGTAAATACACAATGAAACCAACGGAAAAAGCTATATTACGATGCCCTCGCATGATAACGAATCAGAAAAAAAATAACTTTACTTTTGAAAGGTATTAAACACATACTGCCCATACGATAATGGAAAAAAGAATACACCTGTTTCGATTACTATGCAGCCTCCTGTTGTCCTGCTGGATGCTCTTTAACGCACATGCGCAGGCTGACCGTAAAAAAGCACTGCTGATTGCAGTTGGGGATTATCCGGAAGCCGGAGGATGGAACAGCTTAAGCTCGCTCAATGACCTGAATCTGGTCACAAAGACCTTATTGAGTCAAGGATTTAAAGAGGAAAACATCATCACCCTGACCAATGATAAGGCCGTAAAAAAAGGCATCCTGAATGCCATCCAGATAGATCTTTTAAAGAAAGTCAATCCGGGTGACATCGTGTATTTCCAATTTTCAGGCCACGGACAGCAAGCTGAAGACAAAAATGGCGATGAAATTGATGGCCTCGACGAATGTATCGTTCCCTACGACTCTCCAAAAAAATTCAATCCCGGTGTCTATGAAGGCGAAAATCTCATCACAGATGATGAGCTTGGACAAGCAATGGCCAAAGTACAGGACAAACTTGGACCCGATGGGCACATTGTTGTCGTTTTGGATGCCTGCCATTCCGGTACAGGTACGCGGGGATTTGCACGTGCACGCGGCACCACAGAAGTCATGGCAAGCCCGGAGTTTCTAAAAAAACAAAACAATAAAATACTACAAAAGGAGAATAACGAAATGGCCCCAAAATCCCGTGGTGGTACCGCAAAAAAATCTGCATCTATGGTGGCCTTCTTCGGATCCGCGCAGAACCAATTAAACTATGAAATGACAGACGATGCAGGTCAGCATTTTGGTTCCTTATCTTACGCAATCTCCAGCTCTCTGAGTAAACTGAATTCCGGAAGTTCCTACAGGGCCCTGTTTGACAAAATCCGCAACGAGATGAGTCGCATTGCTCCATTGCAACAACCACAGGTTGAAGGCGAACTCGACATGGATGTGTTCAACGGGAAACTGCTGGGAAAAGCCAGCTACTACCGCTGCCTAAAGGTTGTATCAGAGACTCAGGTTACAATTAACGGTGGAAGCCTGCATGGAATAAACAAAGGTGCAATCATAGGTTTTTATCCCTCAGATACGCGCGACTACGAAAATTCAAAACCACTTGCAACCGGAAAGGTGACCAAATCATTTCCTACCCAATCCAACGTCACCCTGGATTCTACAATCAGCAAAGAGCTGTTGGAATCTTCCTGGGCCTATATTTTAGAAACCAGTCTGGGAGATATTACAATACCCGTGGGTGTAAAATCAAAGGATACTAATTTCCTGAATAAAATTGAACCCTGGCTATACACCAAACCCTTCATAGTAAAGGATTCCGAAAATGCAAAACTCTGGTTTTATTTAGACCAAATTGGAACAACCAGCTGGTTGAAGCTAAAGTCCTCGGATGATTATCCTATAGACAGTGCAGCCGTCGATTTGAATACAGACATTTCAAAGATTACGCAAAAAAAATTCCTGAAAGCCATCCAAAAGTACCTGCAAGGACAAATTCTTAAAAAAATGGAGATGGAATCTCCAGAACTCAAACTGCGCTTTCTCATTGTGCCTGTTGAAAGTATATTGCCAGGACTGCCGGTTGATAGCATTAAAGGGCTTGGTATTGATAAAAGTGGTGTGAAAGTACTGACCGA
>CAZDQG010000030.1:31604-38123 GCA_964507535.1 uncultured Saprospiraceae bacterium
GGATTTAAAGAAATGAACCCATTTGAAAAAGTGTTCATGGAAATGAAAGATGAGGAAACGTATCATACCCGCGGTGGAACTCCCCTTGGCCTTCCAGCAACGGATATAAATATTTATACAGAAACTTTTAAAATCTCAGAATAAAAACAAAAAAATGAAATCGCTCTTCGTAATCGCAAGTTTATTTGTAATCTCCAATCTGTTTTCACAGGAACTGCATATTTATTATGATGTGCATAATGACAGTATGTGGTATACCAAAAACGGAAAAGTTGTCCGGGATCTGAAAGTCAGAAAAGACAAAGAAGTGTACTTTCATCTTGTAGAATTCAACAACTACATTTATTCCGCAGTTTTTGATGCGTCAAATTATTCTTTGCCCCCGGCAGGTTATGGTAGCGACTCCAGTAGTTTTAGAGGATTTATGCCGCAACTAATGGGTGGTTTATTTCCTGGGGGCTCCTTACCATTTATGAATGTTCCCATTTTCGGGTCACTGATGGGTGCCTTATCCGGATTAAACCCTGCAGGTGGTGCACGAGGAGATATGGAGGAAATTCAGGAATTCAAAGAAAAGTTGTCCAGCATACAAGCAGAAACGGAAAGCTTGAATGGATTTATATCAGAAATAAATAAAAAAGAAAAAGCAGGCCGTCTCCTGAAAAGTAATGTAGACTATATAGGTACGCTTTGCAAAACCCAGGCTGTTGCTCCAAGTTTGCTGAAACAGCTGCTCATGGATTATTTCCAGGATGTATTCCTGCTGGAAGAAGGACAATCCTTTTCCATAAAAGACATTGAAGCATTGAATGAAAAGTTATTGCAAATTCCGGCATTGCGCGAACAAACAAAAAAACGCTTTAAGGCTTATGAAAACCAGGTAAGCGAGCTTAGCAAAATGGTTAATAAATTAAAATCAACAGATCATGGCATCGACGAATTGTACGGTCTGATCCAACAGTATGAAGCGAATGTACCTCAAATCAATAGCCTGATTTCGAAAGTGGAAGTACAACTTTCAACATCAGAAACTGCCGACCTTGCGCAAAGTCCCAACGATTATGTCCAACAAATCCAGTCCTTCTTTATTAAATATATGGATATATCGAACAATGATTTTTCTTATACACATCATGCATCTGCTGAAGGACGCTACCTTGTATACACCGTGAAAATTTTCAAAAAGGACAGTGCACAAATGAGTTCAAATGATGAATCTGAGCTCAAGCCTGTAAAGACTATCAAAGTAAAGATCGATACCTACGGTGAATTTAAAATGGGGACTTCCTTCGGTATCAATGGCACACAATACGGTGAAAAACCCCAGCGCTTCTTTATCAAAGACAATGTACTCAGTGCATCAGATGAAGACCGATTCTCGCCTATGATCAGCTCCTTCATAAATATGAGTTATTCTATGGGATCCTCCATTACACCAGTTGTTTCCTTTGGTATTGGGCTTCCGCTTAAAAGTACTGAAAATACAGAAAGCCTTGCATTCTTTCTCGGCCCAGGCCTGTATCTTGGAAAAAAGCAGAGCTTTATGATCAGCGGAGGATTTATGTTTTCAAAAGTGAACCGCCTGGCAAATGGATTAAAAGTTGGAGACGCTGTAGTACTCGGAGACGGAGTGATACCTACTGAAAAGAAATTTGATTCCGGATATTACCTGGGCTTGGCGTATCGCATTGGTGATTAAGCGTATCCGTTACGGATGTTGAATATTCAAAATGCACGCATTCAACTCATATATAGGAATAGACATCATAAAACAATGATCTACTTTTGTTAAATAAATATTCAAATCAACATGAATACAGAACTGAAGGGAATTCATTCGCAGGATGAAATACAAGAAAAAGTAAAAGAACTCTATAAACTCTATTTTAAAGATGTACTCAACTATGTCAGTTATAATAACGGACAACTTGATGATGCGAGAGATCTTTTCCAGGATGTAGTCATGAATTTTTTGAAGCTGCTTCAGGAAGGCAATACTTCAAGCATACAAAATGAAAAACAGTATCTCATGGGCATGGCACGCAATATGTGGTTGGGAAAAATTAAAAAGGAAAAGAAAACAGTCCTTACAGAAGACTTCAGCCATGCTGAAATTATGGCCGATCCCGCAACAGGTTCTGAAAGGGAATCTCTCTTTGAACTGGTTTCTACGAAATTGGCGGAAATTTCCAAGGAATGCCGCCAGATAATATATGAAGCCTTTTATATGAAAAGGTCCAATCCAGAACTGGCAGCGATAACAGGTTATACGGAACAATTTATTAAAGTAAAAAAACACAGGTGTCTTCAGGCCTTGAAAAAAATCGTCATGGATTCACCGGATTTCAAACAACTCCAAAATGCTTTCTAATGGAACACATGGATGAAAATTTAACAATTCAAGACGAAATTATTCGCTACCTGAACGGAGAGCTAAGTGATAATGAAAGATCTGATTTTGAAACTAGAATGCATAAGGATCATTCGTTATCCTCCGAAGTTAAGAATTATAAAATACTTATGTCAGGAATCAATCAATGGGGAGAAATCCAAATGAAAAGCCTGGTTGCCCAGGTGGATCAGGAGTTGGAGAAAGAAAACTTCTTTCAACAAGTACAAAAAGAACATTCTGGTAAGTTGGTGCAATTCCTGAGTCAAAATAAAACGATGGTTTTTGCAGTTGCAGCAAGTCTTGCTTTGTTTCTCTTTTATCTAATTCATTTGTGGGGAGCTGGTCCCTCTGCAAGCGAACAATATGCAAGCTATTACAAACCAGAACGTCAAAAGACCGAACAATTTATAGAAGGTTTGCAATCATCCGGCCTTATTCCTTCTGAACCTATTCAAGACTCCATGCGATGGGCATTGGAAAAATACCGCAATGGAGATTACATATCCACCATTTCATTTCTTGAAAGAAACTCCATTCCAGCATCATTACAGTCACTTGCCCAATTTTACCTTGGTCTGAGTTATCTGGGAGCAGGTATGCCGCAAAAAGCAGAAAGCCATTTGCGTAGCTTATGTTCCGGAAATGAAATAGAATTTAAAACCATTTCCTGCTGGTATCTTGCTTTGAGTATTTTGAACACCAAAGGGTACACCAATGAAGGTATGCAATTGTTTCAGATCGTTTCTGAAGATACCAGTCATTCTCAAGCCAGCCAGGCTAAAGAAATTCTGGCACAATGGCCTTAATTCATAGCCATGTCTTTCATCTCTCAACTGCTGACCCGGTGTTGCATATTGATCTTTGTTTTTCAAATCCATGCAAATGCCCAATCCAGCATTCCAAAAAATTACGAAGCTGTAGCAGCTCAGGTATTGGACAACTTGTATGTGCATGCAGGTCTTTCAAAAGTCCGGAAGCCTAAAATAGTTTTGAATACAGGAAAAAAATTTGGAGCGGTATACCGGCCGCTGCAAAACGAAATTCATTTAGAAACTGCATTGGTTGAAATTTGCCGAAGTTTTAAAAAGGATTCTTTACATGCTTTGGCATTTATAATTGCGCATGAGCTGAGTCATGCGATTTTCAAACAACAGAATGATATTAACCCGGCAAACTTTCTCAGTATTCATAATGAAAAACCCGGCAAAACGGAGGAGGAAAAAAATTCAGACATCTACGGACTTTTCCTTGCATTTATATCCGGATATGCTCCGGACAGGGTGCTGAACAAACTCATCGATCAGATTTATACAACGTATCAGTTGCCGGATACCAAAACACGTTCATACCCATCTAAGGAAGATCGGAAAAAAAGTGACCAGGCATTGCTGGATCAGGTGACACCATTAATCCAGTTGTTTGATGCCGCCAATGTATTAACACTTAAACGAGAATATATTTTCGCAGCTCTTTCTTATGAACACATCCTTAATTTTTTCAGAGGGCCTGAAATGTTTAATAACCTTGGTGTGGTTTATACGCTCAGGGCTATGGAAAACTTCGATGAAAATCTGGATGTGTATGCATACCCAATAGAACTTGATTTGAATACCGGTCTCAAGAAAGTCCGCAGAAGCAGGGGTGCCCTCACAGATGAAATGCGGATAGAAAGAAACAATTTACTCCTGAAAGCGCGCGAGCAATTCGAAAAAGCATTGCAATTGAATCCCGAGTACAATCCAGCCAGGGTTAACAAATTGTGCAACTTATTAATATATGGAGAAATTAGTAAGGCTATCGAGTATTACTACACTATCACAAAAGCCATTGCTGCAACAAAAATTCCAGACGAATTACAAATGGCAGTTGGTATTGCCTATGCTTTGAATAAAAATGGGGAAGCACAAAAAATAT
Organism: uncultured Saprospiraceae bacterium; assembly: GCA_964507535.1. Classification (GTDB taxonomy): domain Bacteria; phylum Bacteroidota; class Bacteroidia; order Chitinophagales; family Saprospiraceae; genus Vicinibacter. The sequence continues at coordinate 35,911 of CAZDQG010000030.1, forward strand.
TCTCCCGTCTTTGCAAATCCAAAATTGAAAAAACAAGACGCTTTGCATATACGAACCTGCAGCTATTTAATAAAGGAGGCACTCAAAAAAAGGAATCCCTGGCATCGCAGTATGATTGTTTACAGTGGAAAAAGCTGGTTTCATCCCCTCTTACATTACCGCAACAGTTTACGGACAGACAATATCCCATAGGCGATGCAAACAGGAAAATCTCCTTTTCATATAACACCTATGGTTCAGGGCAGGCCTTCCTTTTCCGAAATGACGATCAGGCTCTGCTTTCCATAGAACGAAAGAAGCTTGCGTTAGTCAAGGATCAGGCATTTCTTCCGGAATCCGGGTGGAGCCAGGCCAACTTGTTTTGGGTGCAGACACCGCGGGGTTCATATATAGAATGTGAATCTTCAGGATTGCTATATTTGCTGGGTAATAAGAATGATTTTTTAGAAGAAATCAGTGTAACCTGCTACTGAGTTGCCCTTAAACTATTGGGCCTCTTAATTTGTCAACATGAACCGGAATACATTCTTTCACGCATTTATTTATTCCCTGGGAAGCCTCCTGATTGTCTTCAGCCTGCATCATTTACCAGTAAACCAACTCTTTATTGATCCATTCAGCGAAGCCATAAAAGGCCATGACTTAATGGATATTGCATTTTCAAAGTTCAGAGATAAAAAAGAATCCCGTTTATATGACAACCGGATTTTAATTATCAACTCTGGTATAACCGACCGGACTGAATTGGCTGATGCCATTCAGTATTTAAACAAACAGGATGTAAAAGTGATTGGTCTGGATTTATTATTAGACAGCCTATATGGAAAACCTAGTGATACTTTATTACGGGATGCCATTCAGGCATGCGACCGCATTGTACTGGGTTATACCTTTTTGGAAGGGAATGATCACAGTGAATCAACATTTGGCTTTCAACCAGATTCCTTTTTCAGCAAACATGCGAGTACGGCATTTGTCAACCTGGGATCAAATGATGGCCTGTCCGTTCGGGCTTTTGAACCCTTTCATGTGATCAATGGACAGGAAAGAGAAGCCTTTTCCGTGCAAATTGCGTCGTTGTATGAGCCCAATACGCCACAAATTCTTAAGAATAGAAATCATACTAAAGAATGGATCAATTTCCGAAGGGTGCAACCCGGCGCTCAAAACATGTATTTTCCAGTCAACAGCGGAAAGGTCATACACTATACACTTTTGGAAATAAAAAACTTTTTGCGCGACACCTCCCAATTTGAACCAGACTATTTTAAGGACAAAATAGTGCTGATTGGATTTTGCGGTGAAAATGAGCAGGCGCTTTCCATGAAGGATCGATATTATACACCGCTGAACGAACAATATACAGGTCGGTCACTTCCTGATATGCACGGTGTGGTCGTTCACGCCAACATCATTTCAATGCTTCTCGACCAGGATTTCATCTTCGATGTGTCCCATGCTGGAATTTACCTTTTCTCCTTTCTTTTGTTCCTTTTTAACTACTTCCTGTTTAAAACAATTCACCATTTGGATTTTTTTCGCTCCCTGCCATACATACGCATTCTCCAGGTCGCAGAGTTCTTCATTTTACTTGGGATATGCCTGGCACTCCTTCTTTCCATGAACATTAAGCTTGGATTCACTTTTTTGGCTACTTGTGTGATCTTATCCTACGAATTGTATGAGGCCTATGAACAAAAACTGAAATCCCGGATCCAGGATATGGGAAATACATACCTGAAATGGTTCAGACAAAAATTATAATGCAAATAGAATATTTTGGGCAGCAGAAGCTATATGTTGGAATTTAAATACATTCATGTGATAACCTTAAGACTCCTCTTTCCACTTATATAAAAAATAGAACTCATGCCAAAAAGTATCCTAATATTGATTTATGTACTCCTGGGAGTTTCCGCCTTTGGGCAGAATATCGTTGCTGTGCATATTGAGGGCAAAGTGCGCATCTGCAATCAGGGAGAAAATGAAGGCCAGGCAAAAGCATTGATGTACGGGCCTGTTTCTGCCAGCCAGCGCATCATTTTGGGGCAGCGGGCAAGAGTTAAATTGATCCGTTCCTCCGGAGAACAATGCGAAATTACAGATGCCGGTATGTACAATGTGTCAGGACTACAATTTACGAAATCTGACAACAGTTCCTTTATGAGCAAAATGGGAGATTTCATTATGTCTTTCCTTCAGGCAAGTCATTC
>CAZDQG010000031.1:0-33204 GCA_964507535.1 uncultured Saprospiraceae bacterium
GCATTCATCGTGTGCACCGGTCGCTCGGACTTCCCAAACCAGGTGAATAATGTCCTCGCATTTCCCGGCGTATTCCTGGGAGCCCTTCAGGCCAATGCCAAGCGCATCAGTCTGAATATGAAGTTTGCAGCTGCAGAAGCCATTGCCTCTGCCATTACGGAACCACACAACGACCACATTATACCTCCCCCTCTTGATGAAAGTATAGCCCTGCGCGTTGCCAAAGCAGTCGCGGCAGCGTACCACCCCTAGTGTGCATAATGACTTGATTAAGGCCTGGTTAAATTTGGAACTGCCTACTGTCGGTCCAGCTACATAGAGGCACAAAGCAACACCTTATAGATTTCTGCCAGCCACCTAGCGGCCTTTGCTATGCCTTTCAACAACATCCCCATAGATCCCTTTCATGAGTTCCGCATTTTTCACATCGTCGTGATAAGCTTCCACATATGCCCGACCTGCCTTGCCTTTTTCATGCCGAAGATGCGGATCCTGCAGAAGTTGCCTCAGACATTCGGCAACCGTATCCGGATTCGCATTGACAATCGGTAAATCAACTGGATAGTCCTTTCCAATTACAGGATGTATATAGCATAACACAGGCTTGCCAAATCCCATGGCTTCAATGGCAGCACCGCCATGACAGCCCAAAATCAGCTGATCCACGTAAATATCACAGCGCTGCATCATCTTCAGGGCTTCCGCGCGGTTTACATTTTCAATGAGCTGAAATTCAAAATCAAATTCTCCCTTCAATTGCTCGACTGCATCCCGCACGAAGCGACTGCCCTTGCTTCCCTGATGTGAGGGTGAATGCAGTATGATTGGTCTTGTTTGCGATGGATCGGGATACACAGGCACATAATCCTGAACACCCAACATTTGGTATACGCGATAGATTTTATCAAACCAGTCCCTGCGGATGTAATGGCCCATGCCGATAAATTCCAGGGGTGCGAACTGCAGCTTTGCAAAATGAGACTGATTGCGCAACGAATGTGCCAGGGTTTCTTTGTACTTCCATTCACCTCGTTCACAGGCTTCCCGGAAATAAAGGTTATGTTCCGCATCCAGGGCACTCACGCGTATATCCGATCCAGCCCACTGGATTACCCCAGGCTTACCACTTGATCGCAGCAAGTCGAATTCCAAGGAAAGATCCGTAAACGGCAGATAGGTCAAATCATAAACCCAATGGACCACATCCGCCCAGTCCAGAATGTCTTTCAGTTGACGACGGTATTCAAGGATATTCCGCAAACGCTTCCATGGATTGAACTCGCTGACAACCTTGGGCAGTGATTCAATATGTTCATTCGAAATAATAGCCCCCTGTTGAAAGGAATAGGCGCGCGCATCGACTCCTACTTTCCGCATGGCCTGCACGCGGTAATTCATCTCAGATCCAATGTTGCGGGGTAGTAAAGCGAGCTTCATCATGAAAAGTAAATCGTAAAAATATGTTGCCGCAAAGATAGAAAATCCAACATGGCTGCATTCACATGGATAGTTCCCACCTCCCTTTTCATAAAAACCAAACGCGGAAAGCATATCCGGATTTGTTTTTCTTTAAAATTATCGGCGTTACCAACCAGAAAACAAACAGCAGAACGAAATGCATGAACACATTCATCATCTGTATAAAGGGTTACAAGTTTCGGGTATCCATGTAAAGAAACATAAGAACAATGAACCTGTCAATATTACAGTGGATGGACTATGAATGCATGCTTACCAGATTCTAACATTCGTTAGTATTATAAACATGAATTGAAATCAATTGCATCAAATCTACTGCCATTTGTACAATCACTGGAATGCACATCAGGGTTGGGCTCGTTTAAAGTAGATCATTGTGAATCACCCACACCGGATCACGTTTTGTTGTTTAGCCCCATTCTTTGAAACACAAAGGAAATCCTGTGCAGGGGAGAGGCTCCCACACAGATTATTTTAAAGATTTATTGTTGTCCGGAATTGCAGGATCGTGTTCCGGAACCTCGTATTTGGTGTTATTACCGCCAAATACAGAAACATGAATATACCGCTTTGGGTTGAGCCGAAGATCCTGCAAAAGCAGATCCAGATTTTTGGAGGAACGATTTAAATTCTGATATAAACTCGGATCGTTAATGAGTTTGCCAAGACTGCCTTTACCGGAATTCACATCGGTTAATATGTTGTTCAGATGGCTTATGGTCTGCTTGCTCTGTTCAAGCGTGGAAGTCAGCTCCTGTAAGGACTTTTTGCTTTCTACCAGTGTGGCATCGGCAGATTTCAACATTTTGCCCGGATCTGCCTGAGCAATACTCGAACTGATCTTGTCGAGGTTTTTAATGGACTGACTGATGGACTCTGAATTTTTTGCCAAAGTGTTTGTCACTTGCTCCAGGTTTTGCATGGAATGGGAAATGGCCGTATTTGAATGATCCAAAAGCATTTTGATGGAACTCGTGGATTTGGCGAGATTGTCGAGAATGATGTGAATATTTTTAATGGTTCCGGCAAGCTCCTTATTTTGATTCACCACACTTGTGTCCAGCAAAGTATTCAATTCATTTCCGATTGCCTGTGTGTAATCCTTTACTTCATCTTTACTGAACATGCTGGAGAGCATACCTGCAATTTCACCCGGTATGTTACTTTTATTTTCCAGGCAATCGTCCGTACAACTTTTGTCGAATTGTAAAATGATTGCCTTGCCACCCATAAGGCCCTGACTGACAAGAATAGCTTTAGTGGATTTAGGAAGTTTAATTTCTTTATTGACTTCAATGGTAACCAAAATCCAGTCCGGACTTTCCGGGTCAATGTTAATTTTTGTAACGGAACCCACCTTGAATCCACGGGTTAGGACAGGTGCAGAAGCATCCATTTGGCCTACATCCCGAAAGCGTACATAGTACCTCCAACTGCTGTCAAGCAAATTGCTGCCTTTCAAGTATTTATATCCAAAAACGGCAACGAATAAGGTAACGATGCCGAGGATTCCAACTTTTATTTCATTTTTCAAGTCTGTGGACTTTGGTAATTTGGAATGCCAAAATTAGAAAAAAGCCCCCACAATTAAAGAATTACTGAATTTCCATAAAAACTTTACACCGCCCCCATCTTGCAAATGTCCGAAAACAGCAAGGAAGTCTGTTATTCCTCCGAAATACGCAGCACAAAAGCATCCCGAAAGCCTTTGGTATGCCATTCTTCCTTTGATTGGTCTGCTTCCGATTTTGTGTGGTAATTACCCGACAATACCCGAAATACCTGGTCGTCACGTACAATTTCCAATCCATGTAGGTCCTTGATCCTGGGGTCAAGAGAAGGATCTTGTCTGAATGCCGCAAGCTGAACTTTGTAGGTGCTTCGTTTTTCTTCGTGCGTGGGATCAATACCTTTTCGACCCGGCTTATCAACGCTTGCAACAGATGCATATACAGGTTCAGGCCGGAACCACGTGGTCAGTGCCTGGGCAATTTGGATCGCTATGTTCATCTGGCCCTCATCCGAACACAGATACTCGTGTTCCTGCGGATGACTCAGGTAACCAGTCTCCACAAGAACCCCCGGCATGCTGATTTGATGAAGAACCATAAAGCCAGCTTGCTTGACGCCGTTGCTTTTACCCGGATGGTTCACATCAAATGCTGATTCCAGTATTTTTGCAAATTCAATGCTCCGGACGAGCGTGTGATGCTGCAAATGATTGAGGAGGATTTCAGAGCTGATCTGGTCAAAACCCGATGCAGCATGCCCTTCTTCCAAAAGAAAGGATTCGTTTTCTCTCCGCGCCACCTCGAGATTTTCTTTGCATTTGTGCGTGCCCATTACGTAGGTTTCCGTTCCGCGGATGTTGCGGCCATTTGGAGGCACTGCATTGCAATGCACAGACACAAACAACTGCGCGTCCAGCTCGTTGGCAAATTGCGCCCGCTGCCGCAAGCCAATAAAGCTGTCTGTTTCCCGGGTTAGATACACCTGCGCCTCCGGAAGCTGCTCTGCAAGCAATTGCCGTACCAATTGGCAAATGCGCAGCGTAATGTATTTTTCAGCACATGGAGCGGCTCCGGTCCCAAGGTCCTTTCCCCCATGACCAGGGTCGAGAACAATGATGGGCCTGAAAGTCGTAAAATCGGATTGACAGTTCGCATCCGGTGCCGAAAGTACCAGGGCGATAATAGCCGTAAGCAGCAATTTGAATGCAATTGCATGCGTTGCAATGGAATCGTAGTTTTGCATTTTGAGTGCAGTTGAATACAAATATACACATTATATTTAATTATATATATAAAAGTTTATAATTACTTGAATAAAGTATTTATTTTTTTCATAATACAACTTTTGGGAACTGCCCTGACGGCGCAGCAAGTCGATACTAGCTCGCCTGCAACAGCTCCTTCATCGCAGTTGCTGAAACAGGACAGTCTGATTTTAAGAGCCCATGACTTGGTTGTCCTATCTAAAGACAGTATTGAAAGTCCTGTGGATTATGGCGCCGGAGGATATATCCGCTTTGATTACGAAAATAAAATCATTCATCTTTACGAAGATGCATACATCCATTATGGCACAATGGATATACGGGCAGCCTATATCCGGGTAGATCTCAATCAAAATCTGGCCATGGCCGAACCTAAGGTTGATTCAGTGGGTCAGCGAACAGGGATTCCCGAATTCAAGGAAGGCCAACAATCCTTTAAAGCCCAACGGATCAGTTATAATTTTAAATCCAAGAAAGGACTTATTGAAGAAATTGTCACGCGCGAAGGAGATTTATTCATCCATGGCCGCGAGACAAAATTTATTTCCAAACAAAGCAAGGACAGTGGAGGTGATGACATTATCTTCAACCAGGGTGCAATCATTACTACCTGTGATGCAGAAATTCCTCATTATGGAATCTTCAGCAACAAACAAAAGGTAATCCCTGACAAAGTCGCCGTAGTAGGTCCTTCGCATGTTCAAATAAAAGGAATTCCCACACCCCTGTGGCTTCCGTTTGGATTTTTTCCTATTTCCAAAAGCGCTCGGGCAGGACTCATTTTTCCAAAAGAATATACCTATGATGACCGCGGATTCGGACTTACGAATATCGGGTATTATCTACCTATAAGTGATTACCTCGATTTGAAATTTCTGGGCGATATTTTTTTTAAGGGTTCTTTTAAAGTTGGGGTTTCAGGAAGTTACAAAAAAAGGTACCGCTACACGGGAAGTTTTGACCTGCAGTTTGAAAACCGGATTCAGGAATTGCCTTCCTCCTACTTGAAAAACATCAACCGCCCGATCAGTCTGCGCTGGTCGCATAATCAGGATCAGGGAGCCCATCCTTACCAAAGTTTTGGTGGGAGTCTGAATATTGAAACGCGCGGATTTTCAAAACTGCAATCGTACAATACAATAAATGCTTTACAAAACGTACTCCGTTCCAGCTTGAACTACAATCTTCAAATTCCCAACAGTCCTTTTCAATTCAGCGCTTCCATGGCGCATTCACAGAATTTGATTACTCACCAGCTGGACATTACCTTGCCGGAGTTAAATCTCCAAATGCGAAGCATCAGTCCCTTCAAATCGAATTCGCGGGTTAGTTCCGGCGAAAAATGGTTCGACCGCATTACCTTAAGCTATAACGCTCGATTCAGAAATAGTGCCAATACGACGGATACCTTGCTTTTTTCAAACGAAATATTCGACCAGCTGCGCTATGGATTCAAGCATGGTGCCGGCCTTTCAGGCAATTTCAGGATACTGAAATATTTCAATTTCAATCCCTCGGTGAATTATGATGAAGAACTTAGCTTTTTTGGCCAGAACATCCGCTTGCTGGATACCATATATACCAATCCGGGAGATACAAACCCTATCTATGGAAAAATCGATACGACGCTTTTCAAAAGAATCGCTTCATTCAGAACGATCAGTACAAGTGCTTCCATCAGCACACAATTGTTTGGTCAGATCCTTTCTTCAAAAGGATGGTTTCGCGGATTGAGGCATCAATTGACCCCGGCTGTTAGTTTCAATTTTTCGCCGGATTACCATAAGTCCCCTTTCAGCTATTTCTCAAAATACGATACCGATTTGCGCCCTGAGAAAAATCAACCAAGGGAATACATCCGCTACACAAACAGCCCATTCGGACCCTTTTCCGTGCCCGGGGAGAATTTCAATATTTCATTCGCCTTATCCAATCGCCTCGAATTAAAATATTACTCATCAAAAGACTCCGTAGCAAGGAAAATACCTATTATAGAGAACTTCAACCTGGCTGCGAATTATAATGTTTTCGCGGATTCGTTTAACTTGAGCATGATCACAGGAGGCGGAAGCAACAGGCTTTTCAAAGGAATCGTAACAGTGTATTATGGCCTCGCCCTGGATCCCTATGGCAGGGAGTTAAATGGAACAACCGAACGAAGAACACGTCAATTTGCCCTGGATGTGAACAAACGTTTGTTCATATTTAATTCGGCATATGTCAACATCAATGCAGGAAGCACCATTGGACAATTGGTTTCACTCATCAATAAAAAAGCAGGACAAAAGGCTTCCCAGGGCCCACCGGGTTTACAGGATTTGTTTTATGATTTTACCGTCCAGTATATACTGAACTTCCGCTTCAACCGGCTGGCAGATGGTACCGAAAAATGGGAACGTTCCGTTCACAGCCTTACCATGCAGGGGGCCATTCCACTTACCAAAAAATGGAGGGTCAATATCAGTAATATCTCTTTCAATTTTGACAACGGGGGTTTGCAATATCCAAGTCTGGGTCTTGAAAGGGATCTCCATTGCTGGCTGATGCGATTTGACTGGTCACCTCAATTTGGGTACTACTCTTTCTTTCTGGGCGTAAAACCGGGAAGTCTTGAATTCATTCGCATTCCAAGCAACCAATCCTTTACCGGAGCTACCAGATAGAACCCGTCCGATAAACCATTTTTGCAGATTTCCTTGCGCAATGACACATTTATTTTTGAAGGAGACCGGACAATCCCTTTAATTTCCCGGTAAGGAAGGAATCCAATTCCGGTGACCACCTAAAGCACCAGACGGGGCCAAGAAAACTCAAACTAACAAGCGTTCCTATTATCACAATATTTAGAAGTGGATGCATCCCAAGAGGGATCATGTACACCAGGCCAAAACACAACAATCCGGTAAACAAGATTTTCACAAAGTTCGTGTCAAATGGATGCATCCCAAGCAAACGGTAGACCACCAGGGTCTTCAAAATATTGTACAGGCTAATCGCTATAAAGCTTGCTATTGCTGCACCATTAAGACCCCATACCGGAATCAGTATAAAATTGAGTGCGGTATTTAAAACCGCCATCATCAGCAAAAGGTAAAGCTCATACCGGTAATATGGGGAATAGGATAAAATATGATGGTTTACGCCCGTAGCAGCATCTATGGTACGTGCGGTAAGCAACCAATATAAAACGGGTATAACAAGACCCATTTTCTCAGAGTTTGGCATCATGAGACGCAGTTGTGGAAAACACAATAAAATACAAAGGCAAAGCCAGCATGTAGCCACCAGCATGGTGTTTGCAGATTTACGGTACATGGTACGCAGCTGTTCCCTATCCTGTTCCTTGCTATGATTGGCTACAAGTGGATTTACACTATCGGTAATCGCAGTTGCAGGTATGAATGCTACATTACTGATGAACAATGCAAGGGTATAGATTCCACTGGCTTCAGCCCCTGAAAGTACTCCGATACAAAAAGAATCAATGCGGAGTGCAAACAGTGTACTAACTCCCGTTAGCAACGAATATGCAGCAAAACGGACCATGGGCTTCCAGCTTGCATCTTTCCAAAGATCCCTGCTGAATCGAATCAGAAAATCCGGTCGTTTCCTCAAAATCCAGCTCAACAAAGCTATTGTAACCAGATAATACACGCACACCAAACCTGCAAAATGAAAAGCCGTGATCCAGTTTAATAGAGAGGCTAAGAAAAGAAGAGGCAAGACTACTTTAAATATAAAGTTAGCACGGGCAATCAGCGTGATTCTTCGAAAATTGATGCACACATTAGCCATTAATTCATAGGCTACAAGACAAATGGTAAGCGGCAATAAAAAGGGAATGTAGGCTTGAATCGTATGATCCACCTTAAAAAAATGATGAAACAGGTACTTTGAAAGCAATACAAACACAAGCAGGAAGAACAAGACGCCAATGCCATAACCCGTCAAAACAAATCCAAATAAACCACGATGCCCGGATTTTGCATCCTGGTAATACGGAAAATAACGAAGAAGAACATTGCCGAATCCAAGTGAAATGAATGGAGCAAGCAGAGATGCCGTATTGCTGAGAAAACCATACACACCGTATAGTTCAAGATTCTTGGGATAAATGAACAGGGTGCTGCAAGCTCCTATGACTGCGGCTGCAATCTGAATGATGCTGCTTTCAAAACTTTGATTTTTTGTGTGGCTCACGCTGAGAACGAATTCACAAATTGTCTGCAAAAGTAGGACATAAATCGGTGTCTCATTTCAAACCTGATGAAACATGCTCCACTGTTTTGATCTTTCCGATGGTTCACTTTCAAAAGAAATCCGGAACCATGCTCCCAAACTCATAAGTAACTACATTTGCAGTGCAGATAATGGATCCTGTTACATAATCCATGGTCACTTTCATTGCATGTTGAAATTACATCATCCCTATACAGCAATTCATGCGGAAAAATACCTACGGGAAGTCCTTTCATCAGGAGACTTTGCTTCCGGAGGTCACTTTACTACATGTGCATCGGAATTCCTGAAGAAAAAATTGGATTGCCAGGAATTGTATTTAACCCATTCCTGTACGGATGCACTGGAAATGGCTGCACTGCTTTCTTCATTGCAACCCGGTGAAGAAGTACTCATCCCTTCGTTTACTTTTGTAAGTACCGCGAATGCTTTTGAACTGCGAGGCGCCTCGATTCGATTCGCAGATTGTATGGAAGCATTGCCCAATGTCAGCATTGAAACACTTCTTCCCCAGGTCACTTCCCGTACCAGGGTAATTGTCGTTATGCACTATGCAGGGATTGCCGTGGACATGGACCCTATCATTGAATTTTGCAAAACACGGAACATACTCCTCATTGAAGATGCTGCACATGCCTTTGCCAGCGAATATAAAGGCATTCCGTTAGGTTGCCTGTCAGATCTTTCTGCGTTTTCATTCCACGCAACGAAAGTGCTTACCTGCGGGGAAGGAGGCTGTCTTTTAGTGAGGAATCCCAACTGGGTCGAACGAGCCGACTCCTTGTATGAAAAAGGCACCAACAGAAAGCTCTTTCAGAAAAAAAACCTGAAGCGGTATGAATGGGTCTCTCCAGGTTCTTCATTTGGAATGTCAGAGTTCCAGGCTGCTGTATTATGGTCTCAACTCGAAGAGATGGATGCAATTCTCAGTCACAGGGTTCGTCTGTGGGAGGAATATAACAAGGTATTTTCAACATTGCACTCACGGGAGTTTTACGACCTTCCTCAGGTCCCTCCCTTTGCTAAAATCAATGGGAGTCATTATTTTATCACTTTACATGAGGGGTCTCGCAGAGAAGAATTGATTGCATTCCTTAAGGTGCATTCCATTGAAACGGCTTTTCATTATCTGAGTCTTCATCGTAGTCCCTATTATGCAAATAAGCATCACCAGAATCTGAAAAACACAGATCGCTTTGAACAGTGCCTGCTGCGATTTCCAATCCATAACGCGGTGTCGCTCGACGATGTCGCACGAATCGCAGATTTACTAGAGCGCTTCTTTAAAAAATGATATACATCCACTGACTGACATGTGTATGCACACAGCAATACCTGATAAAAGAGCAGTGCGCCTAGAGATTCAGAAATGCATATAGTTGCTGAAGACGGGATGCAAATTCTTGTTTCAATGATCCTGATTTCCCTATAAGAATAAATTGGGAGTACCTTGCATGGTCCCTGAATAGCGCAAAAAAATAAAGCGAAATCTGAAGTGCAATAAGAACACCCGTCGACCATATCACTCCTGTATTGCGCATGAGAACATAATACAGGATCACACTTGTCAACAGGTGGAGAAACATGGATAAGGCCAGACGAACCGGTGCATAAAATTCAATATACTTAATTTTTGATTTTGAAAGACTTTGTGCAATAACAAGGGGAATGCCGTACACCAACATCCCTGCAAGCCCCAAAAAGAAAAAGATCACGGTTTTAATCAGCAACACCAGATGACTTGTAGACCTTTGAGTCAGACGGGCTGCAAGAGAACATAAATTTTTATGATGGTTCCGAACAGACTTCACCAAATTGCCAATACTAAGAAGTGCTTCTTCATTCAGTGCATTAAAATTATGGAAATAGCTGCGCATCTTATGAAATCCATGGTTTGAGTGAAATACTCCCGCAGAATGAAATGGAAGAATTTTGGGCTCCGAGAGCGCATAGCACTGGTCAAAAAGTTTGTGGTGATGGTGATGCTCTAGTGATAAAACCACCTCCTCCATTGCAGATTGAAACAATTCTGTCAATCGGGTGAGTGTATCCTCTTCATGTGGATGCTCTTTTAGCCACTTCCGAATGGCAATGGCCTTTCCGTACTTAACAATGACATCCGATCTGCTTTTAGTAGGTTCAGTATAGTATACTCCCGTAGGAATCACATACAGTTCACCCGCATTCTTCTCTTCTATCGTACCGGTAGCCAATCTGGCAGCTCCTTTTTGCAAAGGCCTGAGGTATTTTACCATCTGTGTGCTTGCTTCCGGAAAAATGAGCAATGCTTTTCCAGACGCCAAAACTTCAAAGGATTGATCGAAAGTACTCCTATTGTTTCGCAATTTGGAAAATCCATCCTTAAAGCGGTAAATGGGAATCTGATTGGTCCAGTTCAAAATGGGCTTTAACCACTTTTTTTCGAACATGTCGCCCCGCACCAAAAAATGCAGGTCGCGATGCTGAAAGCACGCAACAATGCAAGCTTCCATGAAGGAGTTCGGATGATTGACGATAAATAACACAGGAGCATTTTTAGGTATATGCTCCGTACCCGATATATAGATGCGCCGGAAATAATACCTGAAAGTAAGGCTGGCCCAGATTTTAAGTAACTTGTAGAACATGCAGTGTTGTGGACAGAGTAGGGTAAAAATACACAATTGGCTTAATTTTGACAGGCATGCCACAAAATACTTTGATCGTGATATCGGGTCCAACAGCCAGCGGAAAGACAGATCTTGCCGTGAGGCTGGCCGGAATGTGGGGATGTCCGGTGCTTTCTGCAGATAGCCGTCAGGTATTTCAAAAAGTGAATATTGGAACTGCAAAACCTCCCTTGGAAATACTGCAAAAACTTCCTCATTTTTTTATCGATCACGTAGAAATAGATGGAAGCTATAATGCAGGGCTGTTCGAGAAAGAAGCATCTGCCCTTTTGGATGATTTGTTCCGCAAGCACGAAAAAGTCATCGTGTGCGGAGGTACCGGTTTGTATTTAAAAGCATTGATAAAAGGGATGGACGACCTGCCGGCCTCAGATGAAAACATCCGTAATGCACTCAACAAACTGTACCAGGAAGAAGGACTGCAAGGCTTGCAAAAACGCGTTCAGGAAATCGATCCGGAATATTTTGCCCAGGTGGATATCAACAATCCTAGAAGATTGATGCGTGCCCTCGAGGTGTTCACCGTTTCAGGTAATGCATACAGCAGTCTAAGAGAACAAAAACCAAGCGAACGGGAGTTTGCGATCCGGGAAATTTGCCTTACTCCGGAACGCAGCATTTTATATGAACGCATTAATGCAAGAGTAGATCAGATGATGCGCATGGGTCTTCTGGAGGAAACACTTCAGCTGAAGGACTATCGACATACACAGGCAATGGATACAGTAGGATACAAAGAGCTATTTGCCTATCTGGACGGAACAATCAGCCTTGAAATCGCTATCGAACTCATTAAACAGCACACCCGCAATTTTGCAAAAAGACAGTTGACCTGGTTTCGCAAAGAATCTACAGGTCCTTTTGTCGATCCTAACGATACTGTCGCGATCCAGGAATTCCTGAAAGGTCTCACATCATAGAAAGAAAATACGCCCTTAATTGAATCCGGAAAAAAGCTCCTGTATTTGGTATTATTCTCTGGGCAATATTCTTCGATTGAAACTCACATGGCGTATTCCGGGCTTCTGCCGCAATGTCACCAACATTTCATATTTACCAATTTTATCCGTATTGAATTTGATATTCCATAAATTCATAAGTGGAGATAATTTCTTATCCCTCACAAGATCGAAAGCTGCAAATTCCGTTTCAAGCATTTCCATTTGAATAGTAGTGTCCATGTCCACCACCAATTCATTGTAAATTACCTCAGGATTGTTCATGTCATTCTTATGCTGTATCTGCGTCCATTTCTCCGTCTTGATCAATTCTGTAAATTCCTTCATCCAATCGTGCAATGCATCGGGGAGATTGGAGTTTGCTTTCACTTCCTTAACCAATGCACCATTCTCATCATAAAGTGCGATATCTGTAATGGGTAAATCGGCAATATGCACCATGTACTCCTCTTTGATACTATTCAGATTGAGTTTCTTTTCAATCCGCGAGAGTTTTTTGATCTTATCTGCAGACAATTCCGTAAAAAAAACTCCCGTCTTATCCATATACTCTTTGCCTTCCAATATGACCAGACCATTGCGATAAGCGGATATTTTATACACCTGGCAATGCCCAAAACAAGGAAATTTTTGAATGCTGACCCAATGACGCATTCCATTTACAGCACTTTGTTCTAAACTTTTTGTGCTTTGGCAAGAGGACAATAAAAGTAATAGTGTAAAACCTGCATAGAGTATTCGTAACATAAAATTCGGTATTAATATTTTAGTAGTTTCAGTGTTCTTCGTTCATTTTCATCGTCTAACCGGAGGAGGTAGATTCCAGGTGCGTGCTCTATCAGGGGTTGTGGAATAACCCTGTGCACAGCGCGGACAGATGGACTACTCCATAAGAGCCTTCCTTCAATTGAAAAAAGTGTAAGCGATGCAGTCCATTCCTTTTGAGGAAATCCGGAAACAACCCAAAAGCCTCCATTGTCCGTCCAAATCAAATGTGACAAATTCTGTGTTTCAAGTGGCATGCATGCTTCTGATCCAAGCGATGAGCGGTATTGCAAAAATAGATTTCGCATTCGTTCAACCTGACCTTCGGTAAAAAAATGCATGCAATCATCATCTACATAACTCATATAATTCATATACATGTCCGCCTGGGTGCAGCTCGCAACCGGAAAATCAGGACACCCAAAATATTCCTTCGCCTGAGGCGGAGTGTCATCTACCAGATCATCACCCGAACAGTTGTTCTTATCTCCTGACAAATGATACAAGCCAAAATAATGTCCCAATTCGTGAACCAGCGTCTTGCCCTGATGGAACGGCTTGTTTTTTGCAGCTTCACCGGAGAATCCTACCGACCGGTAGTCTAAAATGATACCATCTTCTTCAGAGTTGGCATTCCAGGGATAGATAGCTTCACCGAGAACTGCACATTGCTCTCTGTTTACAATATAAATGTTGATATACTTCCCGGGATCCCAAATATCCACTCCTCCAAGCACGCGATGCATGATACTCCGCTTCCCAAATTCTCGTTTGCATGCAATAGAAATATCCGGAATCCGGGTACGTGTAATTCCATTGGTTGGTGCACCATTCGGATCGATTTGCGCAAGGCAAAAATGGAAACGGGGTGTTTTTTTAAATTTCCGGAATACTTCAGGAAGCAGGATATCATTTGCTTCATTCGCCTGGGCATAAATATCGTTTAGTACCTGAATTTGGGAAATGATCTGTGCATCCTGAATATTTTCAACATCGTCTTTGTATAACACATGGAACACCAATTTGAGGTGGAGATCCTGACGAACCATCAACATTCCGGGCACTGAATTGCCGGGACATGATGATGTGTCCTGCAGTGCACAGCGTATTTTCTGGCTATGCAGCCTGCTGTTTACATGAACACATAGCAAAAGGAGCATAACATACAAATCACTCCTCATAAAGCATGAATTCAATACCTTGAATAAAATCGACCTGCTCGCGATGCATAGGATATTGCTTTACTCCTAGCGTCATTTGGCTGGCTTGGATGCCCAGTGCATTCAAAAGCTTATATACTGTGCTTGCATGCCGGATCAACTGATCAGTATTTGCCTTACTTCCTGTGTTTGGCCTCAGAAATGCGGAAATGTGAATCTTAAGATGCGGATCCATTTTATATGCAGCAGCCAGTAAGGAAATGACATTCGTCCCTTCTTGTTTCATAACGAGGGATTCTGTCTCAAATAATGCATTTTGATTCAAATAAAAATATACCTTGGAATGATCCATTTCAGGAATACAAGCAGCGCCTTTTGTACCGGCTTTAATGTTTTCAAGTTTACGTACGAAAGCCTCTGTCAGAGCATTTGATTTTGAACCTCCGCTTGAAGGCTTCTTTTGATGTTCCCCATCCAACTTTTCCTGCAGTTGATCTTGTAATTGCCGCAAGGCAACATTACGTTTTATCAAATCGATATTTTGATCTTTTTTTTCTGCAAGGTCTTTCTTAACACGTATCAACTCAGTCTCAATTGCTTTCAATTGTGTCTGCATAAATGCCAACTTGTTGCTCTGGGCAAGATAGCTTTCCTGCAATGAATCGATAGCTCCATTTTTCGTAACCCGCATTTTTTCGGATTGCTGAAACGATTCTTCCAGTTTGGAATACTTCGCATTCAATGCTGCCAACTGATCTTCTTTCGAATGTAATTCTGTGCGAAGCTGCGACTCTTGCTCCTGGTGTTCCAATGATTGATCCCTGACTTTTATGGTTCGTTCCAGTGAGGCTTTTGCAATATTCAGATCTTGAAATGCAATCTGCAATTTTTCCTGTTCCTTTTGTTTGATATCAATCTGAGATTCCAGGTTTAATTGCTTGGCATTGGCTTCCTGCAATTGGTTCTTCAAACTGGTAATTTCTTCATTCTTTGCTTCAATGGCTTCATTCAATGCCATCAGATTGCGATCCCTTGTCTGCAGTTCTTCCTCAAGCTTGTTCAGCTGGGCAGGATCCACCTGTTGAGTCTTTCTTTCTTCGCGAAGTTGCTGTAATTCCTCCTTACTCTTTGAAAGCAGCGTATTCAGATATTCCGTTTTTTCAAGGAGTTGCGTGTGTTGGCTCTTCCATTGCTCCAGCTCTCTGGCTTGTTCTTCCGACAAGTGTTGTAGACTATCACGGGAAGTTACTTTGTTTTTTTGAAGCAACATTTGGAGTGAATCCATTTGCCACATCCACATTTTTTGCTTGTTCAATAAGGTAGCTTGGCCCTCCACAGCAAGCCTGTGTTCCCCGCGTAGCTTTTCAATGGAATCCTTCAGCTCCTCATTGCGTACTTGTATTTCATTGAATTGTACTTGCAAAGATTTCTTTTCAGCTAAAAGTGATTTGTATTGCTGCTGCAGTCGTGTAAATTCTTCTTTCCTTATTCGTGCCGGAGGTTCCTGTTTCAGATTTTGAATATGTTCAATACTGTCCTGGTAGAGATTCCATTTTTTCTCTAATGCAAGAAATTCAGATTTCAATTTTTGATACCGCGTTTCGATTGCATTATCGCGATCGTTTACAAGCAGACTGTCATCCCGATGTTCGGGAAGGCGTCCTTCATATTTCATATAAAACTGTATGAGCGTCTGTTCCGTTTTTCTCAACTGCTCACGGGTTTGATCCAAGGCCTCGGATTTCAGGACGACTGCAGCATACTCCTTTTTAAGACTATCCAGATGTATGCGAAGGTGCTCGGTTTCTGCATTCAGATGTTGGTATTTTGAACTGGAAACACAGGCATTCAGAATCATCAGCAAAATGAAGAATACAAAGTGTAATTGCTGCATATAGGAAAAGTACAAGCGTTCTTTAGGCAAATTTACCCCATTCCGTCTATTTTTAAGCTTATTGCAGGAGCTAATAAACCTTTTAGGGCGTAATTGAGTTTATAATTTTCAATTTTGTACGTTGAAAACAATTATTCAGAAAAGCGGCTGCACGTTTACCCTGGCACGTTCGATTCATGAAATCAAGAATCAATGGGATGCTCTGGGGCCCTGCTCCATTCTGTTAAGTTCTTCGTATCTGTCTGTTTTAGAATCCAACAGACCTGCAAACATGGACTTTAAATACGTTTTAGCGTACAAGGACGATGTCCTTCAGGCTGCTTTTTACTTTCAATTACTACCATTTAACGCAGCAGACCGGCTTAACCTGAAGCCTACTCCAAAAGATGGATTGAATGCATGCTTCTATAAGCAGATAAAAAGGTTGATTGCCTCTCGTATAGATTTTACAACACTTATTTGCGGAAACTTGCTTGCTACAGGTCCCTATGGCTTCAAATACCAGCAAGGATTGGGAATTCTACAAGTACAGGAAATTCTGGAACAACTACTGCAGGCTTTGTTCGATGAACCGGAACTAATCCATAAGGCCTCTGTTCTCCTCATCAAAGAACTTCCGGCTACAAAACAATTTCAGTTGGATGATGAATTGCCATTAAAAACATTGCATCCATTTTACATTCAACCTTCCATGTTCATTGAACTCAAGGAATCATGGAAGCATTTTGAGGGCTATCTCCTCGATCTGCAATCCAAATACCGGCTGCGCATTCGCAGAGCCATGGAATCCGCAAACGATCTTGTGCACAGGGAGCTTCACACGGATGATCTGGTACAATTAAAGTCCACGATCTTTGATTTGTATAAAAATACTGCAGACAATGCAGATTTTAATCTGGTCCAACTAAACGAAGAATATTTTCCGGCATTGAAAAAAGAACTGGGTGACCTGTACCGCGTATTTGGTTTTTTTCTCGACGACAAACTGGTTGCTTTTTACAGCTATTTGCACGATGGAGAGGAGCTACTTGGACATTTTATAGGGACCTCACCTACAGAACACAGCACATACCAGTTGTATCTCAATATTCTTATTCAATTTATCAGACATGGAATTAAAGGTCGCTTCAAACAGATCAATCTGGCCAGAACAGCCCTGGAAATCAAAAGCTCTGTTGGAGCCCAACCAGTAGACATGGTGTGCTACCTGTCCCACCGAAACAGGCTCTACAACAAAGTCGTTCCCAATCTGCTGGAATATTTAAAACCCGAGCAAAACTATACCTTGAGGACCCCTTTCAAAGAATCTGTGGTGCAGTGATTCTGAATGTGCCCGTTAATCTCCTGTTAAAATGAGGATATCCCATGTGCCCCGGGGGGCAGGCTCCTAATTTTGTCTACCGAATTTGCTGATAATGAAGGAAATCAGATTTTTGCTGCTTGGAATTTTAATCTTGCTAAACCTGCCCTTGTTGGACGCCCAGACCAGCGTACCCACCTTGGACCGGCTGGACCATGGCACAGCTTACTTTACAAATGGCGACAGTCTACCTCTTCCTTCTCTGAAAGGTCGGGAATACCAACTGGTGCTGATGGTTTTTCATGCAGAAGAAGACACCATTGGACTGGATCCAGGTCTTTCAACTCCGGGTAGATACAGAGCGATCAACCTCCAGAAACTCTTCCGGGATGTACCCTTTGCTGGTTTCTATACCACCCCGTTCAGAAAGAACATATTGAGCCTTCAACCTTTGCTCGACGCAAAAAATGGAAAGACGAGTTTTTACGATCAGGCCGATATCAAAGCTTTGGTAAAAAAAATTGAAGTGCTGTATCCTGAACCTGCAATTGTCATGGTACATCCTGAAACGCTTTCCGACTTGGTTAACCAGCTTTCTGCCTTAAATTTGAAGCCGGAACAGTGCCAAAGCCAACCGGATATGTTGCTCCTGCTGGAACGCAGTACAACGAGTAAACCGAGGATCCACTTCCTACATTACAAAAGTCAATAAACAACAATACACAGAATGGAACGCGACACGCAATACAACCCTTCGCGCATTGAGAAGGAATGGTATCATCGTTGGGAATCTGCAGGTATCTTTAAATCCAGTCCGGACCACAGGACTCCATTTTCAATAGTGATTCCACCTCCCAATGTGACAGGCGTCCTCCATATGGGACACATGCTCAACAACACCATACAGGATATCTTTATTCGTCGTGCCAGACAAAAAGGAATGAATGCCTGTTGGGTTCCTGGAACCGACCATGCTTCCATAGCCACGGAAGCAAAAGTGGTTCAAATGCTCCGCGCACAGGGCATCCGCAAAGCAGATATCACCAGAGAGAAATTTCTTGAATATGCCTGGGAATGGAAAGAAAAATATGGTGGTATCATCCTTGAACAGTTAAAAAAACTAGGTGCCTCATGTGACTGGGACCGCACTGCCTTTACCATGGATGAAGTGCGCTCCGGAGCTGTCATCCGTGCATTTGTGGACTTGTACCGCAAAGGCAAATTATACCGAGGAAAAAGGATGGTAAACTGGGACCCGGAAGCCAAAACAGTGCTTTCAAATGAAGAAGTCCTCTACAATTCAGAACAGGCACAACTCTATCATATTTTATACAAATTTGAAGAATCGGATACCGAGGGCATCGTTATTGCAACGCAACGCCCCGAAACAATAATGGCCGACTCTGCCGTATGTGTCCACCCGGATGATCCCCGATATAAAGATCTCATAGGTAAAAAAGTACGAATACCGTTGATCAATAAATCCATACCGATCATAGCAGATGAATACATCGATATGGAGTTTGGTACAGGTGCACTTAAAGTCACACCAGCACATGATCCCAACGATTATGAACTTGGGATTAAACATGGTTTGGAAATCATCGACTGTCTCAATGAAGATGGAACCTTAAGTCAAGCCGCTCAAATTCTGGTTGGCATCGATCGCTTTGAGGCGAGAAAGCAAATTGGTCCTCTCCTGGAAACTGCAGGCAACTTGATAAAAATAGAAAACTATACAACGAATATTGGTCGGAGCGAACGCACTCAAGCCGTAGTAGAGCCAAGGCTCAGTTTGCAGTGGTTCGTACGTATGAAAGACCTTTCCGGCCCGGCACTGCAGGCCGTGATGAATGAGGAGATTCAGTTTGCACCGGACCATTTTAAAAATACATACCGGCACTGGATGGAAAATATAAGGGATTGGTGCATATCCAGGCAACTCTGGTGGGGGCATCGCATTCCTGCCTGGTATTTTGAAGACCAGCTCTTCGTTGCAGAAACTGCAGAAGAAGCATTGGCAATGGCTAAAAAGGAGACGGGTAATTCCACGATGACCATGGAAATGCTACGACAAGAAGAAGACGTTTTGGATACCTGGTTTTCTTCCTGGCTTTGGCCAGTTTCTGTGTTCGACGGCGACCACAATACAAAAGACTTTGGATATTATTTCCCAACAAGCATCCTGGTAACCGGTTGGGATATCATATTTCTTTGGGTCGCCCGGATGATTATGGCAAGCTATGAATGGCAGGGCCGCGCTCCTTTTAAAAAAGTATACTTCACGGGTATGGTGCGCGATAAGCAAAGAAGGAAAATGTCAAAATCGCTTGGTAACTCGCCGGATGCGCTCCAGCTTATTGAAGACTTTGGAGCTGATGGCGTACGATTTGGCATGCTGGCTTGTTCACCCGCAGGAGGCGATTTACTTTTTGACGAAAAGCTGTGTGAACAAGGCCGGAATTTCTCCAACAAAATGTGGAATGCATTGCGCCTGATTCAGGGATGGACTGCAGATCCCTCTAAAAATATTCAGGCAGACGAACGTTTGTTAATATCCTGGATGGACCAGCGCCTCAACGAAGTGATCACAGAACAGGAACAGCTCTTTGAACAACTCAAGTTGTCAGAAGCCTTGAAGAGTCTGTATTCCTTTATATGGGATGATTTTTGTTCTTTTTACCTGGAAGCCGCTAAACCTGGCGGAGAGAAACTCATCAACCCGGAGCTGATGGAAAAAACTGAAGAAGTTTTTGAACAGATCTGCGTGTTGTTGCATCCATTTATGCCTTTCATTACTGAAGAAATCTGGCAGCATTTGAAACTGAGGTCTCCGGATACATTTTGCATGACAACTGCCATAGCGCCTATACAAAATTCCGACCTTGGCCTTCTGATGGAAATGAAAGAGTTACGGGATGTCATTAAAAAAGTCAGAGAGATCCGTGCAAAGTTTGAACTAAAAAGGCAAGACGCCATTCGCTTGTATATCCTGAATCAAGGCAAGAATCATCTGCTCGATCGTTCCGGTGCTGCGGAACTGCTTCAAAAAGCAGCAGGACTCAGCGAAGTCAATGTGACAGAAACAGAGATTCAGGGCGCTCAGTCTTTCCTGGGTTTAAGGGATCGCTATTTTCTTGACATTCCGATTACTCTCGACGTTGAAGCCGAAAAGAAGAAATTGCTTGACGAAATCGCTTATGAAGAAGGATTCATCGATTCGGTAAATAAAAAACTGGATAATCCAAAATTTGTAGCATCTGCACCTGCAGCACTTGTTGAAAAGGAACGCAAAAAGCGGGAAGATGGAATGACTCGATTGCTTGCACTCAAGGACCGTTTGAAAAGTCTTTAGATTATGAGAAGAAAACATGCTGCCTGATGGATGAACAGGCGTATTCCTATTTGATTCCAAGATATCATGCATAAAAAAACCCGGATGTGTAGCACATCCGGGTTTTTTATTCTTTCAGCTTATTTGCTGGATTATTTTATAACTGTGAATTTCTTGGTCAAACTTCCTTCATCCGTTGTTACGCGGATAAAATAAGTACCTGCATTCAATTCATTGGTTGGAATAGAAATTACTTCATTCTTTACTTGCTTATAAGGAGTTAATCCAAGTACACGGCCATCCAATTGTGCGATGGTGATATTTGCATTCGTAGCCTCAGCAAAATGTAGAGCAACTTTCAACTCATTGTCAGAAACAGGATTAGGATAAAGCTCCATAGTCTGACTTGGTAATGGTTTTTCATCTGTAGATGTAACTATTTCCAAAACCAGTTCTACGATTGGAGTATTGGTACCCTGAAATCCGTTGAACCATTCCCCAGCCTGATCAATAACGAATGTTGAAAAACTCTGTGAATTGTAGCTTTTCTCGTTGCTGATAGCATGGAAGACAGGCACTCCTCCGGTAGGAGTTGCCGGGTGTTCAACGCCAAAGAAATAACGTGCATTTTGCACGAGGTTGATTCCTGCATCTCCTGTATTGAAATCAGTAAGATCAACTTCAATTGGAGTATAGTTCTGCTCAGTTGTGCCTGTAAATGATTCTGCAGACAAAATTTCAACAGAAGGTGAAGTAATACCACCAGATCCATCAAAATTAGACCAATCTGCTTCTACATCATCATTAACTTTCATCATATAGATAGAAACAGAATATTGATCCAATGTACCACCTGGATTTGCCACCAACTGAAAGCGTACTTTCGTTGCTTTGAATTTATCATTAGCATTCCAGCAATCAGAAGTACGGTATTGGTTACCAAAGATATATCCGGCACCACTTCCGGCGCGTACACCACCCGTAGATCTTGGCGCTTTAGCAAATTCATTCAGCGATACTTCAAAAGAGTCTACTTGTTGGTTGTCCAATTGATTGTAATCCCCGGTAGCATCTTTTCCATAAACCGTATAACGGAAGAAATAACGACCGAAGTCCAGTTTATTTGGAACAAAGAAATTATTTGTGCGGAAGGACGTATCATCATCCGTTGTTTCCAGACGGTCAATGATTACAGAGTCGCGGTACAATACTGTCTTGCGGTCGATACCTATGATTTCACCAACAAGTACCACATTGGTTTGTGCTTTACTACCCTTATTGCCAATGTTTGCAGAGAAAACCATGGTGTCGTTGCAAATCTGTGATTTCGGCTGACGGTATGCCTGAGGAGTGTAGAAATGACTGTTGAGAGACAGGTCATACGCAGGTACTTCAATCAATTGCACATCGTCCACTACCCAGAAGTAGTATTCGCCTTCAAAACGGAAGCGGAACTGAACATTAGCTTGCTGAGCAGCAACATTGCTAATATCAATGGTGATTTGACTGTTGTTACGCGTTTCTGCATTTACAGCGATGTCGGTATTCACCTGGAAGCTGGTCCAGTTTGCACCACCATCATTCGTAACATCCACGAAAGTAGTTGACTGGAAGTTACGGTAGTATTGGTTGAATTTCAGAGCAACCGAACCAAATGTGCTGCAATTGACAACAGGGCTTGTCAATGCTCCGGAATGAGGAGAAGGACATTTGCCATTTCCAAAGTTGCCCGCAATACCTGCATTGTCATACAAGTCTGAATTGAAAACCATGGCTCCGTTTGCTTTTGATGGAGAGTTAATGGCTCCACGGGTTCCAAAATATGCACCCCCTGCAGCAGAACCGGCTGCACTCCAGTACCAGATTGCACTGTCTGCTTTCGTCGGATCTGCAGAGCTCAATCCTTGCGTGCTCCAACCGTTGATCCCTCCTGCAAAGGTAGAGTTTGGATCATTGGGGCCTCCCCAAAGAATGGCTTGCGCCTTAACCTGGCTGAATCCCAGGCCAAGAAGACAAATAAGTGTAAAAATTCTTTTCATAAAATACGGTGAATTGATAAAGTGAATAAATTTTTTTTCAAAAAGAGCCCACAAATATATATAGTTCAAGTGGCTTATCCATTCATGTTGCAAATAATATCTTCCAACTGCTTCAATAACATGTTTTTATCTACCGGAACAACACCCGCCTGCTCACACACCTGCCCTCCGGCCTCATTACAACAAAGTGCCATAAACTCTTCAGATAACGCTTGCGCCATGCAAATCGCTGCCAGGCTGATTACGGTATCTCCGGCCCCACTGACATCGATCACCTTGCGCTTCGCTGTAGGGAAAATCCGGTTTTGTTCTTCCCCCGAAATCCAGATTCCTTCCGCAGCGAGGGTGATCATCAGACGACTGCAGTGCAACTTTGATTTCAAATAATTGCTAAGATCCAGTAAATCAACATTTTGCTTGTACTCTTCCGGATAAAAATGAAGGGCTTCCCGCAAATTGGGCTTGAATAGATCAACCAGCTGGTATTCAAAAAAGTGGTGTTTTTTGGGATCTACTGCAATTTGAACCCCATAGGACTTTGCAAGTTTGATGACCTGGCTGATCCAGCCCTGGTGTAAAAGTCCCTTATTGTAATCCTGAAGGATGATCACCTGGGGACGATCTTCCCGAAAAATCTGCTCCATCTTTCTGAGAAAGCTTTGCTGTATGTCCTGTGAAATTTTTGATTCACTTTCTTTATCTATCCGGGCAATCTGGTACGTATCTGACATGATCCGGGTCTTGACTGAGGTAGGCCTGGAAGAATCCCGGATAAGTTCCATACGGTCACAGGCCGTTGCCATGAGCAATGCTTCCAGCACCTTGGCCTCTTCGTCCTCTCCGGTCAGCCCCAGAAGGCTGGTTTTGCATCCCATGGCTTTGAGATTTGCAGCGACGTTGGACGCACCCCCAGGTTTGTCTAAGGTTTCCCTCCAGCGTACCACAGGAACCGGAGCTTCCGGGGAAATGCGATGAGCCGTTCCAACAATATACCGATCAATCATGACATCACCCAAAACCATGATGTGGACGGAATTCAAACTGCCTTTTAATTGTTGTAGGTCTTCTTTCAATGATTTCACTTTAATAGGCCATGTTGGATAAGGTAATCGTATATTTTTTTAGAAGCACCCTCGTTTCTTCTAAAATAGTCCTGAATCACTAACCGAAATCGCTCAGAATCTTCCAACTGCAGGGTTTTTATCCTTGCAATAAGCTCTTTCTCCCTGCGAATGCAGACTCCGATTCCCAGTTTAAGAAACGCAACCGCTTCCGGAAATTTCTTAAACCGTGGTCCAAAGCAAATCGGAATACCATGGGCTGCAGGCTCTAAAATATTATGGATGCCTTTGCCAAATCCTCCACCAATATAAGCCAACTTTCCATACCTGTAAAGCGATGAGAGCATTCCAATTTCATCAACAATCAGAATGGGCCTGTTTGTTTCTGAATCAAAGCTCGAAAATCGTTGACAAGAACCTGGAAAGAGGGATTCCAATGCGTGGACATGATCCGCATCCGGTTTGTGCGGAACAAGAATAACCTTCCAGCCCATGTGTATGGCCTCTGCAACAGCTCCTTGAATCACCTCGTAATCGGAATCCCAAATGCTGCCTGCAATAAATATATCCCTGCTCCCGCAAAAGACATCCAATTCTGGGAATGTACGGCCTTCCCTTGCAATGTGCGCTACGCGATCCAGACGACTGTCCCCTGTCACAGATATATTGCGATAGCCCTTTCCGTAAAGCAAAGTATAACTTTCCTGATCCTGCAAAAAAATCTGATCTGCTTTCATCAGGATGTCCATAAGTGGTTTTGCAAAGGACTTCAACAAATAATGGCCCGGCCGGAAATAAGAGGACATAAAAACATAAGGAATCCGCCTTTTGGAAAGCTGATCAAGGCATTCAAACCAAAAATCATATTTGACAAAAATGGCAAGTCTGGCCTGAAGAAGATCTAAGAATAAAGAAACGTCTTTGGGTATGTCCGACGGAAAGTAGCATACAAGATCCGCATGTGGATAATCTTTGCGCTTCTGATAGCCGGATGGAGAAAAGAAACTAAGCACAATCAAATGATCCGGATGCTGCTCGCGAATCATTTCCAAAAGTTCCCTGCCTTGTTCAAATTCGCCCAGTGAAGAAACATGCATCCAAATCCGTGGCTTTATGTTCTCCTTTTGCAGGTCATTGAAAGCTTCCATTTTACCGACCCAATTCGATCGGCCTTCCACCCATGCCCTTGCATCAGGAACAAAAGCAGCTGCCCATCGCAACGCTCCGAAGTACACGGCAATCAGGCGCCTATACCATTGGAACATCCCCATCAATACTCGATTTCTTCGGGATGATCCGAATTGTAAAAAGGAAGGAAAAGGGCGATTTTTAAATTCACCAGGATGTCTGTCCGCGAGATGCCCAGATCGCTGAGTCCTGTGTCGTAATTGACACTGCGGCGGTTTTCCGTAAACCCAACAATGGCTTCAAGCCCAAGGGCATAGGACAGCCGTCCCCTGCGCGACAAAGACTCATATGAAAGGGATGGAATGCACGCAAATCCATTGCTATACCGGTCCAATCCTTTTTTAAAGTCATTGGTAAACTGGGGTAAGGCTCGTGCATCATCCACAAAGCGGATCTTGTGCTCCAGATATCCAATTCCCAGCTGAACGCGCAAGCCTCTTTGTACCTGGTCCTGGGAAAAGAGTGCCAAAAGCAAGCCGGTATATGCCTGAACTAAAAATCCCCGTTCCCTCAACTTCAATTCAGCAAGGTATTGGTCGCTGCCTATGAGCTGGCCGTTGAAACTCGTACGGAAAGGACTTAGGACGTCCTGCTTCACCGTATTTCCAAAAAAATAACTGCCGCCGACACCCAGGCATATGTGCGATCCTGCGGGCTGAAACCCCAGGCTGGCTCCCACTCCAAGATGGGAACCAAATCGGTCAGACAGGTCTCCCGCAGGGATCCCCATTTTATAGTGAAATTCAGGAATAATAAATTGCCCCTGCTGACTTAAAAGACAAAGGGAGTAGCAAAACAAACAAAAACATATCAGAAATCGAGAACAACAAGGCATCGTGTATGGCACGTTTGTACGAGTTATAACCGGGGTTTGACCCGGGGAAAAACAAAATTAATTTCTTCTTAGATAGTGACGGGCTTGAATGAAAAATAATATTTAAACATCTACTAAAAAACTAATTTGTATAAGCTTGTAATTATGTATATAAAATATATTAATATTATTTAATATGTATCTTATTTATTACAGATATCATTGATAATCAATAATTTTACCCCTTAGCGTATATTTGCGGCAAATGAAAAAAGCAAAAATTCTCATCACCGGTGCTGCAGGCTTCATAGGCTCCCACCTTTGCGACCGGTTTATTAAGGAAGGATACCACGTAATTGGCATGGACAACCTGCTCACGGGCAGCTTGTCAAATATTGAACATCTCTTTAAACTGGAATCATTTGAATTTTACCACCACGATGTCAGCCGGTTCGTACATGTGCCCGGCGCACTGGATTACATACTGCATTTTGCTTCTCCGGCTTCCCCGATTGATTATTTAAAGATGCCGATTCAAACCTTGAAAGTCGGCTCACTCGGTACGCATAACTTGCTGGGTCTTGCCCGGGAGAAAAAAGCCAGAGTGCTGATAGCATCCACATCCGAAGTGTATGGCGATCCTTTGGTACATCCTCAAAGTGAGGACTACTGGGGGAATGTGAACCCCATAGGACCGCGTGGCGTGTACGACGAAGCCAAACGATTTCAGGAAGCCATCACCATGGCATACAACCGCTATCACGGATTGGAAACGCGCATAGTGCGCATTTTCAATACCTACGGACCCCGCATGCGGATTGATGACGGACGCGTGTTGCCTGCCTTTTTTAAACAAGCTATACTGGGAGAGGATCTCAGCATATTTGGGGATGGATCACAGACGAGATCTTTCTGTTATGTCGATGATTTGGTAGAAGGCATATACCGCTTGTTGCTGAGTGACTATAGCCTTCCCGTAAATTTGGGCAATCCACAAGAAATCACCATCAGGGAATTTGCAGAGGAAATACTTAAACTGGTGCATGGAAGTACCTCAAAGATCAGTTATCATCCTTTACCTGTCGATGATCCAAAACAACGCAAACCAGATATCAGCCTGGCAAAAAGAATACTGGATTGGGAGCCTCGCATTGACCGGCACGAAGGACTCGCTATGACCTATACCTATTTTAAAAATAAACTGGCTACGAACGCATGAATACATTCCAACGTACAATTCTGATTACAGGTGGGGCGGGCTTTATAGGCTCACATGTAGTTCGTCAGTTTGTTCGAAACTATCCGCAGTATCTCATCCTTAATCTCGATCTGTTGACCTATGCAGGAAATCTCGAAAATGTAAGAGATCTTGAAACGGCAGCAAATTACAGGTTCATCAGGGCAGATATTGTGGACTATGCCGCCATGGACGCCCTGTTTCGCAACTTCCAGCCAACGGATGTGATCCATCTGGCTGCAGAATCCCACGTGGACCGCAGCATCCACGATCCGTCTGCGTTTGTAAAAACCAATGTGCTCGGAACCTTGAACTTGCTTCTATGTGCCCGAAACAATTGGAAAGATGCAGAAAGACTGCACCGCTTCCACCATGTAAGCACGGACGAAGTTTATGGAAGCCTGGGGGAAACGGGACATTTTACCGAAACGACTGCCTATGATCCAAGGTCTCCGTACTCTGCTTCAAAAGCAAGCTCTGATCATATGGTGCGTGCATTCTTTCACACCTACGGACTGCCCGTCGTCATCTCCAATTGTTCAAATAACTACGGACCCCATCAGTTTCCCGAAAAATTAATTCCACTGGTCATTCACAATATCATGGAGGGCAAAGAACTTCCGGTATATGGAAAGGGATTGAATGTCCGCGACTGGCTGTGGGTAGGAGACCATGTGGATGCCATAGACCTGATATTTCATAAGGGAACGCCGGGTCAGAGTTATAATGTGGGAGGAAATTGTGAAATGCGCAACATCGATCTGGTCCGGATGCTTTGTGAATTGTCGGATGAAGCATTGGGACGAACAGTTGGTAGTTCCGAACAGCGCATTCGTTATATTACAGATCGGCCAGGTCACGACCTGCGCTATGCAATCGACCCAAGCAAAATTAAAAATGAATTGGGATGGGCTCCATCCATGTCACTCCGGGAAGGCCTTAAGGCCACAATCCAATGGTATCTGAATCATAAGGAATGGTTGGCGGGCGTGACTTCAGGAGCGTACCTGAGTTATTATGAAAATCATTATGCAAAACGCATCAACATTTCCTAATTTGTCAGCTGAAGAGATGTTCCTTATCCTGGCATTATATGCTTCAAACGATCACATTCATCCTGTGAATCCCTATATAAATAAACAGTTATGAAAAACGGTTTTTCACTTGGTTTGTTTTTTGTTACCTCCGCGCTCCTGCTCTGCACAAGTGCAGTTTATTCGCAGCAAAAACAATGGGCAGAAGCCAAGGCAAGAACGGAACTGGAGGCACGGGGTATCAGCGAAGAAGAACTGCGAAACAAACTAGCAGAAAAAGGAATCAACCTGGATCAATTGTCAAACCTGAGTGCGGAGCAGGCACTTCAAATGCAGAAAGATATCGAAAATGCAATTCAGGAGATCGAAGCAGAAAAAAAAGTCCACACTTCAAGTCCCCAAATTCCTTCAGCCCTGGACAGTCCCATGAAAAAACTAAATGGATCCAATGCTGCAATCGCCACACCATCAAAAACCAAAGAAAACAACTCCTCACAGGATACCGGAAAAATTACACATGCAAGTTCATCTTCCATACCATCGGTCACCTGGGGTCAGCACATTTTTAAAAATAAAAGCATCGACGTATATCGCTCCGGCTCAGATATCAAAGCACCTTCCGGTTACATTCTTGGAGTTGGGGATAAACTCAGCATAAGCATATGGGGATTGAGTCAACTCAATGAGAGTTACGAAATTCAGCAAGACGGGTATATTGTCCCTGCGCGGATGCCAAGGATTTTTGTAAAAGGACTTTCCCTTGGCCGCGCCAAATCCATGTTGTCCGGTTTTTTTCAAAAGTTTTACCGCTTCGAAAAAAACCAGTTCGATGTAAGTCTTATACAAAGCCGCACGATTAATGTAAATGTATTTGGAGAAGTCCTTCAACCAGGGGGTTATAATTTGCCCGCGGTAAACACGGCATTCAATGCACTTATGGCAGCGGGTGGCCCTACAGAAATTGGAAGCGTTCGAAAAATAAAACTTATTCGCGATGGCAAATCGCGCATGGTGGATGTCTATAAATGGATGCAAAATCCATCGCCGGACAAGGATATGTATCTTGAAGACAATGATATTCTCCAGGTTCCCGTTGCCGAAAAATGGGTGCTCATTCAAGGTGCTGTCAACAGACCCTTTCAATATGAATTACTCGAAAATGAAAATTTAAATCAACTCATTTCCTATGCGGGCGGCCTTAAAGAAAATGCCATTACTAAGACCATTCAGATAGAACGCATCCTGAATGACAAACGAACGATAATCGACATCGCATATGATGAGATCCGGTCTAAAAAGGCAGATGTATTGTTGCACAGAGGCGATCGGGTGACGGTGTTTTCCCTGCGCACACAAGCCGAAGAATTTGTACATGTCAGCGGCGAAGTGCGCGTGGAAGCCATGTACCAGTGTGCACCGGGAATGAAACTCTCCGAACTGATCGGTAAAATTGAATTTACACCGGAATCCAATCTGCAGATTGCATTTGTAAAGAGGCGCAATGCAGACCAGAATTATTCTCTCATCAGAGTAAACCTGCGCGACATACAATCCGGCAACAAGGAGGCCGACCTGGAATTACGGGGTGGTGACGAGCTCATGGTGTACAAGCAAGCCGCATACACCGATGCCGCATATGTCAACATCAGGGGAGCGGTGAGGCACGAAGGGCGTTTTAACCTGAATCCGAAAGGAGACATACGTGTAAAGGATCTCCTTTTGCTTGCGGGGGGCCTGCGCAGTGATGCCTTTGATCATGCCTTGCTGTATCGTACAAAACTCAACAACCAAAAAGATTATGAAGTACTGCGCATTTCCGTGCGCGATATCATGGACGATGGAGTTGCAGGACAAAATATCTTCCTGCAGCCCTATGACAGTCTGATTGTCTTATCACAATCAAATTTTGAGGAAGCCCCATTTGTGGAAATCAGCGGTGCCGTAAAATTACCGGGACGGTATGCCTATGGAAAAGGCATTTCGGTGCGCGATGTGATTACTCTGGCAAATGGCTTTACCTATTTTGCAGCTACTAACCGCATAGACATATTTCGCGTAATGATAAAAGACAATGAGCCAATAAAAACCATTGTCAAAAGCATCACCACCAGGCTCAATCTGGAAGAAGCCAGCAAGGATGCTACGTTTGAACTGGAGCCCTATGATATCATCGTGGTCAGAGGGTTGCCTGAATTCAGGATGCAACAGCTGGTGCAGATCGAAGGGGAGGTAAAATATCCCGGGCCCTATGCCCTAGTGCATCCTAACGAACGTTTGTCAGACCTCATCCAGCGCGCCGGAGGCTTCACGGCAGAGGCATTCCCGAGCGGTGCTTCGTTGTACAGGTCCAAAGACAGCATTGGCTACATCGTAATCAGCCTTGACCAGGTGATGCAGAATACTGCTTCCCGCTCCAATATCATTTTAAGTGAGGGAGATTACTTGTTTATACCCAAACAAAAAGACCTGGTCCGCATCGCCGGTGCAACCAACGTCCACGACCTCTATCCGGAAAAAGTCGTTTCGGGAAATAATGCGATATCCGTTGCTTTTGAAGGAAACCGGAGTGCAAAATATTATATCGACCGGTTTGCCGCTGGAGTCTCAAAAAATGGAGATCTGGACAAAGTGACCGTAGAACATCCAAACGGAAAAATAGACCGCACCAAACATTTTCTGTTTTTTAAAATATATCCCAAAGTCAGCAAAGGCTCAGTAGTCAATGTAGGATATAAGGAAATAAAACCGGAAGCACAAAAGAAGGAACGCAAGGATGTGGATTGGGCGAAAGTCGTTGCAGATAGTATCGCACAGGCAACTGCCATTCTTTCACTGATCCTGCTTATCGACCGTTTGAACTAGCTAACGATTGTTCGCTATTCCAGGATCGCGGAAATGCCTGGCAGCTTCTTACCTTCAAGCATTTCTAGCATAGCGCCTCCTCCTGTAGAAACAAAACTGACCTGGTCTTCCAATTGATAGGTGTTTATGGCTGCCACGGAATCACCACCTCCAATTAGTGAATACCCACCTGCAGCCGTCGCCTGCGCAACAGCCATTGCAATGGCCTTTGTGCCACTCGAAAAAGAAGCCATCTCAAATACACCCATGGGACCATTCCAGATGATGGTCTTCGATTTTAAAATGACCGCTCGGTAGGCCTCTATAGACTTTGGACCAATATCAAGGCCCATCCATCCGTCTTCCACATTGGGATCTTCCGTACACTTGATTTCACCGGATTCACCAAACTCCTGAGCAATCACCGAATCCAACGGAAGATGCAATCCTACATTCTGTGCACGGGCTTTTTCGAGGAGCTCCAATGCCAGATCCAGTTTGTCTTCTTCACACAGTGATTTACCGACTCCGAACCCTTGGGCTTTGAGGAAGGTATATGCCATGCCTCCGCCGATCAGAATCTCGTCGCATAAGCCAATGAGATTGGAGATCAATTCAATTTTATCGGAGACTTTAGCACCCCCGATAATAGCCGTAAATGGCTTTTGGGGATGTTGCAGGACTTTCTTTCCGTTTTCAACTTCTGCTTCCATCAATAAGCCAAAAGATTTGTGCTCCTTATCGAAAAATCGTGCAATGGTTGCTGTACTTGCATGCTCGCGATGGGCAGCGCCAAAAGCATCGTTGATGTAATATTCTCCCAAAGAAGCAAGTTGCTTTGCATAATCCGGATCGCCTTTTTCTTCTTCTTTGCGGAAACGGGTATTTTCTAATAGTAAAACGCCTCCTGCCTGAACCTCTTTTATTTTTTCAAGGGTGTCAGGCCCACCACAATCCGATGCAAATAAAACAGGTAGTTGTAAAAGTTCAGCCAACTTTTCGGCAATGGGCTTGAGTGAAAATTTCTTTAGGTCAATCTGACCTTCGGGGGTGAGCTGCTTGAGGGGTCTGCCCAGATGAGACATAACGATGAGTTTTGCTCCCTGCTTCAACAGGTATTGAAGTGTGGGTAAAGCTTTTGTAATGCGCGTGGCATCCGTGATTTGACCTTCTTTAATGGGCACATTAAAATCCACTCGAAGAAGAACCGTTCTATTTTGGAGATTCCAGTTTTTCACAGCTATGATTTTTCTATTTTTGAAAAGGTATCGCACATTTGGGCCAATCGTGCAGAATATCCCGCTTCATTGTCGTACCATGCAACCACTTTGGCAAATCCTTGCCTGGCTGTGGTCAATTCGGAATCAAAAATCGCACTGTGCGGGTTTCCGATAATGTCTGATGAAACCAGGGGTTCCGAACTGTATTCCACGAGGCCTTTATAGTTTGATTGGGCCGCATTTCTAACAGCCTCATTGATCGCATCGCGATCGGCAGGCTTCTCAAACTGGCAGATCATTTCAACCAGAGAGCCTGTAATAATGGGAACCCTGTACGAGGAAGCTATCAATTTACCTTTAATTGGACTATACACTTCTTCCACAGCCTTACCTGCACCGGTTGATGTGGGGATGATATTCAGTGAAGCGGCCCGGGCTCTTCGCAGGTCCTTATGTGGCGCATCCTGAAGACGCTGATCCTGCGTAAACGCATGGATGGTATTCATGCTTGCAAAGCGAAATTGGAATGCCTGGTCGAGAATTTTGATGAGAACGGCGAGGCAATTCGTGGTACAGGAGGCATTGGAGATGATCGGTTCCGAGGCACTGAGACGGTCCTCATTGACACCCAAAACATAGGTGGGAATGTCATTCTCCTTTGGTGGGGCAGAGAGGATTACTTTCTTTGCACCCGCCTTCAAATGGCTTTCCAGGGAAGCGCGGCTTAAGTTTACTCCGGTGCAGTCCAGAACCAGATCCACGCCCAGATCCCCCCATGGCAGGTTCTGAGGATCTTTTTGCATAAACACCTGGATCCGCTTTCCATCTACCATAATTGCATCCGGAGAAGTGCTCACTTCTTTGTCAAATTTCCGGTGCGCAGTGTCGTATTTTAACAAGTGAGCAAGCGTGGGGATGTCCGTAAGGTCATTTAAAGCGACGATTTCGATGTCCTTGTAAGCTTGTAAAGCCCTGAAAGTCAGACGTCCTATCCTTCCAAATCCGTTAATTGCGATTCTTTTCATGAAATGAGACTAAACTGCAAATTAAATAGAAAATAGTCAAAAATGTGTAGCTGAATCAGAAACCGCTTTATATTTGCGTTCCAATTTTTTTGGCCCGTTCGTCTAGGGGTTAGGACACAAGATTTTCATTCTTGGAACAGGGGTTCGATTCCCCTACGGGCTACGAAAAA
>CAZDQG010000032.1:0-32547 GCA_964507535.1 uncultured Saprospiraceae bacterium
CAGCAAGCGGCTTACCAAATGGTAAAGTCCGAATTACTCGAAAAAATATAAATTGATAAGATTGCAACCTTTGCAAACCTTGCAACATTGCAACCTTTGCCATTTTGACCAAAACATCCCTTTCTGTCTCATCTTTTCTTATATTTGTCTATATTAGTAAAGGCGATGTAAAATTGTCAGAAAAATCATAAAATTATCAATGGACGGAGAATCATTAAATATAGAACAGGACAACCTGGCTAAGCTCAAAGAACAGTTTCCCAATCTCTTTTCAGAAGGCAAATTGGACTGGGAAAAACTGAAAGCAACATTCAGCGATGATATTAATTTCTCCAATGAAAGATATGTGCTAAACTGGGCAGGCAAATCAGATGCCTTTAAGGTGCTGCAGGTACCCACCACGGCTACCCTGAAACCCATGGTGGAGGAATCTGTAAATTTTGATACCACAGAGAATATTTTTATTGAAGGTGAAAACTTGGAAGTACTAAAAGTATTGCAAAAAAGCTATTACAATAAAATCAAATGCATCATTATAGACCCACCCTACAATACCGGCAGTGACAGTTTTATCTATCCTGACAGTTTCAAGGAAAGCAAAGAAGAATACCAGAAACGTATTGGAGACAAGGATGAAGAAGGCTTTTTGATGAAAGAAGGCATGTTTAGGAAAAACAGCAAAGACAGTGGCCACTACCATAGCAACTGGCTAAGCATGATGTATCCGCGTTTATTCCTGGCAAAAAACTTACTAAAAGACGATGGCGTTATTTTCGTGCATATAGATGATAATGAGGTACATAATCTTCGTTTATTGATGAATGAGATTTTTGGAGAGGAAAATTTTATCTCAGAATTAGTATGGAAAAAAAGAGTATCGCCTGCTAATGACTCTCATTGGTTCAGTAGTGATCATGAATATATATTGATTTTTGCAAAATTTAAAGAGAAATGGAGTCCTAATAAATTAGACAGAAATGAAAAGCAAAATTCATATTATACCAATCCTGATAATGACACAAGAGGTCCTTGGAATTCTGCAGCATATACTTGTAATAAGAATAAAGATGAAAGACCAAATCTTTACTATCCATTAATTAATCCAAATACAGGAGAAGAAGTATGGCCTAAAGAAACCGCAGTATGGGCATATTCTAAAGAAACACACGAACAGCATTTAAGAGAAAATTTATTATATTGGGGTGTTGATGGGAAAAGTAAATCACCGAGGAAAAAACAATTTATTACTGAAGCAAAAAAAGTTGTTCCTCGTTCTGTTTTAGATTACACAGATGTAGGTAGCACACAATCAGCTACATTAGATTTTTTAAAAATATTTGAGCATAATTATTTTAATTATACGAAACCAATAGAGTTAATTAAAAGATTAGTAAAACTTTCAATTGAATCAAATGATATTATTATAGATTTTTTTGCAGGTTCTGGAACTACTGGTCAGGCAGTTTTAGAGTTAAATAAAGAAGATTCAGGTAAACGTAAATTTATTTTAGTTCAACTTCCAGAACAAAGTAGTTTGGATAGTGAAGCTTATAGAGCAGGTTTTAAAACTATTGCCGAAATAACCAAAGAAAGAATCCGTAGAGTAATTAAGAAAACAGAAAAAGAGAAATCAGAAAAACCGGATATGTTTGATGATGGCTCTCAGGATTTAGGTTTCAAAGTATTTAAACTCACACCTTCCAATTTCAAAATTTGGCGCAGCAATGAAATCAACGAAGAAAACCTGATACAGCAACTGGAAGCCTTCACCAATCCGGTGCATAAAGACAGCCCTGAAAAAAATATGCTGTATGAGTTGATACTCAAAGCAGGCTATCAGTTAACGGATAAAATTGAAGACAACGGAAGTTTTTACAGCATCGCAAATAATCAGTTAATCATCGTATTAAAAAAGTTGGATGAAAAAATAATTACCAGTATTATTAAGGCAAAACCTAAGAAAGTGATCACCTTAGATAACCTTTTTACCGGCAACGACCAGCTGAAAACAAACACCGTCCTCCAGATGAAAGACGCAGGAATAGATTTTAAAACCATATAGATGAAAGAAGAAACAAAATTTTACAGAATAGATTATAGCTTTTCCTCTCATCTCGGAAGTATGATAGAAAGTAGTTATATCAATTGTATAAAAGGTGAATTGGTTCAGGAAACAGAAGATGGTGACATAAGTAAAGAGATAGTTATAGGAAAGATACAAATCAGTATAATCTTGGTTTCTTTGGCAATTAATAATGACCGGAGCCTTTTAGAAGTATTTGATAATACTGCTGCATTATTTGATATTGGTCAGGATATTTTTGATTTTGATAAGAATCAGATGAAAGATGAAATCATAGGTCATTTTGAAGAATTTCCTATGAACAGTGATATATGTATCATTGAGCGCCTTGAAATAATACCAGCTTATAGAGGCAAGAACTTAGGTAAAAAAATGCTAAAAGATATTTACAATAGATTTAATGGTTCTTGCGGTTTCTTTGTACTTAAAGCCTTTCCGTTACAATTTGAACCACGTTTAGAGAATAAAGTAAATATATGGGATGAGAACTTAAAATTAAAAGAACTGGAAAAAGATGAAGAGAAAGCACGTTACAAATTAATTCATTTTTATCAGCAATGTGGTTTTGAATTAATCCCTGATTTTTCAGAAGAAATTATGTTCATTAATTTATCATTCACCAATAAGTTAATGGATGAAATAGAGTTACAATAAATTTTCAATTAGAAATAATATAAACAAAAAACAGAGTGAAACTCCATTTCGATAGCAATCAGCCATATCAGAACGATGCAGTAAAATCCATCACCGATATATTTGAAGGTCAGCCTTTAAATGGTGGTGATTTTGAGTTCAGCATCTTTCAGGCAGGTGCGCTGCATTCCGAAAATGGATTTGGTAATAATCTGTCAATTTCAGAAGAACAAATCTGGGAAAATGTAAAAACAATCCAGAATACTAATGAAATAAAAAATGAGGCAGAAATGCAGGGGATGAATTTCACGGTAGAAATGGAAACAGGTACAGGCAAAACCTATGTCTATCTGCGCACCATTTTTGAACTGCATAAATTATACGGCTTCACTAAGTTTGTTATAGTAGTGCCATCGGTAGCCATCCGCGAAGGGGTCTTGAAAAATCTGCAGATAACACACGATCATTTCCAAAATCTGTACGATAAAGTACAGGTCAATGCTGAAGTATATGACAGTAAAAAAGTATCAAACCTGCGTGGCTTTGCAAGTGGCAA
Source organism: uncultured Saprospiraceae bacterium (assembly GCA_964507535.1). Lineage (GTDB taxonomy): Bacteria > Bacteroidota > Bacteroidia > Chitinophagales > Saprospiraceae > Vicinibacter. The sequence goes on from CAZDQG010000032.1 coordinate 3,273, forward strand.
TTCCATACAGATTTTAGTGATAAACATAGATTCGTTTGCAAAAGACGAAAACATTATTAATAAATCAACCGATAAGCTCACAGGCAAAAAGCCGATAGAATTTATCCAAAGCACCAACCCCATCGTTATTGTGGATGAACCGCAAAACATGGAAACCGAAATAAGGAAAAGAGCGATTGGAAAACTGAATCCGCTTTGCACATTGCGTTATTCGGCAACGCACACCAATTTATACAACCTCATGTATTCATTAAATCCTGTGAAGGCGTATGATTTAGGCTTGGTGAAGCAAATTGAGGTAGATTCCGTATTAAGTGAAAATGACTTTAATAGTGCATTCATTCAGGTGGAATCAGTAAACAGAGCAGGCAATAATATTACTGCAAAGATTAAAATTGACGTAAATACGCCGGAAGGTGTAAAAAGAAAATCAGTAACGGCAAATGCAAGAAAAAATGATTTGTTTGAGTTGTCAGGGAAGAACGACAGGTATGATGGCTTAAAGATTTACGAGATAGATTTTGGAAATCAGCAGATAGAACTGACCAATGGTGTCATTTTAGGAGTCGGCGAATCACAGGGCGGCATGAATGACGAAGTGATGAAATACATGATCCGAAAAACCGTGGAAGAACATTTGCGAAAAGAAAGATTGTTCCGCACTAAGGGTATAAAAGTGCTTACCTTATTCTTTATAGATAAGGTAAAGAATTACAGAGATTATGATGCAAATGGAAATGCAATACCCGGTCGTTTTGCTGTCTGGTTTGAGGAAATTTATAAAGAAGAAATTTCAAAACCGGCTTACCTCGATTTGATTGCCGGTAAAGTCGAAGAACTGCACAACGGCTATTTCTCACAGGATAATAAAGGGCGCATAAAGGATACAGGCGGCGAAACACAGGCAGACGATGATACCTACAAACTCATCATGCAGGATAAGGAACGCTTATTGGATATGAATACGCCCTTGCGTTTCATATTCAGTCACTCTGCTTTGCGTGAGGGATGGGATAATCCGAATGTATTTCAGATATGTACACTGAATGAAACAAAATCAGAAATAAAAAAACGGCAGGAAATTGGGCGTGGTCTTCGTTTATGTGTAGATAAGGACGGGCAGAGAATATTTGACAGGAATATAAATCGCCTTACAGTGGTAGCCAATGAATCTTATGATGACTTTGCTAAAGCATTGCAAAAAGAGATAGAAGAAGATTGTGGCGTAGATTTTAAAGGAAGGATTAAAAATAAGGGAGATAAAAAGAAAGTCAATCTGCGCAAAGGATTTGAAGCAGACCCTAAGTTTTTAGAGATCTGGGATAAGATAAAATTTCATACAAAATATAGTGTCGATTACGATACATCCGAGTTAATTACTATTGCTGCAAAAGCGGTAAAAGAAATACCGGAAACAAAAAAACCATCCATCAGAAGCAATAAAAACAGGGTGGTAATCACAGATAAAGGCGTAGAAGGGCAATTGCTCAGTGACAGTGGTAACGATGATTACAGCTTTCCGTTAGAAATGCCGGATATGCTGGGTTACATACAGTCAAAAACAGAACTGACACGTTCCACCATTCTTGAAATCATTAAGCAATCAGGACGTATTTCAGAAGTGTTGATTAATCCGCAGCTATTCATGGATAATGTAGTGGTATCAATAAAAAAGGTATTGTATACATTAATGATAGAAGGCATAAAATATGAGAAGATTGGTGGTAAGATGTATGAAATGAAACTGTTTGAAGACAATGAATTGGATATCTACGTTGATAAATTTACACATACCGTCACGGAGCCTGATAAAACCATTTACGAAAACCTGATTCCATTACAATCAGAAGTGGAAAGTCAGTTTGCAAAAGATTGTGAAAGCAGCGAAAACATAGAATTTTATTTCAAGCTCCCGTTTTGGTTCAAAATCAATACGCCCATTGGAACATATAATCCCGATTGGGCGGTAGTATTTAAAAATGAAAAGAAAATTTATTTTGTTGCAGAAACCAAAGGCAAAGACCAGGAACTGAGAGGTAGTGAATATTTAAAGATTGAATGTGGCAAAAAGCATTTCAAAGAATTTGAGGATGTAGTGTACAAAAGAGTGTCTTCCGTTACCGAATTGGCAAAGTAATAAGCATAACTCGTGTACGGTTTGGAGAACATAAAAAATGAATAAAAAAATGTACCTTTTGTATTTAGCAGATAGCAAAGAAGCGTGGGCATCTCCCCCTTTGGAGAGCCTGTCCCGATGAATATCGGGAGGGATTAAGGGGGAGCTTGCAAACTTTGCAAACCTTGCAACCTTTGCCATTTTGTCCACAAAATCCCTTTCTATCTCATCTTTTCTTATATTTGATATATCATAAAAACACTCTTGTGTTTCCATTCGTACTTTGTGTAAAAATATTATTTAAAACTATGCCATAGATATACAAATTTAAAACCATGAACCAAACCATAAAACTAAACGTCATTCCATTTGATGTACCCGCAGAAGAGGTAGAAATTGCATTCTATACTAAAAGTCACGATAACTATTGCCGCATTCACAAAGACGATTTAAATGATTTATTGGAGGATGTAATCGACGAAAGCGAATTACACGAAGGGCAATGGCTCTACACCGATTTTCAACCGCCTAAAGAAAACGCCATAAGCATAAAGGTAAACCTGTATGATAATGTATATTTCTCATTGCATTATTACAGGTATCTTATTCGTAATTACTTTTCCGGCAAGGCAGATATAATACACAGCAATTTCACCAAAGAAATTGAAGTCTATTTTCACAACAAACAGCTAAGCGACAATTTATACAAGGTTTATAACCAGTTTACTCTCAAGGTACAGTACGGTAGATTAACGGATGGTCCAGAATTAGTGGTATCGTATGATGGCACTACAAAAGTGTATAATAAAAGCCTTGCGGAAATTGCCGATTTCCAGACACAATATTACAACTGGATAAACTGTAATGGAGTGCTGAACAGGTGGAAATACTTAACTGATGAACAGAAATTAAACCATGATAAGAACTACCCGGTACTCAGCAATACCTTAAAACCGCATCTCGGTATTAAATTCGATGTACCCACATTTGAAAATCGCTATCCAAAATATTTCAAGATCTTAGACGAGTTTTACAACAACTACTTAAATACAAAGGAGTTTCGGAAGATATTGCCATTGGCAAAAGAAGGATACTTCACCCCGCCCGCTGATACGGTTCGGATAATCAATCCCGAATCAAATGAATTGCAGTATTCAAACGGAAAAGTAGGCAGAGACCCCAAGAAAGACTTTAAATCCAAAGGTCCGTTTAAGTCGGTACCGCCGCCAAATAATGTAAAGTTCTTTTTCATCTATCAGAAGTCAGACAAGGACACGGCCGTTAAAGCCATCTACAATTATTTGAAGAACGGATTTTACCACGAAAGATTTCCGTTTCCAAGCATGAATGATTACATCAGGTTACCATTTGAACTGGATATAACCGGAAATATCGAATACGAAAACCTGAATGAAGCGATTAGTACCGTTCATAAAGCGATAAAGAATAAAGACAAATTGCCCGATACCAAATACCTCGCTATCTATATAAATCCCGTACCAAAAGCCGATAAAGATGCAGGTCGCAATGCCATTTATTATCGCTTGAAAGAGATATTATTGAATGAAGGAATCTTATCACAGGTCATTAAAACCGAACACATCCATAGAAACGGCTACAAAAACAATGATTTCAACACATTTTTGCCGCACTTGCAAATTGCAATGTTGGCAAAGTTGGGCGGTATCCCCTGGCGTTTAAACAGACCAACAACAAACGAGCTGATTGTAGGCGTAGGCGCATTCTTCTCGGTATCTCAAAAAACAAGATTTGTAGGCTCCGCATTCTGCTTCAATAATGAAGGAATCTTCAAGGGCTTTGATTGTTTCAATGCGAACAATACCACGAGCCTGGCAGGCTCAATCCGTGAAGCGGTACTGAAATTTTTAGTGACCAATCATAAAGCAGACAGGTTAATCATCCATTTTTATAAAGACATAGGCAAAAAGGAACTTAGACCAATAATGGAAACCCTGCATAAATTAGGATTAAACATACCGGTCATTATTTTAACAATCAATAAAACGGAAAGCAAAGAACTATTAGGATTCGATACCACAGACACAAAAAACCTGATGCCTTGCAGCGGCACGATTATAAAGGTGGGAAGAAAGGAATACCTCTTGTTCAACAATACCCGCTACGATGAAAATTCAGTTCCAAAGAAAAAAGAATACCACTTTCCGGTAAAAATCTCTTTGGCTTGTTCTGTAGAAGGAATGTTGGACGATATGGATTTGGTAGAACAGCTGGTAGACCAGGTATATCAGTTCAGCCGTATGTATTGGAAAAGCACCGACCAGCAAAGTCTGCCGGTCACCATCAAATACCCTGAAATGGTCGCCCGGATATACCCCTATTTCCAGCATGACAAACTACCTGACTTTGGTAAGGAAAACTTGTGGTTTTTGTAAATTTCTGAAATCAGAAGACTTGATTTTTGATATATGACACATTTTTGTTTAATAATTAATGTTAAAAGTTCATTTTTGTACTTGTTAATGGAAGATTTATGTTCACTGGGGAGCAAAATTGTTCAATAATTTTAACATCTTTGTAAGAGTGAAATTCTTTACAATCATATTCAGCATCTACATTTTGGTGCTTTCACTTGCGCCATGTAGCGATAGTGTAGAATGTGATGAGGGAAATAAAACAGAACAATCTCATAACAGCCACAAGCACGAGAACGAAAATTGTACGCCGTTTTGTATTTGTGCTTGTTGCGGTCAGCCTGTTACAAGTAAAATTAATTATCCAGTAGCACAAACTATTTTAAAGCCTGAAATCTTTAATAAAAGTATAGCAGTATACAATCAAACATTTATCTCTCAATTTAGTGCCAGTATTTGGCAGCCGCCTAAAATTTCTTAATCGTTTTTTTGATGCATTACGTTGTAATGCTTTTTATGCTTATTGATTTATTCAATACGGCATTATTCACGATTATTAAATTTTAACTATGTTAGACAAAATCATTCATTTTAGCATTAAAAATAAATTCATTATTGGTTTAATGACTTTATTACTCATCATTTGGGGCTTGTGGAGTGCCACAAGACTATCGATAGATGCAGTACCTGATATAACAAACAATCAGATACAAATAATTACCGTTTGCCCTACTTTGGCAGGTCAGGAAGTAGAGCAATTAGTAACATTTCCAATTGAACAAAGCATTGTCAACTTGCCTGATATTGAAGAAACAAGAAGTATCTCAAGGTTTGGTTTATCGGTTATAACAGTTGTCTTTGATGAGAAAGTAGATATATACTTTGCTCGACAACTCATTAATGAGAAACTAAAAGAAGCGGAAGAAGATATACCAAAAGGTGTTGGCATTCCTGAATTAGCACCAGTTAGTACAGGACTTGGTGAAGTATATCAATATGTATTACATCCAAAAAAAGGTAGTGAAAACAATTATACTGCAATGGATTTACGCACCATGCAGGATTGGATAGTAGCACGTCAATTAAACGGAACAAAAGGAGTAGCAGAAGTCAATAGTTTTGGTGGTAAACTAAAGCAGTATGAAGTTGCCATTAATCCGAACCGTATAAAAGCAATGGGTATAACCATACCTGATATTTTTAATGCCTTAGAAAAAAACAATCAAAATACTGGTGGTGCTTACATTGATAAGAAACCCAATGCCTATTTTATTCGTGGTGTTGGTTTAGTTACTTCATTAGAAGATGTAAAAAACATTGTTGTTAAAAGTAATGCCAACAGCGTACCAATTTTTATTAAAGATGTAGCAGAAGTAAAATTTGGCAATGCTGTTCGGTACGGTGCAATGACATACAACGGTGAAGTAGATGCCGTTGGTGGTGTAGTAATGATGCTTAAAGGCGCAAATAGTAATGATGTGGTAAAACGTATCAAAGATAAAATGGTAACTATACAAAAATCATTACCTGATGATGTTGTCATTGAAGCTTATATAGACAGAACTAATTTAGTAAACCGTGCTATATCAACAGTAGAAAAGAATCTTATTGAAGGCGCTTTAATTGTCATCTTTGTATTAGTAGTATTTCTCGGCAATCTAAGAGCAGGTTTAATTGTTGCGTCTGCTATTCCATTATCAATGTTATTTGCATTAGCATTAATGAATGTGTTCGGTGTTAGTGCCAACTTAATGAGTTTAGGTGCTATTGATTTTGGTTTAATTGTGGATGGTGCAGTAATTATTGTTGAAGCTACTTTGCATCATTTAGGGTTAAGGCAATCCGTACAGAAACTATCTCAATCAGAAATGGATGATGAAGTATTTCAGTCGGCTTCAAAAATCAGAAGTAGTGCTGCTTTTGGTGAAATAATAATCTTGATAGTGTATATACCTATTTTGTCTTTAATAGGTATTGAAGGTAAAATGTTCAAGCCAATGGCAATGACAGTTAGCTTTGCAATCTTTGGTGCGTTGATATTGTCATTAACTTATATACCTATGATGTGTGCTTTAATATTGCCTAAACAACTAAAACCACATGATACTATATCGGATAAAATGATGGCATTCTTTTACAAAATCTATCAACCATTATTAAATAAAGCTATTAGAATAAAGTATGTGCTGATAACAATTACAGTTATACTCTTTGCTGCCTCATTATTTATATTTAGCAGAATGGGTGGCGAATTTATTCCGACACTTCAGGAAGGTGATTTTGCTTTTCATTGCATTCTACCACAAGGCACATCTCTTAGTCAAAGTTTAGAAACATCAATGCAAGCATCAAGAATTATAAAACAATTTGATGAGGTAAAAATGGTTGTCGGCAAAACTGGAGCAGCAGAAGTACCAACCGACCCAATGCCACCTGAAGCAACAGATATGATGATAATTCTTAAACCTCAAAAAGAATGGAAATCAGATAAAAGTTATGATGAATTAGCTGATGAAATCAACGAAAAGTTAGAAGCTATACCAGGCGTTTTCTTTGAAAAAAATCAGCCTATACAAATGCGTTTTAATGAGTTAATGACAGGTATAAGACAAGATGTAGCAGTAAAGGTTTTCGGTGAAAATATGGATACGCTTTTAGCTTATGCAAACAAGATAGGCAAAGTCATTCAAAAGGTAGATGGAGCAACAGCACCAATGATTGAACGTGTAGATGGGTTACCGCAAATTAATGTTGAGTATGATAGAATGCGATTAGCAAACTACGGTTTAAATATTGAAGATGTAAACGATATTATCAGTACGGCATTTGCAGGAAAATCTACTGGAGTTGTATATGAAAACGAACGGAAATTTGATTTAGTAGTACGTTTGGATAGTGCTTACAGAAGTACCATTGACGATGTAAATAATTTATTTATACCTACTTCATTTGGCAATCAGATACCATTATCACAAGTAGCAAATGTATCATACAAATTAGGAGCGGCACAAATAAGCCGTGAAGCAGGTAAGCGCAGAGTAGTTGTAGGCTTTAATGTTGATGAAAGAGATGTTCAAAGTGTGGTGGAGGAGATTCAGCACAAACTAACTGCTGAAATCAAATTGCCGTCAGGTTATTATTTCACTTATGGTGGTACGTTTGAAAATCTTCAAAAAGCATCTAAACGTCTAATGATAGCAGTACCAATTTCTTTATTATTAATCTTCATGCTTTTATACTTCACGTTTAATTCTATGAAACAAGCAACCTTAATTTTTACCGCTATTCCAATGAGTGCCATTGGTGGTGTATTTGCATTGTTAATTCGTGGTATGCCTTTTAGTATTTCAGCAGGTATTGGCTTTATAGCATTGTTTGGCGTTGCCGTATTAAACGGAATTGTTTTGATTGGCACATTCAACCAATTAGAAAAAGAGGGCTGGAATGACGTTGTTAGCCGTGTCATTGAAGGTACTAAAATTCGCTTACGACCTGTTTTAATGACAGCAACCGTAGCTTCATTAGGATTTTTACCAATGGCATTAAGCGGTAGTGCTGGTGCAGAAGTTCAGAAACCATTAGCAACAGTTGTAATTGGTGGTTTAATCACCGCTACCTTTTTAACCTTGTTTGTGTTGCCTTTGTTATACATCATTTTCAATTCTAAAATCTCATTAAACAGAAAGCCAATGAAATCAATAACAAGCATTTTAGTAATACTTTTATTATCTACACAATTGGTTAATGCACAAAGCAACCAATTAAGTTTAGAAGAAATCACAAGTGTTGCACTAAAGAATAGTTCCAAACTAAAAGCAGATGAATTAGCTGTATTGGCAACTAAGAGTTTAAGTAAATCAGCAAAAGAAATACCTAAAACAAATTTCAATGTACAGTTAGGTCAATACAATAGTAAGAAGTTTGATAATGCTTTTGAGATTTCACAAACGATTCCGTTTCCTTCTTTATTTTCAGCAAAAAGAGAAGCGGTCAAAGCAGAAGTTATCAGCAAAGAATTATCTAAACAGATAACTGAAAACGAAATTAAAGCGCAGGTACAAACGTATTATTATCAGTTAGTGTTTTTTGAAAACAATAAAAACAAACTATTGCATTTAGACAGTTTGTATGTTGATTTTGTAAACGCATCTGCTTTAAGATTTAAAACTGGTGAAACAAAGCAATTAGAAAAAACAACAGCCGAAGCAAAACGAAGTGAGATAAAACTATTGTTGCAAGAAAACGAAAATGATATTACTGCAACATACAATCTACTAAAGATGTGGATGAATACAAGTGATGATTTTTCTATTGCTACTGTACAACCTTATCAACCTTTACAAACAGCTACAATCTTAGATACTAATTTGCTTGCTCAAAATCCGATTATTAAAAAGATATTACAAGAAGCAGCCGTTGCCGAACAAAATAAAAAAATAGAAAAGGCAATTGGGTTACCTGATTTTACATTTGGTTACAACAATCAATCTTTAATCGGCTTTCAAACAATCAATAATCAGGAAAAGTATTTCAACGCAGGAAATCGTTTTCATGTTGGTTCTATTGGCATTGGCATACCGCTTACATTTGGTGCTACTAAAGCAAAGATTAAATCCTTAGAGTATCAAAAACAAGCGTTACAAGCAACGGCACAAAATGAACAACATCAAATAGAAATTCAGTTAGTAAATGCATTTCAGCAATACAATCAGTATATATTGCAATACAATTATTATAAGCAACAAGCATTGCCGACAGCAGCAGAAATAATAAAAGCAGCTCAATTAGGTTATAAAACAGGTGATGCAAGTTATATTGAATATATACTGGCATTACAAAATGAAACGGATGTGGAATTAAAGTATCTGCAATCTATACATCAAATTAATCAAACAGTAGTTAATATCAATTATCTAATCAGTAAATAAACTAAGATGACAATCAATATAAAATCTATAAACAATAAGTATTTAATACTACTATTTGTAGTGCTATTTACTGCATGTTCGCACAATGAAAGTGACGGACATAAACACGGTGCAACAGAAGAAACTAAAGAGGAAAAAACAACAGGTGAAGTTGAAGAAGAAAGTACAGAACCTACTATTGCATCGCTTACAGATGAACAAATCAAAACTGTAGGCATTCAGTTTGGTAGCATCGAACAAAAACAATTAACAGCTACTCTTAAAGCCAACGGAGCATTGCGTGTGCCAAATAACAACAAAGCAAATGCAACATCTTTGTACGGTGGTGTTATTAAAACAATTAATGTTCAAGTCGGTAGCAATGTAAAAAGCGGTCAGGTTATTGCGACTATAACTAATCCGCAGTTTATACAATTACAAGAAGAATTTTTAACCGTTACCAGTAAAATCATTTATGCAGAACAAGAGTTGGCACGACAAAAAGAATTAAGTGATGGCAATGCAGGTGCATTAAAGAATTATCAAAGTGCTGATGCAGAACTCAAAACGTTACGCACTCGAAAAGCATCTTTACAGGAACAAATACAATTAATGGGTATTAATCCAAATAGTGTAAGCAATAGTAATTTACGCTCTGCATTAGTCGTTAAAAGTCCTATAAGTGGTACAATCAGTAATGTATTTTCTAAAATTGGTAGTTATGTTGATGTATCATCACCAGTTGCAGAAATTGTAGATAATAGTCAATTGCATTTAGACTTAAATATTTTTGAAAAAGATTTACCGTTGCTTAAAGTCGGTCAGGTAATTCACTTTACACTTACAAATAATCCAGTTAACGAATACGATGCTAAAATTTACAGCATAGGTACTACCTTTGAGAATGATAGTAAAACCATTCCGATACATTGTACTGTTCAAGGAAATAAAGCAGGTTTAATTGATGGAATGAATATCACAGCTATTGTGAGTTTAAATAATATAACAACAGCAGCCGTACCAAATGAAGCTATTGTTGATGCTGACGGTAGAAGTTTTATTTTTATTATCACGGACAAAAAACCTGATGAACATCACGATGAAGAAGAAGGACACAAACACTCAGCAAATGAAAAGCATAATGATGAAAAAGAAAAGCAACCAACTATTAACTTTGAAAGAATCGAAGTTATTAAAGGCGTTTCTAATGTTGGCTATACTGCAATAACCACAGTAAATGAAATACCAAAAGATGCAAAGATTGTAACAAAAGGTGCATTCTTTGTCAATGCTAAACTAACTAATCAAGGTGAAGCACACGAACACTAAAATTAATCGCTATGAAGATAAATACTAAAATGCCAATCAAATTAATTCCGTTCTATCAATCAGAATTAAGCAATGCAAAAATATCATTTCAAAACAATGAAATGGCTGTTAGTTGGAATCACTTAGAACGTGCGCACATCTTAGCGCAACCTTACCCAATTGAACACACGGCAGTTCATTGGCAAATGCTTTTGTTCGGAATCAAAATAAAAGATACAAAAGAAGTCATTGGACAAATACCACGCTTATTAGTCGGCGGTATTAAATCCTTTGTTGGTACAATTCCTACTGGCAATACTGGTGGCGCAAATGTACCACCTTTAAAGGTTATGGAAATTCCAAACGACTTAAAAGAAATTATCAATAACACTAAAAATTAATATTCATCACTATAAAAAATAAATCAATGAAATCAATAATCAATTCAATTCTAATCACAGTAGCTTTATTTACATTCTCAAATAATAGCACAGCACAAACACCAAATACAGTAGCAACAATTAAAACTAAAATCTATTGCGACCATTGCAGTAAATGCGAATCATGTAAATCTCGTATAGAGAAAACGGTAAAGAAATTAAAAGGAGTTAAGACTGTAACATTAAATGTTACAAATTCAAGAATCAAGGTTTCTTATAATCCAACAGAAACAAAGATTAAAAATATTAAAGACCAAATAAATAAAGCTGGTTATGATGCCGACGACCAAAAGGCTGCTGCCGAATATGTAGAACAATTAGATGGATGCTGTAAACAATAAAAAATATAAGATGACACATAAACATATTTACGATAAAGACGGTAAACAACTATGCTGTACTCAGGAAGAAAAAATATACACCAATGCAGGTGCAAAAGCATTGATTAAAGAAAATGAAACGGAACATCAACACGACCATTCAGGTAGTCAAAGTACATTCAGGATATTTTTGCCAGCAATCATTTCTTTGGCATTGTTGTTAATTGCCATTGTATTTGATAACTACATTACTCAATCATGGTTTACTGGTTATGTACGCATTGCATGGTATGCTGTTGCTTATATTCCTGTTGGTTTTCCTGTACTTAAAGAAGCATTTGGAAGTATCAGCAAAGGTGAAATATTCTCTGAGTTTTTATTAATGAGTATTGCCACTATTGGCGCATTTGCTATTGGTGAATATCCTGAAGGTGTCGCCGTAATGTTGTTTTATGCTATTGGTGAAGTATTTCAAACATTAGCAGTTAAAAGAGCCAAAGCAAACATCAAAACATTACTTGACCAACGACCTGATACTGTAACTGTTTTACAAAACAACGAACCTAAAACAGTAAAAGCAGAAACGGTAAATATTGGTGATATTATTCAATTAAAAGCAGGTGAGAAATTAGGTTTAGATGGTGAGTTACTTTCAGAAACTGCATCGTTTAATACAGCAGCATTAACAGGTGAAAGTAAACCTGATACTAAATCAAAAGGCGATACAGTTTTAGCAGGTATGATAAATCTAAATACGGTTTCACAAATAAAAGTAACAACAGCATATACAGATAGTAAACTATCAAAAATTTTAGAGTTAGTGCAAAATGCTACTGCACAAAAAGCACCAACTGAATTATTTATTAGAAAATTCGCCAAAATCTATACACCTATTGTAGTGTTCTTAGCCGTTGCCATCTGTGTATTGCCGATGCTAATTGTTAGTGAATATGTATTTAGAGATTGGCTGTACCGAGCTTTAGTATTCTTAGTTATTTCTTGTCCATGTGCTTTAGTTATCAGTATTCCATTAGGATATTTTGGTGGCATCGGTGCAGCATCTCGGAACGGCATTTTATTTAAAGGAAGTAACTTCTTAGATATTATTGCTAATATCCAAAATGTGGTAATGGATAAAACAGGAACATTAACCAAAGGTGTGTTTGATGTTCAAGAAGTAAATATCAAAACTGAATTTAATAAGGATGAGATTTTACAGATGGTAAATGCATTAGAAAGTCAAAGTACACATCCTGTTGCTACGGCAATTCAAAAATATGTAGGAAATGTAAACGCATCTATTCAACTAACCAACGTTGAGGAAATTGCAGGTTATGGGTTAAAAGCAAATATCAATGGTAAAGAAATATTAGTCGGTAATTTTAAATTAATGGACAAGTTTGATATTCCGTATGATGTAAATACCGATGAATTGGTTTATACTGTAATTGCTATAGCCTATGGTAATAAATTCGTTGGTTATTTAACGATTGCTGATGAAATAAAGGAAGATGCACAGGAGGCTGTAAATAAGTTGCACAGTATGAAAGTAAAAACCACTATGTTAAGTGGCGATAAAACTGCTGTTGTAAAATTCATTGCCGGTAAATTAGGAATAGACAATGCCTTTGGTGATCTCCTGCCGGAAGACAAAGTAAACAAAGTTAAAGAAATTAAAGACAGAAATGAAACGGTGGCATTTGTTGGCGATGGTGTAAACGATGCACCGGTAGTGGCATTAAGCAATGTAGGTATAGCAATGGGTGGTTTAGGCAGCGATGCAACTATCGAAACTGCTGATGTTGTAATTCAAAACGATGAACCTTCAAAAATTGCAATGGCAATTAATATAGGCAAACAAACCAAACGAATAGTTTGGCAAAACATAGGGTTGGCATTCACCGTAAAAGCAGTGGTGTTAATACTCGGTGCAGGTGGGTTAGCAACTATGTGGGAAGCTGTTTTTGCAGATGTGGGTGTAGCTTTATTAGCCATTCTAAATGCTGTTAGAATACAGAGAATGAAGTTTTAGCACCACTTTGAATTTACTATTTAACAATATATAAACTTTTTCATGTTGCACAATCCAAATATTAGAGCTAATTTTACAAAAGTCAAATGAAGTATAAGACAAACATACCTGCATTACTAATGGCACTATTGGTGTTCACTGCAAGTAATGGTATATCACTATCGGAGCATATTTGCAATACTAATCGCAAACACGACTACTCGTTATTTAAGAAGGCAGATTGTGGCATGGAAGAACCGGTGGCAACTTGTTGTCCTGGTAAGTCAGAGGATAAAAATAAGTGCTGTGAAAATAAACAATTTTTCAAAAAACTGTCAATTGAAGGTTTTACTGCAAATCAAATAGAGTTAAAACCTTTCGAAAAATTAATAGTAAATGATTATTGGATAAATTCATCCGTTTTTAGTTATCAATTTAATTACGATAGATATATCACAGGTATTCCACCACCTGATAATCTATACACTATAAAATACCTGTTGCGACCAACGCCTGTTGAGTTGCAAATCTTCCGTTGTTAGTAGTTGATTATTATTTCCACTCAGGAAATCTTAAAGTTTCACACTTAGAAACCTTTAAATCTATTATTCAACTATAAATTCAAAAAAAATGAACTCTTTAAAAAGACTATCATTCATTATAATAATGATGATAATGAACATGGCATTCACAAATGCTCAAACAGCCATTAAGTCAGATTTGGAACTTAAAGCGAAATTAATGAAAATGGACGGTAAATTATATCTGTTTATTACAGATGAAAAGGACTCGCCATATTCAAATAAAGATGTAACGGCAACCGTAAAATTAAAAGATGTAAACGGCAAAAAACAGAAAGCAACCTTAAGCCCTTTCGGAGAATCTGCGTTTGTTATCAATGAGGCAACGGCAGATTTTAAACAATTAGTTGCCACTTTGAAGTTTAAAAGTGGTACAAACACTTTAATAATTTACGCTACATTTAAAAATGATGGAAATGCAGAAAATAGATATGCATGTTCTATGCATCCGTCCGAATTGGAAAAAGATGCCGGAAAATGCACAAAATGCGGAATGGCACTTTCAGCAAAAAATGTAACAACATACCAGCCTTCTAAGGTGGTTCGCAAAGGAATGTAATCGAAATAAAATACACCTGATGAGTAAACATACTTTACTCATCAGGTATTATTCAACTGTATAAAAATATCAAAATGAAAAGAAATAAAATAACAACGGTTATTAGCTTAGTAATGTTTGTCTCAATAATTATTATTGCTGCTGCCTGCAAAAAAAATGACGCATCTGTAAATATAAACTACCCTGCCGCTTATGTCGTAAACGGTGAAGATGCAAGCATATCGGTAATAAGACTTACTGACAATACGGTATCTGAGACTATAGATTTAATGGGAGGCAGTTCAGGTATGATTATGTGGCCACATCACATTTACAACCACGAAAATCACCTGGCAATTGGTGTTCCAGGTATGGATTTAAGCGCAGGACATTCGGGTGGAATGGCTGGAATGATGGGTAGAGTACTCATTTTAGATGCTGTTAAAGGTTCAATTATAAAAGATTTGGAAACACCTATGATGAATCACAATGCTATCTATTCACCGGATGGAACAGAAATCTGGACCTCCCAAATGGATGCAGATGGTACCGTTTTGGTATATAATGCATCTGATTACAGCCTCAAAAACACCATTAATGTCGGTGAAGATCCTGCCGAAGTTACATTTAGTGCAGATGGCACTAAGGCGTATGTTTGTAATGGAGGCAGCAATACGGTTACGGTAATAAATCCGGCAACGAAAGCAGTAATAACAACACTTAATGTCGGTTTAGACCCAGTCGGAGCTTGGACATCGTCTATTGGTAAAATGTTCATCGACAATGAAGCCGGAAATTCGATAAGCATTATTGATGTTGCCGCAAATACAGTCGTAGGCACTATTGATTTAGGATTTATGCCTGGTTATGCAGCTTACCATTCTTCAACTGGTGAGTTATGGGTTTCTGATCCTGAAAATGGAAAAGTTGCTTACTTTTTAGATATGGGTAGCAATAACTGGATGAAACACGGTGATCTTGCAACAGGTGCAGGCGCACATGCTATTGCATTTAATGGCAATACTGCCTATATAACCAATCAAATGGCAAATACGGTTTCTGTAGTCAATGTAACAAATCATACAGTATCTAAAACTATAAATGTTGGTAAAAAACCAAATGGTATCGTTATTAAATTATAATTCATTAACAAAATAAACTAATACAAAATGAGAAAATTAATCATCATAATCTCGGTAATCACATTTGCATTTACAGCTTGTAATAATAAAACAACAAAGGAGTCGGTTGGTAGCTCCGCAGAAAACTCTTCTGTAATGTATGCTTGTCCTATGCATCCTGAAGTGATGGGAAACAAGGGCGATAAATGCTCTAAATGCGGCATGGAATTATCCGTACTGGTAGATATGAATGCAACGACCACTCAGTCACCTTCAGAAACAAAAGCAACCATCGCGGTCAAAGAGATAGTAAGCAATTATTTACAGTTAAAAAACGCGTTGACAAATGACAATACGGATGATGCAGCAACAGCAGGTAAAGCATTAGAAGCTGCCTTTAAAAGTTTTGATAAGACTGCACTAACAGCAGAACAAAAGAAAACGTATGAAGACATTGAAAGCGATGCAAGAGAACACGCAGAACATATTGGTGCAAACGCTGGTAATATTGCGCACCAACGTGAACATTTTGATTTATTGAGTAAAGATATGTACGATTTAGTGAAAGCATTGGGTGCAGGTCAAACTTTATACAAAGATTTTTGTCCAATGTATAACGACAACAAGGGTGCATTTTGGTTAAGTGAAACGAAGGAAATAAAAAATCCATATTTTGGAAAATCAATGCAAACTTGTGGTTCTGTTAAAGAAGAATTGAAATAATCATTATGCGTATCATTAAAATGATATTGTTAGTGTTGCTGATTATTGTGGTGGGTATTCAATTTATCAGACCTGTTCGCAACGAAAGCGAACAGGTACTGTTAACAGATATAACAATGACATTCAATATGCCTGACAGCGTATTGGATGCATTAAAAATATCTTGTTACAATTGCCACAGCAACAATACAATTTATCCTTTTTACGCCAATTTTCAACCTGTTGCTTGGATGCTGAATAATCATGTTAAGAATGGAAAAGATAAATTGAATTTTAGTGATTTTGGTGCATATTCTCGAAGAAGGCAATTAAGTAAATTAAAATCTATGGTCAGTCAGATTCAGGATGATAAAATGCCTTTACCTTCTTACACTCTTTTTCATAAGGATGCTGCTTTAACAGAGAAAAATAAATTATCAATTATTAATTGGGCAAATAAAACAACAGACAGTCTCTCATCAAATCAGTAAAGTAAAATTCTATGGTAGAAAAACTAATCGCATTCTCACTGAAAAACAGGATAATTGTGTTACTTGTATCAGCCGGCTTATTAGGTTGGGGAATTTACAGTGTAAAGCAAAATCCGATAGATGCCATACCTGACCTGTCTGAAAATCAGGTAATCGTCTTTACCGAATGGATGGGCAGAAGCCCGCAGGTAATTGAATCTCAGGTTACCTACCCCTTGGTATCCAATCTGCAGGGAATACCAAAAGTAAAAAACATCCGTGGTGCTTCTATGTTCGGAATGAGCTTTGTTTACATCATTTTTGAAGATGATGTGGATGTCTACTGGGCTAGAACCCGTGTCTTGGAAAGGCTCAATTATGCACAGCGTTTATTACCTCAGAATGTAGTCCCGACATTAGGTCCTGATGGTACAGGTGTCGGTCATATTTTCTGGTATCACCTCGAAGCCAATGGTATGGATTTAGGGGAGCAAAGGGCATTACAGGATTGGTATGTCAAATTTGCTTTGCAAACCGTTCCCGGTGTCGCAGAAGTAGCCTCTTTTGGTGGCTTTGAAAAACAATACCAGTTGGTATTAGACCCTTTAAAAATGCAATACTATAATGTTAGTATGATGGAAGTAATGAATGCTGTAAAAAGCAGCAACAACGATGTCGGAGGTAGGAAATTTGAAATGAGTGATATGTCTTATATTATAAGAGGATTAGGATACATTAAAAATATAGCTGATATAGAAGAAATAGCTGTTAAAAATTACAACTCCATTCCTGTTAGAGTAAAGGATATTGGCTCTGTACAAATGGGTGGTGATCTGCGATTAGGAATTTTCGACCAGAATGGTGAAGGGGAAGTCGTAGGTGGAATTGTGGTGATGCGGTATGGGGAAAATGCGGATAAGGTAATTAAAGCGGTAAAAGAAAAAATGAAAGATGTGGAGAAAGGGCTGCCGGACGGTGTAACCTTTAAGACTTCTTATGACAGAAGTGAACTGATAGAAAAGGCGATAGAATCCGTAAAGGGTACTTTACTGGAGGAAATGATTACCGTCTCCATTGTCATTCTTCTTTTTCTGTTTCATTGGAGAAGTGCCCTTATTATACTCATTCAATTGCCTATATCGGTAGCGGTTGGCTTTATCTTATTGGAAGCATTTGGTATCTCTTCTAATATTATGTCACTCACAGGTATTGCATTGGCAATTGGCGTGGTGGTGGATGACGGGATTGTAATGGTAGAAAATGCTTATAGGAGTATCTCCGAACGGCAGCAGGAATTTGATAACAATAAAACAGAAACGGAATGATAGATAAAATCAAAAAATTATTCAAAAAGGAACACGACCCTGTTTCTGATGAAGAAAAATTAAAGATAATTGAAGCTTCTTCAAAGTTAGTGGGACCTGGTGTATTCTATTCTACCATTATTGTAATAGCGTCATTCTTACCGGTGTTTCTGCTTACCGGCATGGAAGGAAAATTGTTTAGTCCGCTGGCATATACAAAGTCTTTTATACTCATTGTGGATGCGTTCTTTGCCATTACCCTAACTCCTGTTTTAATTAGTTTCTTGCTAAAGGGCAAACTGCGTCCTGAAGAAAAGAATCCCATTAATAAAGGGTTAGAAACGATTTACACACCTGTGCTTACGTTTTGTTTAAAATGGCGAAAATCAGTCTTAGCGGTTAATATCATTGCCTTATTAGTTGGTGTTTTTATGTACACTCGCTTGGGTTCAGAATTTATGCCTCCTTTGGATGAAGGTTCTATACTCTTTATGCCCGTTACTTTGCCCGATGTATCAAATTCAGAAGTGAAACGAATATTACAGGTACAGGACAAATTGATAAAATCGGTGCCGGAAGTAGCCCATGTTTTAGGTAAGGCAGGTAGAGCGAATACAGCCACTGATAATAGTCCGGTGAGTATGATAGAAACAATCATTTTACTAAAACCCCAAAACGAATGGCGAAGCAACTTAACTAAGAATGATATAATAACTGAAATCAACAATAAGCTGCAAATTCCGGGCGTTACCAATGGTTTTACTCAACCTATTATCAATCGGATTAACATGTTGTCAACGGGTATAAGAACAGATGTCGGGATAAAAATTTATGGGGAAAGTTTAGATACCATAGATGTCTTGTCTCAAAAAATTAAAAAAGCCTTGGAGGGTATGGATGGCGTAAAAGATTTATATTCAGAACCGATAACCGGTGGTAAATACATCGATATACAGCCAAAACGGGAGGTAATTGGCAGATATGGATTAACGATAGACGATGTAAACAATGTGGTGGAAGCGGCTATCGGAGGCATGAAATTAACCACAACCATAGAAGGCAGACAGCGATTTTCAGTAAACGCCCGTTATGCACAGGAATACAGAAACAGCCTCGAAGCATTAAAAAAATTACAGGTGCAAACTATGCAGTTTGGTCCCATTCCCTTAGAAGCAGTAGCGGATATTAAAATAAGCGATGGACCGCCGATGATAAACAGCGAAAATGCAATGCTGAGAGGTAGTGTTTTATTTAATGTCCGGGATCGTGATTTAGGAAGTACGGTAAAAGATGCGCAAAAAAAATTAAATGCGTTGATTGCTAAAATGCCAAAAGGGTATTATGTGGAATGGAGCGGGCAATGGGAAAATCAGTTGAGGGCAAACAAAACATTGAAGTTGATAATGCCTATTGTGGTGCTTATCATTTTTCTTATACTCTTTTTTACATATCATTCCATGAAAGAAGCCATCATTACAATGATAACGGTGCCGTTTGCATTGATAGGCGGTATTTTTATGGTGTATTTTTACGGTATCAACATATCGGTAGCAGTTGCGGTTGGTTTTATTGCATTGTTCGGTATGGCAATAGAGACGGCAATGTTAATGACGATTTATTTGAACGAGGCAATGAATAAGATGATAACCAAACACGGCAATTCCAATGAAGTAATTACTGAAGTCATTTTAAGGCAATATATCATTGATGGTTCGGCTAAACGATTAAGACCCAAACTAATGACAGTTTCGGTTTCACTGTTTGGGTTAATTCCTATCTTATGGGCGACAGGAACAGGCGCTGATATTATGCTGCCTATTACGGTACCGCTCATTGGCGGTACAATTACATCCACAATTTACGTACTGTTGGTTACGCCGGTAGTATTTGAAATCGTAAAACTTCGTGAATTAAAATCAAAAGGTAAAATAAGTATAATAGATGCAAAAGAATAAATATTTTCTCATCCTTAGCTGTTGCATATTAAGTTGCTCAAACATAATAGCGCAGACACTTCCGTTAGACTCAATCCTGATGGTGATTAAAGATAATAACCCTCAGCTCAAAATGTACGATGCCGACATCCAAAGTATGGATGCTGCAGCAAAAGGGGCAAAAAGCTGGATGCCTCCTCAGGTAAATACGGGTTTCTTTATGACTCCGTACAATGCTAAAATGTGGAAAGCGGATGATATGAACAAAGGCATGGGTTCCTATATGTTAGGAGTTACCCAAATGTTGCCGAATGCAAAAAAACTGAAAGCGGATTACAATTATATGAGTTCCATGTCTTCTGTAGAGAAAGAAAATAAGAACTACACAATTAATCAGCTGTATGCTGCGGCTAAAACAAGTTATTACCAATGGATGGTGCTGAATAAAAAAATTAAGATTGCAAATGACAATTTATCATTGCTGGAATATATGATAAAAAGCATGGAAATTCGTTTTCAGTACAATATGGATAAATTGCCCACTTACTACAAAGCAAAATCACAATACAGCGAATTGCAGAATATGATAGTAATGCTCCAGAATGACATTGTTCAAAAACGGATAATGCTGAATTCCTTGATGGCAAGAGACAAAAATATCATTTTTGAGATTGATACAACCTATAATTTGAATGACTTCAAATACCTAAAAACGGATTCTTTACAGCTTGCCGCAAATAGAAGTGAAATTAAAGCTATCGACAAATCTATTACCACAAATCAGCTCAAGGCAAAGGCGGAAAGGGCTAAATTATTACCGGAATTTGGTCTCCGGTATGAACACATGTTTGCCTTTGGCAAACAGCCACAGCAATTCTCAGCAATGCTGATGGTAAATTTGCCGTTTATGCCCTGGTCATCTAAAATGTTCAAGGCAAATGTCAATAGTTATTTATTGAAGAACGAGAGCCTCAAGTGGCAAAAGGAAATGATACTGAATGAAGCCACAGGTATGATTTCAGGAATGAGTACCGAATTGATGAGTCTGAATAAACAGTACGAAATAACACAAAATAGCATAATTCCTGCATTGCGCAGAAATTATGAAACAGCTTTAATTGCATGGCAAAACAATACAGGCGATTTATTTGTGGTACTGGATGCATGGGAAGCCTTAAATATGGCACAGATAGATGCATTGGACAAATTACAGGCTATTCTTTTAACACAGGTGGAAATTGAAAAACAACTCGAAATCAAATAAGCATGAAAAAATTTCTAAAATACAGTCTGATTCTTCTGATAATTGCTGCAATCGGTGTCGGCGTATATTTCTTGATTATAAAACAACACGGCACGATGGATAGTCATGGCCAAAAAGAAGTATATACATGCTCTATGCATCCTCAAATCAGAAAAAACAAACCGGGTAAATGTCCGATTTGTGGTATGAAATTAATCAAGATTGAAACCCATAGTCAGGCAGTGGATACATCAATATCAGAAAACCTGCTCAAGCCCACAGACAATTTCATTGTGGGAGATTATCAAACAATGACCCCTGTTGACACGTCAATAAATACAGAACTGGATTTACCGGGAACCATAGAATATGACCCGAATTCAATCGTAAATATAGCAGCAAGAGTGAGTGGTAGGATTGAAAAGATGTACGTAAATTATAAGTTTCAGAAAGTAAACAAAGGACAAAAACTGTTTGATATATATAGTCCGGAACTGCTCACCGAACAGCAGAATTATATTTATTTAATAACGAATAATGCGGATAATGAATCACTGATAGCTGCTTCCAAACAAAAATTGATGCTCTATGGAATAACGGATGCTCAGTTAAAATCACTCAATGAAACAAAAAAGACAAATCCTATTATTTCAATTTATAGTCCTGCTTATGGTATTATTCAGGGTACTGATGAAATGACTGGTGCTCTAAATGGTAATGCCATGCAAAAAGCTGTTAGAAGCACAGATTTACTGAATATAAAGGAAGGTGACTACATTCAAAAGGGGGTAGTGGTTTTTAAATTATCAAACACAGATAAAGTATGGGCTGTTTTCAATGTATTGCAGGGAAATGGAAGTTTAATAAAACACAATCAGACAGTGGTTATTACTACTGAAATAAACGACTCAGAACCGGTATATGCAAAAATAGATTTTATTGAAACTCAGTTAAATCAGTCAGAAAACAGCCTCAGAGTAAGAGTATATTTAAACAATAGTAAACTGAAACTGCCGGTTGGTTTGCGCTTACAGGGTACTGTCAGGGCAAACCCGGTGAAAGCCCTTTGGTTGCCAAAGCAGGCAATGGTGAGCATCGGTACTAAGAAAATGGTATTTGTAAAGCTGGAGAATGGATTTAAAGCAAGGGAAATAAATACAGGTATTACAATCAATAATTATATACAGATTTTAAAAGGCATTACAAAAAATGATACCGTGGCTGCAAACGCCCAATATTTAATTGATAGCGAAAGTTTTATTAAAACCAGATAAACTGAAAAAGATGAACAGATATAAAATATTAGGCATACTGTTAGCATTGGTTGCAATGATTACTGCTTGTCAGAATAAAAATACGGAGGACCATAGTAAACATAATGCTGCAGATATCTCCTACTATACTTGCTCTATGCATCCGCAAATTAGGGTGGACAAACCCGGCAAATGTCCAATTTGCCAAATGGACTTAATACCTGTCAAAAATAACGGATTGGAAACTGAAGAGATTGCATTAAGCGCGCAGCAAATTAAACTTGGAAATATTTCAATGCAAACCATTGAAGAAACAAAAAACAGACGCGAAGAATCCTATACGGGTATGCTGACATATAATCAGAATAATATAAAGACAATCTCCGCAAGGACTATGGGGCGCATTGAAAAGTTGTTTTTTAAAACCACAGGTAATTATATCAGGTTGAATGACCCCTTATATGTACTGTACAGTGAAGACATTGCCATTGCAAAACGGGATTATTTGGCAGCATGGAAACAACTGGAAATTCCGGGTGATTTTGGTAAGAATGCTAAGACACTGATGAATGCAGCGGAACAAAAACTGCTTTTTTATGGTTTAACGGATAAACAGATTGAAAGTCTGCAAAAAAATAATGAAGTTTCACCATACACCACTTTTTACAGTTCGTATAGTGGCTATGTAACGGATATATCTGTAACAGAAGGCAGTTATGTGATGGAGGGGTCAGCTTTAATCAGAATAGCAGATCTGAGTAACCTCTGGTTGGAAGCGCAGATAAACGCAAACTATGCAAATCAGGTTAGGATGGGACAGTTGGCAAATATATATTTTACTGATTATCCTGATAAATCAATAAGCTCGAAAATCACTTTTATCAACCCTGAAATAAATCCCGATACACGATTGTTGCTGATACGAATGGAAGTGCCAAATCAAAATTTATTGTTAAAGCCGGGCATGCAGGCTGTGATTAAACTGAAACAACCTGACATTAACGGATTATTTATACCTGTGGATGCGGTAATTCGGGAGGAAAATGCAACCTATATATGGATAGAGAAAAGACCGGGCGTTTTTATAAATAAAATGGTGGAAACAGGGGCTGAAATTAATGGTATGATAGAGATAAAATCAAAAATTGACAAAGAAGAGAAAATTGTAATATCGGGGGCTTATGCAATTAATAGTGAATATAAGTTCCGTAAAGGTAGCGACCCTATGGAAGGGATGAAAATGTAAATGATACTAAATTAAAAAAAATGACACATACATATAAAATAACAGGCATGAGTTGTAATGGTTGTCGCTCAAAAGTTGAAAAGGCATTGAATGATATTGATGGTATTTCTGCTCTTGTTACATTAGAACCACCAATTGCAACGATTACAATGGAAAAGCATATTCCGGTTGAACAACTGCAAATCGCTTTAACTGCTGCTGGTAATTATACAATAGAAATGTTTCATCAGGAAAAGGAAAATTCTACTGAATCGAAATCATGTTGTTCATCACATAACAAACAAACAACAGAGGTAAAACCATTTCCTAAAAACAGTAGTGGAAAATATTATTGTCCGATGCATTGTGAAGGTGATAAAATGTATGACAAAGCGGGTAATTGTCCTGTATGCGGAATGAATTTAGAAAAAGTACCTGAGCTTACGGTACAAAAGTCTCAGTACACTTGTCCGATGCACCCTGAAATTATTAGAGATGTTGCAGGTGCTTGTCCCATTTGTGGTATGGATTTAATTCCAATAGTAACAACAGTAAGTGAAGAAGATAACACCTATAAAGAGTTGTCTAAAAAAATGATAATTGCAACCGCTTTTACAGTTCCAATCTTTTTAATTGCCATGCTGGAAATGATACCGAGTGTACACCTGACATCTTTAATGCCTCAAATAGCATGGAATTGGTTACAATTTGGTTTGTCTTTGCCTGTCGTCTTTTATGCTTGTTGGATGTTCTTTCAGAGGGCTTGGACTTCCTTTAGAACCCTGAATTTGAATATGTTTACATTAATAGGGATTGGCGCAGGTGCTGCATTTATTTTTAGTGTGTTTGCAATGCTTTTTCCTGATATTTTTCCTGCTCAGTTTAAAAGCCATAACGGAACTGTTTTTCTATATTTTGAAGCGGTAACCGTTATTCTGACATTAGTTTTATTAGGACAACTATTAGAAGCAAGAGCACATAGCCAAACGAATGGAGCCATAAAAGAATTATTGAAATTAGCACCTACAGAAGCTACTTTAGTTATTGATGGAATAGATAAAATTATTGCTATAGATGACATTAAAAAAGGTGACTTGTTGCGTGTAAAACCCGGTGAAAAAATTCCTGTGGATGGAGTTATTGTAGAGGGAAGTAGTAATATAGATGAATCCATGGTTACGGGTGAACCGATTCCTGTAGAAAAGAAAAAAGACGACAAAGTTAGCACTGGTACTATCAACGGAACGAAATCATTTGTAATGAAGGCAGAAAAAATTGGTGCGGAAACATTGCTTGCACAAATTATTGAAATGGTAAATACTGCAAGTCGTTCAAGAGCGCCAATTCAAAAGTTAGCCGATAAAATTTCAAAATACTTTGTACCGGTAGTGATTTTTATTTCAATAATTACATTTGTTGCTTGGGCGATATTCGGCAAAGAATCTCCTTATGTTTTTGCTTTTGTGAATGCTATCGCTGTATTAATTATAGCTTGCCCCTGTGCTTTAGGATTAGCAACGCCAATGTCAATTATGGTAGGTGTAGGCAAAGGTGCGCAAAGTGGTGTGCTCATAAAGAATGCGGAAGCATTAGAGAATATGAACAAGATAAATGTTTTAATTACCGACAAAACAGGTACTATAACAGAAGGCAAACCATCGGTTGAGAAAGTGGTGGCATTCGATACATTTGATGAAAATATATTGCTGAAATATAGTGCATCCTTAAATCAATACAGCGAGCATCCGTTAGCAGAAGCAGTAGTTAAATACGCAAAATCAAAAGAAGTATCCATAGTGGAGGTTATAAATTTTGAGGCTGTAGCAGGCAAGGGAGTTATAGGTACAATCGCTGATAAAAAAATTGCTTTAGGAAATAAAAAGCTGATGGAACAAACACAAGCAGTTATTTCGTCGGAGATTGAAAAGCAAATTACAAATGAGCAAATCTTAGGAAAGACAGTTTCTTATATTGCAGTTGATGGAGTTATTCAGGGATATGTAACCATTACAGATGCAATAAAAACAACAAGTAAAAATGCTATAAAAATATTGATGGAACAAGGCGTTGAAGTTATCATGCTGACTGGTGATAATCATAACACAGCAAAAGCAGTAGCAGATGAATTACATTTAGCCAACTTTAAAGCAGAGTGTTTGCCACAGGATAAATTAAATGAAATTAAGCGACTACAAGCAGAAGGTAAAATTGTTGCAATGGCGGGTGATGGCATAAATGATGCACCTGCTTTAGCACAGGCAGATATTGGTATTGCGATGGGTACAGGTACGGATGTTGCTATTGAAAGTTCGGAAATTACTTTACTTAAAGGGGATTTACAGGGAATTGTAAAAGCTAAAAATCTAAGTCATTCTGTAATGAGAAACATCAAACAGAATTTGTTTTTTGCATTCTTCTATAATGTATTAGGCATTCCTGTAGCCGCGGGTGTATTATATCCGGTATTTGGCTTATTATTATCACCAATGATAGCAGCTGCTGCCATGAGTTTCAGTTCAGTTTCAGTTATTGCAAATTCATTAAGATTAAGAACAATAAATTTGAAATAGGATGGACAAAAATAAATTTATACCTGCTTTAGGTTATGATTGGCTAAGTGGTTTATACGATTTAACTATTAAATTAACTATGCCTGAGGAAAGATTCAGGAATAAATTAATAGAATATCTAAACCCACAATCAAATGAAATTATCTTAGAATTTGGTTTTGGTACAGCACAAAATCTTATTTTAGGAAAAAATAAAAATCAGGCAACAAACTTCATAGGTGTAGATATAGACCCGAAAATTAAATCTATTGCAGCTAAGAAATTAAATAAGATTGGATTTGATATTCCATTGTTCTTGTATGATGGAAATACCTTGCCATTTCCTGATAACCATTTTGATAAAGTATTTAGTTCTTTAGTATTTCATCAGTTAGACAAAGATGCAAAATTGCATTGCCTAAAAGAATTACAACGTGTTTTAAAACCAAACGGTGAATTATTAATTGGAGATTGGGGCAAAGCAAAATCAACGCTCATGCGCATTGTATTTTATTTTGTACAACTATTAGATGGTTTCAAAACAACTAATGACAATGTTAGTGGATTAATGCCTTGGTATATTTCAGAAGCTGGATTCTTACAGGTAAAAGAAGTGGACTTTATAAATACAAAAATTGGAACATATTCATATTACAAAGCAATAAAATAAAATGAAGCAAATAATAATTAAAATATTAAACTGGATTTCGAATCTTTTAAAGAAGATTTTCAAAGCTATTTTTATCCGTGAAAAAGAATGCTGTAAATAATGGAAGTTATAACCTGGTACGCCACTAACATGAAGTAATGAAAAACTTAAGACAGTTCTGTTGAAACTAAATAAGCCTGCTAATTCCTGTCAATTGCAACCGTAGTTATATTATTATTGCTGTCAATTGCAATATCATAGTAGAAACAATTACTTAGTTGAACGGTTTCTTCATAATCTACACCGCTAATTTTAAGGGTAAATTTAACTTGACCGGCAGCGTAATTACTGTAAGAAGATGAAGTACCTGGTTCAACATTATTAATATTTACTGTATTACCATTAGAAGTTTGAATCTGGACACTTGCATTTTTTGTTCCTTTATTGATAATTCTGGCTCCGGGTTCCTCGTTTTTACATTTTTTGCAGCTGCTTAACGACAATGCAAGTAAGGCAAATAGAAAAAAGGTAATAAATTTTGTTTTTGATTTCATATTATTAGAATTATTTAAGTTTTTATTGTTAAGGTTGCTGGTGTACATGAATGAATGCATTATTTACCTATCATAGTCAAATACCATGCCACCAATGGCAAATGTTGGTGAAGCACTATTAGCATCTTAAAAGCGATTAGAATACAGAGAATGAAATTTTAAATCAGATTTAAACAATATATAAACTATTTCGCAGTGCAAATAAATTAAATAAGGTATAACTTCGTAGCATAAGTAAACTATAAAACAAAAAATGACAACAAAAGCACTTCTAATTCTAACAATTATAATACTATTTATTTCTTGTAATAATGAAAGTAGCAAAAAAACAATAAATATGGGAAATGAAAAACCCTTGCAATCAGAAATAACCTGCCCGAAATGCGGCTACAAGAAAATGGAAATAATGCCGACAGACGTTTGTGTAATTACTTATATCTGTGAGAAATGTAAAGCAGAGTTACATCCGAAAGATGGAGACTGTTGTGTCTTTTGTACTTATGGCACTCATAAATGTCCCTCTAAAGAATAGAGAAATAACTACAAGGCAATAACAAAACGCCTTCCTTGAAAATGTAGGTTTATGCACTAATACTTATTGCATCTGTGGTGTCGCAGCCCATTTTATTGTCATGCTTTTTGTACCTGTGCAATATGGCACATTGCTTTTCTACGACCTCGTCATGCTGAACTTGTTTCAGCATCTAATCATTTGCATTCTTTGCGTCTTTGTGTGTAAACAAAAAAGCAAAGCGCCATGCTATGCCACAAACAAAAAATCACGCCAATAAAAATGGTCTGAAGCATACTTAAACATAATGTGCTCTTATGTGTTCGCTTCGCACAACCATGCCACGCTCATTTACATGCTCGATAATGGCTGTCACATAAGCACACTATGTTAAGTAGCCGCCACCACAGTCAGCATTCATAAAAAAATTGATGAAGTTTTTTATAGGTGTTTTTTAATGATATGCTGAGAGCCTGCATTTGGCGTGCTTGCGGTCGCTTCTTCCATTCCGCTAAAGCTCCATTCCATCAGCCACCTCAGCACCATAAGCAAGCGTATTCCCTCATTCCATTTCACAAAAACTATGCTATTGCTTTTCGTGTATTGGCAGATGCATACCTATGCTTATTATTTTGTGTGTTGAAAGAAGATACAAAAAATAGCCAACCCTTCCATGCATCTGCTCAACCCACTCCAAGCAGCCAATCAATTTTGCTCATTCCATTCAGTCACACCCTTGCCCCATCCTACTTTTATCCAACATTCCGTTAAAGGAAACCATATCTGCTTGCGGTAGCTTCATTTATTTCGCTTCCATTTCGTTCGGGCGGACGCTTCTTTCATCAGCGTCCTATCCCTCTCTCATTTCAGCTACATAAATTTCAGCCACCTCAGCTGATTAAGCAAGCGTGCGCCTGCATTCCATATACCCTATGTTATAAATTGAAAATATTACTATTCCATGCCGTCGCACCCTTGCCTGGCAGTGCATAACCCAGGCATTCCGGTTAGTTCTACCCTCCGTTAATGGCTTTATCCTTCATACCCAAAAAATAAAAAAGAAAGCAAAGATAGGGGGCTTACTAAAGCCCACGCTCATGGTCTGCAAGGTTAAAATGCATTTTTGAAAAAAAATCTCCACCTCAT